>JAJACG010000031.1 GCA_022601635.1 Chlamydiales bacterium | reverse complement strand
CGTCATTCTCGTCCTCACCAACCCACCAGGTTGGCGTCGGACTCAACTGAGATGTAGGGAGATACTGAATAAGTACCTTGCCAGAGATTTTGGCAAGATTTCTATCGAGGGGAAGTTCGGAGCCGAACGTCTAACCCCTTGCGGGTTAGTCGAGGCGAGAACAATGCCTCGACAGAAAGATTGTCGGAAGATCGGGTGAAGGAGTTATTCAGTATCTCTTTAGTGAACAGTCACTTCAACGATAGAGATAGATTGAAGAGGCACATCGCTATGTCCCTTCTTATCACCAGTCTTTGCCTTCTTGATCTTGTCAACCACATCCATGCCAGAGGTCACCTCGCCGAAGACGCAGTAGCCAAAACCTTGCACTGTTGGGTTGCGAAAATCCAAGAAGTTGTTATCCGCAACATTGATGAAAAACTGAGCCGTTGCCGAATGAATATCAGAGGTGCGCGCCATAGCAATCGTACCGCGCTTGTTTGAAACGCGATTGTCCGCCTCATTGCGAATCGGTGCGCGCGTCTTCTTCTCCTGAAAGTCAGCAGCAAAACCACCACCCTGAATCATGAATCCATCAATGACCCTGTGAAAGATCGTACCGTTATAGTGACCCGCTTTCGCATATTCAAGAAAGTTGGAAACCGTATCCGGCGCCTTTGCTTGAAAGAGTTCAACCTCGATTTCCCCGAGATTAGTGTGAATTGTAACTTTTGGATTGGCCATCTGACTTCCTGTTGAGTTGGCGGTTAGAATTGAAAATGCGGTGACAAGAAAAAGACACAGCAAGAATCGAATTGTTTTCATAGCTGAAGATGATAGCAACAGAAGTGAAAAATGTCCAGCTATTTTGTTTGATCATATTTGGGGGAAGTGGCTATAAGCGAGATGATGGAAATAGCACATATTTTGGAAGAGCTAGCCTACGACATGGGCACACTGCCCAGAGATGCAATTGAGGCGGCAGTCGCAAAAAAAGAGCAGATGACCCCCTATTTGCTCGAAATCCTAGAAGATGCCGCCAATAGAATCGACGAAATCATTGAGCATGACAACTATCAAGGCCACCTCTATGCCATGTATCTCTGCGCTCAACTCCGCGAAAAACGCGCCTACCCCTTCATCTTACGCCTCTTCTCCTTTCCAGGCGAAATCCCCAACCTAGTTGGCGGCGATGTCATCACAGAAGATCTAGCACGCATTTTGGCCAGCGTCTGCGATGGTAATATTGAGCCCCTCAAAGTGATGATCGAAAATCCCCACGTGAATGAGTATGTGCGCGCGGCCTGTCAAAGCGCCATGGTTCAACTAGTTGGCTGTGGAATCAAGTCTCGTCTTGAGGTGATGCAGTATTTTGATTCACTCTTTGAAGGGGGGTTGGAGCGCCGTCCTTCATTTGTGTGGGACAATTTGATCAGCTCTGTCTGTGATCTTTATCCTGAAGAGCTCTATCCCAAAATTCAGCAAGCCTTTGATGAATCGCTTGTCGATGGCTGTTTGATCTCTCTTGAGGATGTGGGGCATATCTTGACAATTCGCAAGGAGACTCATCTCTTCCGTCTCTTCCAAAATGCGGAGTTGATCGACGACACAGTCACTGAGATGGAGAAATGGCTCTCTTCCCAAGAGTTCACTCTTCCACCTCTATATTGAAAATAATAGCCCTCTCTACTAGACTGCTACCATGTCCAAACAGCGAGCAGTCTCTCTATTGATCACCTTTCTTCTTGGAGTGTTGATCTGGTTTTTGCCACATACGCCTAACATTCCTGACAAGGCGTGGCATATGCTTGCTATTTTTGTAGCTACCATTGTGGGTGTGATTCTAAAGCCTTTCCCGATGGGAGCGCTTTCGATCATGGCGATTGCAATTGCCACCTTTACCAAAACTCTCACCTTAGAGGAGACTCTAGCTGGTTTTCACAGCTCGATTGTCTGGCTGGTAGTCTTTGCCTTTTTCATCTCGCGCGGTTTCATCAAAACCGGTTTGGGATCGCGGATTGCCTACTACTTTGTAGCGCTCTTTGGCAAGCGCACATTGGGTCTGGGTTATAGCTTAGTTTGCAGTGATCTTATCTTGGCACCAGCAGTACCAAGTGTGACAGCAAGAGCGGGTGGCGTTGTCTATCCAGTTGCGCGTGGCTTGGCCAAATCATTTGGGAGTGATCCTGAGACGGGAACGCAGCGGCATATCGGATCCTATTTGACCTTTGTCGCCTACCAGGGTTCAGTAATTTCTAGTGCGATGTTTTTAACAGCGATGGCGGCCAATCCCTTCCTTGCTGGCCTTTTGAAAGATATGGGCTATGCGATCTCTTGGGGGCAGTGGGCGCTCGCTGGAATTGTGCCGGGCATCTTGAGTCTTCTAGTGATGCCACTTGTGGTTTACAAATTGATTCCGCCTACTATTAAAGAGACGCCTGATGCAGCTGCAATGGCGAAGAGAAAGCTCAAGGAGATGGGCAAGCTCACTCTCAAAGAGGGATTGATGGCTGTGATCTTTGTCTTGCTGCTCTTCTTGTGGATCTTTGGGAGTTTCTTCCATGTGCATGCGACAGTGGCGGCGCTTTTTGGACTGGCTCTAATTATTTTGTTGCAGATTTTGGATTGGAAGGAGATCACGCATGAGGCGAGTGCCTGGGACACATTTATTTGGTTCTCGGTGCTAATTATGTTAGCTACATCGTTGAGTCGACTTGGATTTACGCCATGGCTGAGCGAGCAGACGGTGCGCTTTGTTGGGAATATGTCGTGGCCGATTGCCTTTGCCATCCTCTCATTGATCTATTTCTATGCACACTACTTCTTTGCGAGCAACACAGCGCATGTGGGGGCGATGTTTCCCGCCTTCTTCATGGTGGCAGTTGGTTTGGGTACACCGCCTTTTTATGCGATTTTGGTACTGGCCTTTTTCAGTAATTTGGCTGGCGGCTTGACGCAATATGGGAGTGGACCGGCGCCGCTCTATTATGGATCTGGCTATATTGATATTAAGGATTGGTGGAAGACGGGTTTTGTCTTGAGTGTGATCAATATTGCCATCTTTGTAGGAATCGGTTCTTTTTGGTGGAAGTTCGTCGGCCTCATCTAGAATCTGATCCGAATATATATTCCAATTCAATTGATTAATCATCTCCCTCTCTCGTTCCGTAATTACAGAAAATTCCTCTTCACCTTGCAGTAGCTGGTTCTATACTTCCTGCATCAATTGTTTTGAAATAGAGACTATTTGGAAGAATACATTGAAAAGTTGGATCTGTATCAAGAGATAGAAAAAGCTCCTCTGCAGCAATCAAACTCTTTTTAGCTTCAAACAGCTCATGGCAATAGTTTGGGAAATAGGCACTTCGATCTGATATATCGAGAGTCAAAGTATTTAACGTCATCCCCGAAATAAATGCTTGAATTGCCTCAGAACTATACTCACTCAATGATTCCCAAATGCCTTTTGCAATGGCTTTGTTGAGACAAGGACCAATACTTGGTTTGCGAAAACATAATTCCTGGTATTGACTGCAAAACAGATATTCTGACAATCGCAGTCACACGCTTCAGCCCTTCCCACGCTTGATGCAAGGGTCGCACAAATAATAAGTAAAATTTTAAACACATTCATAAGGACCTCCTGTATAATTAAGAATTTGTTAGGATAGAAATTAAAAGAGTATTAGGAAATACTGCAAGTGCCTTCAGAATTTAAACCGAAAGGCAGGCATATGAAAGAAGCTAATGAATTCGTATCGGTACACCGAGCATATGATACAATTGAAGCTGAACTAGTCCGAGGGCTATTAGGTGCAGAGGGTATCCCAAGTTTTACAAAGGGTGATAACGCTGGAGGTTCTCTCTCATATCTCACAAATACAAGTGGTATTGAGATTTTAGTGAATAAAGATGATGCTCAAAGAGCTCAACAAATCATTCAAGATCAAACAAATTAGCTTCACTATTTTGTGACAAAAGTTCGGGTACGCATCCCCCCATTTCCTCACAACAGGGGGCGGGCTTGGCGTATATCAAGCTTACCCCACCTCGTGTGAGTTTAAAAACTGGCACAGCCAGCTAAAAACTTGGGGAAATTTCCTGATAAACACCTCCATAACCAGCTTTAATGAAGCTAAAAATTTACCTCGACTTTAAAAATCAACGAACCTTAGATTCATTTGCATATGAAATTTTAATCTAAGGGAGACCTCATATGCATTTTACTATTTCTTGTATTTTGATGATGAGCAGCTTAAACTTACTATTTGCTGATTTCACCTGCCCAAATTACCAACTGGGATGGACGTGTGAAGTGCCCGAGTGCAGAGGAGATAATGATGAAGATCAGTCAGAGGGATGCCAAAAGTGCAAAGAGCGCGAAGAGGAAAACAATCGCCTCCGGAATGAGGTATATAGAGAGATACTAGATGCTAAAGATCCTGATGGAGCTCCACATACGGATGAAGAAGCAGAAGCGTTTGAGAGGAATATTCAGTCAAAATGATTAATCGATTCATTCTCACAATGATTTTGTTATCCCTTTCTAGCTTAGCGTGGGCTTTTGATGTAGACACTGCTTTGCAGCAGATTTCTTATCGGGACCGGGTATGTCTACAACACTTCTTCCATAAGCAAATTAAACATGATCACTTAGGCTACCCCCTCTTTTTTTCCGATAAGCCCGCAGCTCAGATCGTTGTTAGGGTTAAGCGTTCCAACAGTTACTATCCATCCACAGTTGCTGGAAAGGGGTGGCAGGTTTGGAAAAAGTATGAGCATCTTTTTCCTCACTCTAACTTCATTTTTTGTGAGGACAAGCAGATAAACCCAAAATATTTTCACCTCGTTGTTATCAACAAAGAAAGCTTACGCAAAGTTGTTGTAGAAAATGAAGGGCTCTTCAAAGAGGTTCTGGACAAACTTTACCTGAAGCTATTTGAGCAACCTTTTTCACCCGATCTCTTCATTAACAAATTAGAGGAGTTCAAACGGTTACAGCCGCTAATCCTGTTCGATGAAGCTCTCTATGGTCTGATACTTGGCTATGGAAGGGAATCTTCTGTGAATTGCAAGCGCTATCGTAAAGAAGGTTATCCAGAGGATGGGCGATGGGCTGGTATACCAGGAGATCGCAAAAAAATGATCATTCATGGAAAAGGGGGAAAAACCTATGTGAAAACATTTGGCATTCGTCCTGTTAGGTTTGGAGGAGATCCAGAATCAAAAGAGGTACAGGCACTTGCCAAAACCTATGAAGAGCAGTGCATTCAGCTTAGGCGAATGTTTAGGCGAAAGGGATGTCTAAAGCCAGTTCTTGAAGCTCTATGTGCAACTGACAAGAATACCGAACCTAATCCTTAGAAAATATGATTTAGCCCCATTCAGGCGGTGCGGTGAAGCCGCACCGCCTTCGTGGAGAGGGAGTCGGTTTGAAAACTGGCACAGCCAGCTAAAAACTTGGGGAAATTTCCTGATAAACATCTCCATAACCAGCTTTAATGAAGCTAAAAATTTTACCTAGACTTTAAAAATCAACGAAGCTTAGATTCATTTGCATGTGAAATTTCACTTTAATTGAAAAGGAGATACTGAATAAGTACCTTGCTAGAGAT
>JAJACG010000030.1 GCA_022601635.1 Chlamydiales bacterium | reverse complement strand
CGCTAACCACTTGCTGGTTAGACGAGTCAAGAATGACACCGAATCGAAAATTGTGGCGGAAGATGCCGGATGGGAGTTATTCAGTGGCTCCTTTAGTAGGCTCCTTAAAGATCCAAGAGGCACTCTTGATACTATGTAGCTGATAGTTATTAATCTTTTGGCTCATATCACCTCTATAGATGACATGTCCACCTGTGGCTCTATTTGTTGTCCGATGGAAGTCATCAAGCCCCTTGGTGAATTTAGATGAAAAGGTTTGAGAACTCTTGATCTCGATGGGAACCAAATCACTACCCTTTTGGTAGACTAAATCAACTTCATGCCCTGCCACATCTCGATAGAAATAAAATCTGGGCTCTTTTGCCTGATTTAGACGCGCCTTTACCATCTCAACAACCACCCAATTTTCGAATAGGGAACCGAAAATTTTCTCTTCACAGAGCTGCTTGACGCTCTCTATTCCTAAAAGATAGCAAGCCAATCCTGTATCCACAAAATATAATTTTGGAGTCTTGATGATTCGCTTCCCAAAGTTTTCATAAAAAGGTTCAAGACGGAATAAAATATATGTTGCTTCTAGAATAGCTACCCACTCTTTGATTGTATTGGATGAAACACCTATCTCGCAACTTAGACTGGTGTAGTTAATCAGCTGGCCAATCCGTGAGGCGATAAGCTTGATAAAACGTTCAAACTGAATCAAATCCTTTATCTGCAAAATTTGTCGAACATCTCGTTCTACATAGGTTTGGAAATAACTAGAATAAGCGATATCTACGGGCAGATCTTCCTTGTAAACTCTTGGATAACCTCCCTTTAGAATATGCTCCTCAGTTGACTCTTCAATTTTCGCCATCTCCATCTCTTCAATGCTGAGTGGGAGTAGTTTCAAAAGTGCCGTCCTACCAGCAAGGGATTGTGATACCGCTGAGTGCAAGGAGGCTTGATGACTGCCCGTAAGAACAAAGATTCCATTCGTACCCATCTCATCTACAATTACTTGTAGATAGGAAAGGAGATGCGGGGTGCGTTGAATTTCATCTAAGATAGCGCCATTTGGAAATTGTGCGAGGAAGTTTTTAGGATCTGCGGAAGCAAGCGAGCGGACTTCTAAATCTTCCAGGTTGATGTAGGGCATCTCGGGGAAGGTGGAGCGCACCAGAGTTGTCTTACCAGATTGCCTGGGTCCTAGGACAGTGACAATAGGATACTTGCGCATGAGCAATTTGATCTGAGATTCAAGCACTCTCTTGTACATAGGTTAATTATAGAGCTATTTTGATATAATTTGCAATACCACTTCAGATAATCCGCAGTATTACTTCAGATAATCTGAAGTACCATTGCGGATTATCTGAACTTCCAGTGAGATTCCCCGAAGGCTTTCGCGGCTTGCCGCGGCGATCGAGGGGGCGGCGGAGTGGGTCTACCGAGTACTTTAGGGAGACACTGAATAAGTACCTTGCTAGAGATTTCGGTAAGATTTCTATCGAGGGGAAATTTGGATCCTAACCTAACCCCGTCCACACTACATCACACCGTCCTGCCTGGTGGGAAGCGTGATGGTGAAGGTAGTGCCCTCACCTACTTTTGAAGAAACCTCAATCTTGCCTTGATGCTTCTCAATGATCCTCTCCACAATCGAAAGCCCTAACCCTGAACCCCCAAGACTGCGAGAGTGACTCTTGTCTACAGCGTAAAAACGCTCAAAAATACGATCGCAATCCTCTGCTGGAATTCCTAAACCCTCATCTTTCACCTGAATCTTAAAGTGACGCATCGTCTTCTCCACTGTCACCAAGATCTTCGCAGGTGGCCGCGAATATTTTGCCGCATTCTCCAACAAATTCAAAATCGCTTGTAAAAAGAGATCGCTGTCAAGCTGCAAGACAAAGGGCTCCTCCCCTATCATCTTCACCTCAATCTCAGCAGTGCGATGAACCGTCAATGTTGTCAACCGCGCCTGACCGATGATATCCAAAATATCGCAGTTACGCAGACGCGACTGTGGCAGCCCCTCATCCACAGCAGCCAAAGTAAGTAAGTTGCGGATCAATGTCTCCATCCTCCCACAATTGCTCACAATCTTGCCCGTAATCTCCTGGTTCATCTCCTGACTCAGCTCTGGGTGGTCATGCAGCGTTTCAGCAAAGCCGCGAATAATTGTAATCGGTGTCTTAAGCTCATGCGAAGCGTTGGCAATGAAATCACGCCCAAGCTCAATTACCTTGTGCAAACCTGTCTTATCCTGCAAAACTAAAATCGCACCCTCATTTCCACCGCGCGGTGCAGCCACCGCATCAAAAAAGCGCTTCTGCCCTCTCTTTGGCTTCAATACTGTTGTCAATGGAATGCTCTTCTTCTGCGCCTGCAAAATCAACATCTCACACTCCGGCTGCTGAGCCAGTGTAAAGCTGGCCCCAACTAAATCTTTCTCTCGAATATTGAGAAAGAGCTCAGCCGTCTGATTCATATAGATCACATTGAGCTTCGCATCGACCGCAACAACCCCCTCAATTAGAGATTCTAAGATTGCATCCTTCTCATTTCTCTCCTGAGTCAGTGAACTGATCTGCAATTCAATCCGATTGGAAAGCGAATTGAGCGTCTCAGCAAGCTGGCCAAACTCATCTCGCGAACTATCAGACTCATCAAGCTCAATCGCTGGTATATGCTCCTCAATCCCCATTTGATAGGGGCGAATCGTCTCCAAAATCTTTCGTACTGGTGCGGTGAAGTAGTGAATAATAAACCAGGACAAAAAACTAAAAAGCAGCAAAATAAAGACCGCAATGATCGAAAAGGCAAGCGTCAACTCATGCGTCAGATCCAAGATCTGGCCATAGGGAAATGAGCCACGCAAAACATAGAGATGGTTTTTGTAGATAAAGGGAACCGCGACATAGGCCATCTCCTGCTCAAAAAGCGAAGAGTATCTCACCTCATAACCAGCTCCCGTAGAAAGAGCCTCATCAATTTCAGGGAAACGACCAGCCTTATATTCATTCCCCTCAAACTGCTCATGAGAATCATAGACAAACCCCTTACCCGCCTCAAAAAGAGAGAGACGAAAGAAGATCAGCGCTTCAGTCCTTGAGAGCATCCCAACCATCTCATCAATGTTGCGCGCCTTCAAAAGAGGTTTGACCACACGTTCAACACGGTGCTGCAAACTCTTATGCTGGATTCTCTCTGTCAAAGAGGTAACAACAGGATATAGAAAGATCACAAAGATCAGAAAGATAAGAAGCTGGCTGAAAAAAATCTTCTGACGGAAGCTCACGCTACTGTTCCCACTTAAAGTCGATCACATGATAGATACGAAACGGTTCAGAGAAACCTTTTAACATAACCGAGGGCAAAGGTTCGACATAAAAAGAATCTTTGACGCGCGGCTCATTCAATGTCTGCTCAGAAATAATCAGCTGCGTCGGCTTTGCAATCGAGCAGAGGCGAGATGCTACATTGACATTCATCCCAAGCACCGTGTAATTCAAACGGTCCACAGCTCCCATATTCCCCGCTACAACAAGCCCCGTATTAATCCCAATCCCCATCTCAACACGCTCTAATCCGCGATTCTGTCTATCATCATTCCACTTCGAAAGTGCGCGTAGCGTTAACAGACCAGAAGAGACCGCACGAAGTGCATGATCATCAACCTTTGTCGGCGCTCCATAAATCGCCATCACAGCATCACCCACAAATTTGTCAATCACACCCCCCTCACCCTCGATCACTTGCGTGATCTTAGTCATACAGGAATTGAGCAGATCAATCGTCTCATGAGGAGATAGATGCTCAGTCAGAGTTGTAAAGCTGCGAATATCGCTAAAGAGAACAGAGACGTGGCGATCCTCACCACCTAAGTGTATCTGCGTCTTCAAAATCTCAGTGGCCACATCCTTGGAGACCACCTTGTCCAGCACACCGCGAATCTTCTCCTTCTCCTGCAACCCTTTAACCATCTCCTCAAAGGAGCGCGCCAGCTTGGCCACCTCATCATTACGCTTGCCCATATCGGGCCACTTAATATCCTCATACTGCCCAGCTACTATCTGCTCCGTAATATGAGCAAGGCGCACAACAGGCTTCACCGTGAGATACATCACCATGCGACTCAGAGCAAAGAGAATCAGCAAAATGATGAGAACAGAAATCGCAAAGAGTTGGAATGAGATGCGCCATGCCAATTTGTGCGCCACATCCAAAGAGAGAGAGGCAATCGAATTTTTACCATCGAGCTGAGAAAGCTCGTAGATACCAATCCTGCCCCCTTCAAACTGCGCAATATTGGCAAAGAAGAAACTCCCACCATCTACTTTGAAGATGCCCGTCTCCTTCCGAACAAGATCATACTTGGCAAACTTGTTGACATCCTCCATCGAATAGCGCTGACCCATTCCATCATAGCCCATCCAAAGCTGATCCCCGACGCTGATCAATACAGGCTTGTCTGACCAGACAGCAAAATCTCGCGCCACTTTATCAGCAGAGCTACCTAAAGAGAGGTAGACACCTCCTAAATCAACAACATTGGCAATGTAGACATGCTTCAAGCTCTCATCATAGACAAAGAAGTTGCCCTCCCCAATGGGTGGAGCTGCAATCGGAGGGCTATGCTCCTCAAAGAATTTGGCAGCTGGCACAATCGGCTTGGTACTCAAAAGCTCATTGGAAAAAATAACCTCAGCTGTTCCATCCACACTCACACGCGCTACACCATCTGGCACCCAGGTCTGATCACCCTGCAGCTTCATTCCCTCAACAACAAGAGGAGTCAACAGCTGAATCATCTCCATCTTGTAAAGCCAATTCATCGCAGCTGTACGCGCATTGTCTGGTGCAGTAAAAACCTGCCCTACATCAAGATGAGCGTCAAGCTCATCCAGCTGACCTTGAATCCCTTTAAATTCTTTTTCTAGCTCAGTCTTTTCTTTTTTCGCCTTTTCATAGTCAACCAGCGCATAGTATTTGTGCTCGCTTTTTGGCTGAAACTCTTTAGGAAGCTCGACACCCAAGTAGAGTTCATGCTCAGCTCTAGAAACCTTAATTGCAGAAGTTCGCTCTTGCAACGGCCTGCTTGTTGCGCGGTAGACTTTTGCCTCAGAAGGTTTGAGAACAACAGCCTTCTCCTCACCTGGCATTGAGACCTGTAAAAAGCCTAAAGTGGGATTTTCACTCGCAATGTGAGCCGCAGCCTTCCAAACTGGGTAGTAGTCACCATCTTTTAGCTTGACCAGCGCCTTGCTTGCCGGATCTGACTCATAAACAAAGAGCAGTGATGCATTGATCGAAGCGCGCATCTGTTGAAAAATCTCTTCAACCAAAACCTCTTGATCACGAACAAGGCGGCGATGTTTCTTGATGATCAGCGCATGAATCTCCTTGCCCACTCTCTCGATATCGCGCACAACAATGATTGTAGGCACAAAAAAGACGATGACAACATAGCCAAAGAGCAGCAAAGAGAGGTTGATGATCAGTTTTGAGCGTAGCTTCATCTTTCATCAACTTACTAAATTAACTTTTTATTTTGGACTATTTGTTAGATTGATATGCCCTTCATTGGTAATGACCACTGTATCTTCGATACGAACACCCCCAATCCCAGGAAGGTAGATGCCCGGTTCGATTGTGATTGCCATACCAGCCTCGAGCCGTAAATCAACATCCGCCCCCTCTTTGTAAAGACGTGGCGCTTCATGAACCTCCAACCCAATTCCATGACCCAAGCTGTGAACAAAATGATCACCATAACCACACTCAGTGATATAATCTCTTGCCGCAGCATCTAGATCAGCAACAACACTCTTTGGCTTACAAAGAGCAAGAGCCCTCTTCTGCGCCTCTTTCACAACGGCATAGATCTCTACCATCTTCGGATCTGGATCCTTCGGCAGCAGTACACGCGTCATATCGCTATGGTAGTGATCAAGTGTCACACCAATATCGATCAATACAGCATCATCCTCACGAAGGGGACGATCTTGTGGATGGTAGTGCGGCTTACTCGAATTCTCTCCAAAAGCTACAATCGGCGAAAAAGCTACACCCGCTGCTCCATTTTGCAGCCAAAAAATCTCCAGCTCCGCCACAAGCTGCCTCTCTGTCTTCCCAAGAGCCAGCTGCTTGGTCAAAAACTCAAAGCCAGCACGACCAAGCTCGGCAGCCCTCTTCAACTTCTCAATCTCGCTTGCATTTTTGACCAAACGCATCCGCTTTGTTGGCCCTTTGATAGGAACCAACTCCACATCATCACTACAAAGATCCAAATAGCGCTGAAATGAAGTCTTGGTTGCATCAAATTCAACCTTACCCTTCAAAGGGGCGGGGCCAAGTCTAGCCTTCATCCGACTCTTAGCCTCTTCCAGATAGCGGCCATCCACATAGAGCACCGATTCATCATCCTTCACAAGCAGCTGTCCCGCCGATAGCTCCAGTCCAGTTAAGTAGTAGAGGTCGATTGGATCCTCAATTAAAAGTGCATCTCTCTTCATACGCCAAAACGTCTCTCTATCTCTTGCTCACTTAATAGCGAAGTCGCTCCCTCAATCAGACCACTCGCAATCAACTCCTCTGTCAACCGCTTCGCCTCTTCCAATGTAAAGCGCCTTTTCTTTAAAGCTAGCTTCTTTGATCGTCCAGCGAGCAGTTGATCGATCACATCGTTTGCCTCTTCCTGTTCAATATGCGCTGGAATCGCATCACAGGCAAAAGTTGTGCCTCCAAAGGGGCGTAAACTAAATCCACAACCCTCCAAAAAACTCAGCTTTTCTTCAACAATTTCGGGATCCAGCTCGATCATCAGCGGCAGGAGTAATTTTTGAACAGAAATTTCTTGATCGCTCTGCCCCATCAAAAGTGAACGAGCTGCGTTGAGATCGACGATGGCAACCCCCTCTTCAACTCGATGCAAAAAGTACCCTCCAACAACCGTTAGAGCGTGCAAAAGTGGCCTTAGCTCCAGCTGTGCTGGTTCTTCAATCTCCCGTTTTTCAAAGAGAGGCTCTTCAACAGGCAGCTCTCTTTGAGGGAAGTCAAAACGCTTGGGTGTTGGTTCAAAACGGATCGGCTGCGGCTTGATCTGCAACGCCTCATCAACACTTCGACGCACAAAATCAGCCACAAGATCTTTGTTTGAAAAACGCACCTCTTTTTTTTGTGGATGCACATTGACATCGACAAAGTCGGACGGTAGATCCAAATGCAAAACAAATTGCGGAAAACGCCCCATAGCAATTCTTGTCGCAACACCCTCCAACACCGCTGTCGAAATAAAAGGCGATAGGACAAAACGTCCGTTAACGAAGAGATGCTGACCAGTCCGATTAGCTCGATGGCCTCCAATAAAGCCGCAAAGCTTCATTCCATCTGCCCTTGCATCAACCTGCTTCTGTACAAACTCAATTCCTAAAAGCGAAGAGATCCTCTGCTCCAGATCATCACCACGAAGCGCAATAAGCTTCTCCTCACCCTCATTGATCCAACGAAAATGGATCTGAGGATGACAAAGTGCCAGTCGAATCAGCAATTTATGTATTGCCGCCACTTCCGAAGCAATACTCTTTTGAAACTTGCGCCTCACCGGCGTATTGAAAAAAAGCGAGCGCACCTCAATCTGTGTCCCCGAAACCTGGCGGCTGCTCTCTTCTAGAATCTTGCCCGCCTCAACCTCAATTGTACCGCGGCTTGACAATGTCATCTTGGAGACACTAGCTATCGATGGAAGAGCCTCTCCTCGAAAGCCAAGCGATCTGACAGACCCTAAATCTTCTGATGTCAATATTTTAGATGTAGCATGTCGCTGAAGAGCCAGTTTCAACTCCTCTTGATTCATTCCACAACCATTGTCACTTACTTTTAATAAGCCCCTGCCGCCTCCCAATGTCTCGATGCAAACCTCTGTGGCTCCTGCATCTATAGCGTTTTCTATCAACTCCTTAGCAACTGAGCTGGCGTTCTCAACAACTTCACCTGCAGCTATTTGGTTGATAGTTTGCTCATCTAAAAGAGAAATGGAGCGTTTATTTGTCATAATAGTGTAAAATAATAACTATAAAGAAGTCTCTTGTGTTGGGGTCACAGTAGCAGAATGAGAATTGAAGGTCCAGAAAGTCTACAGCGTCCAGCGGGTGCAAAGGGTCCATCAGCGGCTATGCTGAGAACAGTTTGCAATCTGACACAACAATCTGACTCTTTGGAATTAACCCTATCTATCGTGAAAAAGGCACAGCATTCCCAACTCTCCTCTAGCCAACCTGCTCCTACCAATAATTACTTTCAAAAGTACATCGATGATCTGATCAACTACTTGACTACTGTGGAGCATATTCCGGCGGGTGCTCTTCAATTTCTTAAAAATGAGGCTGCGGGGATTGATCCTACACTTCCAAGATCGGGAACGCAGATGTTGCAGATCCTGCACCAGATTTTTGCGATTGGGTCACAGGTAGATCCTAGCTTCGTGCAGAAGGTGACTTCAGCGATTAGCGATCCAAAAGAAATCGCGGGGCAGGCAGCTCAACAGATCAAGACGCTACAGGCTGAAATGCAAAACTTGATCAGTTCGTTTGGAGCTCAAGGCAAGCTCTTTCAAGATTTCATTAATATTCAGAGTTTTTTGATGGGTATTCCGAGCAATCTGAGTGATGGGGCGGCCTTTCAGAAATTTGCTGATTCAATCGCTGATCTAGCGAGCCATACAAAAGATCCCTCTCCATGGGCAGGCGCGGTGAGCTCTATTTTGACCTCGCTCTCGGGGGTAAAAAATGGCGTTTCACTGAGTGATGTTGTGGCAACAGCGATGATGTTAGAGATGTACAGTTCGCATGGAAGTGGGCAAACTTTTGCCTATGCTGAGAGTGCCATGAAGGCGCCTTTGGAGAAAGCGATTGCGCAGATGGAGGGGACCAATGTTCCCTTCTTCCAAGCAATTGCAACAAAACTTGGCTGGTGGCAGCACCATTTGGATGGGAGCTATATGGAGCCATACTGTGATGAGAGTGCGGGAAGTGGAATGCTAGTTGGATCACTCAAGCGCAATTGGACAGCAATTTTGGCCAAAAGCTGCTCCTTTTCACAAAGCTCGATTTCTACAGCGCTGAATCAGATTGACACTACAATCAATCAGCTTGAGGGTGGACAGTATCAGCAGCTCTCACAGCAGCTAGCGCAAGCGGAGCAGGCGCAAAGTGCGATGCAAAATCTACTCAATGGTGATTGGTCCATAGCTTTTCCCTCTGGTCCCTATGTGCAAGGGCCTACAGCTCCAGATGGCTACTTTGAATCGATCCAAGATGTGATTGCAGCATTATCGAAAATCTTACTCAGTCAAAAGAGCGATCCGATGGTACAGCAGCTACTTAATCAGCTTTGGCAGGTCACCTCCGGCCCTCCCTATCCAGCTACCATTGTCTCTACAGTGCAGATGATCGCTCAAAGCTACTCCGCCATTCACCCTCTGACTGCAGATCAAAAACAGATGATTCAAACTGCTTTCACAAAGATGGATCAAAACATTCAAGCGATGACCAAACGCAGAGAGGATTTGACACCGCTAGTTCAGTTGTTCAATGCTATCTCAAAAGATCTCAAAGGCTTTCCCAACTGCACTGCACAAAACTATGAAGATGCTGCCTCTTTGATATGGAAGCTAATTCAGATGGATGTCGGTGCAACGGATCCAGCACAAAGCCAGATGATCAACAAGTTTTTCTCTACTTTGATGAGCTCTTCTCCAGAAATGGCTGGTGAGATGGGGATCCTTTTCTATGATGCTCAGCTAGCCAATGGTGTAAAGCCGTCTGACCTCCATGATATTATGGAACAGTTTCAAAAGAGCCATCCAAATCTCTACAAAGATTGTCCCTTTGCAGATAAGTTTGTCTATCAGATCATCATTGATTCCCATCCTCCACCCTCAAAATCAGATCCTGAATCGACGATCAATAGCATCAAGAACATCTTTTCTCAGCCAGGTTCTGGGCAAACCTACTGGAGCAAAATCAGTAGTCAAAGCCAGGCGTGTCAAGATGAGTACAACCAGCTTCAGCAAGAGATTACTCAGCAAAAAGAGGTGGAGCAAGAGTTAAAGAGTGCCTTTGGAGGGTTGAACTAAAATGGTAGAGAATATTCAGCCAACGCAGGGCCCTCAGATGCCACAGGAGCCAAAAAAGCCTATCTATAGTGACGTCTATACAGTCCAAAAAACCGAAAGTGATCTAGACACTTTAAAGCTAACGCTCAAGACTGCCAAAAAGATCGAAAAGGAAGAGGCAAGAAGTAGCGTTGCCCAAGAAGATGTTGAGAAATCGCATGAAGAGGAGGGTGTTGCTCTTCATAAGAAGGAGAAGAAAAAGAAAAAAGAGGTGAAGTCGGCGCGCCAAAAGAAGATGGAGCATCTCAGCTCCATTCGTGCGGTCAAAGAGGTCGATACCAAAACAGACAAGCAGGAGGGAGAAGAGTCCCCGCTGCAAGATTATGACCCCAATCAGCTGCCCCCTGGACTACAAAAAGCGTATGAACAGCAGATGGGTAGTATGCAAAAGTTTTTCCAAATGCTTTTGCAAAGTGGTGATCCAAAAATCATCGCACTTGTGCAGAGCTGGCAAAAAGAGCTAGCTAATATGCATACACCGCCTACTGCTGCAGATGCTACACAGCTAAACATGATGATGCAGCTGATGCAAAACCTCATCTCTAAGCTTCCCCCCAATGTACAGAGTGAATTCTATCAGATTGAAGTTCAAATGTATAATCAGATGAAAAATGACGCTAATAGCGATATTAAGAATTTGACTCCGCAATTGGCCAAACTGCGTGATCTAATCAACATGGAGCAAAAACTGGTTCCCATCTTGCAGCAAGGCGCTCAAGCAGCAGAGGCACTTGCTGGCGGAGATCCAAATTACAATGACTTTCTTGCAATGGGAAGCAATATTTTGGCGCTTGAGGAGATGCTCGAATCTCTGCCTCCAAACTCGCCAATGCGCTCCGAAATCCAAAAAGCGCTCCAAGCTTGGGGTTCAATCACCTCAAGCAATCCTAACTTTCCGCCCGGAATGATTTTGGGATACTCCATCTTTTTGGCTGCTATGCAGCAGTTTGCCTCAAAGGGTGGTACAAAAAAAGATCTGCAACAGGTGTGGGATCGTTTTTCTAACTTTGATACGATGGGTATTCCTGGGTTAAAGCAGGCGATCGATTTCATCCAAAATAAGTTCCCTTCTCCTTCAATGACACCGACTGATTGGAGTTTCTCCTCTGATGGTCACATCATCATGAACTATGAGGCATTCAACCAGCTGATTTCAGGCGGCATGGCCAAAGCGCTGAATAATATCGGCTCGGTTGCCAAAGCGCTTGAAGATGAGGCAGCAGCTGCCTCTTCACAGCTTAGTAATGATCAAACGGAGCAGCAGCAGACACAAAACCTCTACAATGAAGCCTCTCACGATTTGGGTATTTTCTTACAACTGCTGCAGAAAGCTGAGGGCCATGTCAAGCCAGCTGGACCTCCTGGTGGCAACTATGTGCAAAAAGCACTCGACCCTCTAATTCGTAAGGAGATTGAGGGTTACCGCATGCTGATCAAGATTTTGGAGCAGTATCTACCCGGCCAAGACTTTTCTAATATCGAGCGGCTTCTAGATTCTGTTGCAAGCCACCTACCCAATGTATCTGAAGGCGATCTCAAAAGCTTAAACGGCATCCTCGGACAGTTAAACAAAGCTGCTCAAGGAATTCCCTGCAAAAGCTTTAAAGCTTCCTATTGGGGAGCGGAACTAGATCTATTCAATACACTCTCTGAGATTGGCTCCGCTACTACTGACAATAGCGGTATCATCTACCAAACCATTCAAGATATTGAGAACATCATGAAAAGAATGGAGGGAGGTAGCTTTACAGCTGCAGATATGTCGCAGCTGGTCACCGATATTGAGACATTGATGAAAAATGGTCAGGTGCTCTCATATGGTGATAGCAATGCGATTTCTAACTTCTTGGAAAGCTTGAGCAATGTGATGGGCGCTGGTTTTGGTTCTGCCACAGGCAGTGAAGCCAACCTCTACAATGTGATCATTCTCGCCTTGCAGGAGAGTTTGGTGCAGCAGTACATGCAGATGGCAGGTAAAAATGCGACCGAGAAGGGATTGCAGCAGTTCATCAACAATTTTGTTGGTCACTTGCCCAACTCGGGCAATCCGATGCTGCTACGCATGGAGACTGAGCTGGAAGATCTCGCTAACTGCTCAGGGCCACACGCTCTGTATCAACTCTTCAAGGTGGGCCCTGATGGAAAGATCACAGCTGATCCAAAGGCGCTCAACAATATGCTGAGCAAATTTCTAGCAGGCGGACTCCACCCTGTTGGAGGTGATCCTGGCGGCTGGATGCTTCTTCTCAACGATCTCAAAGATATCGAAGAGAGTTTTGACCCAAAAAACAACGGTATGGCCGCATTTGATGAGATCATGAAAGATATCGCTCGATCTGTCGATGTCTGCTGGGCAATGCTCTGGAAAGTGGATTCTCTGCAAGATCTCTTTAGACGCGTCATGCTCAACAAATTCATGCCTGAGCAAGAGGCTGAACTCCAAAGATTTGCCAAATCCCTGAAATTCAATGATGATGCCGGAAATATGTTGAGTGATCTGCTTAAGATTTTGACCAACTTGACGCAGGCAAAGGCTAACTATGCCTTCCCTCCCAAAAATGCAGAGGAGAAGAAGGAGATGGAGAAGAATCTGGCTAAAGATTCTGAGGCGCTTTCGAAGGCGATTGATCAGATTGATGAAGATTTAGCAGCCCTTGGCAGAACTAACTATGGAGATGACCCAACAGTTATTGCAGCAAAGAAGAAGTTGATTCAGCAGCTCAATGATATGCGAGGCAATCTGCAAAAGGCGCAGCAGCAAATTGGGCAGGTTGAGCGCGATCTTCAGACGGGAAGTAAAGATATTAGTGTTGATTTGGATGCTCTTGTCAATGGAGATCCAAATGCTCAGCCGCCTGCCTATGTGGGTGGTTTATCCCAAATTATTACGACTGCCAATGGGGCGTCACAAGATTATGCAAGTGTCAGTTTGACACAGGAATTTTCCATGCAGATGATCATGAGTCGTGTGCAGCAGGAGTGGGAGATCACCACAAGCTGTATGAAATCGATCCATAATGCCTACATGATCCTCGCAAAGGCTATTTATAAATAAGGAGATATGAATGTCAAATCCTCTAAACCCAAAACAGCAGTCTCAAAGCTCTCGTTTGATCCAAGAGATCGAAAGGCAAAGAATCGATCGACCAAAGACTGAAAATGTGGCTGATTTGATCCGCTATCAAGCAAAAGCGATGCAGCTTGACGTGCCGCTTTACACGGCAAAAAAGCAGCAAAAAGAGCTGCAGCAGAAGCAGACAAAGGGGAAACAGGAGAAGCTGTCTAAAGAAGATCTGAAGGCATTTTCACCACTAGTCTTTCATCAGGTAGATCAATATGAGGGACTTTGTCATCTGATGATGTCATTTAATCTTGCCCCTGAGGACAAGGAGTCTCTAGATCAGCTGCTCAATCAGCTACTTGCGATGAAGAAGCAGGGTAAATTGGATCCAGAAGAGTTGAAGAAGCTCAATCAGATTATTCAAACTTTGAACAAAGATTTGTCTTCCAAGCTATCGCCATCAGACAAGCAGCAATATTGGTCTCAAATTGCATCGATGTATGCAGAGACAGAAGAGATGGTAAAGAAGCATTCTGGCAAGGCGAAGACAAAGGCTGGGAAGAGCTTGATGAGCTCATTAAAGGATGCTGTTTCTGAAGATAAGGGAATTGCCCAGGCTAAATCTCAGGGACATGAGTCATTGGCTCAGATGTTCATTGAGGCAATTTTGGGTAAGTTTATGCCGAAAGCTGAGGCGCAGTTGATGGCAACAGCGCTTCTTTTGCAGTTCCAAAACTGGGCAGGCACGGGTTTGGATGATCTGCTTGGCAAGATCAACGATTTTGGAACAGCATTGAATGATTTTAACCTGTCGACCTTCTTGCAATCGGGAAAGCCGATTAAGGATAAGGATGGCAAGGTAATAGGATACAGCTATCCTGATGGAAAGACGGTGAAAGATGACTGGGATAAGGAGCGCAATGCCTGCTCTCGCGATATGAATGAGTTGAACAATCTGCAAGATGGTCTCAAAAATGAGATCAATCAGATTGATCAGAAGATGAAGGATACAACCGATCCAAAGGTTCTTAAAGGTCTGAAGGATTTGAAGGCGAAGTTACAAAAGCAGCAGCGTTCATGCGGTGAGGCGATGAAGAATTTGCAGAAGCTGCAGAAAATTATTGGTGGTCCTGGTGATCCACCGAATCCTCCGGGTACAATGAAGATTACCATTGATCCAACAACAGGAGCGGCAACTGTGACGGGTACTGATGGGCTTTCTGCAGCGGAAGATGCTGTAGTGAGTGGAGATGTGAGTGATAAGGATGATCCAGGAGCGGGTGGTTTGCAGACGATTTATAACGATCTGAAGAGTGATCAGCAGGATTATAGCAACCAGAGTTCGTCACAGCAGATGGAGCTGCAGCTAACGATGACAGAGGTTCAGCAGATGTGGACGATTGTCTCGACCTGTATGACCACATTAAATCAGTCATTAATGACTCTAGCGCAATCAATCTACAAGTAAAGAGTTTGGATCGACTCCATGTGTGAGCTTCTCGCAGTTTTCAACTGTGAGAAGCTTAATCATCTGTTTGGGGACTAGATCGGCGTTGATCAATGCTCGGAAAAACTCTACTCTCTCACGCAGTCTCTGCATGCTCTTCACACTTCTATAGCAGCGCTTTTGCAGCTTCCAACAAAGCTCATCAAAGGGAAAATCATTGGCCCGTTTCTTAATCTGCGGATGAAAAGGTTCCTCAGACTGTTTGAAGAGTGACCAAATAGCAGGTGAGAGCTTCACTGCCTCCTCAGAAAAGCAGAGAGCGTGGTCAATTGCCGCTAAATGATCCTCACCAATCAGCAGATTATTCAAATGCCTATCACTATTGCCCACAATGAGATCGAAAAAGAGCAGAGTTTGGTAGAGATCAAGCGAGAGCTCTTCCATCACACCTTCTGGAAGGTGCGGCACTAAAACAAACCCCTCAATGTATTCCTGAAAGGAGCCATATTTGATTTTAGGTTTCGCATAGTCCGTCTCACGCAGGGAAAAGAAGGCGTGGTGCGTAAAGCTAGCATAATAGGTGCGCGGGACAATACCAAAACCAAAGAAGGCGTCAACTAAGTAGGCTGCCACCTCATTATGCGCTCCCTCACCCACACACACTCCATGGCGCAATTTCTGCGCTCCTAAGGGAGCAAACTCTCCACTTCTAGCTGGATTGTTGATTGCAAACGCCTCTTCATCATAGGGTTTAAAAACACCCAAAATCTCCTGCTCTTTTGAGCGCATCAAATAAGAACCCGATCGGCCCTTTGCGATCAGAAGAGGGTAGATCCCAGCCTCTAATCCCTCCTGCGCCTGCTTTACAACTGCCGGTTCCTTAGCCTCAACGCATGCCTGATGCATCTGCTCTATGATATGCATCTGTAAGAGAGAGGAACGCTTATAATCCAACAGCGTTGGTTCGAGTTCTTTCTCCATCTTTAAATGGCGCGACAGGCGGCGCAAGTAAGACAGCTTACGATCCAAATAGCGTGCGAAAATCTTTTTGCTAACAGGATTGAGAAACTCCACCTCCATTGCCAAAAAGGTGTTGTGAATCGCACGCTTTACCCTCCTTCTTGAAAGAGAAAAACCGAAACTCAACCTGCCTGAGGAGGTGGCACGCAGCTGACCAATAGAGTGGCAGCGCCAAAGCAGCTTTACATTTTCCTTATAGTGAGAAATGTCAAATGGGGTGCGATTGAACGGCTTTCGAAAACAAAGTAACATTAAGAAAATAATTCTCTTTATTAATCTTCCCATTTCTAATATTATTATATTATATGAGGATATTTAATTATGCCTAAGAAAGAGAGTAAAACGCTCACTCCTGAAGAGATTGAGAGAGAATCGCAGAGAATCTTGAAGAAGATGAAGGATGAGGGTATTACGTTGCAGCAAGCGACGGGAATTCCCGACTCATTTCTTGAGGAGATGTATGCTCTGGCGCACGCACACTATGAGAGGGGTAATTATAAAGAGTCATTAAGTCTCTTTCAGTTTTTGGCGGGCTGCTCGCCTCAGAACTATAAATTCATGCTAGGCCTTGCCGCAAACCTACATCAGATGGGTGAGTATACCGAAGCGCTTCAGGGGTTTATGGTTGCTTTAAAGCTGGATGAATCTAATCCTACTCCTATATACTATATGGCAGATTGCTTTCTAAGGCTTGGCGATGAAGAGAGCGCTATTCCGCTCTATGAATCGATGGTCGAGGCTGGAAAGATCGCTCCAGAGTTCAAGGAGCTTGCTGACAAGAGCAAGCTAATCGTTGATGGCTACAAACGCAACAAAAAAAGTCGCTAAAAATATTTTCCAAACCGCGTACTTACAACTCCTTACCCTCTACTCAGTCAGGACTTCTTGTTTGACAGTGAATGGAGAATGGGAGATCCATCTGCTCCCACTCCCCTGATGCCGCCCAACCAAAGTAGTTACGAAGGGAGCTTACTCATCTTCTGTTAGAGTAATCTGAGTAAACACAAAATCTCCTACAGTAACCTGCACCTGTGTTGGCTGAGCGGAGACTACTCCTGCAGCTTGCTGAGAACCACTAAGCAATGGTTTTCTTTCACCTTGACCTCTCTTCCACTCTTCATCCCGAATAGCTTCTTTAGGGTAATGTGCCGCAGGTTCACTCTCCTGGCCACGCCAGTTTTCACAATACTTCTTTACTCCTTTTTGCAGCTCAGCCATTGAAAGGCTCTTGCCGGTCTCCTTATGGTACAGGGTAATGCTTGTAATCTGATCTTTTTGCCGATTTGGTACAAATAAGAACTCTGATGCATGGCTTGCTGGGCCGATATAACAATAAAATTGATGCCCCATATAGCAAGAGAATTTAGAGAGGTTTTGATCATAGAATTCCATCCGTGATTCCCTAGATACAGAATTAAATCCAAGACGTTGACAATCTTGAACCTGTAGCCTTCTAGTTTCCGATTCATTGAAAACATACCTCTCAATTTTATCTGCACCCTCACAGCAGCAAGCATTTCCACAGTAGTACTCAGTAAAAGTGTGATCTTTAGCCCAATCTCCTTCTGTACAGATCGTATTGATCTCGCAGCACTGACAGCATAAAGGTATTGTCATTAAGATTGCAGAGGCATAGCAAGTAATTCTACAGCAACGGTCAGAACAGCGAATCTCCCGCGAGTAGGTGTGGCGGTAATAAACTTTGCCCCTGATGGTCTTCTTTGAAGCCTCTCCTTGATCAATCCAACCCCCACTAATAAGTGTGTTATGCTCTGCCTGTGTAATTAAATTTACTGACATTAAAATATCTCCCTTAATTTGTGCTCAAGATGTATTAATCTTATCTTAAGATAGGATTATTGCCAAACAATACTGTTAATAAACAGTTAAGAGACGTTAACACTACAATATTAGTTAACTATTTTCTTTATTTAATTAAAATTTTGTGTTATAATTGTTCGTAATTCTTAATATTAGATGGAGAAACTATGTCCACAGTTGCTCAAAACAGTTATATTCACAAGCATCTTACCGACTATAGAACTGGTAGGGTTGATGTAGCCGAAGAGAAGGTTCTGCAGTGGCAGGCTGCTAGCTCAGGCGATTCACTTGTACAAGTTGCTACAAGCCCACAACTTAAGAAAGATATAAAGAGTGAACGCCTAAAGCTTCCTACTCCAGGTAAGAGTAAAAGCTCTGGCGACACCTATACTGAGCTTGCTAAAGCCTTCGGTGATATCTCTGTTGCTATGGGACGCGCTCTTTCTGGCCAATCTGAGGTCTTTGCCCTAGAGGAACAGGGCAATACTGCGATGGCTAAGTCGATGCTCATTGCCCAGAAGAACCAGATCAAAACCCAGAAACAGGTTAATTCTACGATTCGACATGAAGAGCATGAGAAGAAGAAAGAGGAAAAAGCTGAGAAGATCTCCCAGATTATCTCCTATGTGACAATGGGTATCATCATGGTCGCTCTTCCTGTAGCCGTAGCTATCGGCCCCGCCATTATGGCTGCTGGTAGTGCGGCAATGGCCAGTGTCTCTGCCGCTGCAAGTACAGTATGTGAAATAGCTGCTGATGCAGTGGTCTCAGCCGCTCCTTCACTAGAAGGGATTGTAACCGGTGCCGATACTACAGTCGAAGCAACTGAAATGACGACCTTTGCAACACAAGAGGCTGTAGAAGAAGGTTCTACTCTCTCTATGACTGCCTTCAGTAATACCTCTGATGCCACTACTGATACAGCAACAAATGCCACAGAGGAATCAACACAAGCCTCTGAGAGTGAGAATGTTCACTGGAGTCGTGCAAAAGCTGTTCTTAAATGGCTTGGTAAGAGAGCATTAAGCACAGCCTTAAGTAGTATCATGGGTCTCGACAACCTAGTTGGGGGTATCATGGATATGCGACTAAGCCACAGCTACAAAGACTTAGCAAATGAGCAGTCCACGCTTGGTACTCAGATCAGTAAGGCGGGTTCCATACGCGGTGCCTATTCAGCAAATCAAATGAACATTAAGAGACAGAGTAGTGTCATCGAATCGATGAGCCAACAGTCCGGTCAGGTGGTCTCTACCTTTGCTGATATGATGCGCACAGTTCGTGAATCCTCGAACTCAATAGCTTATGCAGCGTAATTTAGTTAAGAGATAATTAATATTAAACTATTTACTTTAATTAATTAAAGAATTGTGTTATAATTGTTCGTAATTCTTAATATTTGTAAGGGGAACATTACATGACTAATTTTTCTAGAACACAATCACCGGTTTCAGCTGATGCAGTCCTAGCTTCTATTCAGTCTCAGGCTATGGAGCAGGAGGAGCAGCAGAACCACCGTACGAACAAGCGTGAGCACGAGGAGTACAAGTCAAGACGTGCTCTGGACCATGCGCGTAGTGAGAGTGCTGCGAAAAAAGAGGCTGTAAAGAAGGGTAAAGCGGTTTCAAAGACGCGCGCAGCGTCTCTTACTCGTTCAGATTCTTTGAAGGCAGCTGGAGAGGAAGTTGGTAATTCCTTTATGCCTACAGCTAAAAAGGGTGCTGAGGAGCTACAGAAGCCTCAGATGCCTACTCCTACGACTCCATTTGGTTCTAATCCAAGTGATGATGACTCTACAAATGTGATGGCGATTATTGCGCGTGTGATGGTTATGATGACAAACGTTCAGGTTAAGGGATGGAGCACATTCTGGCAGCTTGGAGCAAAGAATGTGAACACGAGTCTTCAGATGTCACAAGCAGAAGCGCAGAATACTCAGCAGCAGTATCAAGAACAATCGAATGCGACGAAGAAGCAGGCTAGCCGAGCTGGTGGTGATGGTCAGATGCAGCTGGCAACATTTGGTATGGCGGTTGGTGCTGGTTTTATGGCTGGTCCTACAGATGCTGAGATGAAGCAGCCCCCTTCTGATGAGGCGAAGATGAAAACAGAAACCGATCCGAATCCGACTGAGGGTGAGAATGATGAGTCTCTGAATCCGGAAGATGAATTGGCGACAACTCAAAATAGTCTCGAGGCGCAAAATGCCTCTTCTAGTGGAGCTCCGTCAGATGCTACAGAGCAAGCTGAAACTGATGAGCAGCGAGGAGCACGTGTAGAAGAAACTGAGTGGGAAAAGGCGAAGCGAGGAATCAAAGAGGGTGGTTCGAAGATGTGGAAGTCCACAAAGAGTGGTCTATCGAGTGGTGCTAAGCGCTTTTGGGAAGGTAACGCGTCGACGCAGAAGGTGATGGGCCGATTCTTTGGTAACGGTTATAAATATATTCAGGTGATTCAGCCTGGTATGCAGGGTGCTCAGAACCTAGCGGTTGATAAGCCTTCTTTGAGTAAGCAGGCGGTCCATGAGAAGGATCAGGGTATTTATGCGGCGGCGGCATCGCTTGCTCGTGGATACTCGGAGTATAACAATCAGATCTTCAACCGAAACGAAGATATTCGTCAGCAGACGAGTCAAGGTATTGACTATGCGATGAACATCTATAAGTCAGCTTCTGACTCCTTGACACAGGCTGTTAGCACGATGGCAAGGTAAGGAGCTACTTAATGAGTATCTTGCTAGAGATTTCGGCAAGATTTCTATCGAGGGAAAGTTCGGAGCCGAACGTCTAACCACTTGCTGGTTAGACGAGGCGAGAACGATGCCTCGACAGAAGGATTGACGGAAGATCTGGTGAGGTACTTATTTAGTGTCTCCATAAGGAAGCTCGCGAACGTCATTTCTACAAACAGGCAATCTCACCGACTCTGTGTCGGTGAGATTGATTCCAATTTTGCCAACACAAGGAGGATACATGGCAAATGCATACCCAACAAGAGGTCCCATAGGCTCGCACCAGGTCGATCAAATCCTTGCAGGCCAACAGAGAATGAATGAGGGAGCACAAGCAGCAAATGAACTCCTCAATGATCGAGAAAATTGCATTACCATGACCGCTTGTGGCGCAATTGGTGGCCTTGCAGCAGGGGTTCCTACTGGAGGAGGCTGTGCCCCTGTTGGCTGCCTTGCAGGCTGCTGTGTCGGAGCTGTTACCGCTGAGGCAGTCAAAGGTTGCTGTAACATATTGTAACATGATGCCAGTAAGCGGCACTGTTGAATAACTCCCGTTTGGCAGATTTCGTCAGAATTTTTGATTCGGCTAAATTCGGAGACGAACGCTAGCCACTTGCTGGTTAGCCAAGTCGAAAATTGTGATGGAAGATTTCAAATGGTAGTTAATCAGGGCTTCCTTAAAACTTACGTGCAGCTACATGATTGTAAAAATCACATTAATCCCATTGCGCGGATTGCGCTGAGGCTTTGCCTTCACTGTTGCATCTAACTCATATGTGATTGTTAAATTTGAGGCTTGCTGCCGATTAATTCGACGCACAGCCCTTTGAGCTACTTGATTCACATTAATCCTCCCCATCGAAATAGCTTTAGGAGGAGCCTGTAATGTCACACCAAGCGTCACACCTTCGGGAAAAGAATGATCTGTCTGTAGGTAAATCTCACTTAGGTAGCTATCTGATTTAATACTATAGGAGGTTGAATCATCTCTGGCACTTTTGGGCTGAGAACCCGCCACTGCAGACCCAATCCGCAGTCGACGCGGTTCACCCGATATCTCTATCGCTCCACTTGGAGAAAAAATCCCTTTGAACAGATCATTTAGATCGATCCCCATCGTAACAGAATCAGGCACCTCCCCCTCTGCAAGAACTATTCGATGAAACAAAAGTAATGCAGTCAAAAAGGTGCGAAGCATCCATCATTCTCAGGGAGAAACAGTATATGTTACCACGCTGGTTCCAGAACCTGGCTGCGCAGCTAATGTTGCTGCAAGGGTGTATGTGATCTTCATACCACTTTCAGACACACCAGAAACGCCCGTCACTAAGTTCTGATCCTTTGTTGACATCGCTATTGATCCGGTAGACTGTCCACCCGTTGGAGCAACTAACTCGAGGCTCAACGTTAATCCTGTAGGAAGTTTTTTGTCAATCGACCCCGTAATCTTCCTGTTTTTACCATTTGTTGTAACAGCATATGTCGTGCTAGAGTCCGAAACTGGGTCAGGCGCTTGACCTGGCTTACTACTTGCAATCGCCAAAGTTTTAGGATCTCCAGAAACTGAAATCTCATCGATTGTCCCTACCGTATATTTGACATTCGCCGTCGCCTTGTTAGCGGCAAAAAGCGGTCCACAATAACCTAACACTAGTACCATTCCCACTAACTTTGCTAAAGTTACTCTTCTCATAGCCTCCTCCATAATATAGCTCTACTTTGTGCCCACAGTGTGACAACTATTTTTTTTCGTCAAGGAGATACTGAATAAGTACCTTACCTGAGATTTCGGCAAGATTTCTATCGAGGG
>JAJACG010000003.1 GCA_022601635.1 Chlamydiales bacterium | reverse complement strand
TGGCGCTGCTACTAGAAGATCATCGAAAAAATCGGGTGGAAGCGCTGAAGTAGATCCATGATTTCCAATAGCTAAACCTGAAAATCCCTGCCATGCTTGAGTATCCTGCGGCCAAGTGGTTGCCCCTGACGGTTGCAGCTGCTAAAAATCTAATCTTTCAGCTGGCTGACTTGCTGAGAGTTGAGCACTTAAATCAACATCACTTAGGTCTAGACCGAAGGAGGTCAGATCAACCTCTGCGCTTCCTGAAGGCAAGCCTGTGGGAAAACTTGGTTGAAATGGCCCACTCTTTGCCATTGTCTGTGAAAATATATCTTGGACATCTCGCGCGGCATCATGTTCCATCTGCATCACTTCACGACCTGATAGAACACCCGAGGTATTTCTGGGTTCAACCAATATATCCGACTGACAATCAATATGGTTTAACGAATTCACTCACAGACAATAACCAAAATCTGGCTATTTTTCAATCAAAAATTAGCTATTTAAGGAGACTCTTCTCGCTGCCTTTTTTGCGCTGGCTCACCTTCTAGGGAATCTTCTGCAGCCCTTTTTTTCTTCTTCGTTTTACACTCAGGGCATGCTGATGGCGACTCTCTCATGAAGCGAGCATGAATACTCATTTGCCATTCATGATCCCTCTCACACTTCCACCAAACAACCCGGTCCATACCACATGTTTCATTGTTGATTGGACCATTTTTATCCTCATCCCATTGATCCTTTGCTGCATGGTCCTTCAAATATCTCTTGTCTTTCTTCTTTCTAGGCTTACACTCAGGGCAGAGAGATGGCTTCTCCCCATTGCAACGAATCTTAATACTTGCTTCCCATTCATGACCCTTCTCACACTTCCACCATACACTCTTGTGTAAACCACAAGTCATCTCCCCAATTGGACCATTTTTAGCCTCATTCCACTGCTCTTTTGCTGCATGCTCCTTCAAATATCTCTTATCTTTCTTCCTTCTAGGCTTACACTCAGGGCATGGCGATGGCTTATCCCTCCTGCAACGAGCATGAATACTCGCTTGCCATTCATGATCCTTCTCACACTTCCACCATACACTCGTGTGTGAACCACAAGTCATCTCCCCAATTGGACCATTTTTAGCCTCATTCCACTGCTCTTTTGCTTCATGCTCCTTCAGATATCTCGTGATTTTCTTCTTTCTAGGTTTGCACTCAGGGCATGACGATGGCTTATCCCCCCTGCAACGATCATGAATACTCAGTTGCCATTCATGATCCTTCTCACACTTCCACCAAACAACCTCTTTCATGCCACAAGTCTGTGCTTCAAGCGGACCGTTTTTCTCCCTATCCCACTGTTCTGCAGCCTTATGGTATATTAGACGCCTACTGCTCCTCTTCTTCCTAAACCTGTGATTAGGAGGTAAAGATGACTGCTCTTGCTGCTCAAATGGAAATTGATCTAGATCATGCCCTTTCTGAATAAGAAAGGCTCCAAAATCTCTATCTTCTTGACTTGAAGCTTGTTCCAACTGTTTGCCTACTGCAGCTGGTGCTGCTCCTTGTGCGGCCCCTTGCGCCGCAACTGGAAGAAGATCAAAAAAATCTGGTTGATACGCTGAAGCAGATCCATAACCCACTTGAGCATCCTGTAGCCAAGTGGTTGCCCCTGCCGGTTGCCCCTGCTGGAAATCTAATCCTCCAGCTGACTGACTTGCAGAAGGTCCAGGGTTTCCTACAGTCAAACCTGCCCATCCATGGCCTACTTGCACATCCAGTGGCCAACTGTTTACCCCTGACGGTTGCAACTGCTGGAAATCTAATCTTTCAGCTGGCTGACTTGCTGAGGGTTGAGCACTTAAATCAACATCACTTAGGTCTAGACCGAAGGAGGTCAGATCAACCTCTGCGCCTCTTGAAGGCAAGCCTGTGGGAAAACTTGGCTGAAATGGCCCACTCGTTGCCATTGTCTGTGAAAATATATCTTGGACATCTCGCGCGGTATCATGTTCCATCTGCATCACTTCACGACCCAATAGACAACCCGAGGCATCTCTCGATTCAACCAACACATCTAACTGAAAATCAATATGATTTAACGAGTTCACCCACAGACAATATCCAAAATCTGGCTATTCTTCAATCAAAAATTAGCTAGTAGCTTCTGATTTTTACAGCAAAGATCTAGCTAAACATGGGCTGAAACGCTCTCTTTCAGCTGTTGAGAGGTGATGCGAGCACAGCCTAGCTCCTCAATTGCAATAGCTGCTGCCAAGTTGCCAAGAGCTGCCGACTCATCCAAGCTCACCCCATTTGCCAAAGCCGCTGTCACAACTGCCAACACCGTGTCACCAGCCCCAGTCACATCACGCACATCCCTCACCTGAGCAGGAAAGTCTCTCTGCCCCCTCTTTTCAGAAAAAAGCGAAATCCCCTCTTCCGATCTGGTGATCATCACATTTTGTACCTCGCTCAGCAAGACGCCCGCTATCTCTTCCAAAGTAGCCTCAGCACCAAGTCCTGCCGCCGCAATCGCCTCACTCAAGTTGGGCTTCAAAAGCGTCGCCCCTCGGTAGCGAGAAAAATCAATCCCCTTTGGATCCACCACAACCGGTAGCTCAGCATTCATCAGATCCTGTAACAGTAGAGGTGACAAAAATCCCTTAGCATAGTCAGAAACAGCGATAATATCTACACCCTGAAGAAGATGTGGCAATTGAATGCGCACCTCCTCAAGCAGCGCATCTGAAAGAGGCTGAATGCTTTCATAGTCAATGCGCACAATCTGTTGGCCCGCTGCCATCATCCTATTCTTCTTAGGTGTCACAAACTTGGAGTCAACAATGATGCCGCGCGTATCCACATTTTCATCAGCAAGTGCTTGCAAAAAGGTGCGACCCGCCTCGTCATCCCCCACTCTGCCAAGAGCTACAACATCCATGCCGAGTGAGATCAAGTTGAGGATAGTATTACCAGCGCCTCCTGGAATCGAACGCTCCTTAGTGGCGCGCAAAACAGGCACAGGTGCTTCAGGTGAAATACGCTTCACTTCACCTGATGTATAAACATCGAGCATGAAATCGCCCGCTACGAGAACTCTCTTTGTATCAAACATAACGCTCTTGCAATACGTAATTTCTTACATAGTCTACCACGGCGTCCTCCAATGAAAATTTCGGCATGTAGAGCTTGTTTGCATGGGACTTCTTCATCTCAGCGCACGTGTAGTTTTGGTACTTCCCTATTAAATCCGCCGGCATCGAGATATACTCGATCTTACCACCCAAATCAACTCCTTTGATCACCCCTTGCGCCAACTGGTTCCAGGTTTGTTCAATACCTGTTCCCACATTGAAAATTCCCCCTAAATCATTCTCCAGAAATTGCACCGTCATCTCAGCAGCATCCTTCACATAAATGAAATCGCGCACCTGATCCCCATCACCAAACTTTTGAGGCTCAGATGATGCAAAGAGCTTAATCCTTCCCTCTTGTTGCACATCTGGCACCATCTTCAAGATAGCTGAGGCCATCCTTCCCTTATGATACTCATTGGGTCCGTAGACATTAAAATACTTCAGGCCGACAGCTCGCTCTAAAAGCCCCTCTTTTTTGAGCCACAAATCGAAGAGATGCTTGGAAAAACCATACATGTTGAGCGGCTCATACTGCTCTAATAGCTCATGGTCATCAGAAAATCCCCTCTTCCCATCGCCATAGGTAGCTGCAGATGAAGCGTAGATAAACCGTACATTGCGCTCAAATGCCCACTGAGCCAGCCTCTTAGAATAGCGATAGTTATTCTCCAACAAGAAGTTAGAGTCCCTCTCTACCGTACTTGAACATGCACCCAGATGGATAATTGCCGTTACACTATCATCAAGATAGTCAAATATTTGCGACTTATCAATTACTTCGCTGAAGCTTTTACCGACTAGATTTTTCCACTTGTCTGTTTGGTCAAACTCATCAACCACAGTGACATCGGTGATTCCTCGCTTATTGAGACATTCAAGAACATTGGATCCAATGAAGCCGCAGCCGCCTGTGAGAATAATCATGGCTGTGAGTCTAGCATAGGTGAGTTTTTGGCCAAAGTGGATTTATAATCATTTAATTTGAATGCTAAACAATAAACTAAGTAAAATAAACATAGATCATTATAAGGAGATAATTTTGGTAAACCCAACTGGACATAAAAAAGACACCTTCACTCGCTCAGAGCTCAAGCAGCAACTGAAAGCTAAAGAGGTGAAGGTTAAAGAGACGGCGAATAAGCTTTTTCAGGAAGAAAAGGGTAAGTGGGATAAAGAGACGCGGGGCTTAAAGGCAAGGATAACTAAACTAGAGGCAAAGATTAAGGAGCTAGAAAATGAACTCGAGGCTTCATCATCGAGCAAGGGAAAGGTTGGAGCAGTTGTTAGCCGCCATGATGCAGATATTCAGATGTTTAAGATCAAGAAAGCTGCTGAAAAGTTCTTTAAAGCTGAAATGGCTAAACTTAGCAAAAGAATGGACGCCCTTGAAGAAGAGAATCAAACACTCAGATCTGCAAGGGGTCAAACAGAAGAGCTTGTAGGACCTGTAACTCCTCCTCGAAGCCGCGGTGAATCTCCAGCATCAATACCGAGTCGCGATACCTCTCCAAAGCCCGCTGCACGGCAATCACCGACTGCTGCACCTACTCCTCCAGCTGCAGGTATTCCACCCCCGCCTCCGCCAATGTCAACTGGACCGGGTGGCATTCCCCCTCCTCCTCCTCCTCCTGGCATGATGGCACCGGTAGCTCAGCTTCCTTTGCATAAGCAGTACCGCAATGCTGGCCCATTGTTAGAAAAGGCAGAGAATACTACCGACATCACAAAGCTGGCCAAAGCAGCCTATAAGACAGTGAAGGATCATCGCAAAAAGGTTGAGACTGCCAAAGCTCAAGCAGATTTAATCTCAACAAGATTTGGTGAGATCGAAACCTCTGTTCAGACGGTCAGTAAATGTGAGAAACTATTAGCTCAGATCAATGGTAAGACCGAATTCCAAATTGAGACGGATGATGGAAAGACCCTACGTGCTCTTTACTTTGGACCCGGCAAAGCTCCAGAGGGTATGATCAAAGCTGGTACCATAGAGAAACTGAGACAAAAGACAGAAAAACATAGAGATGCAGCTCTAAAAGAGATCAAAACCGATATGCATCAGATTGTCTCTACAACTGCTGACTTCTGTAAAACTGTTGGTAAATTTGCAGCAACTAGCAAGCCAATCAAAGAATCGCTAAGGGAGTTTTACGATAGTTCCAAAGGCCTTGAGAGATTGGAAGTAAAAGATGTTGCTACAGCTGCCAAGTTCTCAGCAGCGCTGACCAACTTGAAGGCTGCAACTCAAGCCGTGCGTCACGCTCAGCAAGAATATGGCAATCTCGTCGAGAAAAAAGCTGACCACATCTTCAAGCTGCGCAGTAAAGCGGGGCTAATTGAAAAGGGTGGGGAGCTTGTGAAAAGAGGGGCTGCTCCTAAGGCTAAAAAAGCTGCTGCGCCAAAGGTAAAAAAGGCTGCTACGGACCCTAAACTCCCATCGATCATGAGTGATCCAGCGCGCTTTTTGCTAGACAATCTTGATTTGTAGGATACCAGCACTCTTGACGCTCGATAAAGCGGATGGGGATGCCCTCTGGCTCCCCTCCCTCACAGACTAGTGCGCTTCCAGAGCCTGTCATAAAGACTCTCTTGAACCTCTTCTGCAATTCACGCTTCAACTCATCCATTTTAGGCTGAACTATGGCAGCCGCCTCATCTAAGCTTCCCTCAAGCTGATGGCTGTCAAAGGCGCCAAAGACCTCCTTAGTCGACAGCCCAAAGTCGGGATTGATCAGATAGAGCCCCTCTTTAGGCTCCACCTTTTGATTCTGCACCTCTTCCCCCTTTGAAGTGCAAAATGCACACCCCTTTGAGAAGAAAAAGGGAGCATCAGAACTCACCTCCCCAGACCACTGCTGCAACTGCCTCTCCTCAATCTGAACTGCCAGTAGCTGATTGAGAGCGTAGAGCGTCGTTGCCACATTGCTGCTCCCGCCACCAAGGCCGCGCTGCATCGGGATTCTCTTCTCAATATGGATCTGGATCTGAAATTTTTGGGCTGTCTTCTGACGAAATAGTTCGACTGATTGCCAGACAAAATTGGACTGATCACACGCTAGACTCTTGTCACTACAGGTGAGGCGATCTTGATCAGCTAATTGAAAGGTCATAGTGTCGCCAAGATCAATCGCCTGCATTACTGTCTCAAGGTCGTGGTAGCCATCTGGCCTTTTTCCCACAACCTTGAGGCAGAGATTGATCTTGGCGGGTGAAAAGAGGGTGAGCTTACTCACCTTGTGTGGTCGCTTCAACAACCTCTTCAACAACTACAGGAGCTCCGCCCTCAGCTGTTACCTTCATTTGCACCTCAGCCTCAACACCCTCTTTTAGACGCAGCTTCACTAAGTGTGTGCCAAGCGTCTTAATTGGATGCGGAAGAAGCAGATTGCGTCTCTCTAACTCATGGCCAGCATCTTGCAAAAGCTTGATGATCTCCATCTGAGTCACAGAACCATACATCTTGCCCTCTGTGTCAACCTTGACCTCTTGCTCAAGCACAATCTCTTTCAGCTTCAATGCATACGCCTCAGCCTCCTTGCGATCCACTTCAGCCTGCTTGGAACGCTCCTCTTTGAGCTTCGCCTGCATCTTCAATGTGTGCTTGTCTGCAACAAGTGCCTTGCCCTTTGGCAATAGAAAGTTGCGGACATGGCCCGCTTTTGCTGTGACAACTTCACCGCTGCGACCCAAACCATCTACATCTTCCAACAAAAGAAGTTGCTGTCTCATTGCTCCTCCCCTACGAATGGGAGCAGGCCAATGTAGCGCGCTCTTTTGATTGCGTTGTTCAAATAGCGCTGGAACTTAGCCGATACGCCAGTGATTCTTCTAGGCAGAATCTTGCCCTTTTCGGTGATAAAACGCTTCAGAGTCTCGACATCTTTGTAATCAACACTCTTCCAACCAGCCGCCGTGAACGGACACGCCTTTCCACGCTTTTTCCGAAACTCAGGTGAGTTTGACATGCTTTCCTCTATTGTGGAAGTTCTTGAAATTTAATCTCTTCTTTAACCTCGTCCGCTCTAAGAGTCATAAAGCGAATAAGATCTTCATTGAGATGATAATCACTCCATAGTTCATCAAGCGCATCAGATGGCGCTGAAAAGTAGAGCAAGTAATAGTGGCCCTCTTTTGCACCGCGCATTTGATATGCGAGCTTTTTGCGGCCTTGATCGTGAGTCTTATGAACCTCGCCGCCCTTCTCTTTAATGCCACCCTCAATGCGCTCCAAAGCTTTAGCGCGTGCGCCTTCGCTCAAAGTTGAACTGAGAATGTACATTCCCTCATATAGTTGCTTCTTCATACCTTCTATCCAATTAAGGGACGATACTCACCAGCCGCCTGAATCGCATCGTCGATTCCATCATCTAACCACTTCTCTAAAAGAGCGACACCGCGATCCACACAGGCATCTAAATATTCGCTCTCCTTCCTACTGAAAGGCTCCAACACAAAGTCCTCCAGCGCCCCCAGGATTTCACCCTGAGGCCCTACCCCCATCCGTAGACGCTGGTAGTCTTGGGTTTGCAGTTCATCTTCGATACTGCGCATCCCGTTGTGTCCAGCTGAGCCGCCCTTTTTGCGAATTCGCAATTGGCCAAACTTCAGATAAACTTCGTCAACCACCACCATCAACTGTCCCACTTGGGCTCTATAGTAGTTGACCAGTCGCCTTACCGCCTCCCCACTCAAATTCATGTAGGTTGTGGGCAGTAGGATGGCGACTCTCTTTTCATTATAGACCGCTGTTGCCAGCTGTCCTTTGACTTTCCACGCCCTTTTGAATAAGCCGCCATGCTTCTTCGCAAAGGCTTCGGCTACTAAGTAGCCGAGATTGTGCCGTGTTTTCTCATATTTGGTGCCGGGATTCCCGAGCCCTACAATGAGATGCATTACCGTCTCGCGACGATCACAGCAACGTTGTCCAATTTCTCTACGGGTGTCACACCCTCTGGGATCGCAATTTCATTTAGACGCTTGCTGTGGCCCAGCTGCATGTCTAGCACATCGATCTCAAAACCATCTGGAATATCTTTTGGCAGCGCCTTGACCATCATCTGACGAATCACCTGACGTAGAACACCACCGAGTTTAACACCGACACAGTCAACACTATTTTTCATCTGTACTGGGATATTCAATTTGACCGGTACGTCATCATGCAGCTCTTCAAAATCTAGATGCAAAATATTGTATGTGGTCACATGGTATTGGATATCTTTTACGATCGCCTTGCGCTTCTTGCCTTCAACGTCCAATTCAAACACTTTTGAACTCAAAGTCCCCTTAGGAGTCTTGTTCAAAATCTTTTTGAATTCGTTTGCATCCACCTCAATATTTTCACCTTGCTCTCCTTTTGAATAGAGAACAGCGGGAATCTTGCCTGCGCGGCGGATCTTTTTTGTATTGCGCTCTTGGCGGCTCTTTACAGTTAGTTGCATAGTCGTTTCTCTCCTATTGATGTGAGAGTTTAGTGAAATAGGGCTTTATTGTCAGCAAAAAATCGCTGATAGAGACTCTGCTCGATGGATGCGACGAATCGCCTCTGCAAAAAGAGGCACGACCGAGACAACTTCCACACCTTCAGCTGGCACTGTATCGCTACAGAAAAATCTTTCAATCGCACTTTTTTCAATTTTTTCTTTGGCATTGCCCACAAGAAGACCATGTGTGCAAGCGGCAAAAATTCTTTTAGCACCCTCTTTTTTGCACAGCTCAGCCGCTTTAGCCATGGTACCCCCAGTGGAGCACATATCATCGACTAGAAGTACATTTTGGCCGCGTACATCGGGGCCGATGATTGAAGCCATCTCCACCTCTTCACTACTCTTTCTTCTTTTGTCCATGACGGCGTAGTCGCAGCGCAGATGGTTGGCATAGGCTCTAGCAATTTTGATAGCGCCAAGATCGGGAGCCATCACTATAGGGTCATCGAATCCACGTTCCAAGATCGCTTCTGCAATCGGGGGGCGGCCGTAGAGATTATCGACTGGGATGTCAAAAAATCCTTGGATTTGGCCTGCATGAAGATCCATGGTCAAAACGCGAGATGCGCCTGCTGCTTGGAGCAGATTGGCGACCAGCTTGGCGGTGATGGGCATGCGCGGTTCATCTTTTCGATCCTGTCTGGAGTAGCCGAAGTAGGGCAGGACGACTGTCATGCTATTGGCAGAGGCGCGTTTGAGCGCATCGAGCATGATGAGCAGCTCCATCAGCATGTCGTTTGGGCGACCAGCAATTGATTGAACCACATAGACATCTTGGCCACGAACATTGTCACAGATTTGAACAGCGATTTCCCCGTCGGGGAAGGGTTTGAAGGCGACATTTCCCAAATCAACATCGAGTACGCTTGCTAAGTGCCGCGCAAACTCAGGATGTGATGTACCCGAGAAAATGTGCATTTGGGGTGGAAGGATTCGAACCTCCGATACACGGTACCAAAAACCGCTGCCTTACCGCTTGGCTACACCCCATTTTGCTCGAGAATTCTAAGAGAGTAGAAGATTTCCATCAACAGTAAATTATTTTTTTAGTAGAAAGAGCAGTGTGAGAATTGTTCATATTGCATCTGAATTTGCGCCTCTTGCCAAAGTGGGTGGAATGAGTGATGTCCTGCTTGGCCTGGCGCGCAAGAGTCAGGAGCTTGGTCACGATGTGCTGGTTGTGCTTCCCAAATATGGGCATATCAGTTGGCCTTGCGAAGAGCTAGACCGCTTCAGTTTCACCTACGACGGCAAGCAGGTGCAAAATCGCCTCTATTCATCTGACTATGAGGGAGTTTCTCTACATCTGATCGAGCCTGAAAATGGATTTTTTGCATCTGACACGATCTATGGTGCGGAGAATGATGCGGATCGTTTCGCCTATTTTTGTGCTGCGGCGACAGCTCTTTTGGAATCGAAAGAGGCGCCGGATGTGGTGCATCTGCATGATTGGCATACGGCTTTGGTAGCAAAGCTTTATTCATCTGCTCGTACTATTTTGACGATTCACAACTTGGCCTACATAGGCGGTTGTTCTAAGGAAACGCTGCACAAAATCGGTCTTATGGAGCTTTCTGACTTTGTGCTTGAGGATCACTATTCGCTTCTGCGTGGAGGGCTCGTCGCTGCTGATCTGATTACGACGGTATCGCCCACCTATGCTGAGGAGATTTTGACCAAGCCTTTTGGTGGACCCTTCTGTCAGCTTTTGAATGGTAACCGTGATAAGTTGGTGGGCATCTTGAATGGGATTGATTACAGCTACTGGAATCCGCAGAGGGATGAGTTTCTTCCCTTTCCCTATTCCTCAGCGATGCTTTCGGGCAAGGATGAGATGAAGCGGATGATTCAGACGAAGCTGGATATGCCAAAAGAGGACAACCTGCTGGTCACAGCGATTGCGAGATTGGTGGAGCAGAAAGGACCTGATCTGATTGAGGCGGCGATTCGAATGACAGAAAGGCGTGGTGGGCAGTTTGTCCTGCTTGGCAGTGCGAGTGATCCGAAGACGCAAGAGCAGTTTGCGAGCCTCAAGAAGGAGCTGGCACACAATCCCAACATAAGCTTGCAATTGCTTTATGATGAGGAGCTAGCGCATCAACTTTTTGCGGCGGCAGACTTACTCATAGTGCCATCACTTTTTGAGCCGTGTGGATTGACGCAGATGATAGCGATGAGGTATGGGACATTACCGCTTGTGCGTAAGACTGGCGGTTTGGCGGATACGGTGATCGATGGTGTGGATGGTTTTGTTTTTGAGGAGGCGAGCAGCGAAGCGATTGAGGCGTGTCTGACTCGCTGCTTTGCGCTCTTTAATTCTGAAAAGTGGACAGAGATGCAGTCAAACGCGCTTTCAAGAGATTGGAGCTGGACTATTCCAACTCAGACATATCTGAGTCACTATCAGAATCTGGCATTGCGATAATAGCATCAAGATCAACTTCTACTGGCTGATAGTCTCCAGGCAACTGCATATGCGATATCAACTCATTCCTATAAAAGATCTCGCTCTTTGAACTTAATCCATCTTCTTGCGCTCTAGCCCAAAGGCACTTTTTCATCGAGACCATAACACCGCAACTGTGGCAATCAAACTGCTCACACCTAGTATTTTCAATAATAGTAAAGGACTTATCTCGCTTATATTCCTGAGCAAGCTCTTCGACAACCTGCGGTAGAGGTTTCTTCCAATCGCGTACAACTGCTCCAGCGCGATCATTCAGAGTGAGTCCTTTTGAGTCATAGTAGTGAATCTCTCCAGCATCGCGATCAATCTTTAGTGTGACGATGTGATCGATCACTCCTTTTAGAACAAGATCCACAAAAATGAGGTTCCGCCCACATTCTGGGTAGTTAGTGTTCATCGCAGGATATATGTGGTCAAAATCAGTAATCTCCGCAGGAATATGGTCTCCTCCTCTTTTAAGCTCAGCGACATACTGAGAGGTTTCACCACCACTCATACGAGCACGCCTATACCAGCTAATCTTTGGAACATCCTTGTTGCTGCCAATCACTTGATTACGTACCAACCGGGAACGCAGAGCATGTATCGGTAGGCGTACAGCGAGATTCACTCTTCTGAATAGAGAGGCTCTTTTGAAGTGTTTTGAGCCACGTCTACCAAAGCCAATGTCGGCAAGTCCTAGTAAAATGGTGGCTCCACCTGCTGCCATCAACGAATAGTGCACTTTTGGTGCTGCGAGGTGCTTGGCTACAATCTGTGAGAAGCCTTTTGGCTGGATCCGGCCAAGAATGCCAGCTGCTACAGCCAAAATTCCAAGGGTCACGAGGGCGATAGCGCCTGCTGGCAGAGCTCTTTTCTGCTGAACAAAAACGGTATTTGAACCGACAGCTTCTGTCATTTTTTCTCCTAAAACACTTATAATCAACTCTATTATAAAGTATTTATCAATTTTTTACAAACAACTATTTGCAAAGCAGGTAAGACTTGTCGTTTTGTGGATATAAGTTGCTGATAAACATCGAATCCACAAAGCATTAAAAAGTCGATTTATGGATATCTTTTTATCTCTTTAAGTCTCAATCCTGTTTACTTTTGAATAGAAATGTTATTGTTTCAAAGGGTTACTGGCGAGATACTGAATAACTCGGTTATTGGAGATTCTGCCAAGATTTGCGACGCTAGGAAATTCGGAGCCTGACGCTAACCCCTTGCGGGTTAGTGAAGGTGAGAATGATGTAGCGGTGCGAAGATTGGTGGAAGATTTAATGCGGGAGTTGTTCAGTGTCTCCCTAGGAAGCCATAACACACGAAAGAGTCGCAATGTCTTACAAACAGATCAAAGCGCATCATCTTATTAAAAAAACACGCCCTTACTTAGACTAACTTCTTGCGATTTCCAAAATCCAAGACGCCAAGTCTTTAACTATCAGAATCTATGGATTTATTGCGATTCTCGTCTTTTTCTTTATTCGAGGAGCTGCTTCTCAGAAGAAACAGCATATTTCTGGGAAGAAAATCATTCATCCCTTGGCGTTGAAATTGATGCTTATTATGAAACGACAGGCCTCTCCAATAAGAATCGCCTCTGTGCCAATGGTGAAGAATACAGAGACTCAGCATACCCTTGTGAGTGGAGGCACAGGAAGCACAAGGTTCGTCTGAGTTTTGATTGCACTGAAGAAGAGCATAACATAAAAATGCTTGAAACTTTCTCAAATATATGAGATCACCCCATATTTCAATCTCTTCTTGTTGTTACAGGCTTCAAAATGTGCTATTATTTTTGGTCTTTAAGAACAAAGAGCCCAAACACAGATCAAAAAAATCGTGAAGACATTAGAAAGCTCTTCAATCATTATAGGAATCAGTGGAGTTTCAGGTTCTGGCAAGACTGAAGTAACGCATGCCCTGTCTCAGATATTAAACGATGCTTCTACCATTTTTTGGGATGATTTTGAAACCTTATCAGGATATCCCTCGGATTATATCGAATGGTATAAAAAGAGTGGTGATTATGCTGAATGGAAAACACCCCATCTTGCAGATACGCTAGGACAATTGAAAAAAGGTATCCCACTAATATGCCCTGCCACAAGGAAACAGCTTCAATCGACCCCGTTTATCATTTATGATGCTCCTCTTGGTAGAAAACATTTGGAAACGGGAAAGTATATTGATTTTCTTGTTTTCCTAAACGTTCCCTTAGACATCACTCTCATTCGAAGGTTAAGAAGAGACTACTTTAATAAGGAACCGTTCGATTTGGATGCCGTAAAGTGTGAGCTAGATTTCTATGAAAAAGAAGCAAGGCCTCTTTTTTTAGACATCGAAAATTTAAAACAGGGTGCAGATCTTCTCGTCGATGGGATGCAAAGTACCGATATGATCACTGATTCAATCGCAAAAGAAATTCAGAAGAGATATGGGAATACCCCAGAGTGAAAACATCGAAGAATTCAAGTCACAGCAAAGGGCGCTTATGGAGATACTGAGTTGAATTGAGAGCTTAAAATAAGTGAGATCCGAAGAGATTTATGAGGTAAAATTCTCAAAATTGCCTATAGGCAAGCAGGTGATTGAGGAGATGCAAAAGAAGTGTGTACGTCTTAAGAGACCGCGGTATTGCTCAGTTCGTCCAGTACTTATCCATGTAAATGGTGTGGAAGAGAGTGTTCATGATGCAGAGTACTTTGATACCATCGTTGAATTTGGGCAGTTGCTAGCATGAGATTATGCCTCATTCAGCCAAAGCAGCGAAGCCGCCTTGCCTTCGGGGCAACAGGCTAGCCCGGCGGATGCCCGGCTCGCCTGTTGACTTAAGTTTGAAAGCTGGCGCAGCCACTAGCTAAAAACTTTCTTGCTTCATGCCATTTCAGGTTCACCAGGACCAGAAGGGCCACTTCCGGGAAGATGTGGATGAGGAATCAGATCTGGAGGCCAGAATTCTTGAACTTCACCGTTCGAATTTTCACTTGAAGCTTGTGGAACAGCAAAGGCTGGTACACCTATAAATAAAACCATCAAACATATCAAAAAAACATGTGCCATAATGTTACTCCTATAAAAGTGAGGATACCGATCACATAAATGGCTATTCGAAATCGGTAAACAAATTTCAGCCAAGATTCAGGCATATGCTCATCTCAATTTTATAATAGCATTGTAAAGAAATTTCTAATTTAGAGCAAAAGATTTCTTCTTTCTTGTGGATTCTTTGGCTCTCTTTGTTCTTTTTAAGTTGATAGAGGTGCAGTTTTTTAGATGAGCAACTTATTCAGATTTCAGAGAACCGCAACAATGCTCTCTTTTCAAGACATGCAAAAGAAAAGCAATATCATCCGCCGCTTCTGATAGGTGCTGCTTCGTCGATTTTTTTGATCCATGTCCTATGTTTTTAGCAATACGAATAAGATAGGGATTGGTCGTAATTGCTTTTTTTTCTGTATTTTGAAGAGCTGCGATGTATTTAAAGCTATGTAGTGGGACGACCCTATCATCTCTATCAGATGTGGTGACAAGAATAGGTGGGTAAACTTGATTCTGATTAATGTTATGGTATGGCGAATAGGAATATAATACTTCAAATTCTTCGGGGTTGTGTGGAGATCCATATTCACTCTCCCAGGCTTTGCCAATAGTAAATTGGTTAAAACGAATCATATCCATTACAGCAACATGTGCTATAGCGGCGCCAAACAATTTTGGACGTTGATTAATTACAGCTCCAACCAGTAGACCACCATTAGACTCACCTTTGATAGCTAATCTAGATGAATGCGTATAATTGTTTTGGATAAGATACTCAGCAGCAGAGATAAAATCATTAAATCCATTCTGCTTATTCAATTTGATCCCTTCTTTGTGCCATCTCTCCCCATATTCTCCACCACCACGAATATTTGCTATGCAATAGATACCACCTTGCTCCATCCAGTTTATTGCAAGTATTGAAAAGGAAGGCTCGATAGATAAGCCGAAGCCACCATAACCACACAGAAGCGCGGGGGAAGTTCCATCCAATTTTGTGTCTTTCTTATACGAAATAAACATAGGAACTCTTGTTCCATCTTTGCTTGTATAAAAAACTTGTTTGGTTACAAACTCATTGGGATCAAACTTCAATTGTGGCTGGTACAATTCTTGAGATTGACCAGATTTGATATCATACCGGTAAATGATTCTTGGAGCAGCAAAGCTTGTGTAAGCAAAGAAGGTCTCTGAATCGTTTTTTTTTCCTTGAAATCCAAAAACCATCCCAATTCCCGGTAATTCTACATCTCTAATAAAATGTCCCCCGCGATCAAACACTTTAATTTGCGTATGTACGTCATGCATATAGTTTGCAAAAAATCGATGACCAACAAAGCTGATGCTCTTTAGATTGTCTTTAGATTCTGGAATAATTTCTTGCCATTTATCTTTTTGAGGCTCGGTGATGTCAATTGAAATCAAACGGGCATTGATCGCTTTATATGTTGTATGAAACCATAATTTTGTTCCTTCGTTCCCAACAAAGCTATATGCCGCATCAAAATCGGTTAAGAGTGCAATTACGGGATTATTAGGTTGGCTAAGATCCTTATAAAATACAGCGTTTGCTTTCTGGCACCCATCATAAACATGAAGCAGAAGATATTTTCCATCTTCTGTTACATGTCCAACGATAATCCAATCTTTATGATCTCCAGCCTCATAGACCAATCTGTCTTCCGATTGTTCTGTTCCCAGTTTATGGTAGTATAATTTGTGAAAATGATTGACTTCATGCAGCTCATTTCCATCTCTGGGTTGAGGGAAACGGCTATAATAAAAACCATTTCCCTTTTTATCCCACGAGATCTTAGAAAACTTAACCCATTCAATTTTATCTTCTAAATCACAGCCAGTTCGGACATCTTTTACTTTGATTGTTTGCCAGTCAGAGCCACCTTTTGATACAGAATATGCGATTAACGAGCCATCATCAGTAATCGCCGTATGGGAAACTAGATCTGATCCATCTTTTGATAAGATGTTCGGATTAAGCACAACTTGAGGTTGTTGGTCAAGTTTTTGGGTTGTATAGATTATGCTCTGATTTTGCAAGCCATCATTTTTACTAAAAAAAAATCGATTGCCACGTTGCAATGGCAAGCTATATCTTTCATAATCTTGAAGTTGAATAAGACGGCTTAATATCGCTTCTCTTTGAGGTATTTGAGAGAAATAAGACTCTGTTAGTTTAATCTGATCTTGAACCCATTGCTGAGAGGTTAATGAACTACTGTTTTCTAGCTCTCTATACGGATCTTTGACCTTCGTGCCATGATAAACATCAACATGATCACATGGGTCAATCTTGGGGTAATATTTTAACCCATCTAACTCTTTCTTGATCGAAGTGTTAGAAGAAAGGAGAAAGCTTAAGCATAATAAAAATTTTATTACAAAAAGGTGGTATTTCATAAATCTCCATTTTTTCTACGTCAATTTTGGAATACGATTGAAAGTTATGCAATAGAATTATCTGGCTGCGTCAAATAAATCGATCTGTGTTCTCAGCGTTTGAGATAGAAGTGTGATTTAGTCCCATTTAGCCAAAGCTGCGAAGCTGCCTTGCCTTCGAAAGAAGAGGACACAATTTGGGCCATAAAGATCGAGGAGATCTCCCATTCAAACTCTCAATTCAACTCAAAAAAAGGGAGGGGGGATAAGCTGGATTTTGTCTTGCACAATCATTCCTCTAGGCCAGCTGTTGCCAGCTGGCTCAAGCGGATCTTGGAGTTCCTCGCGGAGCGCGAGTTTGTGAACTCCTCCTTGCTTCGGATAGGGTTTACACCTCCACCTGAATCTCTTCAGATGCGCTCAGCCCATGAGACTGAGATTTTCATCCTGTCCCAACATGCGTTGGGCGGCCTGTTTTCTGTTGCACTTTCCGTAGCCTTCTGGAAATCAAGATCTCCATCGGCCCCCAGCCTTTCGCTGGTATCCATCTCCTACGAAGTCCAGACTTTCCTCCACCCAGATGGATGGCGATTGTGTCCCCCTCCCCAGAAAAATTAGGCAGCTGCAGTTGAGCGGCGACGGCGACGCTTAGGCGCCTCCTCTGTCTCACCCTCAAGCGATGGAGCTGTCTCCTGCCAGTAGAGGATGCGTGAGCAGTGCTCACAGAAGATCAAACGATCTCCCTTTCTCACCATATTCTCATGCTGCGCTGTCAAAACGATGTGGCAACCACTACAAGTTCTCTGCTCAATCGGTACCACAACACGGTCACGCTTATTCTTCAACAGGCGCTCGTAAATCTCAAAAATCGACTGATCAACTTGAGGAATCAGCTTTTCACGCTCTACTAAAAGCGCACGCCCCTCTTCGTTGATCTTTTTAATACTCTCATTGATCTCTTTTTCAAGAGCAACACTGCTCTCTTCTGTCTGTGTCAAATTCTCTTTCAAAGAGACTAGAAGATCCTCTTCAGCAGCCTGCTTGTCCATCAAATCAGAGAGACGCTGCTCTGTATTCGTACGGTCACGACCAGCTTGAGTCATCTCCTGTGTCAGAGCGTTGAACTCATCCATCTTCTTGACGGCAGCTTGCTGCTCTTCCAGCTTTACTACCTTCTCTTCGATCTCCTTGATATGGGTTTCGCCCATACGGATATCTTTCTTAATCTCAGTAATCTCTTCCTCTTTTGAAGAGACTTGGGTAGCGATATCGCCTTTCAATGTGTGAATCTTACTGAGCTCACTTCTGCGCTCATTTTTCACGCGCATTAGGCGGATCATTTTGATATCTAGCTCTTGAATCGAGAGTATCGTTTTAAGAGAGTCTTGCATGCATGCTCCAAATGAAAAAACAAACCGAGATGTTAGCGGCTATTTCAGTAAATGGCAAGAGGTTTCTTGCCTATTATCAGAATAAAATTTTAGATTAGGAACATGGGAGAGAAAACACGCATAATAGTCCATCATGAGGGTGAAGATGGTGAGATCTATCTTCGTGGTGAGGGGGCTGGTCTTGACTGGAAAAAGGGTGAGAAGTTAGAGGCTCAGGCGGATGATGAGTGGATTTGGGAGACAGATCAACCCTTTCAAACAGGTGAGTTCAAGGTGTTGATCAATGATAAGACCTATGAGCTTGGCGCCAACCACCGCCTCTACCCCGGTGCATCAATTAGAATTAATCCCAAATTCCCTGATTGACGTTCTTGATCTACGCCAAATAAACCCTTGTATTATTTTCTTTTCTTGATAGAATTTTACTCAAACAAAAAGGGTGCTGATCATGCAGATATCGAAAGTCTACAGTGTTGCGTGGATCCTGGTCAATGGAGTCGCCCTAATCGCCTTTTTCTGGTGGCTCCAATAATACAAGATTGACTTTCATTATCGCGACCCAAGCACTTTTGGGGATTTTGTTCTCAGTTGGACGATTGCGAGCGCAGACAGTATGTCTGAATACGGCAAGCGAGCGAGCGTTCAAATCAGAGCAAAATCAGCCAAAAGATTGACTTTCATTTTGGGGTAGATCAAAATGCGTGCCATGACTAGTGCTGAAACCGCCTATAAGGCTGTAATCGACCATCTGAAAATCGCTGCGCCATCTGTTGCCAATTGCATCGTCAATGAACTCAAAGATCAACGCAGCCACCTCAAACTCATCGCCTCCGAAAACTACTCGTCGCTCACCACCCAACTCACCATGGGCAACCTTTTGACCGACAAGTATAGTGAAGGTTTCCCCTTCCACCGCTTCTACGCCGGCTGCGAAAATGTCGACTCTATCGAAAGCGAAGCTGCCATCTTGGCTCAAGAACTTTTCGGTGTCGACCACGCCTACGTGCAACCCCACTCCGGTGCCGACGCCAACCTCGTCGCTTTCTGGGCCATCTTGACTGAGCGCATACAAAATCCAGCCGTCGAGAAATTGAAAAAAAAGAGCATCGACGAGCTGACACCTGAAGAATATGAGCAGATTCGAAAGCTGATGTGCGACCAATCCATGCTCGGCCTCTCCCTCGCTTCAGGCGGCCATTTGACACATGGCTATCGCCACAATGTCTCCGGAAAGATGATGCGCGGTGTCGCCTACGACGTTAATCCAGAAACTGGGCTGATCGACTATGATCAAATCGCAAAACTTGCAAAAAAAGAGCGCCCTGTCGTTCTTGTCGCCGGCTACTCCGCCTATCCTCGTCGCCTCAACTTCGCCAAACTGCGTCAAATTGCACACGATGTTGGCGCCGTTTTGATGGTTGACATGGCCCATTTCGCTGGACTCGTCGCCGGAAAAGCATTTGTTGGAGAAGAAAATCCCGCAGGATATGCCGATATCATCACCACCACCACACACAAAACTTTGCGCGGGCCACGAGGCGGCATGGTACTCTGCACCAATGAGTTTGCTGGCGCCATCGATAAAGGCTGTCCACACGTTTTGGGAGGCCCTCTTCCTCATGTGATGGCAGCAAAAGCAGTGGCGTTTAGAGAGGCGCAGCAGCCAGACTTTCAGCAATATGCAGCTCAAGTGATTGCTAATGCTAGAGCGCTTGCTGAGGGTTTACTAAGGCGTGGTCTAAAGATTGTGACAGGTGGTACAGACAACCATCTCCTCTTGATCGATATTTCCGATCTCGGTATTACTGGCAGGCAGGCGGAGCTTGCACTGCGAGAAGCGAGATTGACTGTCAATCGCAACATGATCCCCTTTGATCCAAATGGAGCGTGGTACACCTCGGGTGTGCGCCTTGGCACACCGGCGATCACCACACTTGGAATGAAGGAGGCTGAGATGGATGAGATTGCAGACATCTTGGCCGAAACGTTGAAAGCGATTTGCCCCACAACTGTGGAGCGAACCGGACAGAAGAGCCGAGCCAAATATACAATTGAGAAGGGGCAGTTAGAAAGGAGCCAAGCTCGAGCTGCTGCCTTGTTAGAGAAACATCCGCTATACAAAGAGTTAGAGGTCTAAATGCCAGAACAAGTTGAGACATTCAAATCACTGAGAGACAAAATTGACAGCACCATTTTGGAGTCACGTCGCATTCTTTTTGGTGACGCCGTGGATCAGAACTCCGCAAAAGAGGCGATTCGCCAGCTCTGGTATTTGGAGATGAAAGATCCTGGCAAGCCGATCACCTTTGTCATCTGCAGTCCTGGCGGCTCTGTTGACGCCGGATTTGCTGTTTGGGATCAGGTCAAAATGATCACCTCCCCTGTCTACACCTTGGTCACTGGATTGGCAGCATCGATGGGCTCTGTGCTCTCACTTTGTGCCGCTCCAGGAAAGCGTTTTGCTACTAAGCATGCGCGCATCATGATTCACCAGCCCTCAATTGGCGGTCCGATCACTGGTCAAGCGACCGACTTGGAGATCCAGGCCAAAGAGATCTTGAAGACCAAAGGGCAGCTTGTTGATCTATATTGTGAGCATACAGGGAAGGAGCGTAAAGAGATTGAACGTGCGCTTGATCGCGACACCTGGATGACAGCGGATGAAGCCAAAAGCTTTGGACTATTAGATGGTATTGTCGACTCCTTTGCAGACATCAAATAGATATCACGGCTCTGGGAACAGCTTCCTTATTTTTGAGGATAGCATTCCCGATGACCCAAAAAAACTGTGTGAATGCGGTGTTGATGGCATCCTGCTTCTCAAGGGCAACCGCTACATTATCTATAATGCCGATGGCAGTGAAGCTGAGATGTGTGGCAATGGTGTGCGCTGCATGGTGCGTTTTTTGGAAGATCGCGGCAAGCGGAAGCCACGCTATTTCTTTGAGACGCTAGCAGGTCCAATTGAGGCGTGGCATGAGAAAGAGCTAGTCGGCGTCAAGATGCCCAACCCAAAATTTGAAAAACGAGCCCCCTTCAAAGGGATTCAAGCAGATTATTACACTGTCGGAGTACCGCACGTTGTCCTCTTTATGGATGATGTTGAGAGTGTAGATATTGAAAAGTGGGCAGATCCTACAATCAACGTCAACTTGGTCGAAGTTCGAGATAAAGAGCTATTTGTGCGCACCTTCGAAAGAGGCGTGAATAGAGAGACTTTGAGCTGTGGTACCGGCTCTACAGCATCGGCTGCTTCAGCAAAGCGCCACTTTGAAATGGGGGAAAAGGTGGTAGTGCATACCGCCTCAAAAGATTCATTGATCATCCGTCTTTTTGATGGACGCACCGAAATGGTAGGACCCGCTCTTTGCATTAATTCCGACAAGGATTATACTCGGCCGCTATGAGCAAATTGCCAAAAGCACAAAATCCCCTCATCTTGCGCGCATTGCGCCTGATGGACGCCTTCGCCAAGTCTGACGATGAGCGTGACTTCTATCTCGACCGCGTGGAGGGATATATCATCTTCTGCGACTTGAACAAAGCGCCTGAAGACTATGACAAATTGATGGTAGAAATTGATAAGGCATCGGAGCGCTTTTGCCTCATTCCTAAACTCACCTTTTACGAAGTCAAGAAGTTGATGGAAGGTTTTGTCAATGAGAAGGTGTATGATATTGACACCAAAGAGAAACTTTTGGAGATCATCCAATCTCGCGATGCGCGTGAGCAGTTCATCGAGTTTGTCTATGACCATGAGGCAGAGCTAGAGAAGTGGCAGCAGTACTACCAGGAACGCTCTCGCGTGCGTCTGATCGAGTGGTTACGTAATAATGAATTTGACTTTGTCTTCGAAGAGGACATCGATATCCCCCGTCCGCTGGTAGAAAAACTAAAAGTGAGTCTCTTTGATGGCCGTGTGCCAAAAGAGGTGTCAGCAGCAAGGCAGCAGCTGGTCACCAAGGCAAAAACTTACTACTCAAATGAGGCGCTCAATCCACGTCCTAAAAGAGGTCGCCCACCTAAGCAGGTGGCAAAAGTTGAGGTACAGACACAAGCGTCTAACGATATCTACACTCAGGTACCAACAGTGATACGCCGTTTCCTCTACTTGGCTGATATTCAGACAGCGAGCCAGATTACATTCTCAGAGCGCTTTGATACAGAAGCCGAGCTACTCGCGCACCTGCGTGGTAGCGGACGCTCCGATGCCGAGCATCAGCTCGAGGCGTTGAGTGAAAAGTTTGCCTCTCTCAAAGAGCTCTCTTCAAAATTGGGACTCGAAAATGAGCTCAACTTTTCAGAAGATGACTAAACTCTAAATTGTGCTTCTCGAAAAAATGTTTGAGATTGCCCATTCGCTTCTTGATGTCGCGCTGCTGCTCCTGCAGATCTAAAATCGCCTCATCTTCATAGAGCTGACCAATATCGACAAAAAGGGCAGAATTTCCATCCTGTGAAAAGGCGACATTTTGTACAAAGCTGCGATCGCGATCAGCAATGCCCTTATTGCATCTCGCCTGCACAAGCTCTACAAGCTGATCAATGCGCCTCTTCGCCTCTGCATCATCTGTGATACTGACAAAGACCTCTTTAGGGTCGACCGCTCTTTTTTGCAAAATAAACTCAAACTCATCAAGAGCCACCGTGCGCGAAATACCCACCTTATCGACAAGCTTGACAGATCTTCCAACAGCGGGAAGACGATTGAGATGGATATAAAGAAGCCCACTCTCCTCTGCTAACTTCTCATAGGCAAGCTGTACACTCGAAAAAAGACGCTCTACACGCTCCAATCTTCGCGCATTAGACGCCTTATGAAAAGGCGATAGCTGCCGTAGATGCTTCTGTTTAAGAAATTTGAGAACATACTTGCCATCCTCACTGCCAAAGGCATAGAACTGGCAGCCCTTTCCCAGGTACTGGAAGCGCTGATCCAACATGGCATCGATATTGTCTGGAACTGCGGGCGATGCAAACTGCTCCATATTGGGCAGCTTAGAGCGCATCAAGGAGAGGGAGTAGCCGTCGGTCAGCTCATTATAGCTATAGATGATGGCAGAGCAGACAGCGGCAAAAAGCAGTAGTTGTTTTATCATTGGGCGTAGTATATCATTCGTGGCCATGGATCGAAAGCGGAAAGTCTTAATCATTTTTCACCTCTGCCTCGCATTTGGCTACCTATTCTGGATCGGAATGCAACCATTTGTGCGTCAAGTAACAGCCACAAAAGCAGCGACCCTTCTTTTGAAATCGGTTACCTCTAATGACCGTTTTGAGCAGCTGCCGCAAGAAGAGCAATTGGAGCTTTTGAAGGGTCAGGAGAGTTTACAAAAAGGCACTTTTCGTCCGCTTGTCACCAAGTTTCGTTTGGAGGGCAGTGGAGTGATTTGGGCGCTCCTCTCTATTATTATCTGCCTCTTTTTACTTCTGCATATTGAAGGGGCGCATCTTGCTTGCTGGCTGCTGCCTGTTACAATCGTTATCTACGCCTTCTCGCTCAACCGCGCTCCTCCGCTCAAGGGTGAGCAAATCTTCCCTAAGGAGCAGACAATCGAAGCGCGCTTTTTGGAAGAGGGTGAGAGCTTTGAGAACAAGAATGAGCGATTGGTTACAGCGTGGAATCGCTATTTGATTCATGACTGGGCAAAGGAGACTCCGAGTGAGGATTTGGCTGTTCATGCGCAGCAGCTTGAGGTGGCAGTATTCAATTTCAATGTGCAGCGCGCCTTTTGGGTTTTGCATAAGCGTGGTGAGGACGCTGTTGTGGCGCATCTGCTTTTCCACCCACCTTTGGTTCTATTAATTGCGTACTTTATTTGGAATGTGGTGTTTGCATGGAGAATATCGAGATTCGAAGCGCTATATCGAAGGAATGCAAGAGCAGCTATGTGAGGCGCGCCTCTCTTTTTGCTGTTTGCGGAAGCGCCCTTTTATTGAGTACGCTCTACTTTCCCTTCAAACTACCTCTTTTTCTCAGTAGCCTGCTTCTAATTGCCATTGGGATGAGACCATTGCGGCAGCTTCAGCTATTGGAAACTAGGCCACACAAGCTTTCGTTTGATGGCGAAGTGTACTGCTTTTTTCGCAAAGGCAAGCCTCTTTTTTCGATTCCCAAGGAGCATATCGCGAAGATGGAGCATCAAGAGAGAGGTGGGCAGTATGGCATAGCGATTGATCTATGTGGCCAGGTTGATCTCCATCGCAAGTTTGATCTACCTGCGTTTGTCACAGATTCTCGCACAAGATGTGACTGCGACCTCTTCCTCCCCTTCTTCACCAAGCGCAGCCTAGCTTTGATTCAGGACGCTCACCTCTAGCTTATTGCAAGAATAACGCACTAAGCTACCTGGATACATCTGCATAATCGATAGATCCTCCACCTTCACCCTTTTTAACACCTTAGCTGAAGGTACATGCAGATAGATTAGTGAATACTTCCGATTATGCAGAAATTCCCGAACCACCATCACCTCACGGAAACGCTCGCCTGCAAGCGATACCGGACGACGCAAACGAATGGAACGTTCTTTTTTCGTTGCAATATCACGCACCCTCAACTTCATCCCCCAAAACTGTTTTTTCGTGTAGATAAACCAGCCTTTATATAGCGTCGCTTGGTCACACTTCGAAAAGATTTCACTCACCTGCCACTGACTCTTCTGCGAAAGCAGCGTATATTGCTGATGTGCCGTCTTCAGCAAGACATAATTCGTACTGTATCGAATCACCTGAGGACACTCACTGTAGCTAGCAAGAAGCCTATCTTGCCTTTGAGATAAACTATGACACTGCACCAAATAGTTCTCATCACGTTGAACAATCGAAAGCAGATGGCCCTGATCCAAAATCAGACATCTTTGCAGCTGACCCCTCAACTGCTTTGAAAAGAGCTTCCTCTGATGATGCAGATCAACAAGGGTTAAATGCCCATGATAGCCTTGACTTGCTAATAAGAAGCGTGAATCGTTGCGCGAGGAACAGACCATCGTTCCCGGGTAGGGAATACTTAATTGCAACTCCCGAATCCAAACGATATTGAGATGGGTCTGAGAAAGATAGAGGAAGGTATACCCCTCCTTAGCCACAACCTTTCCCAAATCAGGCACAATTGGCAAGTGCTGCCCACTCTTGGCATTCACCAAAATCTTCGGTTCATCCAGCGTAAACAACTCATCAGTCAACCAACGCAGCCGCGTAAATCCACGATGATCAAACAAACACTCTCCGCTTCGATTCTCCATAATCTGCACCCTATTATCATAAATCATTACCAATGAATCTTTTGTTGGAATAACCCTGCTTGGCTTACAAGCTACACTACAGCCATACGAAACCCGCCCTGCTTGAACAAGCGATCTTTGGAAGATAAAATTGGCACACTGCAGCTCCCTATCCTCCATGATGCGATAAAACCTGCGACATGAAAGCTTCAAATTACCAATCATACGCCACTTTTTCTTTGGATCAGTAATCAACCCTAAAAGTTGTTTAAATACCTTAAGCCAAATCTCTTCTGGTAGAACAGTTTGATAGTCATTCCCTGAATATCTTGCGATTGTGTGAACCATTGCCACCTCCTTGATATTCCCTTTATAATGGAGATCGAAATTTAAAGGAAGGCTTGTCGGAAGATCTAGTGAGGGAGTTGTTTAGGAGATACTGAATAAGTACCTTGGCAGAGGTTTCGGCAAGATTTCTATCGAGGGGAAGTTCGGAGCCGAACGTCTAACCCCTTGTGGGTTAGTCGAGGCGAGAACGATACCTCGATAGAAAGATTGTCGGAAGATCTGATGAGGGAATTGTTCAGTGTCTCCTTAACTACCGTTTGGCAGATTTCGTCAGAATTTTTGATTCGGCTAAATTCGGAGACGAGCGCTAACCACTTGCTGGTTAGACGAGTCGAGAATGACACCGAATCGAAAATTGTGGCGGAAGATGCCGGATGGGAGCTATTCAGTGGCTCTCTAAAACCGGGTTTTACAGACCAGCTTGAATCAGGTCGTGCATTTTGATGATGCCAACCACAGAGCGCATTTTACGATCAAGCACAGGGAGTACCATTACTGGATGTTGTTGATCCGATTCCATCAAGCGAACCGCATCAAACGCAGGTTCATCAGCGTGAATCGACTTTGGGCTGGGCGTCATTAGATCGGCTATTTTTGCTTCTAAGACAGCGGGACCATGTGTTTGCAAAGCGCGTCTAAGATCGCCATCAGTGAAGATTCCGAGCAGCCTCTCCTTTTCATCCAAAACAAGAAGACAGCCACACCGCTTGTTGGTAAATTCCATCAAAACAGCTTCAAGTGTGTCGTCAGCGTGGCAGGTGGGCGTGCGATCGCGACAGAGCATCAGATCTTGTACTTTGAAGCTCGCTCTGCGCCCAATCTGTCCAGAAGGGTGATTCTCTGCGTAGCGATCGAGTGAAAACTCTTTCGCCTCCATCAGACCAATTGCCAATGCATCACCAAATAGAAGTTGTACCTGCGTCGATGTTGTGGGCGCCAAATCATAGGGACAGAGCTCATGCTCACACGGCAAGATTATAGAAGAGTCTGCTCCTTTGACTAGACGACCATTTGGATTGGAGCAGACAGCTACAACTGCAGCTTTTTTGGCACGCAATGAGGGAAGCAGTTGCAAAAGCTCCTCAGTCTCTCCACTTTTGCTAAGGATGATCACTATATCTTTAGGGCAGACCATACCAAGATCGCCATGCAGCGCATCAATTGGGGGGAGAAAGAAAGCTTTGGTGCCAGTAGACATAAGCGTTGCAGCAATCTTCTGAGCAATAAAGCCACTTTTGCCAACACCGGTAAAAAAGAGGACTCCCTCGCTTTGCAAAATCGACTCCACCAATTGGGTGCACGCTTGATCATCAATCTTTTCAAAGAAGTGATCGAGCTGCTCTTTTTGCTTCGCAAATAGCCTCTTCAACATAGCCGCACTATACTGCTCTTAAGCCTTGAAGTCATGCAAAAATTGCGGTAGGCTTAGGGGATGACAAAGATCACAGTAGCCAAGGGCGATGGCATCGGCCCTGAGATTATGGATGCCACACTCTACACCTTAGAACAAGCTGGTGCCGCCCTTGAAATCGAAGAGGTCGCCATCGGCGAAAAAGTCTATCTAGCCGGTAACCAGGCAGGCATCGATCAAGATGCGTGGGACTCGCTTGCTCGCACCAAGGTCTTTCTAAAGGCGCCCATCACAACACCGCAAGGTGGTGGTTACCGCAGTCTCAATGTCACCGTTCGCGGCAGACTCGGCCTCTATGCCAATGTTCGTCCCTGTATCTCCTACTCCCCTTTCATCACAACCAAGCATCCCGAAATGGATGTTGTCGTCGTCCGTGAAAATGAGGAAGATCTCTACATCGGTGTCGAATATCAGCAAACACCCGACTGCTATAGCGCTACAAAACTCATCAGCCGCGCAGGAACAGAGAAAATCTGCCGCTACGCCTTCGAATATGCCAAGCAGTATGGCCGTAAAAAAGTCACCTGTTTCACCAAAGATAACATCCTAAAAATCTCAGATGGACACTTCCACAAAATCTTCGACAAAATCGGGAAAGAGTACCCCGACATTGAAAAAGAACATTGGATCATTGACATCGGAGCCGCTCTTTTAGCCGATCAGCCAGAACGTTTTGACGTAGTCGTTATGCCCAACCTCTATGGTGATATCCTCTCCGATATTGCTGCACAGATCACCGGATCTGTAGGGCTTGTTGGAACAGCTAATATCGGCGAAGGGGGCGCAATGTTTGAAGCTATCCACGGCAGTGCTCCTGACATCGCTGGCCAAAATATTGCCAACCCAACAGGTCTTATTCTCGCCTCCGTCTTGATGCTAGTGCACATCGGCCAGAGCGAAGCGGCAACGCGGCTGCACAATGCATGGCTCAAGACAATTGAAGATGGTGTGCATACACCAGACATCGCCTCATCAATCACCACAAAGAAGGTGGGCACCAAAGAGTTTGCCCAGGAAGTTGGCAGCCGCATGGGTCAAAATCCTACAAAGCTTAAAGCTGTCGCCTATGAGAGCGCAAAAAGCGCTTGGCGTCACCATAACTTTACCCCAAGTGAGCCCAAAAGAGAGTGCTGCGGCGTCGATATCACCGTCTACTCAAATGAACCACTGGAACAAATAGTCCCTAAACTGCAAAAAGGCCACCCCAATCTAACCAAAATCTTCAACCGCGGCCTCCAAGTATGGCCCAACGTAGAGCACCAATCCACCCTCATTGATCAATGGCGATGCCGATTTGAAGGCAGTGTCGATCTTGCTGCCCTCCTTGGAGAACTAGATTTAGATATTGTAAAGATCGAGAAGCTCTACAGGTTTGATGCAAAACCTTCATATTCAAATACCTAATCTAATCAGATCTTTACTTTGACATGCTATAATAGTGCCTCAAAAAGATGGAGGTATTTGATGGCAATGGGTGTAGGCTGGCAGGGCCAGTATCAGGCGTTCAAGGAAGAGCTTATTTCTAGTTCCAATAGCATGGCACCCATACTGGGTGTTCTTCCCCCAGAACATGAGATGGAAAGCTTCACCTATAAGGGTGGGAAGTTCACGCTAACGCTAAAAAAGAAGCAGATTCGGCAAGTTGAGGTGCCTTCAGCAAGTCTTATCTCAGAAGTGGTTGGAGGTACAACCCTGATCTTTAAGAAGGTGATCACTGGAAGCTTTAGTCCAGAAACAGTTACTCTCTCACTAAAAGGAATTGATGCCAAAAAGGGAGTTCGAGTGGCGCTTGCAAAGATCTGTGGAAAGGAAGATCAGGTGACTCTAATAGTCACAAAGCTTCATATTCCTATTTCTACTAGTATTAGTCTATTTCACGCTGTAGATATTGGGGTCAGCTGGCAGAACTAATCGTCTCTAGCTGACGCTTAAACTCGGCTAAAAACTCACAACCGTAGATGCCATCGATCACTCGATGGTCAAAAGTTAGCGTTAAGTAGACCATTTTTCTCACAGCAAAGCTGTCATCATCGCGCACTACCACTCGTTTCTGAATCGTTCCCGCACCGATAATGGCAACCTCAGGGTAACGAATAATTGGCACCCCAATCAGCGCTCCCGTCATCCCAAAATTTGTCAGCGTGATGCTGCCATCTTTCACATCGTCTGGAGCCAATTTTTGCTCACGAGCACGACTCGACAAATCTGCAACTGTCTTAGCCAAGCTGACAATATTGCGGTCCTGACAGTTCTTCACAACAGGCACCACAAGCCCCTTTTCAACATGAACAGCAAGTCCCATATTGATGTAGCGCTTCATCACAATCGTCTCATTTTCCAAGGAGGCGTTAATCAGGGGATACTTTTGCAGCGCCTTAGTCAGCGCCTGAATGATAAAGCTTGTAATCGTAAGCTTCACACCATGCGTTTCAAAGAAGCTCTGCTTCTTCTCTTTGATCATCTGCATCACATCGGTCACATCAGCCTCAGTGACCAGCGATGCATGTGGCGCCTCATAAAATGAGCGCACCATATTGTCTGCAATCGCCTTGCGCATCGAGCTCATCTCAACACGCTCCTCACCCTCTAATGGTGCAGCTGGAACCTCTCGCTTGGCGCTCAAAAAGCTCTCCACATCGCGCTTAGTGATACGACCACCCTCACCGCTACCCTTGATCTGACGCAGAGTCTCAATCTCAATCCCTTCAACTTGCGCCAAACGAAGAACCGCAGGACTAAAGGAGCTAGAAGCCGCTGGACAGGGTGCACTCTTGATCTCTTCTTTCTGGACAGCTGCCTCCGACTTCACATCGGAATCTGTCGCAATCAAAACAAGAGGTGCACCAATCTCAATCTCATCATCCTCCTCAACAAGAAGCTTTTGAACTCTTCCCGCAACAGGCGATGGAATCTCCGAGTTGACCTTATCTGTAGAGACCTCTAAAAGTGGCTGATCCAGGACAATCTCATCTCCCTCCTGAACAAGCCAGGAGACAACAGTTGCCCCCATAATACTCTCACCAAGCTTGGGAAGGGTCACCTCAAAATCTTTCATGCTTTACTCTCCACTGTGTGGTCATAACTCACATATTCTCCACTATTATACTGCTCAATGTCAAGTTCTCCCTCACTCTTAGCAACATACAGACTTACAACCGCATCACCTAAAATATTAACTACTGTACCAATAATGTCTCTCACACGGTCAATTCCTGCCACAATAGCGATCCCCTCGAGGGGGAGACCGACAGAGCCGAGAACAATAGAGAGGGTGACAATACCGCCTCCTGGAATGCCTGCGCTCCCTACAGCTGAGAGGGTCGCTGTCACAACAATCAAAAGAAGATTTTGAATACTTAAGTCGATACCGTAGGCATTGGCGATGAATACAGCGGCAATCCCCTGAAAGATCGCTGTTCCATTCATATTGATCGTTGAGCCTAGAGGCAAGACGAAGCTGGCCACATTTTTAGACACGCCTAAGTTCTCTTCAACGCAGTGCAGGGTAGCTGGTAGACAGGCAGAGCTGCTTGTTGTAGAGGCTGCGAGTGTGATTGCATCAGTCATCCCTTTGAAGAAGGGGCCTGGACGCAGCTTGGCACCAAAAACGAGAATTGCACCAAAGACGATAATCAGCTGAAAGATGCAGACCAGATAGTGCGCCATTAACAGTTTGAGCAGCGGCACTAAGACAGCGACTCCAAAGGTTCCAGCTACCCACGCCATGATGGCAAAGATGCCATAGGGAGCCAGGGACATCACCATGCCAGTAATTTCAAACATCACTTCTGAAAGTGACTCCAAAAACTTGGCAACAGGTTTGCCCTTCTCTCCAGCCAAGTTGACACCAAGGCCGAGGAAGATCGAGAAGATGATCACCTGTAAAATGTTGCCATTGGCAAGAGCGCCGATTGGATTGGAAGGCACCAGATTCAAAAAGAGCGTTAATAACTCCGGGGTGCCATCTAAATTGACATTAACTTGATCATGGGCAAGGCCGATGCCGACCCCTGGATTGAAAATCTTGGCTGCGATCAATGCGAAGCAAAGAGCAATCGCTGTTGTTCCCATATAGAGCAGAAAGGTTTTGCCCCCCACTCGTCCCAGTTTGCGTATATCATTGATTGATGTGACGCCCACTGTCATTGAGCTGAAGACAAGAAGCACTACCACCATATTGAGCAAACTCAAAAATACGGTGCCGATCGGCTTGAGATAGGTCGCCTTCTCTTTAAGAAAGACTCCCGCTACTATTCCTAAAAAAAGGCCTAGTAGCATCTTCTTCCAAAGTTTCATAACATCTTCCTTACTTTCGTCAAGGCGTTTTGCCAGCTTTGATCATTCTCGTCAATCTTTAGAGACCTCTTAACCCAGAGAATAGGTAGTTTGCTTTTGAGTTTTACCTTGTCTTTCTCCGTACAGATCAAATACTTAGCATCACTACTTTGTAAAAACTGACTCAGCTTTTTTTCGCATAGCCTCATATGGTCGGGAAATAGGAGCTTTTTCACAATTTTGGCTCCCAGCTCTTCTACTGTTTTTACAAATCTATTTGGATTGGCGATAGCGCAAAAAAGCGCCACTGTTTCGCCTTGAATGGTTTCAATCTTCTCTCCATCAAGGGTGAAGATCCCTTCTATTTTACTTCTAACTAACGCTTCATTGGGCGCTAGTTTTTCATCAATTGCCACAACAAGATCTGCCCGTTTCAATCGCTTTGGATCATCGCGCAAAAGCCCCTTTGGCAGAAAATTTTGAGAGGTGGTGTTCATCGCAATCTCAAAGTTGCGATGCAGCTGTCTATGCTGCATACCATCATCAAGAATGATCAGCTTGGCTCCCTCTTTTTGAGCAAGCTCTACTCCCTTAAAACGGTTAGGTCCTACGATGACTAGATGCTCAGGCAGACGATCAGCGATCATGCGTGGTTCGTCGCCGCAGATTGAGGCGTCGTGCTGCCTTTGTACAACAAAGGGCTCTTTGATTTTGACGCCGTAGCCTCGAGTAACAATAGCCACCTTTTGCGGGATCAATTGAGCTAGTGCTGTGACAAGATCGCTCTTGCCTGTGCCACCTGCGATGACATTGCCAATGCTAATAACTGGCAATGCAGTTTGTCTGCCGCCCACAGAGTCATAATAGAGATTACGCAGCCAGATAACCACAGCATAGATCCAAGAAAATGGTGTCATGGTGAGGCGAAAAAGAGAGGGCAACACTCCCTTTTTCCCGCGCAATATGCGCTCAAGCTCGACGCGCAAGCGCCTCATGCAAAACCTCTTCTCCCTTGAATAGGAGATCTTCCATCAGCTCAATGATGATGTGGATGGCGGCCATGTGCGCCTCTTGAATTCGATCAGAATATTTAAAGCCTTCAATCAGAAGTTCGATGTCTGCCTCACCTTTGAGTTTACCTCCTCCCTTGCCCAAGAAGGCGACTGTTGTCATCTTGCGCTTTTTTGCTGCAGCAAAGGCATTGATCAGATTTTGGCTATTGCCGCTTGTTGTGAGGCCGACGAAGATGTCGCCTTCACAGCCGAGCGCTTCGATACTTCTGGAGAAGATATTATCAAAGCCGGAGTCATTTCCGACACAGGTGATATGGCCAGGTTCACTGAGGCAAATTGCGGGAAGAGCTGGGCGCTCCTCTCGAAAGTAGCCGGTGAGTTCCTCGGCAAAGTGAGCGGCGTCACAAAGACTTCCGCCATTGCCTGCTACGATTAGCTTGTTGCCACTGCGAAAGCAGTCAGCCAATCTTGTTGCGACCTGTTCGATGAAATCTGAGTTCTCTTCTAGCTGCTTGATTGCATCGATTCCTTTCTGCACAGCCTCTTCGATCCGTTTTTTCATTTTCACCTGCCTTTGCAAAAAAGCTGTTATAGCCTAAACTTCTTATCTAATCAAGGAATGGCCACATGACATACACTTTGGAACTTGGGAAAAAGGCGATCGATTTTCAACTAAAAGCGACCGACCAAAAAAGCTACTCATTACAAGATTTTGCTGACCGCGACTTTCTTGTTCTCTTTTTCACCTGCAACCACTGCCCCTACGTAATCGGCTCCGATGAAGTGACGCGAAAAAGTGCGGAAAAATTTCCGCAGGCGCACTTTGTTGCAATTAACTCCAACAGCGCCAACACCTACCAAGAAGATGACTTTGCTCATATGATAAAGAGAATGGAGGAGAATCGCTTTCCTTGGACCTATTTACATGATGAGACGCAAGAGGTTGCAAAGAGCTATGGCGCCCTAAAGACGCCGCACTTCTTTCTCTTTGATAAGGAGCGCAAATTGGTCTACTGCGGTAGAGGGATCGACTCTCCGCGTGATAGCTCGAAGATGCAAATCAATGACCTAGACCGCACACTTGATGAGTTGACTAGTGGCAAAGCGGTTTCAACGCCTTTGACCAATCCAATTGGTTGTAATATCAAGTGGGATGGGAAGGATGCTCACTGGATGCCCGACGACGCTTGCGACTTAGCCTGAACATTTACAACGATTCGCTTCCACCTCGTGATGAACAGCATGAGGGACATAGGCAGCATAAAGTAGCAGTGGAACAAATGAGAGGACGGTGAGCGCTCCAGCGCTTGCTGTGGCGAAGGCACCTCCTTGCATCAAATTTCTGAAAGTTGGCAGAAGCGCCATCACTGCAGCTGCGCCTAAAAAGGCGGGAAGCGCAAATTTGTAAGCGCAGTTTTTTTCAACAGTGAGTCTATAAAAGAGTGAGCCTAATGCGCAGACGCTCCATGCGACAGGCTTTGGGATACCTGGGATGAACATGAAGCCGACCATAGAGGCTGCGCGGAAAAGGTGGTTGACTACCAGTGTCGCTTTGAGTGCAGTGGGGCGGTTTTCATAGAATTTAGCAATCTGCTGTGTCGGTTGTTCGAGTGTGGGAATTTGCATGGGTCAATAGTAAAAAATTTGCCGATAGAAGGGTATTCTTTTTTTGCAAAATTCAAATATTGTTGAACCTAGACAGCTTCATGAAGATCGGGTAAAATCTATGACTTATGAAGATTTCTAAAGAATGTCAATCAATTTCTACGGCAGCTGCGGCACTTTCATCAGTGGCAGCGGTAACACTTGTGGCGCTAGCTGCACTTAAAGTTCTGTCTCCAATGAGGGGTTATCTTCCTGCTGGAGGGTGTGCGCTTTTATCGGCTAGTTTTATTAAATTGGCGTGCCAATCGGTAAAAGAGCAGCAAGAAGATACACCTGCTCCTCCTGCTGGGCCTCCTGCTGATCAACCTCCTGCTGGGCCTCCTGCTCCTCCCGCCGCGCCTGCACTACCTCAAGAAATTAGAGGTGGAGCTACTATTGAGGAGATGAATTTTATTGATCACCTCTCTGACCCGGAAATAGATATAGATTACCTTAGAGGCTTGATTCAATCTGCAACCTTTAATCCAAACAGGGTATTTACTAACGGAAGACATACAGCCAATCAAGAAACAGCGTTTATTGCTTGGGTAAAGAGCGAGCGCTTTCCTGAGCTAATCGCAGATTTTAAAGCAAAAGGCGTCAATCCCAACATATGCGATGGTTTTGGGAATACTGCGCTACATTGGGCCTGTCAAAACGGCAGGTACAAGCTTGCACTCGCAATCATGAGCCTCCCTGAAGTCGATATCGAGTTAGAAACAACTTATTCCAATAATAGCGCTAATTTCACTAGAAACGCTCTTGCTATTGTCCTCGCTCAGGGCTTTGTAAGAGGAAATTCTACTACCTGGAACTTTACTGGCACTCCCTATCAAGAGGTAGTGCGAAAAATGATAGCTTTGAAACCGGAGCTACGCAACATCCAAATTGATGGTCTCTACCCAGTCGAATTAGCACTCTGCCACCGAGATCTAGAAATGGTGAAGCTCTTGGATACTCCTGAGGTCGACCATCAAAAGCTGGAGGAAATCTTAGCCCGTGACTACGCAGGAACACGCCCCATTCTCTATCGTGTGTTTACAGTAGATACTGTGGTAGAGAAAGCAGCAAATAGACTTAGTGTGAAAAATTGGCTTCATAGCAAGGCCCCCAATTGGTTTGATTCTGACCCTTGGACTCAGAAGAAGGGAGCTATTCAGAATTATCTAGCAAATGAGCGCGCAGGGGTACTTCAACAGCGTCAACCTGAAGCTTAGTAGAGTCGAGGGCTGTGATCTTCACGCTGCTGTCAATCTCCATTAGCCAAAAAAAGTGCTGATTGCCCTCAATCTTGGCAAAGTAGCGGTGAAAGTAGCTCTGTATCGGCGGAAATTGTTTCACTGCTCCCCAGCCACCATCTCCCAAGTAGGTTGTTCCATCAATCGGTTTTGTCCTCTTCAGTGTCTGATCATGATGCTCAAAGGCGAGCGCCACCTTATGCTCACGAAATAGCGGCCACCAATATTTTTGCCCAGCATTTGACCCCGGCGAGTAGACCCTCCCCCTTTTGTGTACAAGCTGCATCAATTTCGTCGTAAAGCGGTAGCTCACCTTCTTCTGCGCAAACCGCACAGAGGGAAAGAGCGGTACATGGTAGAGCATGATCTTCATCCGATCCGTTTGCAGATGCTCTTTGAGCCAACTCACCTGATCTTTGTGCGAAACAACATGTCCCGTATCCAAAATATAGAGCTGAATCTTCTCGCCAAGTGGTATCGTATAAAAACTCTCGGGATTTTTCTCTGTTCGGAAATAGTGAAAAAAGAAGGGTGCCTGCTCTTTAGGCTGATCATAGCCACCCACAACCTCATGATTACCAATCGCCATCACAAGCGGTGTCATTCCAAAGTTCATCGTATAGACATCTAGCCAGTGGTCCCATTTGCCATAATCCCCACGGCCAATCACACCACTTGGATAATCTCCCCCAAGCAAGACAGCATCCGGCTTATAGCTTGCCGCTACCTTTGCCAGCCTCTTCGCCTCACCCGTATTCTCCCAATCTCCCCCCTCAACAAAGCAGTAGGGCGGCTCTTTTGCCAACGTCTTAAAGCTGTAACAGCTATCCTCTACTTGTACCGTATAGCTCGTATCTGGTTCCAAATCGGTTAGATGAAAGTGGTAGATACGCCGATGATCGGGCAGCCCAATCTTTTTCCCAAGAGCTGTGAATTCACGGCCATCACACATCAGTGTCAGCTCTTTGGGCGTCCAGATGCCGTGAAGTGTGATCGTTGCTGTTGTGCAGGGATCATCCTGCCACGTCACATAGCTATGTCTGATAAAGCTGCAGAAGATTAGCAGGAGCGCTGGCGCAACGCCTCGTATAAAAGAATCGTAGTAGCCATGGCGACGTTTAATGAGTCTGCCACACCGCACATTGGAATTTTGACCTGCATCTGATCTAGCCACTTTTGCGAAAGCCCATATTGCTCAGTTCCAACCGCAATCGCAATCGGCCCCGTGAGATCGGTCTCACAGTAGCTCTTTTGCGCCTGCGGCGTTGCCGCCACTATAGCAATCCCCTCTTTTTGCAAAAAGGCAAGCGCCTCATCACTCGTTGTCTCCACCACCTTTTGCGTGAAAAGCGTCCCCACAGAGGCGCGCACAACGTTGGGATTGTAGATATCAGTACAGCGATCACAGATAATCACACCATCCGCCCCACAGCCATCCGCTGTGCGCAAAATCGTGCCTAAATTGCCCGGCTTTTCAATCGCCTCCGCCACAATATAGAGCGGATTTTTCGCCTTCAAAATCTCCAGCCCATGGTGTTCCTGCTTCGCAATCGCAATCAAACCATCAGGTCGATCGCGATAGGAGAGTGAGCGAAAAACCGGCTCTGAAACAGCAAAAGTGGGGCAGTTCAGCTTCTCAATCAGCGTTTTTTCATTGCTGCCCAAAAACAGAGGCTCACAGACAAAGAGCATTTCGATTTCCAGGTTACAGCGCGATAGCTCACGATAACCCTCAATGATGAAGAGACCGCTTTGCTCGCGCTCACGCCGCTTCCAAAGCTTCTTGGCCATCTTGATTTTGGGATTCTGCTGGCTCTTTATCGGCTCCATCTTGCAAATGCTCCACTTGGTAGATCATACTCCTTGCCAGGAAGAACCATCTCCCCAGCTGTGATATTTTTGCCAAAACGCTCACGCAGCAAATTGGACAAAACAGTCGGCGTATAACCTGGCGTATGGCAAGAAAGCAGCACAAAAGAGGGCTTAAATTCTAAAAAAGCGTCCAAAAGAGGCACTAAATCCTTTTCGATTTTAAAAACTTCCATCGATTTGCCGCGACCAAAGGTGGGAGGATCCAAAATGATGCCATCATATTTGGCGCCTCTTTTCAGCTCACGCTTCACAAACTTGCGCACATCATCAACGATCCAGCGAATATTCTCCCTCTTGTTCAGAAGCGCATTCTCTCTAGCCCAATCAACCATGCCGCGAGCCGCATCAAGATGCGTCACCTCACCTGGACAGGCAAGTGTGCTGCCACCAGAATAGGCGAAGAGATTCATGATGCGCCCCCTGCCATGTTCTTGCAGCCAACGCCACTGAGCCGCCTGCTCAGGAAAGATGCCTAGGTGGCCAAAGTCTGTCCGCTTTAACTTAAAGCGGATCCCCTCAATCTCCACCTGCCAACTTGCAGGAATATCCTTGAAAAGTTTCCACCTCTTGCCCACAAAGGCAGCATCGCACTTCCACTTCCCTCTCTTGCGCCAAAGCGCCGTTGGAGCAGGGCGATCAAGCACCACATCTCCAAAACGCTCCAATTTGCGCCCATCACCACTCTCTAACAGAGCATAGCTCATACAACCTCTCCAAAATCCTTTTCGTTGACTGCTCAATGATCTGCAGCCTTGTCCCCTCAAAATGATCTGTCCACGCAACTGTCTCATCGCCAAAGGCAATAGCAAAACAGACCTTGCCCACCGGCTCACCCGATGGCCCCGCAACTCCCGTTGTTGCCACAGCTACATCAGCATCCAAAAGCGCTCTCACCCCCTCAGCCATCTCCAAAGCTGCAAGCTCTGACACCACCTGCTTCTGCTTCACCTTCAAAAGAGAGTGTTTCACTCGGTTGTCATAGCTCACAACAGAGCCCAAAAAGTAGGCACTGCAATCTGGCTGCTCGACAAGTGTCGCTGACACACGCCCACCAGTGCATGATTCAGCACAGGCAAGCGTTTTGCCTGCTTTGATCATCAGCTCTTGAATCTTAGACGCAATCAACGCGCACCTCCTCTAAATCAGGATGGCTATTGATCCACTCAAAAGAGTTCTTTCCTAACCGCACAGGGACGTTGATCCTCTTGCCCTCCACAAGGAAGGGCGTTGCCTTTGTCTTCTTGCGCATCCAGCGCTGCAGACTCAAAAAGAGTTCTGTATTGGGAAAACCTCGATCCACCTTAAAGATCTCTCCCCCATCATTTTGAAACAGGAAGGGGTAAGAGAATTGAATCCCCCAGCTAATCCCCTCACCAAAGGTGCCAATTTGAAAATCACCACTCTCTTTGCTATAGCGAAGTCGGCCAGGCTGTAGCTGGACCACCGGCAGTTTTGGCTTCACAAGAGCTCTACTATCAACTTTGATGATCTCCACAGCATCTAATGTTGTCGTCATACAGAGAGAGAAGGGATGACTCCCCTGCAAGTTGCTCAAATAGCACTTATATCTTTCCAAAAACTGGCTTTTTGAAAGCTCTATATCCTCAACAACCTTGCCCACTTCAAAAATGTGAAAAGAACCTAACTCCTTGAGCAGATCTTCCATCTCCTCCAAATTGAGCAGAAGTGGCAACTTGATATATTTAGATGCGCGCATCCTTCTTATGGAGGTAAAGATTGATAAAGAGCAGTAAGACACCTATTGAGATCAGAGCATCTGCAATATTGAATAGGGGGAAGCTATGACCCCAAAACTTGAAGTGGATGAAGTCGATCACATAGCCGTAAACAAAAAAGTCCAAAATGTTGCCTACAGCTCCTGCCAAAATCATGACAATGGGCAAAATATATTTGCGCTGCTTCAGCATGTAAACAAAGAGAAGAATAGCAATCGCTATGCGAACCGCCACCAAAAGGGTATTGAAATTGGCGAAAAGACCCCAGGCAGCACCCTTATTAAAGGTAAGCCCTATAAATAGATCGATCCCAAAAAAACCGAAAACAGGGATGCCTGCATTGCGCGGATGGCTAAAAATTGTTGTGCTAAGCTCATGCAGTACATAGTACTTACTCGCAATATCTGCTGCCAAAAATAGAGCAAATAGAAAAATAAAAAAAAGAGCACGCTTCATAGCCAATAGAATAGCATAACTGCTGTTATTCGCTTAGCATTCCTTTTTCAAACTGCTCTTGAGCCTGCACAGTCATCGTCGCATATGGAACTGCTTCTAGACGCTTGACTGGAATCTCATCACCCGAAATATCGCAGATCCCATAGTTGCCCTCTTCAATCTTCTCCAAGGCGCGGTCAATCTGTCTCATGATCTCACAATCATTGGAAGTCAGCTCAAGACTCACGCGACGATCAAAGTCATCAGTCCCCTGATCTGCCTGGTGCTGTGAATAGCCTGTAGCCTCATCCGGCTTCTTCACCTCCTCAGAGGTTCCCTCCAGCGTATGTGTCAACTGCCCCTTTAACATGAGAAGTTGATCTTTAAACTTTTCAATTTCAGAATTTTTCAACGACATCTTTCTCTCCTTTTGGTGTCACTGAATGGATTGCTTCCATTAGCTCACCAATATCCTTAAAACGCCTATAGACGCATGCAAATCGGATATACGCAATCGTATCCATACTTTTCAAATATTTCATTACAATCTCCCCAATTTCTTTTGAAGAGATCTCTCTTGTGGGCATCCCCATCAGCTCACTAGTTACCTTAGAGGCAATCATTTTGACCTGTTCGAGACTGACCGAAGTGTGGCGACATGCTGCTTCAAGACCTTGAATAAGTTTTGGTTCTTGGAAGTCTTGGTAGACGCCATCTCGTTTTTTGACCTGAATGGTGAGTTCTACCATTTCGAAGGTTGTGAAGCGGCGGCTGCAGTCGAGACACTCTCGTCGTCTTCGAATGGCGTTAGCATCGACAGCATTGCGCGAATCGGTCACCTTCAACTCAGAGCTACCGCAGTAGGGACACTTCACTTCATACCTTCATTTTTAAATGGAAGACGGACTATAAGGAAATCAACTATTTTGCAAAAGGGAAATCGATGATTGCATTTTGTGTCGGTTTAATTCTTCTGATTGTAGGAGCTAAGCTGCTTGTATCTGGAGCTTCAGGTATTGGTCAGCGCTTTGGGCTCTCTCCACTGATCATCGGTTTGACTATTGTTGCCTTTGGCACCTCTAGTCCTGAAATCGCTCTTTGCTCCTTGGCCTCTTGGCGAGGTGAATCAGAGGTTGTGATTGGAAACATCTTGGGAAGCAATATTTTCAATTTACTCTTTGTATTGGGCCTTGTGGCTCTTGTCTGCCCCGTTGTTGTGAAGAGGCGTCTTTTGATCTGGGATGTGCCGATCATGATCTTTGCCTCTGGTCTTTTTTGGGCTTTTTCCACTTTTGGAGTGATTTCAAGACCAGAGGGAGCGCTGCTTTTTATCGGCATTCTGCTTTATATCTTCTTCGCCTTCCGCATGCTCAAAGATGATGAGGTCATATCTTCAGAGCCAGTTGAGGGTCCGTGGCCTCTCTTTATATTCAATCTAGTATTGGGTCTCTTGCTGCTCTCCTTTGGATCAGATCGTCTTTTGACAGGGCTTGAGTCGCTCGCCATTGCGTGGGGCTTTTCCCCTCTTTTCTTGAGTTTGACAATGGTAGCAATTGGCACCTCTTTGCCTGAGCTTTTCACCACGATTGCCTGCTTGGCCAAGCGGGAGCCGGAGATGGCTCTGGGCGCTTTGATTGGCAGCAACATTTTCAACATTTTTGCCGTAGGGGGGATCTCAGCTTTGGTGCGTCCTATTGAGGTCTCCTCATCAGCCAATCTCTTTGATTTTCCTGTGATGGTGGCAACAGCGGTTGCGGCGCTTCCAATCGCTCTGACGGGCCACCGTATTGCGCGCTGGGAGGGTGCGCTTTTTATTTTTTACTACCTCTTTTATATCACCTATATCATGTTGCAAACCACCAACGTAGGACTCCTACCGCTTTTTGAGTCAGCCTTCTTATTTTTCTTACTGCCGCTCACACTGATTACGCTGGCTATCACGCTCTGGCGCCACTTGCGCAATAGAGCGTAAAGTTCTATAATTTTCTCGATGTTTACTGGAATTGTGCGCCAGAAGGGCCGCGTTACATTTATCGAAAAAAAAGATGTGCTGCTGTATGGGGTAGACTTTGAGCATGAGGATCTTCAAGTTGGAGACAGTGTAGCGGTTGATGGTGTCTGTCAAACTGTGGTTTCGACAGATGGTGCCGTTTTTTTTGAGGCGATTGGGGAAACTCTTGAGCGCACCACAATTGCTGATCTGGCAGTTGGAGAGAGTGTCAATATAGAGCGTTCTGCCAAGATTGGTGATGAGATTGGCGGCCATCTTCTTTCTGGCCATGTGATGGAAAAGGGGTGCATTGCTAAAGTTGAGGGCAACATCTATACGATCGAGATCACAAGAGGTGAGTATCTCTTTGAAAAGGGATTTGTTGCGGTGGATGGAATGAGCCTTACTGTGGCTTCTTGCTCACCGACATCTTTTACAGTGCATCTGATTCCTGAGACATTGAGGTGGTTTCAGAAAAAAGAGGGGGAGCTGGTCAATATTGAATATGATGCCTCAACCGTCACCTGTGTTGAGACCATCAAGAGAGTCCAGCCTCACTGCGGATGATCTCGTAGATCGAGCTCCAATCCTTTTTTTCCATCCCCTTTGAAAGTGCTGCGATGAAGCGAGATCTCACAATGTTTCCGATTTCGGGGGAGACTCCAACATCCGCAAAAGCCTCCTGAAAGAGATGGGTGTCTTTATTTCCCCCTATCACATCAAAGTTGACATCATCAAAATCGCGCGCACCGATCTTGTCCACATAGAGTTTGAAAGCAGGATGACCATACACCTCATGCAACCCAAGAGAGACAACCTCGCGATCTAGCCCACTCTTCTCCGCAAAGACATAGAGTTCACTGATCAGCTCAATTGCTGTGATGAGACTGTAGTTCATACAGATCTTCATCACATTGGCAGCTCGAATATTGGGGCCCAAATAGATCACTTTTTTAGAAAAGATTTTGAGACTCTCTTCCACCCGTTTCGCAAGCTTTTCATCCCCGCAGCAGAAGGTTGTCAGCTCTCCTGCCAATGCTACGTGGGGCACTCCCAATACTGTTGCAGCAACAAAGTTTCCATTGTGTTTGTCGCAAAGAGTGTCTGAGGTTGCGGGTAAAATCGTAGAGAGCCCGACAGCAATAGCCTCTTTCTTCATATGTGGGATAACCTGCTCGCTCACTTCCAAAGTTGCTTTGTCATTCAGAAGAGAGGTAAAAATAAGATCGGCATCTTTCACAGCAGAGGCAATAGACTCTGCTCTTATCGCCCCAAGTTCGACTAGAGGATCCGCTTTTGAGGCGGTTCGGTTGTAGACAGTTGGGGATATGCCCTGCTCCAGGAGCCGCCTAACGATTGCAGATCCCATCTTACCCAAGCCAATAAAACATATTTTCATACAACTCTCCTTTGAGGTAGGGGTAGCAATTTAGGCTTTTAGTAGCAACCCTGCTAAGGAGATACTGAATAAGTACCCTGCCAGAGATTTTGGCAAGATTTCTATCGAGGGGAGGTTTGGAGTCGAACATCTAACCCCCTGCGGGTTAGTCGAGGCAAGAACGATACCTCGATAGAAAGATTGACAAAAGATCTGAAAAGAGAGTTGTTCAGTGTCTCCTTTAAGAAATATAAGACCACTTGAAGTCGATGCCAAAATATTGGCTCGCACACTCGCCATGTAGCGTCTCCCTCTTCAAATAGTTGCCCTGCAACTTGTAGAGTGGAATGAGTGGCATCTGGTCAACCAAAAGCTGCTCCGCTTTTTCCAACTCATTGTGCGAGAGCGCCTCAACAAAACCTGGATCACCAAAGTCGATCGACTCAAGGACATGACGCTTGTCACTCCAAAGCGCCTTCAGCTCAATCCCAGAAAATTGAAAATGACCCGCCCTAAGCAACTTACCATGCTTTTTCCAATCAACACGCTGTAGATGAATCTTAATCCCAAACGCCTCACGCCACTGCTCACAAAGCGCACGCAAGAAAGCTTCGCGGTGGCTACCACTGCAGTAGAGATAGGTCAGCTTTGGAAAGTCCGAACGCACAAACCCAATCTCACCCAACCCCTCACGGAAAAGCGCTCGCGCCTTGGAGAGATCTAACTCCGGAAATGTCGCCTTTTCAATCACATCAAAGCTTGGCTTGGCAAACTCATGCGGCATCATCTTCGCCAATGCATCGCGGTCGATCGCATAGGCAAACGCTTGACGCAGTTTTTGATGATTGAAAGGGAAACTGTTTGTATTGAACTGAATACAGTAACAGCCCTCAAGAGGATACTCCACACGCCGCATCCCCTCAATCGGCTGCAGCGCCCCCTTTGGGAAGAGACCCATCGGCCTGCCCACAATATCTAGCTCACCACTTTTGACCATCCGCACTTCATCTTGCGACGAGCCTAAAAGCGCCACCTCAATCCGGTTGAGGTTGACTGCATCGGCATCCCAGTAGAGCGGATTTTTCTCTACAACAATCTCTCGATTGTGTTTCCACTCTATGAGACGGAAGGGCCCATTAGAGACATAGCTCTCACCCGCCTGGTGCGCCCAGCCCGGATACTTCTGATCGATCGCGCGGTTGATCAAGCTGTAGCTCCAATGCGCCGTCACTTCCAAGAAGTGCGGTGTCTCTCTTTCTAATTCCACCACAAGCGTGCGCTCATCGAGCACCTCAATACCCACCTCATCGATTGAAACAAGTCTGTTGCGCGCCTTTTTAGCATTTTTGATCAAAAAGAGTAGATCTGATGCAGAGGCAAGAGCGATCGCCTTCTTCCAAGAATAGGCAAAATCATGCGCTGTCACCATGGTGCCATTAGACCATCGAGCCTCTCGCAAGTGAAAGGTATAGCGCAAGAAGTCAGGAGAGACATCATAGCTCTGCGCCATCGCCATCTGTGGATGCCCATCCCTCCCAATGCGCGTCAATCCCTCAAAGAGCATTTTGATCACGATATAGGAGCGGTCAGAGGTGCAAAGACGAGGATCCAAAGTGGGATCATTCTCCATCAGAGCCATGCGCAGTACAGCTTGCGGTCTTTGGCGCAGACTCCACTGCTCCAAAACCTCCTCAATCTTTGTAATAAAAGCGCTCTCATTGCCAAACTGCGAAGGGCGATAGAGAAAACCAAAACAGAACGATCCATTCATCTTGATCTCCGATGACGCGAGCTCAAGAGAGGGAATCTCCAACAGATTGATCCCCGCCATCAACTCCGAACGCAGCTGCTCCTCCTGTGCACGCACAATGACCAAAAGCGCCTCATCACATCTGCGCGTAATGAAAAGATAGGGACTCTCAAGCTCCTGATCCATCAAATCAGCAAAAGCCAAGAACCACTCCTTAACCAGAGCAGCAGACAAAATACTCTGCATCGCAATCGGTGTGATCGAATAGAAAAAATTCTCCAATAAAAATTCATCATAAAATTTGGGCATCAGAGTCAAAAAATCATCAAGTCGCTCATTTTGCTTCAAAATCAAGCCACCATTGAAGTCACGCACAGAGCCAAGAGCGCGGCTCAATCTGTCCACCACCTTCTTGCGCGCCGTGTAGAGATTGACAGAACGATCTTTGCGCAAAAACTGACTCTTGGGAAGCTGCAACCTAAAGACCGTCGCCTCCTTAATATGCTGCTTGCGAAAACGCCCCACCTCATCAACGCGGTCAGGAATGTAGAGCATATCGGGGTTGGCCTCACCAAAAAGCGTCTTGATCGACGGATCCCCCCTCTTGACAAGACGAAGCACCACAACAGTGAAAAAGAGATCAAACTGCGTCTGCTCCTCAAAGGTGATCGTTGCCTGAGGAATGTCTGCTACTGATTTAAGTTGGTCTCTTAGAGCCAAAATGTTGCGGTAAACCTCCTCCTCATTACGACGCATAAACGTAACCGGAACCAGCTGCTCAATGCAGCCCTTAAACTCTGCCGGCAACTTCTCCTGTAACAGATTGATCTGGGCAAGAGAAAAACCATTCTCCTTCTCAATCTCCACATAGACAGAGACAACCCCTTCCTGCCTACCCCCATGCTCCAAGAAGGAGTTACGGATCGGCTGAGCGCTCGGCACAAAGCGACGAATCGCCTCAATCATATGCTGCTCCTCAAAGACCTCCCGCTGTCTCATCAAATTAAATGTTACCAAAACACCCAGAACTGGCTTGCTCCCAAAAGGAAATTCCAACTTGGTACGCAAAAGCTTAACAAAGAGATGACGTTGGTTAGGCTGCCTATTGACCGCTTTGGTCAGGCGCCTCGTATAGAAATAGTCGGCGATGATCATCCGCGCCAGGTGAGCTGCACTACGCACCTTTTTGAACTGAGGCGGGTAGCGCAAGAGCGCCAAGAGAGATTCAGGATAGAAGGCGGGGTCCGGCCACTGGCGTACAAGCGACTGCACACGCTCCAATACCGCATGTTCTTTTGGCCCAAGCAGCTCTTTTGTGACTAGTTCCGTAACCATAGCCACTCCACAATATAAATACTCCATTAATAATTGAAGAAAAAAGAGCGCTTTTTTATATAAAGGGTATGGAAGAAGTTGCCAAGAAGCTGTCGCACTTCCTAGCCGACAGCTACGTCCTTTATATTAAAACATTGAATTTTCACTGGAACATGACTGGTCCGCAGTTCTTTATGTACCACAAGCTACTGGAAAGTCAGTACTCAGATTTGGCTGATGCCAATGATGATGTTGCAGAAAGGATCCGGCAGCTAGGCTATAAAGCGCCCGGATCGATGAAGGAGTTCTTGACTCTTGCCTGCATGAAAGAGTCACCCAATGATTTGAGTGACAAGGAGATGATCCAGGAGCTGGTCGAAGGCCATGAGCTTATGGTGAAGCATGCGGGAGAGCTGGTTGCCTACTGTGATAGCAATGGCGACCCAGGAACCTCAGACATGATTGTCGGTCGCATGCGCGATCATGACAAGCAGGCTTGGCTCCTCTGCTCCCACTTCAAGAATTTCTAGGGCTTATTGCATCTAATGCACTATTACTTTCTGAGGAACTTCTTAGTAGCCTTTTTAGTGTCCTTAGCAAACTCCTTGCCGCGCTCACAAAGCTCGTCACAAACATCATGCCCCTTATCAGCCAGATCCTCATACTTGTGCTTCAAATCTTCACGCACCTTCCGGCCAGCCTTTGGAGCCAAAAGCAGCGCAGCCATTCCAGCTGCAACACCACCAACAATCGCCCCCCAAGAAAAACTCTTAAAACCAGACTTCCTTGCCATCTTACTTCCCCCTATTCCTAAACTTTGAGATCCCCCAAAAGATGAGATCCATGATGTCCCGACTCGGCGAATACTGCCGCTCGCCAATTCGCTCTACCCTCTCCTCTGCAATATCACCCAAACGGTGAATCATGCGCGTCAATGGGTTTAACGCCTTCAACTTCTCCTCGATTTCACGCAGTATTGAAACTGTGCGCCCAAGCGTTACCAATAGACCAATAGCTAGAAGTAAAAAACAGGCTGCTATTACAATCAGAGGAATTACAATGGTCCAAACCATCCATGTTGCCATCAAAACACCAAACTAATAGTTCTTATATGACTATTATGATGCATTAACTGGAGATTGTAAATAACTATTTTGATTCTTGTAGAGCTAGCTCACTCTCTTCATAGAGAATCTCATCCCTCAACCTAAAGATTCCCAGTAAGTTAAGGATAAGAAGAGCGGCTCCACAGATCGACATAATCAAAAGAGCTTTTCCTTGAGGCATGAAACTAAAGAAGATAAAGGCCACCGCGCCATAGAGTAGGTAGATCCTCTCCCCAAATTTAGGAGCGAGGTAGCGGGCACACTTCATGCCAATACAGAGGTAGGAGATGATAGTCGTATAACCGGTAATGATATAGAAGAGCGGCAAAAAGATGTGCATCCCGGGAAAATACTTAGAAAGAGCTGCTTGCATCAAAGTTGAGCCTTCAACAGAGCTTCCAAGGGTTGTCCAGACGCCGCTGAGCAGAACGATCAGGACGCTCATGGTGCAGATCAGATTATCGATGAAGACGCCCAAGATGGCGAGTCTCCCCTGCTTGATAGGATCTGGGTTGTTAGATTCACTTTGGATGATGGAGTCATAGCCGATGCCAATATCTGCTGAGTAGGCAGCTCTAGCGATTCCTTGCTGAATGGCCAAAATGAAGGTAGCGCCGGCAAAGCCGCCGATTGCAGCGTGACCGCTGAAGGCTGAGCGCACCACATCAGCCAAGACAGCAGGCAGATGGGGAAGCTGAGAAACAATCACGTAGAGCCCCATCCCAATGTAGAGCAGGATGAAGAAGGGAACGACGAGGCTGCAGATCTGACCAACACGCTTAATACCCCCTTTTGCAGCCCAAAGCACAGCCCCCAGAAGCAGAATGAGACAGGCTAGAGTGGGCACATGCCAGTTGGTGCTAACGCTTTGGGTGATGACGGAGAACTGGTAGATCTCAACACCATAAATACAGAGTAGACCACAGACGACCAGTGGGATGAGTGGAGATTTAAAGGCTCTTTTGAGGAAGTACATGGGGCCGCCGTCATAGCTTTGGCGGTTATTCTCAACGCGATGCTTGATTCCTAGATAGATTTCGCAATATTTGACGACGGAGCCGATCATGCCAGCGAGCCAGAGCCAGAGCAGCGCGCCTGGGCCACCGATTTGGATTGCGGTGGTGACACCGACGACATTGCCGATACCGATCATGCCGCCTGTCGAGGCGAAAAAGGCTTTGAGTGGATGAACACCGCGCTCGCTGCTCTCCTTTTTGGTGAGAAAATGAAGGAAATTCTTGAATATCTGCGGAAGCTGCGTGATTTGAAAAAAGCGGAAGCGGCAGCTGAAGTAGAGTCCGATCGCTGCGATGAGGATGAAGGCGATATAGCCCCAAAAGAACTCATCGAGAGAAGTAAGCAGTTGGAATATATTCATAGCCTAACCATTATAGCGTAAACTCAATTTTCGAGGAAAGTCTCATGTTTCATGCCTTTGCACACACTTGCCATCAGGAAAAGGGGCATCAACTTTATTACCATACAGTCTGCCAAAAGGCGGTAGAATCGCTTGGCCTGCAATATCGCGCCTACATCCCGAGAAAAAATAATCTTCCCCAGGTCCCTGTGGAGTGGAAATTGCACTTTCCACCTCCTTATAGCCGTGAGCATAAGCGGGACTACCTGCAGAGCTGTTATAGACTCTTCAAAGAGGCTGAAGAACCAAGAATTTTTTTTATTGAGACTATCATGCGGCGTGACATGCGCTATTTTTCTATGGCAGCATTGAGATATGGGCGGCGTGAGGATAAGATTTGCATGCTCTTTCGAGATAACAATCTTTTGAAAAAGGGGCGAGATCGTCAAGAGGTGCTTCTCTTTTTGCGCCTGCTACGACTCAAATTCAAAGAAAATCTTTCTCTTTTTACAGATACTTCCAACCTTTCAACCTTCTTTAGTGAGAAGACGGGGTATGCGTTTCATACCTTACCGATTCCGCACTTTGATTTGGATCCGAGCGATGAGTGTGAACCGATTGTTTTGCTTCCAGGAGAGCCGAGAAGGGAGAAGGGGGGTCATCTGCTTCGCGATCTTGCAGGTTCTTTTGAGGGGATGCTGTTTGCTTGTAGTGAGAGTATGCCTGTCGGGGATTTGCACTTTTCAAACAGTCTGCCTCGCGAGGAGTATGTGGGTTGGTTGAAGCGTAGTTCTGTGATTATCTTGCCCTATGAGGCGTCGCAGTATCGTTACCGTTCATCGGGGATATTTGTAGAGGGTATTTCGCTTGGCAAGTTAGTGCTTGTACCAGATGGCTGTTGGATGGCGGATGAGTTACGTAAGTATGATCTTGAGGATCTGATCGTTGATTTTGGCAAGCCTCTTGGGCAGCAGACAAAAAAAATGTGTGAAAATTTAACAATTCGTGAGAAGTTGGGGGCAATGCAAAGAAGCTATCTGGCGTTGCACACGCCAGAATCATTTGGGAGGAAATTGGATGAAGTGGCTCATCTTTCTACTACCGTTTGCACTGTTTGCTGACGATTTACGTCCAGCTCAGAGAACGCTGGATGTAGTGATTATTGGCGGTGGTATTTCAGGCGTCTATACTGGTTGGCGCTTGATGGAAAATGGTAAGCGTGACGTGCACATCTTTGAGGGTAGTGATCGCATTGGTGGTAGGATTCACACGACACACTTAGCTGGGATGCCATCTGTTCCTGTGGAACTTGGGGCTCTCTACTACTTTCCTTCGCAGAAAAAGATTGCCGACTTGATTAACCGTTTTGATCTGCCAGTGCATAATTTTACGACTCAAGATGAGAATAATTTTATCTATGTGCGCGGCAAGCGGTTTCGTGAGATGGATGAGAGCAAGCAGCTGCCCTACAATTTACCTGCCGATGAGCGGGGCAAAGAGCCCTCAGATCTAATTGTGCATGCATTGAAGAGCATCGATCCTCATCTCTCTTTGGAGAGCTGGGAGGCGCAGAAGCATCGCGTTCTGTATAAGGGGCGCTCTCTTTTTGATGTGAGCTGGCAGAGCTTTTTGCTTGAGGCGCTATCTCCAGAGGGTTTTCAACTTCTGACGGATCTTGGCTATGTGCAGATGGTGGCAGACGTCTCTGTTGCAACGGCTGTTACCTATTTCTTGGGGGGTCATAAGGGTGAGCCCTTGAAGGTGGCGACTGGTTTTAATGAGCTTCCAAAGCGGATTGTGGCGGAGTTCAAGAAGGTGGGCGGTTCGGTTTACTTGAAGCATCATCTGATGTCTGTCTCCTATGAGGGTGAAAAGGATAGCTTTCGTTACCGTCTGCTCTTTTATCAAGCTGATGGCAGTTTTCGCGCGGTGTATGCGAAGCATCTGATCTTTGCCATTCCACCTCCGGCGCTGAAGATGTTGGCACAGCAGTCGCCAGCGCTGAAGGATGAACATTTTCATGCCAACTTGGATCAGTTGACAGCAGTGCCTTTTACGCGGCTCTACTTGGGGTATGATTATCCTTGGTGGAAGAAGTTGGGAGTTGAGGGCGGTTTTTCTTTGACGACTCTGCCAATTCGCCGCTGTATCTACTTTGGCAGTGAGCAAGAGGGTATTGGCGGTGAAGAGGGCAATAGGCGCTCTTTGATTTGCGCCTCATCACAATGTCTGTATGATTCGTTTTGGGATAGTTTTAGTGGTGGGAAGGAGTTCGCGCCTGGAGTTGGAGAGGGAGCTGTGTGGCAAGCTGAGAAGCAGCTAGAGATTTTGCATGGAACAACGAAGATGCCACATGCGTATACGGCTAGTTTTATTGACTGGTCAGAAGCACCCTATTTTGGCGCCTACTTCTACTGGAGAACAGGGGCAAGACCGGAAGATTTGGTGCAATACTTTCAACATCCCTTTGTAGGCGAGCCATTTTATGTGATTGGTTCAGCCTTTTCGCAGAAGCAGGGTTGGATTGAGGGCGCATTAGATTCAGCGGACAACCTCTTGAAAAACTACTTTTTCATTGAGCCGCTGAAGAATTAGAGTGGATTTTACAGGATTGTATCCTGGAAAATCCAGTTTTCTCATGTTTTTCCTTGATTTTACAGATACCATTGCTGTAAAATCCAGTTATGGACTCATATCTAGAGAGACATCTTGCTTCGAGGATTGAAGAACTTTTACGTCACTTTCCCTGTGTTGTTTTGATTGGGGCTCGCCAAGTGGGGAAAAGTACGCTGTTGAAGCGTCGCTTTCCGATGTTCAACTACGTGCAATTTGATCCAGTTGAGGATATAGAGAATGCGCGTCAAGACCCCACTTTTTTCTTGGAGAACAGGCCTGCTCCGCTGATTTTGGATGAGGTGCAGTATGCCCCTGAGGTGGTGGCTGCGGTTAAGAGGCGGATTGATGAGAGTCGGCAACCGGGCCAATATATTTTGACGGGATCTCAGCAGTGGGGTGTGATGAAAAACCTGGCTGATAGCTTGGCAGGCAGAGCGGTTATTTTGGAATTAGATCCTTTCTCATTAGGTGAAATTGCGCAGGCGCCCTCTACAGCTTTATGGCTTTCTCGCTGGTTGGAGGATCCAGATCATTTTGAGGCGCGGACGCTTTCTCTGCCATATATCCCCTATGAGTGTATTTGGCGCGGTTTATTCCCGGAGGCGCAGAAGCTGCCGCTTGAGTATGTATCGACCTTTCATGCGTCTTATCAGAAGACCTATGTGGAAAGGGATATGCGGCAGATGGCAAATATTGCAAACCTGCAGCTTTTTACACGCTTCGTACGTCTTGTAGCGGCATTGACAGCCCAGGAGATCAACTATAGTCAGCTGGGGCGAGAGCTGGATATCGATGGCACTACGGCGAAGAAGTGGTTGATGATCTTGAAGGAGACATTTGAGTGGCATGAGATCCCAGCGTTTTCTCGCAATATGATCAAGAAGGTTAGCTTAAAATCTAAGGGCTACTTTGCTGATACGGGGCAGGTCTGCTTTAGCCAATCGATTGCATCTCCGCATGACCTGCCTAGTCATCCACTGTGGGGAGCTATTTTTGAGAATAGCGTTGTGAACGAGATACGGAAGCAGTGTGCATTAATGACGACTTTTCCAAATCTCTATCATTGGCGAGCACATAGTGGATCTGAGTGTGATTTGATCATTGAATATAATGGTGCCTACTACCCGATTGAGGTTAAGGCAAAGAGTATTCCGAAGCGTAAGGATTGTAGTGGAATTTCTGCATTTAGGAAGAGCTACCCCAATCTGAATATAAAACGCGGTTTGATCATCTGCTTAACAGCAAATGCATTTGCTGTCTCTCCTGACACATTTGCGATTCCATGGAATAGCTGCTAGTCGTCCCAGCTCTTGGTTTTTTCGTTGTAGACTTGGACGGAGGCAGTTTCGAGGTTGAAGAGCCATAGGGAGATGTTGGCGCCTTGCACTTCGGGGTAGCTCTTCAAGTGTTCTAGCTGCTTGAGCAGGTTATCTTTTGAATCTTTGCCAGCGAGTTGGACCCACTTTGCGATTGTGGGCGTGGGGTTTTTGGCGAGGGCTCCACAGTTTGTATGGCCCATGATGACGATGTTTTGGATATTGAGTTTTTGTGTGGCAAATTCTACGGCAGCATCGGTGTGGATGTCGTGGCCTTTGGGTGGGATGATATTGCCAACGTTGCGCAGCACGAGGAGTTCGCCCGGTTTTGTTTGTGTGATGAGGGCGGGATCGATGCGTGAGTCAGCGCATGTGATGAATAGGGTGTGAGGGGTTTGCTTATTGGCGAGCGCTTTGATGTGCGCTCTTGCCTCTGCTTTCTTTAGAAATGATTCTACATTCATGACTGCCTACTTTTTATGCTATATCCCGGGAGATGGGAGGTTTTGAGAAGCGCGACGAGGAGAGTACGCCCAGAGGCGCTCCTCAAAAGCCCCCCTGGATCAGGAGGCTGCTGATGGCGGAAGATTTCTCGTGATGCGATGAGGGCAGTACAAAAAAAGTACGGCCGAAGAGCATCGCGCGAAAGCTTTCCCATCAGCGGCCTCCTGATGGAGGGAAAGGGATTCGAACCCTTGA
>JAJACG010000029.1 GCA_022601635.1 Chlamydiales bacterium | reverse complement strand
AGAACGATGCTTCGATAGAAACATTGTCGGAAGATCTGGTGAGGGAGTTGTTCAGTGGCTCCTAAAGGAGATACTGAATAAGTATCTTGCTCGAGATTTCGGCAAGATTTCTATCGAGGGGAAGTTCGGAGCCGAACGTCTAACCCCTTGTGGGTTAGTCGAGGCGAGAACGATGCTTCGATAGAAACATTGTCGGAAGATCTGGTGAGGGAGTTGTTCAGTATCTCCCTAAAAGGCAGCGCTTCCTGCAACGCTGGATGCACTGTTACTACCATCTGGGCTGGCCGCCTCGCTATTTTCTCCCTCTGAAACTAGAGCAGAGGAAATAGGTAGATCAAATAGGACAATAGCGTCATATGCCTCAAGAAAGGCTTTTGGCCCACGTGCTAAACAATCTCCACTTGGCATAGAACCCGGTGCATAGCGAGGACGATGTCCCTTTGCAATATATGCCGCAAGCTCAAACATATTTCCAACAGCGCCATCACCACGCCAGTTGGGGCAGGCGTTGCCATAGCTCCAGCGAAATAGAGCCACACGCTCTTTCAACGTCTCAAAATCAGGCGCCGCCAGAGCCTCGCTATACATCGTACCAAGTGCTTTGATTGTATCGGGAAGCAGGTGGAGATCTTGGTGCAGTAGCATAGTGATCGGTTTGGCACCGCTCATATCAGAGAGTCTCTTGGACATGTTAACATAGGTTCTCTTGCCTTTATAGGGGATCGCCACATGCGTAGAGAGAATAGAAAAACGTTCCTGATGATTTCTGCAAAGACTGAGCATCATAGTGACGTAGGCACTTTCAACTCTCCCTAACTCATACGCCTTTGGCTGACGCTGTTTGTAGAGAGCAAGGATTTCCGGGTTACTCAAACAATTTGATAGCAGCTGAAGAGCAGAGCCTACCACTCGAGGGTCCCACTGACCCCGCTCGAGAACTTGCAAGAGCGTCGCACAGCAGATTCGGAAGTGGGGTCCACTTGATGTCGCTAGTTCTTGTGGAATCCCTAACGCCTCCAACTGCAGCGCGCTGAGAGTAATACCGATTTTTGCTGCCCTCATCGCTGTAAGCAATCGCGTAATCGGTACTTTGGAATCTCTAGAAAAGGTGTACCACTGCGCTGTCTCACGAATCTTATATCCGGCAATCTCATACTTTTCTGTATACTCGCTATCTTTAGCCTGAGCCATCTTTGCCAAAACCTCCGCAGCACAGACATCCTGTAAGGGGCCGTAGCCCAGCTGTAGTTCCCCTTCATGTATAAAGGAGTGCACTCTTGTCGTCATGATAGGTGATGGTTCAGGTATCCTGTCAGGATCAGCTCGATAGGACCCAAAGCGCTGACTACCCAGCTCCTTCCCACTTGCTTGCTCATTTTCAACAACAATGGCGCGGCGGCCCTTACAAAACTTATCATAAAACGCTTTAAAGTGGTCCGCTCCTGGATTTTGCCGCACAGCCTCGGCAGCTTCTAAAATTAGCTTGGCACACTTTAGCGTAAAATCTTTATGTGTACCGCCATGAAAAACAGGAACAAAATCTTTATCCTGTTTTGCAAGTCTATCAGAGAACATAGCAGCAACTTCTTGCTGTGAAGGAAGTGGACCCACATTAACTCCTTGAATTTTAAGACTCAAATAAGATAACAGATTTAAGCGTTAAGGAGATACTGAATAAGTATCTTGCTAGAGATTTCGGCAAGATTTCTATCGAGGGGAAGTTCGGAGCCGAACGTCTAACCCCTTGTGGGTTAGTCGAGGCGAGAATGACACCTCGATAGAAACATTGTCGGAAGATCTGGTGAGGGAGTTGTTCAGTGGCTCCTAAAGGAGATACTGAATAAGTACCTTGCTAGAGATTTCGGCAAGATTTCTATCGAGGGGAAGTTCGGAGCTGAACGTCTAACCCCTTGTGGGTTAGTCGAGGCGAGAATGACACCGAATCGAAAATTGTGGCGGAAGATACCGGATGGGAGTTGTTCAGTGTATCCTAAACGAGAGGCGGTGGATGGGGCTAGGACCGTGAGTTTGCAACGCCTCATAATGACGCTTTGTACCATAGCCCTTGTGTCCATCAAAACCATACTGTGGATACTTTTCATGATACTCATGCATCAGATCATCACGACTCTTTTTCGCAATAATTGCCGCTGCCATAATCGACTGCGACAGCCGATCCCCCTTGATCACCTTCTGCGAGGGAATTGGATGTTTTAGCTGCAAGCCATCTACAAGCAAGTAATCCGGATCCATGGCAAGACTTTCAACAGCTTGGTGCATCGCCCTATGCGTCGCCTGCAATATATTGATCTGATCGATCACCTCATGGGAAACAATACCAACCCCGTAAATGACCAAGGGGTGCTCCGTGATCTCAAAAAAAAGCTGCTCACGCTTTTTCGGCGTTAGCAGCTTACTATCATTAATCCCGGGAAAGGAGAGAGTCTCTTTGAATAGGCAAGCGGCTGCCACGACTGGGCCAGCTAGCGGGCCGCGGCCCGCCTCATCGATTCCAGCAACTAAGCGAAACCCCTGAGCAAAGGCAGCCTTCTCAAGCTTGAGTAAGTCAAGACTCTCCTGAGCTATTCGCTTTTGCGAATTACTCGGGGTTTCCTTGGGTCGCTGTCTCAACAGGCTCGGGGATCTCTTCGGCATGTGCGCTTACTTCACTCTTCGTCACTTCGTTATCAATCGCCTTCTTGCGCTGCTTTTTCGGCCTAGCACCGATCTTCTCCTTAACCTTCGCCGCCTTACCAGTTGTTCCACGCAGGTAGTAAAGCTTAGCACGACGTACATCTCCCTTCTTCACCACCACAATCTCTGTGATACGCGGGCTATGCAGGTAAAAGACACGCTCCATTCCCTCACTATATGAGATGCGATGCAAAGAGAATGTCTCCGAAAGACCCCCACCCTTGCGAGCAATCACTGTACCTTGGAAGACCTGGATTCTCTCCTTCTCTCCCTCAATGATTCGTGTCGAAACACGAACAGTATCACCAACGTGAAACTCTGGCACGTCGCTCTTTAGCTGCTCGCTATCATAATCATCAATCATCTGATCCATTTTTTTCCTACTCTCCTTTGGAATCGAGAAGCGCCCAGTCACAACCCTCAATCTTAGGCTGCTTCGCTGCTGTCTCACATCCAGCTGTTATTTTAAATCTCACAATAGGCCTCTTCCGCATGCCCTCTTGTATCACCAATCTTCTCTCTAGCCCGTCCACAATCAGTGTCATTTCCATCTTTAACCTCCAAGTCAGGCCTCACAAGCCTGGTCTTTTCAATCCTTTTCTTCCATCTCCACTTCTCAATCTGGGCGTGGTTCCCACTCAAAAGAACCTCCGGCACCTCTTGGCCCTCAAACTCTGATGGCCTAGTATAATGAGGGCAGTCCAAAAGAGCATCCTCAAAAGAGTCAGCAGATGCCGTCTCCTCATTTCCCAATACACCAGGCAGAAATCGCGCTACAGCATCTACTACACAAAGCGCTGCCGGAAGGCCATTTGTCAAAACAAAATCACCTACCGAAATCTCCTCATCCACCACATCAAGCGCTCTCTCATCGATCCCTTCATAGTGACCGCAGAGCAGAATAAGGTGCTTTTTTTGAGCCAGCTGCCTCGCCTTTTTCGCATTAAGAGGCTTTCCCTGTGGCGAGAGGTAGACCACGTGGGACTCTTGCCGCCTCTTATCGCGAATCGCTTTGACCACTGGCTCAGCCATCATTACCATTCCCGGCCCGCCTCCAAAAGGGCGGTCATCCACCTGCTGGTGGCGACCGCGAGCGTAGTCGCGAATGTCAGTCTGGCTAACTGAGATTAACCCTCTTTGCCTCGCCCTACCCAGTATGCTCTCCTGCAAAGGAGAATCAAGGTAGTTTGGGAATAAAGAGAGAATCTCTATATCCATTAGACAGCCGCAGTCTCGCGCTTCTTACGCGCTTCGCGCTTCTTCGCTGTACGCTTCAAACGCACTTTGCTGCGCTCAGCATTCAGCTCTGTCAATACATCTGGAGCCGTACGCTTCACAAGCGCTTCAGCCTTCTGAGTCAACTCAGCACCCTGACGCAGCCAGTAAAGTGTGCGCTCAGCATTGACCGCAACATCCTTCTCTTTGACATGCGGATCATAGGTTCCGAGCAGCTCAATATATTTGCCGTCACGTGGTGCTGTCGCCTCAGTCAAGACCAATCGGTAGACCACATGGTTGCGGCGCCCTTGACTGCGCAATCGAATTTTCAGTGCCATTACATTCCTCCCATCATTTTTTCTAACTTTTTGCGGTTGCTTCCTTTGAAAAACTGCTTTGCCTGTTTAAAGCTCTTCTTCAACTTATTCACATCAGAAAGCTGAACACCGCTACCCTTTGCAACGCGTCTCGCTCTTGCAACTGATAATTCATCTTTTTCCGAACGCTCTTTAGGCGTCATCGACAGGATCATCGCCTCAACCTTAAAGAACTCCTTCTCTTTCTCAGCAAAATCTGGCAGCTGCGACGCCCCCGGCATCATCTTCATGATCTTTGAAAATGAGCCCATCTTACGCACAGCTTGAATCTGCTTCAAATAATCCTCATAGGTGAAGGACGCCTTGCGCATCTTCTCTTCCATCGAAGCAGCCTCCTCTTCCGAGATATGCTCCTTCGCCTTCTTCACCAAATTGATCGTATCTCCCATCCCCAAAATGCGATCCGCCATCGAATCCGCATTAAAGAGCTGAAGATCCTCAATCTTCTCCCCAATACCCTCAAACTTCAGTGGCTTGCCTGTAACCTCTCGAATCGAAATCGCTGCGCCACCACGCGTATCACCATCCAGCATCGTCAAGATCGAACCAGTGATATCTAGCTGCTCATCAAAAGCCTTTGCCGTTGTCACCGCATCTTGACCAGTCGCCGCATTGGCCACAAAAAGTAGCTCACACGGCTTGCTCACCTTCTTGATCGCCACAAGCTCTTTCATCAGCTCATCATCAATGTGCAAGCGGCCCGCTGTATCCAAAATCAAGACATCCACACGCTCACGATCAGCCTGCTTCATCGCCTCTTTCACAACCTTAGTCGGCTTCGTCTCTCCTTCGTAGGCATAGACGCGCACATCGATCTTCTGCCCCAAACTCTTGAGCTGTTCTACAGCTGCTGGCCGCGCCAAATCACACGCCGCCATCGCTACCTTCTTACCCTTCAAAAAGTGCGCCAACTTCGCAGCTTGCGTCGTCTTTCCCGATCCCTGTAAGCCGCATAGCATGATCACCGCAGGCCTACCCTTCAACTCCAGCTTCGCCTCACCGCCACCCATCAATGCCGCTAGCTCATCATGCAAGATCTTGGTAAATTGCTGCCCAGGTGTCACGGAGGAGAGTAATTCATCTCCCAAAGCCTTCTCTTTGACACGCTTAATGAAATTTTTAGTCACCGCATAGTTCACGTCAGCTTCAAGCAGAGCGAGACGCACCTCTCTCACAGCATCGGAGATATTCTCCTCGCTTAGCCTCTTCTTCCCCAGCATGGAGGTGAAGATACCACCTAATTTTTCAGACAATGAACCAAACATGACCATCTAGGATAAGGAAAAATGTGTCATAATTCAAGCAAAAAGAGTGTGGGAAGAACTAGACTTTGGTCTCGCCTGCAGATGTGAGCGCTTTCAGAGCAACTGCTCCAGAAATCAAGGGATCTTTTTGCCCAAGCAGCTCCATAAATCGCCCCTGTAGGTCGGGCTGGAGTTGTCTGTAGAGCTCAACACCGAAATCAATATTTCCTTTGACAACGATCTCATTAATCTTCTGTTCCAGATCATCAATCGTAGGCGACAATAGGTTCAAAGCCCCCTCTTGAATCGCTGCTGTCATAGTGCCTCCATAAATTTTTCTATTAACATCTTCTGCTCTTCAATAGACGTAGTTGGATTTCCACACACTCCATCATTTCCTATTACTTGCCCAATTACTCCTGACACTTACCTCTCCATATGTAGAAGCGATCCTGCCCAGTCCAATCTGACTAGCAAGAATCCACCTCTATTGTTTTTTTTGTTAAATCGCAGCTATTACAGCCCGCTCTCTTGTAAGAAAGCTCTTGCAGCACTTATAGCCTCTTCTACTCGCTCAGGCGAAGGCTGCTCACCCTTCCGTATGGAATCAGCTAATGCCTCGATATCCGCTTTCAATTCTACAACTTGAGCACGGTCTTCAGGCTTAGTTTTATAACTTTCAAAACGGCTCAAAATAGTTTGAAAATCATCTGGCCAATCCTGTTCGATAGCCTTAAGCGCCGCTTTTTTGTAGACAGGAGGGTAGTTGCTCTCAAGATTAAAAAGAAAGTAGCTCACCCCCTTTAACCGAGCCTCTTTGCTATCCATACCAAGCAACTTTCTAAAAAATGCTCCAGAAAACTTGCGGCTGATCTGACGTTCTCTATACTCTACTCGAGCATCAACCCCTCTCTGTTGTTTCGGAAATATTGGCCTAAACATCTCATCGACCATTTCAGTATGTACCTTGAGCTGGATCTCGTCGAAGCTCTCTCCCCTTCCCAGCTCTTCAGGAATCAATTGGGTTGCAAGAGCAAGTCCAAAAAGTTCACTCGAAAAACTTTTTAGTTTCTCTGCGCTCAGATTGTGCTTTTTTTGAATCGAGGTTAGGTTGGCAAGCTGCTTGATCTTATAAAGGCTTTCTCGATTAAGAGTTCCTTTATCATCAAAATGAGGCCGCAAAATCTTACAAGCTGTTTTATGAGCCTTCCAAGCAGCTTTTTGACATTCAGGACTACAGTAGTAGGTGACGTGGCAACCGGCACATTTTTTCATCGACACGGTATGCTCAATAGAACAGGATGGATTTCCACACGTTCCATCATTTCCAATTATCTGACCGATCAGCCCTGACACTTACTTCTCCATGTAAAAAAGCGATCGTGGCCTGCCCAATCTGGCTCCACCACTCCGCCTTCAAATATCTCAACAATGCGCTGGCCCATTTTGGCACCAAGCTCTAAGAATAGGGCTCGGCGTACGCGCTCCTTGGATTGGGCCAATCTTTCGTAGAAGTGGTAGCCGCCCTCAAGCGCTAGCCTTGGCTCAAACTCCCTTACCTCTTTCGAAAGCGCCAGATAATCTATCACGTAGGGGGGATTACTAACAAGAAAATCACACTTGCCCTCAAAGGGTTGCAGAAGATCGCCCTGCAAAATCTCCACATCAACACCATTTTTGTGCGCATTGCGCTTGGCCACATCGAGCGGGCCGATGTCAGACATCACAACTGTGAGATGAGGAAAGCGCTTTTTCAGCGCAATACCGATCGCTCCCGACCCAGTACAGACATCCCACACAACGCCCTCAAGCTCTCCCATCTTCTCAATCAAGATCTCCGTCTCTGGCCTGGGAATCAAGACTGAACGATCCACCTCGAGTGTGACACCAGCAAACTCTACCTGACCAGCAATGTAGGCAGCTGGCTCACCTGTCGCCCTTCTTTTTACAACTTCGCGACATTTGGCCAACTCCTCTACATTAAGCGGCATCTCAAATTGCAAGTAGAGATCGAGTCGCCTTTTGTTGAGAGCGTCAGCGATCACCTCTTCTGCAGAGCGTTTTGGATTTTCAATGCCATGTTTCTGCAAAAATGTGGCGGAATGTTGAACAACTTCTAGAAGATTCACTTCAACTTCTCCTGGTGAAAGTGTTTCACCAGCGCTGTTGAGATGGGATCAAGCTCGCCCTGCATCACCTTGTCAAGAGAGTAGAGAGTCAGATTGATGCGATGATCGGTCACTCGATTCTGAGGGAAGTTATAGGTGCGAATGCGCTCTGAACGGTCGCCAGATCCAATTTGTGAGGAGCGAAGATGTGCCTCTTCCTCCTCTCTTTTACGCCTCGCAGCATCTGCAATTTTAGCCTTTAGCAGGCGCATCGCCTTATCCTTATTCTTGTGCTGACTACGCTCATCTTGACAGTAGGCAACAACGCCAGTTGGAAGGTGCGTGATACGCACAGCTGAATCGGTCGTATTGACATGCTGACCACCAGCACCTGAAGCTCTGTAGGTGTCGATGCGCAGCTCCTTCTCGTCGAGGTTCAACTCCTCCTCCTCAGAGGGCTCCATCATCACCGCTACTGTGATTGCTGAAGTATGCACACGACCCTGCGTCTCAGTCTGCGGTACGCGCTGCACGCGATGCGTTCCCGCTTCATATTGCAAGAAGCGGTGCACCTGAGCACCTGAAACAGCCATCATATATTCCTTAAATCCGCCTACATCTGACTCACTAAAACCAAGTGGTTCACACTTCCACTTGTGCATATCGGCAAACAGTTGGTACATGCGAACACAATCACCAACAAAAAGAGCCGCCTCATCACCACCAGTTCCAGCGCGCAGCTCCAAAATGACATTGCGATCATCATCAGGATCGGGAGGAACAAGCAGAGCCTCCAATGCACCTTGCAACTGAGGAATCGCCCCCCCTAGCTGCTCAATCTCCTCATCAAGAAGAGCGCACATCTCCTCATCTGATTCCGACTTGCGCAGCTCACGATTCTCTAAAAGCGCCTTTTCACTCTTTTCAAGATCAAGAACCACCTTTTTGATGCTATTTAAATAGGAGTGCTCTTGGGTGAGTTCGCGATAGCGCGTGGCATCACTGAAGGCGTCCGGCTTAGCCAGCTCCTTCTCAACCTCCACTAGACGAGCCAAAAGCTCATCGATTTTATTTTTCACTCTTCACTTTTTTCTTGAGAGGGTCTTCTTTTGTAGGACCTGCTACTCCCGCAGCTGCCTTCTTCTGATAGCGCTTCTTAAACTTGTCAACGCGACCTTCAGTGTCAATCAATGCGTTGCTTCCTGTGAAGAAGGGGTGCGATGCTGAGCTAGTTGTAACGTAACATACTGGGTACTCTTTGCCCTCATATGTCTCGCGCGCCTCCGGCTTCATAGTGGAGCCGATGACAAACTTATGACCAGTCGAACTGTCAACGAAAAGAACTTCTTGATAATCGGGATGGGTGTTATCTTTCATTAAAATCCTCTACTTTATGGATAGAGAGAGAATTTACTTTCTTTTCTGAAAAAATACAAGTAAAATGTGACCATGCGGCGACTGCTCCTTCTACTGTTGATATTCCCCCTTTTTGGCTTCTCAATCAAAGAAAAACTAGCTGATGCTGAAAAGGGCAACTGGGTAGTCACCTCCCAAGGAAAGGGTGCGACCTTCTTCTTCATCCGAGGGAAAAAGAGGAATAAGCTGACCATTGAAGAGGTCTCCATCCCAATTAGCCGCGCTCCCCATGATTGGAAAAATTGGTTTGAAAGCGGCGCACCAGGTCACACCCTATGGACCTCCTCCCTGCTCGACATCCAAAGTGGTCAGTTAGAAGAGAGCTTTTCCTTCACCCATAGCGGCTGGATTGACCAGCAAGAGGCCAACGCCTTTTTTAGCACACTACTCAACCTCTCCTTCAATGAGGTTCCCGACGACGAGCGCAAAAAGGTGGGCTACGCTCCCAAATATGGGCAAAAGGATCGAAGACGACTCTGGCAACCACCCCTTGTTGTTGAAGGTCAAAGAGAGGCCGACGTACACTTTGATGCCTATAAAACACGCTGGCCCAACGACAGAAGCGATCTAGCCAAGCGCAAAATCGAGGTCTACTTCACCGACCAAAGCTTCTTCCCCCACTGGATCGAAGTGGATGGCAAGATCGCCACCGTTCAGATGCATGTGATCGACTCTGGCAAAAAGGCGCGCTCACCTAAACCAAAAATGCCACAGAGAAAACCGCAAATTAGCGGTCCGATCATACAGGATGCAGACGGCATCACCATTCCTCTGAATAGCCCCAGCTACTTCACAGAATTTTTGGTACTTGCAGAAGATGCGGACGACTACTATCAAAGACCGATTGCCCTCGACTCCTCGTTCAATGGGGGCAGCCTCTTCATCCCCGATGAATCGCTGCATGAGCTCAACGGCTCATACCACTTCCTCATCTCCCCCAAAGAGGAACCAAAATGTCTAGTTACGACTCATAATCCTTTTGCCATAAACAAATCTGCAAACAGCTAGTCATATTTTTGAAGAACTAACTATCAATTATTTGAAACAAAGCTCCACAAGATATAAAAATTTTACCGACAGGTTATGAACAATTTTTCCACAACTCGATTTGATTTGGTTGGTGCAAAAAATTTAGACTCTCTCTATCGTGCTTGGCATGGCCCGGATCTATTCGATTAGAAAGTCGCGCAAGATATTGCGCAGCCACTATGCTCTTTTTAAGCGCAAGCATAAGCGTTTGCCTCAAGCTGATCGTGAGGAGATTGAGGCTGATCTGCGTGAGTTAGATGCAGCGCTGCTTGCAAAAGATCGGGAGAGGGCATCGAAGGCGGCTCGTTTGGTGCAGCAGCATGGTTCTATGGGACTTCGGCGCACCTTCCTTGATGTAACGCGCGATCTCTTTTGTGCGATTGTTTTTGCGGTTGTAGTTGCCTTTGTGATTCGGCAGTTTTGGTTTGAGCTCTATCAGGTACCGACTGGTTCGATGAGGCCGACAATTGAGGAGCAGGATCGTCTGCTGGTTTCAAAGACCACCTTTGGGGTTAACTTTCCGTTCCATGACAAGCTTACCTTCTTCAGAGAGGATCGGATTCAGCGTAATGGAATCATTGTGCTAACGACGGCCAATATGGATCTTCCTGATAGTAACATGCTCTATTTTGGCATCTTTCCGGGCAAGAAGCGTTTTGTGAAGCGCTGCTGTAGTAGACCGGGCGATACGCTCTACTTTTATGGTGGGCGTATTTACGGTTTTGACAAGGATGGCGTGCCCTTTTATGAGCTGTCGGATGAGAAGATTTTGGCAGAGTCCGGTATTGAGAAGATTGAGCATATTCCTTTTATCACTTTTGAGGGCAAGCCTAGTCTGAAGAAGCGGCTTTCCAATGGAATCTATGGTGAGGTGATTACGAAGCAGATGAATCTTCCAGTGGCCAAGATGGAGTTAAAGCCAGACGGCGTTATCTCAGGCAGCTTTTTTGATGGCATGAGTTGGAAGAGGGAGAATCTGCGCGCTGTGAATCAAAAGCATAGCTCACCGCAAGCGTATAGTGAGCTTTGGGGTATGGGCAACTATGCGATGTGCCGAATCTTGACGAGGGAGGAGCTCAAGAAGTTTTATCACAGGCATGGTGAGGCTGAGCTCTATTTGGAGCTGAGGCACACACCCAATATGCAGCATCCAAAACCGCAAGTGCGGCAGAGTGATAGCGGCAAATACTTTCCGCAGTTCACTCCCTTTGTCTCTCTCATTCCGCTTGATCAGAGACATCTCGACATCTTGCATGATGCGATGATTACAGCGCGCTTCCATGTTAAAGAGGGTGCAGCCTTCCGCTATGTGGAGGGCAACAGAAGGCCGCAGAGGCGGGAGTTTGACCCGAAATTCCCAAAAGTTTCCAACGGCCTCTATGAGTTCTATTATGGCAAAGGTTACCGCATCTTTCCACTTGGTGTGCAAACACCGATGTCGGCAAAAAATGGGCTCTATGAGCGGAATGCGGCAACGATTCAAAAGCTTTTTAACTTAGGTTTTGCTTTCAATACGCTCTATGATCCACATCTACGTGAGCAGCCCTTTATGCCGTCTCGTTACGCCTACTGGCGCGATGGTGAACTCTATGTGATGGGAGCACCACTGCTCAAAAAGGATGATCCGGCGCTTTCCCGCTTTGTGGAGGAGGAGAAGAAGAGAGAGGAGCAGAGCCGAGAGTCGCTACCCTACGTCCCCTTTATTGACCGCGGACCTCCCCTTCTACAAGATGGATCGCTTGACATTGAGTTTGTGAGGCAGTTTGGGCTCAAAGTGCCTGATAATGCTCTGGTGGCGCTTGGTGACAACTATGCAGGGAGCGCCGATAGCCGAGACTTTGGCTTTGTACCGATGCACAATCTACGTGGAGCGCCCTCCTTTATCTTCTGGCCCCCTGGCAAGAGATTGGGGCCACTAGCGCAGCCACCCTACCCGTGGATTACCCTTCCAAATCTGCTGATTTGGTCGCTAGCAGCGGTTGTGATTACACTCTGTACGCTCATTGTGCGCAGGCGTAACTCCCGTTCGATTTTCCGCAACTAGCTAATATAAAAATCCTTTGACTGATTTTCCTTTGGTCTGATATTTACAAATCATTTATAATTGGTCCGTAAGGAGATACTGATTAACTCGGTTATTGGAGATTCTGCCAAGATTTGCGATGCTGAGAAATTCGGAGCCTGACGCTAACCCCTTGCGGGTTAGTGAAGGCGAGAATGATGCAGCGGCGTGAAGATTGGCGGAAGATTCAATGAGCGAGTT
>JAJACG010000028.1 GCA_022601635.1 Chlamydiales bacterium | reverse complement strand
GGGAGTTATTCAGTATCTCCATAAGGAGATACTGAATAACTACCTTGCTAGAGATTTCTATCAAGGGGAAGTTCGGAGCCGAACGTCTAACCCCTTGTGGGTTAGTCGAGGCGAGAACGATACCTCGATAGAAAGATTGTCGGAATCTCCAATAACCGAGTTAATCAGCATCTCCATAAAACATATTTAGGAGCCTCATGACAGGAATAACAAACGAGAATGTGACAAAAACGGTAGAGAATCCAGTAGTAGCTCCTCAAAATACGAGCTACAGGGTTGCTTTAGTAGCGCTTTTGATTCTATCAGCTGCTGTCTGTGCTGCTGGTGCCCATGGGCTTGTCAATAAGACAGGCTTTATTGCGAAAAAGCTTGGCTATATAGGTTCACAGGTTGCCACCTCTGCTGGTGGAGCGATCGCGCTTATTTCAATTGCTCTGATCTCGACCAAATCTGCTACAAAAAAAGCAAAAGCAGATGCACCTAACGATGAGGAAATTCCTCAACTTCGATTTGTTAGCACTGATCGCTGGACCTATGTTGAGGGTGATGAGCCGATCGCCGCTAATCAATATCACTTTAATCAAGAGGAGATGCTACTTACTGTCGGGTATGAAGACGATCAGCAGCAGCTAGAAACTGCAACATTTTATGTCACAACAGAGCCTTCCACCTTTGGCTTCAACCTAAACATCCAAGAGAATGGAATTTTTACAAATTTTATCACCAGCAAGATCTTTGATAAAACGGCCACTGGTGCATATACCCCAACTCAAGATGTAGATAATCAATACTATGGGATAGACGAAGCTATTGAAGGACGCCGCTGGTTTGACGGCTTAGCGAACGATTGGCATTGGTATGGTGATGCTGATAGTAATTATCTTGCCTCTGAAACAGGTTTAGAAGGTGGACCCATTATAATACCTATGACTATGAGTAATGAACGGGGACCGCTTATTAACGATCAGCCAATTTTTGAAAACGGCAGGGGAGCGATGAACTTTTCTCTTCTCAAATCGGAACTAGAAAGATTTTGGACTAAACAGGAGATTAATCTTTGTGCTGATAGTCCTGAGAATGCTGCAGCACTGCTCCACAGCCAGCCAAATATCAACAATTTCCACTACGCTTATATCCGCTGCTCTTTGGAGGCTCAATATTATCAAGTTGTGAGGCTTAATGATTGCTATTACATCAAAACTGTAGAAGATGAAATAGAGACTTTGATCTTTCTTCTTCACAAGATTGATGGAGCCTTCCAATTAGAAGCAGACGCTATTAATCTGTAAGGAAATACTGAATAATTCTCTCACCAGATCTTCCGATAATCTTTCTGTTGATGTATCGTTTTCGCCCCGACTTTGGAGAGAGGGGTGAGCATTTTCTAGAACAGAGAAACTCTTTAGTGCTCGAATGTTTAAAAAAAAACAATGATCAAAAATAATTTTGCAACTGTCTGCAGCTAAAAATTATTTAACCACTTTTCCCTCGGTTTTATATTTATTGATCGTTTACAATCGGTTCATAAAACATATTTTGGAGGCCCCATGGCAACAGTAACAAGCAATGTTCCGGAAAAACCAGTAGACAGTCCAGTAATAGCTCCTCAAAATACGAGCAGCAAGGTTGCCTATATAGCGCTTTTGATTCTATCAGCTGGCATCTGTGCTGCCGGTGCCTATGGACTTGTCAATAAGGCGGGCTTTATTGCAAAGCAGCTTAGCTATACAGGTTCACTGGTTGCCGCTTCTGCTGGTGGAGCGACGATGCTTATCTCGATTGCCCTTCTAGCTACCTCTAAAGCTGCTCCAGTCGCTGCAAAGGAGAGTGAGGAGACTACAGAAGATGATGCTTTACAATTTGGTGATGCCCATGGCTGGACCTATTCAGATGATGGTAAGCTTGAGCCGAACCAGTATACTTTTGATAGTAAAAAAATTGCAGCAAATGTAGACGGAAGAGTTTGTACGTTCGATCTTGTAAATGAACACACTCCATTTGGTGTTAAACTTGTAGTGAGTGAGAATGGTATCTGTACGAATCTTCCTCAGCCAGTACAAATCTTCGAAAAATCAGACAAGGGACATTTTGTTCCCACTCAGAATGGTTTTAACGAAACGAATACTTTTCTTCAGGATACCTACAATCCGTTTATAACTGAGGCATGGAAGAGTCAAGATGGCCAGCTAACCGATGGCTCTTTCCAATTTCCAGTCGCCGAGGATGGATCTGTTACTGTAAATGGTTCTGTTGTCATGAATTCAAAGGGAGAGATTGATATTGGTGCGTTAGGGAATGCGATTAATACGCATCTTCTTCCTATACAACTCGAAGGTAATATTGACACTCCAGAGGCTGCTCTACAGCTATTCAAAGCGGAGAATCCAGAAGATATGCGCTATTCTACTGCCTATTCACAGGCTCAGCAGTGTACCTTCTTGGTGATACGCTTACATGGAATGTACTACGTCAAAAAACTAATTGGCAATTATGAGCCATTGAAAGCTACAAGAATTGCACAAGATACACCAGATCTAATAGAACAGGCCGATGCAGCTGACAAGCCCAAAGGGGCCAACTCCACAAGAAGCGCGGTAGGATCCGTGAGAAGTAAAACTACAGCTAACCCAAAGAGCGCGGCATCATCCCAGGTAACCACAGCTACTATTACAAATAAGAGTGCTGTTGTTAGAGATTGTTCATTCCAAAGGCAAGATAACGTAGATGGTAAGATCGGTGAGTTGACCTATAGAGTTGGTGACGGTGAGGAAGAACCTTTGTGCGTAGACGTCTATGAACATGGGCGACCAGGCTGCTTGTCCATAAAAGAAGAGGGTACGGTTTACTACACGCACGAAAATTTCATGGGTAGTGCTTGCTTTGCAAAGGTTGACAGCACCAATGTGGTCATAACACACCCTCAAATTCACTCACTAATCGCTGCATCTAAACAGAAACTGGAAAACCATTTTCCATTCAGATTGCAGGAGATAAATGCGGCCTCTACAAAGGGTCAACTGCCAACTGATTTGATTGAAGGTGAGACTCGATACACACACTTGAAGGTGGGTGATCAGGAATACTTGATCCACTCGTATAAGGAAGCTGGTAAACCAATCGAACACAGCTTTGTTCAAAAGGGTGGTCAGCTTGAATTTAATCAGAAAGATGCTGCAACTGATATCAACGTCTGTGGGACCACCATTGGCTACTATATTGATGGACAGCTTTGTCCAAAGCTTGATGCCTTAGCAAAGCGACCAGAAGGTGCGACAAAAATTACTGGCGGAAATGCCACAGCCTCTACATATGCAAGCCAGCAGATGGCAGAGATGTGGGCCGATACGAACAATGCTTGGATATTTGAATCTGGTACACACCTCTTTTACTTTATCAACATAGCTACTAATGGAAAGGCAAAAATTCCATGGATGAACGACACGCGAACAGCAAGATCAATGTGGAGAAGCAAAGCAGATGAGAACGCAGGTAAGCCACTCTTATACACACCAAAAGATGGGGGTGATGATATCACGGTCAAAGAGGAAAATTACCAAGAAATCGTCAATGATTTCAATCATAGATTAGAATCTGCCGTCTAATGAAACGTTAGAAGACACTCATAGGTAGATGCTATTTGCTTCTACCTTTTTTCTTTCTTATATTTAAAAAATTCATTTATAATAAATATTAGATGAATATTTGGGGGAAATATGGAAGAAAAAAACATACAAGCTGCTGAAGCGCAAGATTCAATCGCGCCCTTCAGCCTCTATTCGAAAATCGCATTCATTCTAGCAATGGCTGCTATCTCTGTCACCTTTATGGGCATTTTGGGCCTATTGCACGTACCGCAAGTAGCTTTTCTCTCCTCTTCTACCTCGCTCTTCTATACCTCCTTCGGAGGCGCTCTAGGCCTCGCTTTCATCATAAGCTGCTGCATCTTTCAGCTCAAAGCTGTCGAGCACGCCCCCGCTGATCAAGTCATCGCCAAGAGCTACACAATCAAACGAAATGGTAGCGAGCTTAGAATCGTTACAAGAAGATTTCAACAGCGCATCGACCTACTCTCAGCTCTCACTAAAGAGCAGAAGTTTGAGTGTATGGAATCAGGACAGTGGTCGCTACATGAAGAGGGTGATGGCCAGTACTACATCCTCGGCAAATTCTGCTATCTCATCAATGGTGATGAAGAAAAGCGTTGCCGCGTGAGACTCAAAGTGTTACCAATGAAGGAATCAGCAAAGAGCAGCAATGTCTACTTTAGTCAGAAGAATAACCGTTTGCTTCTCATCCAAAATGGACAGACTGTGCCGTTTAGAGGTAATGTAGCAAATAGCTATCTGATGCAGAAGGCTTGGCTCTTTTCTTGCAACCACTTCGACTCCATGCTTGAAAGTTAGGGAGATACTGAATAACTCGGTTATTGGAGATTCTGCCAAGATTAGCGACGCTGGGAAATTCGGAGCCTGACGCTAACCCCTTGAGGGTTAGTGAAGGCGAGAATGATGCAGCGGCGCGAAGATTGGCGGAAGATTCAATGAGCGAGTTATTCAGTGTCTCCTTTAGAAGGCTTCCTCGAGATAAAGATCGCTGTCGGCTCACCATTGATATCAAGCTTCTCACTATCAGGCTCACAGCCATACTCCAAGCTCGTCGCCAGCACCTCTTCCTTCAAGTAATCACCATGCACCAACAGAGCCGCACGAACTTTGTCCGTCACACCAAGCTTCAACGTAATGCGATCTGTCACCGAAAAATTGGCCTCGCGACGCATCGTATTCACCCTGTTCACCAACTCGCGCGCTATCCCCTCCAAAATCAATTCCTCTGAGAGCTCCGTCTCCAACGCTATCGTGATCACTCCCGCATTCATCGCAACCACACCCTCATGCACAGCTCGTGTAATCTGTACATCCTCAGATGTAAGGGTAAATGACTCACCACCAAGCACAATCTCTAAATCATGCCCATCTACCAAGCTGTTGATCTGATCCTGCTCCAAATTCTGGATCATCGCCTGCGCCTCACGCATATGCTTGCCCACCTTCTTCCCAAGAACTGGGAAGTTAGGCTTAATCGACAACTTCACAAAGCGCTGCTTCTCCTCATGAAATTGAACCTCTTTGACGTTCAACTCCTCAGCAATCAGATGCTCCTCACTCTTCATGAAACTCATCAAAGATGGCTCACCCACAACAACATGGACCACAGGCAGTGGCTGCCTCACCTTGATCTTCTCACTCTTGCGAAGACTATGTCCCAAACTCACAGCCGTCTGCACTGCATCCATGCCGCGCTCCAACTGCTCATCCATCAACGACTCCTCCACCTGCGGAAAACTCTCCAAATGCACAGACTCACCACCCTTCAAATTTTGAAAAATAGCCTCACTCAAAAAGGGCACAAAAGGCGCCGCTATCTTCGAAAGCTGTAACAGCACATAGTGCAGAGTTTCAAACGCCTCACGACGATCCAAACTATCCTCATCCGCCCAAAAACGGCGCCTACTCCGACGAATATACCAATTAGTCAACTCATCCACAAAACCAACAAATGGCTCCACAGCGCGACTCAAGTCATAATCATCCATCCCACGCTCAACCGTCTCAATCAACGCATTAAGCCGCGCCAATATCCAGCGATCAATCACAGCAACAGGCTTTGACGGCAACTGCTCCGGCTTCCACTTATAAATCCGCGCATAGGTCAAGAAAAAGGCGTGCGCATTCCAAAAGGGAATCAATATCTGACGCAGAACCAGCTCCACTCCCCTCTCGGCAAAACGTAAATCATCCGCCTTCACAGCCGGACTATGCAGCATATAAAGCCGCACAGCATCCGCACCATACTTCTCCAAAACAATGTCTGGCTCCGGGTAGTTCTGCAGCCGCTTCGACATCTTCTGACCATTCTCAGCAAGCAAAATCCCATTGGCAATCACATTCCTGAAAGCAGGCTGATCAAAAAGAGCCACAGCCAAAATAGTCGTCGTATAAAACCAGCAGCGCGTCTGATCAATCCCCTCAGCCACAAAATCACACGGAACCTTCAACTGATCCCTATTCTCAAAAGGATAGTGCATGTGCGCAAAGGGCACACAACCCGTATCAAACCAGCAATCAAACACTTCTGGAATACGCCTATAGGTCTCACCCTCAATCTCAAAAGTTAGATCATCAATGAAGTGGCGGTGCAGATCCTCAATCTTCTGACCTGTAAGCTGCTCCAACTCCTCAATGCTACCCACAACATGGATCTTCCCACTCTCAGAGCGCCAAAGAGGGATCGGTGTGCCAAAGTGGCGGTTTCGACTAATCGCCCAGTCCCGCGCACCCTCAAGCCACTTGCCAAATCGCCCAGCCTTTAAATGGCCCGGCGTCCAATGCATCTTCTCCGCCTCCTCAAGAAGTCTCGGCTTTAACTCCTCAACCTTAAAAAACCAAGAGGAAACCGCTTTGTAAATCAATGGCGTATCCGAGCGCCAACAGAAGGGATAGCGGTGACGAATCGTACCCTGGAAAAAGAGCTTATCCTCACCCTTCAGCCTCTTCGCAATCTCCTTGTCACAATCCTTGACAAAACGCCCCTCCCAATCAGGCACCTCTTTCGTATAAAGCCCGTTGATATCCACAGGACAGACAAGCGGTAAGCCCGCCTGCTTACAAGCATAAAAGTCATCCTCACCAAAACCTGGAGCCGTATGCACAATACCCGTACCATCCTCTGTCGAAACAAAGTCAGCACCAATCACAACAAACGCCTCTTGATCCGCAAAGTAAGGGAAAAGAGGCTTATAACTCTTGCCAATCAGATCACTGCCCTTAAAGGTCGCCTCAATCTCAACATCACCCTTGAACCAGCGAGGAACCGCCTCCTTCGCCAAGATATAGCTCTCACCCTCATAGGAAAGTTTTACATAATCGATCTCAGGACCAACAGAGAGCGCCAAGTTGGAAACCAGCGTCCACGGCGTCGTCGTCCAACCCAAGAAATAGACACCCTTTTCCAACTCAAACTTCACCACTAGCGAGGGATCATCCACCTCCTGGTAGTTCTCACCTGCCTCAAAGTTAGAAAGCGGTGTTCCCAGCTTCGCCGAAATCGGCATCACCTTGAACCCCTCATAGATGTGACCCTTCTTATAGACCTCTTTGAAAGCCCACCAGACAGACTCCATGTAGGTGATGTCCATCGTCTTCCACACCTCTTCAAAGTCGATCCAGCGCCCCATACGCTCAACTGTATGCTCCCAATCCTTGGAATACTTCATCACTACCGAGCGACACGCCTCATTGAAGGTGGCGATACCAAACTTCTCAATCGCAGGAGCACCAGAAAGCGAATGCTGCTTCTCAACAATGTTCTCCACAGGCAGCCCGTGACAGTCCCAACCAAAACGGCGCGGTACATAATACCCCTTCATCGTCTTATAACGCGGAACAACATCCTTGATCGTGCCAGCCAACAGATGGCCATAGTGAGGCAAACCTGTTGCAAAGGGAGGTCCATCATAGGTGGAAAAGAGCGGACGCTCCTTTTTTAGCGACTTCTTAAAAACTTTCTGCTTCTTCCAAAAGCGCATGATACGCTTCTCTCGAACAGCAAATGACTCTTCTTCGATCTCTTCAAACATAGGAGATATATTAAAGCCATTTTGTATTTAAGTCTATGTTTGATATAGGGGGAATTATGGAAATTTCTATAGAATTAAAGCCCCTACTTGGGAAAGCAGAATTACACGCCGAAGAGTACCACAATCTCGCAGTCGGCGATGTGATTGTACTCGACCAAAAAGCGGAAGAATCACTCAACGTTGTCATCGAGGATGACCTTGTTTTGAAGGCAACACCTGGGCTTTTTCACAACCATAAGGCGCTGCAGATAGATGGATGAGTTTAGCCCCGATGAGATCGAAAGCATTGTCAAAGCGATCAATGTTGAGCCACAAAAACTGGAAGAGGTACCCCTTAAACCGCAGGGCCAATATGTCTCCAAAGTGGCCTTCTCCCCACTCGATGGAGAAAAGCCACGCCCTCTAAAAGAGCTAACAGAGCGGGAGCACTCCCGCTTTGGGCATCTAAAAGCCTCTGTCGAAGTCATATTTGGACGGACCAAAATGACTCTGAATGAGCTAGCTGCCATCAAGGAGGGATCGCTGATTCCCCTAGATGATCTTTCTGATGACCTGGTCGAGATTTTTGTGAATGGCGAGCAGGTCGGTCGCGGAGAGGTGGTAGCCGTAGACGGCCACTTTGGCGTCCGGATTGTGACCCTATCCTAACTACTAATTTTCTGGAAATTAGTAGTTGACCTCACAACTACTAATTTGCTACTATTTTTTCAGGAATTAGTAGTAAATGAAGATACCCAGAACCCCTCCCAAACCTGTGCCACTGAGCACAAGCAAGCTAGAAGGATTGGAAGATAGCGACCCCAAATACCGACATTGGGATATTTTGCGGCATCTTCAGCCGCCAGCTGGATTGACGCATGAAGAGTGGTGGAGTGGTTTAAAGATTCTACGCTCTTTTGGTCGACGCAAGCTTCCCCTGAAGGGATTTTCCTACATTCTCCCTCACAATCTATTCCCCTGCCTCCATCTACTTGAAGAGATGACCACTGGAATTGAGGAGGAGCGATTGAATCGCTTTCACTTCTTGAGCGAGGAGGCAATTAGCTCTAGCCAGATTGAGGGAGCTGCCACCACACGCATAGTGGCAAAGGAGATGCTGCGTTCAGGCCGACTACCACGAGATACAAGCGAGCAGATGATCTTCAACAACTATTTGATGATGCAGAGACTGCGAGAGTGGAAAGATGAGTCGCTGTCGATTGAGCTAATCTGTGAAATTCACAAAGTAGTCTGTACGAAGACATTGGAGAAGACTGGACAATTTCGCCAAAAGAGCGATCATGTAGAGGTCATAGATGTCACATCGGGAGAGGTGCTTCATCGCCCCCCTGGCGCTTCTACGCTAAAGCGGCAGATGAAAGAGCTTTGTATATTTGCCAATACCAGTGACCCTGAGATGCCACCTCTTATCAAAGCGATCATTTTGCATTTTTGGTTTGCTTATGTACATCCATTTGTTGATGGAAATGGCCGAACTGCACGGGCTCTATTTTACTGGTATTTGATTAGGCAAGAATATTGGCTCTTTGAATACCTATCCATTTCAGATACAATTTTAAAGGCACCCTCTCGATATGCTGAAGCCTTCTTATACAGCGAGACGGATGATGGAGATTTAACCTATTTTTTGATTCATCAAATCGATGCGATTCAAAAGGCATTGACTAGCTTGAATCGCTATGGGAGACGGGAACGCGATCTCTCTAGTTTAGGAGTTAATATGAGGCAGGAGGCGCTTCTTTTGCATGCTCTGAAGAACTGTGACAGTGTTTATACCGTGACGGGTCATCAAAATAGTCATTCTGTGGTATATGAGACGGCGAGGAGTGATCTATTAGAGCTAGTTGGGCTAGGCTTTTTGGAGCTATCTATGCGAGGAAGAGCTTATATCTTTCGCCCTTCTCAAAAACTCGCTTCGATGCTATAGTTTTAGTGGGGATGTACTGGTTTCGACTTGGAAGCAAAGTACTGATCGCATGCAGAGGATATCGGTTGGCCTCTTAAAAAATCCGGTAAAACCATAAATGCTGGTAAAAAAGCAAAGAGCAACGTAGTTGAGCTTGACTTTACACCTCTTAGAGCTGTAGCTTAAGCAATTTTTCGTTGTTTGTATCGCGCGGGCTTAACCGCCTAAGCGATCCGGTAGCCTAGATCTGGACCGTGGGGTTTAGAATCTACCGTTATATTCGCGGTGTGAGTTGCCATCCGAAGGCTCTTAGGGTGGTCGTTCGAGATTAAATAGGGTCAAGCAGCCTTTAGCGGCCGAGCTAGACGTCGGGGCTGTCAATTATCTAGCTCTAAGCATGTAGTGGTCATTATGGCGTTTGCCGAGGACGGGAGTTCGATTCTCCCCATCTCCATCATTTTCGTGCCATCTACTGGGAGATCCAGCCAGGCGGCATTGGACCTTCTATTCTCCACACGCTAACCCATTGCGGGTTAGCCAAGTCGAGAGTGATGCAACGGCGCGCAGATTGGCAGAATCCCCAATAACTCCCTCACCAGAGATTTCGGCAATCTCACCATCCTCTTGCCAGTAAAACCCTCAATTTGGGGCTTGCCAATCACTGTCTAATTCAAATTTGCCAGCAACACGCTCTTTTCCAGTAATTGGCGCAAATTCTACTTCATAATGCTGCAGTATCTCCTTATGGAGATACTGAATAAGTACCTTGCTAGAGATTTCGGCAAGATTTCTATTGAGGGGAAGTGCGGAGCCGAACGTCTAACCCCTTGTGGGTTAGTCGAGGCGAGAACGATGCCTCGATAGAAAGATTGTCGGAAGATCTGGTGAGGGAGTTGCTCAGTATCTCCTCATATAAAGGAGCATTCTACTCTGTAATTGGAATTAACATAGGCAAAAAAGCTTAGCAGACGAGATATTTCGTGACAAATATGTATTTTGTGTGTGAAGCTACACCCATTGCAAAACGCAAGGAACATATTATGGCAAAGAAATTATTTGTAGGTAACCTATCCTACGACGTGGATAACGAAAGTCTAAAAGAGGCTTTTGAACCCTTTGGTGAAGTCACAAGCGCTCAAGTCATCACAGACCGTGATACTGGCCGCTCTCGTGGTTTCGGATTTGTAGAAATGACATCTGATGACGAAGCGCAAGCCGCTATCGATTCACTAGATGGAAAAGATCTATGTGGACGCAACGTTGTTGTGAACGCAGCAAAAGAGCGCGACCGTAGATAACTACATACCAATCGTTTATACCAAGTGTGGCTCATTTGAGCTCGCTTTGGTATAATAGAGGGTATGGAGGGAAAAACCGTAGCCTCGACAGCAGTCGAGAATCACACCTATAAAATCTTCCCAAGCGATCTGAACACCAACAATACAGTTTTTGGTGGTTTAGTGATGGCCACATTGGATCGTGTCTCTTTAGTGGTAGCTGAGCGCCATAGCGGTTCAGCTTGTGCTACAGTTTCGGTTGATGCACTCCATTTTTTGCGCCCTGCCTATGAGGGAGAGGTTTTGATCTTCAAGGCTTCGATCAATCGTAGTTGGAATGCATCGATGGAGATTGGAATCCGAGTCTGTTCTGAGAATGTGAAGTCGGGTGAGCGGCGTCATGTCGTTTCAGCCTATTTTACCTTTGTTGCATTGGATAAAGAGCATAGACCAAAGAGGGTCCCTCCTGTGATTCCGGAGACGGATTTGCAGAAGCGGCGTTATGAGGAGGCGGGTCTTCGTCGTGAGGCGCGGCTTATAGCTGCGTCAGAGAAGAGAGAGCGGCGACATCCTCACAAGGACCAATCCCACAGTGAATAAATGAGACGATCGCATTGGCAAGGGCGATGGTAAAGATCAGCAAGAAGGTTGCGTGGTCAAGCCAGTGCATTTTGTGCGGCTCATTTTTCTTGAAAATCACCATCATTAGAGAGTTTGTCAAGATAGAGGCTGTGAAAATGAAGAAGGCCCATGTGTAGAGGCTGATGCCCCAAAAGGGCATTCCAAATTCGGGATATCCGGGGCAGATATGCAGTGCCATTTGTCTGAGGGAGATGAATCCACCTAAGAGTGCTGCAAGAATAGAGAGACCATAGTGTTGCTGTCTGAATCCGAAGCGCAAATTGAGCAGAGGGCCGACAGCGACTGCTAGCATGAAGAGACGCTGTAAGTAGCAAAGTGGGCAGGGTTCCTCGCCGTAGAAGAGTTGCAAAACAAGAGCTGTATAGAGAATGGCTGCAATGATCAGCACCTCTATAGCATTCAAAATGCGCTGGGTCACCAATTAATCCTCAATGTGCTGGTCATCTGAGTCCATAAAAGGGCGTAGCTGAAGAAGAAGCTTACGATCAGCATAGCTACTGCGGTTTTGCGCAGGCCAAAATAGGCAAGGGCTATACTCAGAGTCAAAATCAAAAAAAGAAATGTCATACCCTCACTGTACTGATTTCCCCAATTGGTGTAAAATCCTTACCTATGAAAAGTGTTGTCATTGGTGGAGGGGCTGCTGGAATTTTTGCTGCTATCCACTGCAAAGCTTTGCTATTAGAGCGTTCTAATAACCTTCTTACGAAGGTAAAAATTTCTGGCGGTGGTCGCTGTAATGTGACCACATCGATTCAAGAGCCATCTGCTTTGGTACAAAACTATCCGCGCGGTTATCGTGAGCTGCTCGGCCCTTTTCATCACTTTGGCCCTAAAGATACAGTTGAGTGGTTTACAAGTCGCAATGTGGCTTTGAAAACGGAGAGAGATGGAAGGATTTTTCCAAGAAGTAATCGTTCTTCTACTATTATTGATTGTTTGATGCGTGAAGCCAGAGGTCTTGATATTCGTTTGCATCAGAAGATTGGGGCGATCTCGAAGGTGGGAGATCATTTTGAGATTGAAGTGAATGGAGAGATTTTGTGTTGTGAGCGGCTAATTTTGGCAACGGGGAGCTCGAAGCAGGGCTATAAGTGGGCTCAATCCTTGGGTCATACGATTCAGCCGCCGGTGCCCTCACTTTTTACTTTCAATGCCCCCACCTCCCCTCTTAAGGAGCTTTCGGGAATTGCTGTTCAGGATTGTCATGTTTCTGTAGGCAAGTTTGAGCAGAGGGGGCCAGTTTTGATCACTCACTTTGGATTTAGTGGACCGGCGATTATTAAGCTCTCTGCTTTTGCGGCGCGCTATCTACATGAGAAGGGATATAAGGAGCGATTAACGATTCGCTTTGGTCAGCCACTGCCGAGAAGATTGAGACGTATGCTGGATGATGAGTTGCAACACTACCAAATTGAGGGTAAGACGACGCATAAGGAGGAGTTTGTCACCTGTGGCGGTGTGACGCTCAAGGAGATTGATTTTAGAACGATGGAGAGTCATATCTGTCCTGGCCTCCATTTTGCGGGTGAAATTTTGGATGTGGATGGGATTACGGGCGGATTCAATTTCCAAAATGCGTGGACAACTGGCTATCTTGCAGGAAAAGCGTGCTCATGCTAGTTGTCAAATATGAAAGCATTACTATTTTTTCTTTTGCCTGTGGCACTTTTTGGTTCTCCCGCTTTGGATCGGCTCAAAGAGGGCAATGAGCGTTTTATATCTGGAAATTTGAAACATCCGCACCGCGACGAAGAGCGGCTCAATGAGACAAAGCTGGTGCAAAAGCCGTTTGCTTGTATCTTGACCTGTGCAGATTCGCGCGTTTCGCCTGAAATCGTCTTTGATGAGGGCATTGGTGATCTCTTCGTTGTGCGGCTTGCAGGAAATGTTGCGGGCAATTTGGGCAAGGAGAGTATCACTTTTGCAGCAAAGGCTTTGGGCTGTGAAATTATTGTTGTGATGGGCCATGAGCGTTGTGGTGCAGTTGCGGCAGTGATGGAGGGAAATACGGGTTTGATTCCGAGTACGGCGCGTCTGATTCGGCCAGCGGTAAAAGAGTTTCCTGATAATTTGGAGCGAGCGATTGAGGCAAATGCGCGCAATCAGAAGAAACGGTTGCAGAAGCTACCGAAGCTTCAGGATATTGAGATCATTCCTGCCTACTACAATCTTGCGTCAGGCAGGGTTGATTTTTTAGAGGCTCCCAGGAGCTGATGATTGACTACCGGCAATCAGATTTCGTCAGAATTTGCGGTAGAGCTAGATTCGGAATCTGAGGCAAACCCCTTGTGGGTTGGCGAGGACGAGAATGACGCTCTCGTGGAAATTGGATCGGAAGGTAATGACGGAGAGTGAATCAGAGGTTCCTTAATGTTTGGCTTAGGACCGGCTGTGAGTGGAATAAAAATGCGTGTTGTAAGAAGTAGAGCAAAGACAAGAAAGAGTGCGAACCATATCTTCATAAAATATCGGCAGCAATTGCTGCAAGTTGCGATCTCTCTGTCTTTTCCATCCTGACATGACCAAAGATCTTCTGTTCTCGAAAACGTCCAACTAAATAGGTCAATCCATTTGAATTGCGATCCAAATAGGGATTATCAATCTGCGTCGGGTCACCAGTGATCACAACCTTTGTTCCCTTACCAGCTCTAGAGACAATTGTCTTCATCTCATGCGCTGTCAAATTCTGCGCCTCATCGATGATCATATAGATTTTTGGCAATGAGCGGCCACGAATGTAGGTGACTGCCTCCATTTCTAGCTTCTTGCTCTCATTAACAAATTTGAAGGTTTCGCTCTCTTCAGAGCCAGTCGAGTCGCACAAAAACTCCAAATTGTCATAGATCGGCTGCATCCAGTGAGCGAGCTTCTCCTCCTTCATTCCAGGGAGGTAGCCAATATCCTTTCCAAGCGGGACGATCGGCCTGCTCACCAAAATACGATGGTAGAGCCCCTCATCGAAAACCTTGCGCAATCCGCACGCTAGAGCCAAAAGTGTCTTTCCTGTTCCCGCTGGCCCCAAGAGAGTGACCAACTTCACATCATCGCGAAGCAGAAGGTCAATCGCACACTTTTGCTCCACATTCATCGGAGAGACACCCCAAATATTGCTCGGAAACTTCAGAAGCGGAACCAGATGTTTTGACGACGCATCGTACTTGGCAACTGCCGACGTATTTTCTGGTGATTGCATCACACAGTACTCATTGGGTGCAAAGTCATCCGATACAGCTTTGACACGTCCATCCTTATAGAACAAATCGATGTCATGCTTCTCCATCTCTACTCGACGGTAGCCCTCGTAAAGCTGATCAAAGCTGTACTTTTTATTCTCATAGTCCTCTGCATCCAAACCCATTGCCTCAGCTTTGACACGCATCGCCAAATCTTTAGAGACAAAGACCACATCCTCCCCCTTCTCATAAAGAAAGTATGCAGCCATCAAAATGCGGTAGGGGATGCTGTTGAGCGATAAGACAAAGTTTGGACTGTAATTTGTCTTGATCTCAAGCTGAATACGAATACGCGTACCGCCCTCCAGCATCACCCCTTTGTGGAGATCCCCCTCCCCCAATGCCTTTAATGAATCAAAGTAGCGCAGACAATCACGCGCATTTTTCGCTAACTCATCGCGATACCGCTTCATCCCAGCGAGCTCCTCTAAGACCGCCAGTGGAACTACCACATCATTCTGACCAAAAGCCTTAAGGGCATCTGGATCATGCAAAAGAGTGTTTGTATCGATAACAAAAGTGCGTCGTTTATCTGCCATAAATTCGCACAATATCTCTAATAGATGAATTTAGCAAAGAAAATTTTTAAACGACTCTTTCCTCTCTATTTAGATGTGATTTAGCAGTCTCGACCTGTGAGCGCTAAAAACAGCTTGTTGAAAAACAATTGTCTGAAGTATAATGGTTGTAAGACAGTGAGGTTTGCTCATGAAAGCTAAGATTGATCAAAACATTATTTGCATACCACCCTATATTTCGACGACGTGGGATCAGATTACTTTTCTACATAGTGAGGAGAGTGTTGAGACTGGTCGTTTGACATTGACGTTGCATTTGTCGAGTGGTGAGGTGATTTCTGTTCCGAACTTGGATCCATCGATTGTGGATATTGCGTTTAGTGCGCATTTGAAGTTTATGGAGCAGAGGAGGGCGATGCCAGCGGGTGGTGATATGCTGGGCAGTTTGAAGATGGGGATACCTGGCATTGAGAATTTGGCTGATATGATGCAGCATGATTTATCGAAGTCTGGCACGCCGGATTTACCGAAGGATGTATTGGAGCGGATTTCATCGATGGCGAAGATGATGACGGGTGGTGATATGGAGGCATTTCCGAAGCCGGAGCCGCACTGTAACTGTACGCATTGTCAGTTGGCGAAGGCGATTCACGGCAAGCATGAGGAGGAGTTGGAGCCTGTGTTGGATGAGGAGTTGACTTTTCGCAGCTGGGACATTCAGCAAAATGGTGATAATCTCTATTTGGTGAGTAATCCGACGGATCCTGCGGAGCAGTACAATGTTTACTTAGGAACGCCTGTTGGTTGTACATGTGGTCATGACCACTGCGAGCACATCAAAGCTGTCCTCTCATCTTAGGAAAATACTGAATAAGTACCTTACCAAAGATTTCGGCAAGATTTTTATTAAGAGGAGATTCGGAGTCGAACGCCTAACCCCTTGTGGGTTAGGCCAGAAAAACACCTCGACAGAAGAATATTAGAAGATTGAATGAGCGAGTTGTTCAGTGGCTCCTTAAGGAGATACTGATTAACTACCGTTTGGCAGATTTCGTCAGAATTT
>JAJACG010000027.1 GCA_022601635.1 Chlamydiales bacterium | reverse complement strand
CGAAATCTCTAGTAAGGTACTTATTCAGTATCTCCCTAGCTGGGATTTTAGAGCTGATCCGAGAGGATCCTCTCGCGCATCTTGAAATCTCTAAAAGTACATATACAGTAAAGCTTCCCTAGTGTAAGCTCTTCGTCCTTATGTCTAGTTTAGCCACCACTTTTACAAAACTCTCACTGCAACCCAGTGATCCCTCCTTCACTCAATCTTCCACCATCAGTGATCGTTGGCAAGATCTAGAAGATCGTAGTTATTCGATTAATATAGAGAGCGATAGCGTTAAGATGGCGATCCGTAAAGATGACACATATGGGATTGTGAGCTATTTTGCAGCTTGGCCCTTTATTGAATTTGAGATTGAGGATGATAGGCTCTATGTCTCTGTACAAGATGGGATTTTCAAGGTCTATTCTTTGCAAAAGGGTAAGCGTGCCATGGAGGCGATTAAGCTCTCAGAGCTAGCAGGTAGAACAGATATTTTGGGTAGGCTTGCTCTGCAAGAGAGCTCCGCAAAGACTGCGCTTCACGGATTTTACATAGAGTAGTGATGTATATTAGTATACATGGTAGTGGTAAGCGCGAATTTACGATTGTTCATCAAGTAGAAAGGATACCCAACTCACTCGAAGCGTTGCAGAAAAAGCTATTTTCTATTGTTAGTAGACATGTAGAGGCTAAAGGGATGGCCTACAGAACATCTCATCTTGTTTCTATAAAAGATGATATTGGCCAGGAACTAAGAACCACCCAAAATGTCCAGTTAGCCTGGATTCAATCACGTAGGCTTACCGCTGAATTTAATCTCACCTATCGCCCAAAAGAGGGTGGCCTATGTCATATACTCTAGCCACCAAAAGCTTCTCTAGACCTTCCCGCCCCTCTCATCACGAGCTTGCACGCGCGATCAAAGTGGGTGAATTTATCATCGATTTTGACAAACGGACCTCAATCATTGTCCGCCTCGCTGATGATCGCGCATTAGAGATCATCCTACCAACGCTCCCTTCAAATGAGCAGAAGTTTGTAATAGGGCGCCCAACGGCTGTAGCATTTTGCACGCGTAGCTCAGGTGGCTTCTTTTCCGAAGAGTACAGGGAAGGTACGCCACTTTCAGAAAAATTTGCTCGCCTTTTTTCCAGTCTGATCCGTCAAGAGCAGGGAGGTCATCCGCGCTTAGATACACGCGTGATCATGCTCAAAAAGGGAATGTACCTGTAATCGAAAAGCCCATATACATGATACGCGCTAGCTGCGCTGTCAAACTAAAATGCTTACCGCCAATCAACGTCGCCCCAATCACATAGCCCCACATATAGGGTGTATAGAGCTCACTCACCTCAACTGTCGTCAGACCATCAAGGTTGACTGTGGTATTGTCAATCTTGAGATGATTGGGCCCATAGATTCCTGCCATATGAGGTCTGAAATAGAAGGTGCGCGAAATCCGCGCCTCATACCCTCCTCCAATCGTTGCCAACCAGGAGTAGTAGTGAGCATCCACATTGAGGTAATGCGACACCGAATTCTCACTGTCCACAATGTAGTCCAACTTTGGGTAGTGAGCAAAGTAGGAGATTCCTACGCCTGTATACCAGTTCTGCCACTGCAATAACTTGGCATTTAGGCCACAGCTCCACGCCGTTGCTGAGGTGAAGCTCATTTCCACTGTATTATTACGATGCACTCCCGAGATATAGAGCGAGGAGAGGGCTGTGTCTACCTCCATCTTCGAGGTGCCCACACCAGCATGCAGATCAATGCGATCAAAGAAGTTGAGTGTCAGCTCACCCAAAATTGTGTTGAAAGCAGACTTGCGCACTTCAGCATTGTTGCGACGAACATCAAGCATGTCATTTTGGATGAAACGGGAGTAAAGCCCCCAGCGCCAATGAAAAAGATGCCCGTCGCCTTGCGGCTCGGGCATCTCATTTCCAAGTCTAGTGGAGGCTGCAAAAATTTGCAGAGGGAAGAGTAGAAGTAGCAGACTACTTCTTGTCTTCGTCATCGAGAACTTCCACTTCAGCCTCCTCGATGTCCTCTCCATCCTTCTTGCTCTCCTCAGCAGGCGCCGCCTGCTGCTGTTGCTGCTCCGCACCAGCTGCCTGCTGCATCACCTCACCAATCTTCTGAATTGTGGTAGAAAGCGCAGCACTCGCCTGACGGACCTGTTCCATATCCTCGCCCTTCAACGCCTTCTCAGTGTCATCCACTTTTGACTGGATTTCACTTGCGACGTCGGCTGGAATTTTATCTTTATAGTCCGTCAACGCCTTTTTAGCACGGAAAACAAGAGCGTCCGCCTCATTTCGCGTCTCAATATCCTTCCTCTTCTTCTCATCTTCCTCTTTGTGAGACTCCGCATCATTCACCATGCGGTTGATCTCATCCTCAGAAAGACCAGATGCCGCCTCAATACGGATCTTCTGCTCCTTGCCAGACTGCTTATCCTTCGCAGAGACATGCAAGATACCATTAGCATCCACATCAAAAGCCACCTCAATCTGAGGCGTACCACGCGGCGCAGGAGGAATGTCCGTCAAATCAAAACGGCCAATCTCCTTGTTGTCATTCGCCATCTTACGCTCACCCTGCAAAACCACAATCGTCACAGCAGGCTGATTGTCAGCAGCCGTCGAAAAGACCTGCTTCTTCTGCGTCGGAATCGTCGTGTTACGCTCCACTAGCGGCGTCATCACACCACCCAGCGTCTCAATTCCAAGCGTCAGAGGAATCACATCCAAAAGCAGGACATCCTTCACATCTCCGCCCAAAACTCCACCTTGAATCGCAGCTCCAATCGCCACAACCTCATCAGGATTCACACCCTTGTGCGGCTCGCGCTTGAAAAGCTCCTGAACAGAACTCTGCACAATCGGCATACGGCTCATTCCACCAACCAAAATCACCTCATCAATCTGATCAGGTGACAAGTTGGCATCAGCAAGCGCTTTGCGGCAAGGCTCTTTCGTGCGCTCTACCAAGTCATGCGTCAAGCTCTCAAGCTTAGAACGTGTCAGCGTTAACGCTAAATGCTTCGGTCCAGATGCATCCATTGTGATGAATGGCTGGTTGATCTCAGTAGATGGAACACCTGAAAGCTCAATCTTCGCCTTCTCCGCAGCATCTCTTAAACGCTGAAGTGCCATCTTATCTTGTGCCAGATCAATGCTCTCCTGAGCCTTGAACTCATCAATCATCCAGTGAATGATCGCCTCATCAAAGTCATCACCACCAAGGTGCGTATCACCATTAGTTGCTAGCACCTCAAAGACGCCCTCACCAATCTCCATGATCGAGATATCAAAGGTTCCTCCACCAAGGTCAAAGACAGCAACCTTCTTGTCACCCTCCTTGTCCAGACCGTATGCCAAAGCTGCAGCTGTCGGCTCAGGGATGATACGCTTCACATCCAAGCCAGCAATGCGGCCCGCATCACGCGTCGATGCACGCTGTGAATCATCAAAGTAGGCAGGAACAGTAATTACCGCCTCAGTCACAGGCTCACCCAAGTAAGCCTCCGCTGTCTCCTTCATCTTCACCAAAATCTGCGCGCCAATCTCCTCAGGTGAGAGATGTTTGCCATCAACATCAAAGACAACCTCTCCCTTACTTCCCTTCGTCACATGGTAGGGCACCGTCTTGATCTCAGAAGAGACCTCATCATATTGACGCCCAATGAAACGCTTCGACGAAGAAATCGTCTTGTCAGGATTGGTGACTGCTTGACGTTTAGCCGGAACACCAACTAGACGCTCACTACCCTTATAAGCCACAATCGAAGGTGTTGTGCGTGTACCCTCTGCGGATGTGATCACCTTCGCTGAACCACCCTCCATCACCGCCACACAGGAGTTGGTGGTGCCAAGGTCAATCCCGATGATCTTGCCTGAACTCTTCTTCTCACTCATCTTCTTTTTCTCCTTCCTTTTCTTTTGACACCTTGACACGCGCCACACGGATTGGGCGCTCTCCCACTTGGTATCCTCGCAGGCACTCCTCTACAACAATGCCCGGTTCATGTTCTTCTGTTTCCACCATCTCCACAGCCTCATGCCAATGTGGATCAAATGGCTTGCCCATCACCTCGTAGGCGCTCACACCATGGTTGGAAAGCACGCTCTTCAGCTGCTGCAAAATCATCTCAAAACCAACAGCCCAGTTGCGCACCTCATCACTCATAGTCTCAGCAAATTTGAGAGCACTCTCAAACTGATCCAACGGATGCAAAAGCTCACAAAGCACATTTTCTACCGCATATTGCGTCAGCTCTTGCCGCTCCTTCTGCATCCTCTTTCTCACATTTTCCGACTCAGCTAAAAGGCGCAGGTACTTTTCCTGACACTCTGCCAGCTCAGCGGCAAAGTTCTTCGGCTCCTCCTCAGTCACTTCATTCTCTTCACTCATTTATTCTCCAACAGTTTGATAGAGGTTTGATCAATCATTTTTCCGTGAGCGCGCGGCTGACGGAAAGAGAGTTTAAACTTCACAAGACTTTTTGTGAGTACCTTTGTCATCGATTCAGAAAAATATTGCAGCGTTCCAAAAAGTTCGCGATAGGGCATGCGACTCGATCCCAAAAGACCAATCGCACCCACACGCGTCTCACCAATATGGTAGGGCACCGCTAAAACTGAGCACTCTGATGCCGCCGCGTAGGGCGCTAAATCACTCCCAACCCAGTAGCAGAGCTTATTCTCCCTCATACAGTCATTGAGAAGAAGACGCATATGGCTCATGTTCTCAAAGAGTGATAAACCAGATGATAATGCCACTGGATCAGCAAACTCCGGAAAGTTCAAGAGCCTCGAAAAGCCAGTGCGGAAAACCTCCTCCTCACTGAAATTGGAGTAACGCACCATGTAGCGCACAACAATCTCACTATAAAGCTTCTGCGCAACTCCTCTCTCCCCATCATGCAAGTCTGGCTCAGCGCCACCACGAATACGCCACATCAAGTAAGCCTCAATCCGCTTCAATGCAAAGGCCGACAGCTTCTTTGCCGGCAAGATCTCCGTCAATACCTGACCAAAGTCGGTGATCAAGACAGACAAAATTCTCTCATCATCAATCTCGACAAGACGCAGCTGCTGAATGAAGTCGTGATCAAAACGCGCTGAGCTCAAAAAAGTAGCCAAACCAGTCAGCTCACTCAATTTCTCCACGGAGCGCTGCAAGAAAGTGTGCACATTTTTCTGCTCCATCTTCAACTTGCAACCAGTCTTCACACCAGGCAAAAGAAGGGGAGATGAGAGCGCATTTTCCACATAAAGACGGATGCCCTCCTCAGTAGGCAGACGCCCACCCGAGCTGTGAGGCTGCTTCAAATAGCCCAACTTCTCAAACTTGGCAAAGTAGTTGCGAATCGTTGCAGAGCTTAGAGAGGGGAAGCGCTCCTGCATCAATGTGTTGGAGCCAATAGGCTTGCCACTTTCTAAAAAAAGTTCGACAAGGGCCATCAAAACTGCCTGTTCACGCTTCTCTTTCTTCTTCATGCCCCCAAGTATACGCAACGGCTTACCTTTGGGTCAAGTGGTTTTTAGCACTCAGGCATCTAAACTGCCAATTTCGTCTAGAACAGCCTTAGTGAGTTTGAAAAACATTTCTTTAGTAAGGACGGGGTCCTCTATAAGGTAATCGCCCTCTGAGATCTCACCTTTTTCCATTCTAGTGAGTAGCGCTGTTCGAGCCTCATCGATTTTGGCGACCTCGCTGGACTTTTCCTCTCTTAGGAAGTCGCGCCAAGTCTCTAGGTCAGCTAGGAGCTCTTCATTTGGAGTCTCTTTGATGGCTTTAGCATACGTATCGAGGTCAACTCGGCTGGCAAAGCTATCATGGTACATGCTTCTGCTTAGAGTGAGCAGTTTCAGCTCATTTCGAAGGATCACCTCGGCTGCTAGATAGATCTCCACACTCTCTGCAGCGTCACTATAATCGACTTCTATGGATTGGCGTAGGCGCAGTGTGCGTGCCCAAGACAAGAGAATGTTGACCTTTCGTTTTAGAGGAGCATCCTTGGGAAGCGTATGGAGTTTCCACTCTGTATAGATCAAGTTGAGAGATTGCGCTGTGCGATCCTGACAATTCACTAGATCTCCAGAGACAATGCCAAAGAAGATCTCTCCAAATTCCTCATCGGTAAAAGCTGTATGGAGTATTTTTGCAACAGTTGAAAGGAAACTCCTACGCTGCTGGAGATAGTCCCCTGTTTCATCCACTCGATTAAACCACTCAATGAGCATTTTCCGCCTCTGCTCGGGCACATCAGGAAGTTTTTGATGATCTGGTAGGTGGCTGTTCCAAAAGCGTATATGGGTTTGATAAGATTTAATCTCTTCACGCAGTATAGCAGTTGCTCGTAGCACCTCTTGGCAGGCGTGGGAGGGAAGTAAGGTTCCTTGAGCCGAGAGGTTTCTCAAAGAGACGATCTCATTCAATGAGGGGGGGAGCTCGCAAATTTGCGAGTGGCTGAGATTAAGCGTTGCAAGCTTCGTTAATCTTGACATATCATCGGGTAAGCGCTCAATGGCTGAATGACCTAAATCAAGACTCTCTAGCTCATTAAAAGTTAGAACAGCTGGGGGAAGCTCTGTAAGAGCGCCTTTTGATAGATCTAAAGTTTGGATGGCAGGTGTCTCTTCTGTCTCTTCGAATCGTACCAGATTGGGACAACTGCGTAAGATAAGAGATTTCAATCTTGGCAATAGCAGTACGGCCGCGGGTACTTCTTTAATGGGATTTTCGCTAAGATTTAGATACTCTATGGTTTGGGGAAGAGGTCCACTAATTTTATGAATGTTACAGCCTCGCAGATGCAGAGTTGTGATATTCATCTTACCTAGTGCTGCCGGGATCCTGCCGAATGGATTGTGATTGAGAATCAGTGTGACAATGCCCTCTATCTTTCTAAGACCTTTTGGTAGTTTTGAAATTTCTTGATTGCTGATATTGAGAACGCCAAAGGCGTTGGGTTCTAGGTCGAGCTTGTGCAAGCGACGGCGCTTATGCGGAGGTCCCTCTTCATAGGTGGGTGTCCTACGGTCCACTCCAGAAGTCATCTACACCTCAGATTTTTCAATAGTGTGGTGTATCTTCAACATTCCATCGTAGCCAGCTGAAAGGATTTTATTTGGACCAACTACAGCTAGTGCTGTTACGCAGCCACGATGTAGTTTGAAGTTTACAGATGCCTTGCCTTCAGGCTTCCAGAAGGAGATCGTTCCATTGTCTAACCCCGTTGCTGTACCTGATGGAAAACTCATCAATGATTTAACAGATAATCCTTTATAGAGAATATATTTGTTGCCATTCCAGCCCTCGCAAACCGAACGTACGAGACCAGATTTGGTGCCAAGCAGACAGTGATGGTCGCTAAAAGTCATGGTGTTAATTGGAGATTGGTCCGCTTGAATACTAGCATAGCAGTCGCTTGGGTTACGGATGTCATACATAGCAACAAAGCCAGATTCAGTGCCGACAGCCACAATATTTTGGCGAGTAGCAAGCGCAGTGGGTTGGTATTCGGAGCTCAGTCCAATATAGCCACAATAGCGCTCATTATTATAGAGATAGACCTGACCTTCTGAGGAAGCAGCAACTAGGGTTTGATTCTCTGTAGCTTTTATAGCAGTGATACGACCATCTTGCTTAAAAGTCTGAGTCACTTTCTCTGCCTCAATATCAAAAAGGCGTACTTTTCCTGATAGATCTCCAGTGACTAGCAGCTTCTTTCCTAATAGCTCTACCGTGGTAGGTTTTTCATTTAGCGGCCAGCGGTTCCATACAAGCTTGCTGTCCAATCCAAATTGGGTAATTTTCTTATTCCAGGTCGCGCAATAGGCTATACGATCTTTTATAGCTACTGCTTTGATAGCCGCTTCAAGATTATAAGATTCGGTTTTAAAGGGACCTGAAGAACTCTCCTGCCGCTCCCTGTGTTGGCCTAAGCCAGCAAGGCTCATAGCCTCTTGCTCAAGCATTTTTGGGTCAAGTTCTTGGTGTAAAAAGCTTAGGTCTACAGACATGAGCTCGCCCACTTTGAGATTTGGTCAAGAGCAACTAGTTCCTTCGTTCCATCTCGCGACTCAATTTCCACCTTTCCAGATTCCTCTAAACTCTTGCCCACAATCAGTTTGTAGGGAATTCCGATCAGATCACTATCTTTGATCTTGAAACCCAACCTCTGATCACGATCATCCAAGAGGGGATCAAAATCCAAAAGCTCCTCATAGATCTTTTCAGCTGTCTGCACAAGTTGCTCGTTTTTCATCGCAGCAGGAATGATCGCAACTTTAAAGGGTGCAATTGCCATTGGCCAGATGATACCCCTATCATCATGTCGCTGCTCCACACAAGCTTGTGCCGTTCTGCCAATGCCAAGTCCATAGGTTCCCATCCAAAGAGGCTGCCTTTTGCCATTCTCATCTTGGAATAGAGCCTCCATCGGCTCTGCATACTTCTTGGTGCCAATATTGAAGATATGCGCTACCTCAGTTCCTCGCTGAATCGTCAGTGTGCCGCCCTCTGGATGACTATCACCCTCCTCAGCTAGCAAAAAGTCATGATACTCAGGTTCTTTGTCAAAATTGACATCAACCAAGTGCACATCCTTTTTATTGTTCGCACAGCAAAAGTTGCGCATCGGTCTGACCGACTCATCGGCTAAGAAGGTGTAGGGGCAGTCGATCGGTCCAATAAAACCAACTACACTCAACTTGCTAATCTCACTATCTGTTGCTGGCTCAATCTCAACCGCATCAAAGTGGTCCTGAACCTTGAGTGGATTGACCTGCCGATCACCACGAATACCGATTGCAACAAACTCCTTACGATCCAAGAAGATCAGCTTGAAGACCACCGTTTTCAAAATCAGCTGTGGATCAATTTTTAAGAAGCGAGAGAGCTCCTCAATCGAGGTGACTCCCGGCGTTTCAACCAGCCTCTGCTCTTTTTGCGTATTTTCGTAAGCGTAGGGTGGGGGAATCGAAACAGTGGCCTCAACATTGGCTGCAAAGTCGCCGCAAAGCATCACCTGATCCTCACCAATCTCTGTCTTGACCTGAAATTCCTGCGACTTGCCATCAGCAATCTTACCGCCATGCGCCTGCACAAGCACATAGTCCAGACCAAGACGGTCCAAGATAGCACTGTAAGCTGTACGCATCTTCTCATACTGCTCATTCATCACCATTTCAGATGGCGAGAAACTGTAGCCATCTTTCATCAAAAACTCTTTGGCGCGGATCAAACCAAACCTGGGTCTGATTTCATCGCGAAACTTGGCCCCAATCTGGTAGAGATTGATGGGAAGCTCCTTGTAGCTCTTCACCCAAGCGCGCACAAGCTGTGTCATCGCCTCCTCATGCGTTGGAGCGATGCAAAAGGGATGCCCCTCACGATCTTCCACCGTATAAAGTAACCTCTCTGCCGTGTAATCCTCCCAGCGCTTCGACTCCTGCCACAGCTCAGCTGGATGTAAATGGGGCAGCTCAACCTCAATAGCACCAGCCTTCTCCATCTCCTCACGCACCAAACGCTTTAACTTCTCAAAGACGCGCAGCATTAAACTGGAGTAGGTGAAAAGCCCACGGCCAAGACGATGGATATAGCCAGCCCTCTCAAGCAGCTTGTGCGAAGCAATATCTGCATCTGCCGGCGCTTCCTTAAATGTGCGGAAAAATAGCTGCGTAGCTCTCATCTCGACCTGTAATTGATCCGTTTGCGGAATTTCTCAAAAGTTTGGACAGGAGTATAGCGAAAGCGCTGATTTTCTGGAAGCTCGCCATCCACCATGATCGCCAACCTCTGCCTATTCTCTTTGCCCAAAAAGGCGTGCGCATAGGCAATAAACTGCTCATAACTTAAGTCGCTTAGCGCCTCTTTTCGCTTCTCTAACCAAGCAAAGTCTGCATCATATTCAGTCGCAAAGAGATGTAAGATGCCACCCATCTTCGATAGGTTTTCAGCAGGCTTCTCTAAGCGATCAATTAGTGCTGCACGAATTGCCTCAAAGCGCTCGCGCGGTATGGTCTGGCTCTGCAAATGCTGCAAGCTGCTTTCCAAGAAGAGGTCAAACCTCGCAAGCAGATCACGCGCTTCATGCGAAGAGGATTGAATGGCAAAGAAGGTGAAGAGGTGGCGCTCAATCTCCTGGGCCCAGCTGGTCACCAAATAGGCAGTCTGCTGCTTCGTGCGCAGCTCACTGAAAAAGGGCTCCTCCAAACCTTTGGAAAGAATCTCCTGAGCCGCTCTCGCCTCAAAAGAGAAGTCACCGCAATCCATGGTCAAGATGAGCGCATTAGAAGGCAGTGCCGCTTGCTCCACAATGAGGGAAGCATTCGGAAGCGTTGCCACCTCTACTAGAGGATGTTCACTCAATGGGTAGGCTTGATTCCCAAAATGGCCCTCAAGAAGTGTTGCCACCTCTTTGCACTGCTGATCATTCTGACTGCCATAGAGCGTCGCCTGTACAAAGCAGCGCTCCCAAATAGAGTCGCAAAACTTGGTCAAATCCTTATACCGCATCTGCTTTGCAACACGCAGCTTCTCACTATCAGTGGTATGCTTAGCATAGAGCACATTTTTCACCCGTTCCATACCAAGTTTGAGCGTGCTCACATTAGATCTGTTGCTGTAATCGCGCTTCGCCAGCTGCTTATACAGTGCAAACTGCTCCTTGCTCGGCGTGCTATCTTTCATCGTTTCCAAGATAGTAGCTAAGAAGGTGGAGGCTTTGTCAGCATAACCGCTGATCGTCAAAGTGATGCCTTTACGTGTGGTGTTGATCGAGCAGTCAAGCCCCGCTAACTTCGCCTCATAGGCGATTGGATTGAGCTTCTCGCATACAGCGTGGCAAAATAGATCAGCCAAAACTGCGCTCTTTGCATCACCCTCTCTAACAAGAGGGGAGGCAAAGGAGAAGCTCCACGATACCTCAGGTACGCAGAAGCGATCATCAAAGCAATGGAAGATCTCCATTCTATCATTGGAGACAAAGCTCTTAGGCTGCGGGATCACTGTAGCAACAGTCGGCTCTTTATGGCAGTCAAAGTGGCTAGGAATAAATGGATTGGGTTTTGGGAGGTGTACATTCTCACTGGCTGTAACTGCTTGCCACTGCTCAATCTTGGCCTGAGGTATGCGGCGTAGGCTATAGGAGGCGCCTAACCATCTCTCCTCTCTGTCTGCTTTGAAGGGGTTGCTCTTTTGCGGCGCAATCAAACAGTAGAGACCACTTTCAGGTTTTAGCTCTGCTAAGAAGGCCGAGATCTGCTCTTCACTATATTGCGATGGAATGAGTGATTTACGCGGAAAGCTTTCAAGAGGCTCATCCACCATACCTGTTGCCCACTGTGAGACAAAGCTGAAGACATCTGTGCGTGATTGGAAGCGGTAGTCGATTTCATTGAGCTGTACAACCTCATCAAAGATGTAGGGGGAAATTCCGCTTTCGCGCAAAGAGGCAAGCGCGCCATATACCCGCTCAATCACCTTCTCATACTGTTTGATGCCTTGATTGGTTAGTCCAACACTGAGTGTCATAAAGGTTTGATTCTGGCCAGCGTGATGAGAACCAACACCAAGTGCTTCAGCAAGCTCCTCTTTTTTCAAAGTGCTGAGCAGACTGCCTTCGCCCTCATGTCCTAAAACGTGGGCGACAAGTTTGGGCACCTGATGCTGCATATCTTGGCCAAAACTGCGCGGAATTTCCCACGCAATTTCTAGCTGCTGCACCTCCTGGACCGGGTAAATAGCTGCAAGTGTTCCCTTCGCCTCCTCTGTGAAGAGGGAAGCAGTCACAAAATCTTGTATGCTATCTTTGCGCTTCACCTGTGAAAAGATCGCCTCGACCTCACTTTGCAGCTGATCCATCGGCTTGTCGCTAATCACAACCAGATGCATACGGTCAGAGCTGTAGTGCTCCTCATACCAGCTTCTCACCTCAGAGTGCGGAATCTTATCCAAACTCTCCAAACTTCCAATGCAAAAGGCGTGGAAGGGGTGGTCAGGATTGGCCAGCTCCTTCTTGATATATAAAGTGCGCCAATTGTCGAGCGGCTTGTAGCTGCAATATTCCTGATGGATCGCATTGCACTCTCTGGCAATGCCTGACTCAGAAAATAGCGGCTCAATGAAGAAGTGACCAAAGCGGTCCAGCGCCTGGGAAAAGCCGTCATTGTTGACCGAGAACATGTAGCAGGTGCGATCGGACATGGTGAAGGCGTTGCGCGTTCCACCATGCTCATCCAAGTAGCGGGTGTAACCCTCCTCTTGTGGATACTTCTTCGTGCCCAAAAAGAGCAGATGCTCAACAAAATGCGCCATTCCAGGGCGGAGCTGAGGGTCATCCCAAGTGCCGACAGAAACAGCAAGCGCCGCACCTGAACTGGGGGTTTGCGGATCAGAGATCAAAATTGCCTCGAGACCGTTGTCTAAACGCAGTTTTTTATGTTCCCGATCCTGCATCGAGGGTGTCTCGATTTTTAAATTGGAGCAATCTTCAACCTCCGCTGCAAATAAAGAGGCTGACAAAAATAGAGCTAAAAGCTGTTTCATAGAGGGAACTCGCTGTAGTAATCGTTGACTAGATTCCAGATGTAGTTAGCACGCGCCTGCCTCTTCTCACGACGATCCTCAACCTCAGAGCCGGGGAAGTTGTCAAGATCAACCTCATCCCCAAAGGCAAAGTAGACCGGTGAGAAGCAAGGGCATCTCGCCTCACCCAACTCACTTTTCACAACAAGTGGGGGCGGTAAAACATCATGAGTTGACATGGCAAAGGGGTAGAAGTGCGTCTTAGTTTTCGCCTTGTTCGCTTGCAAGCGAAACATCTCAATACTGGCAGGATCAAAGGGCGCTACCTCAACAACACCTTCGCTATTTTTGCGATCGCGTCCACCACTTGGTGCCACATAGATCACCTTGCCACCCTCAGCTAAAAGCTCACGCATACGCTTCATTGTACGCTGGTTTTGCTGCAGCTTCTCCTGCTTCAATTCCGGCGGATTGTCCATGTGCCTCTTCGAGTAGATGCAGAGCAAGTTGGTGCCTCTAGAAATTGGCACAGCTGCTGGATCAGTCACAACGCGATCTCCCGCAATGAAAATCGTCTCATTAGCAATGCGCGGATGACTCTTTTCCAACATCCAGTAGAGCATCTGTGGATCCACCTCAGTCTGATGATTGGCTAAAAAGACCACATTCTCGCCCGCAGCAAGCTGCTGTTCCATCTTGTCCAAGTTCTCTTTATGGAAGATCTTAGACTTGCTACGATCCAGCACATGGTAGAACAGAGCGTTTCCAAACTGGCTGTAGCCATCCTCCTTTTGATGGTAGGAGTCAAATTTGTAAGGCTCTGCTAGCTGCTCTTTGAGGAGTTTGAGATAGGTGAAAAAGACCTCTTGATGCTCAGTCACATCCATTCCCTGCTGCTGAATTGTCTTCGCATAGGAATCATACATCACCTTGAAAAGGTCATAGGCCATCTGCGGAATTTGGCCCTGCTCCAGATCTTGTCTCAGTTTGTCAGGAAAAAGCATCAAATCTCAATTGGTTGGTTAGCCACAGTAGAATAGAAGCGATAATCATTCAAGTGAAGCGTGTCATCACTATCAAATTCAATGCGCGCCTTCAAATCGCGCGCTAATTTGTCCAAATACTCAAATTCACCATCGCTCTCCATATATTTGTAGAGATCGGGGTGGACTGTCAGTCTCAAACCATAGTGCTGCAACTGATTGGTCACCTTCTTCAAAACGCGCTCAATCTCAATTGAGACAGTTTCATGCGATTTGATCTGACCAATTCCAGAGCAGTAGGGACAGAAGTTCAGGAGCGTCTGCTCCAAAGATTCGCGGTGGCGCTGACGTGTCATCTCCACGAGGCCAAAATCGCTCATATTGAGAATTGTGCCTTTGGCAGGATCCTCTTTCATGCACTCTTTAAGTCGCTCAACCACCTTGCGCTGATTCTTGCGGTAACGCATGTCGATGAAGTCGACAATCACAAGACCGCCCATATTGCGGATTCGAAGCTGGCGCGCAATCTCCGCTGCCGCCTCTAAGTTGATCTGCATCAAAGCCTCTTCCACATTCTTGTCCTTGCCAATGCTGCTCCTGCCGGAGTTGATGTCGATCGTATGCATCGCCTCAGTGCGATCAAAAAAGAGGTAACCCCCGCTATTGAGCCACACCTTGCGTCTTGTCGCCTTCTCAATCTCCTTCTCCACATTGAAACGCTCAAACATCGGTGTCTTATCACGGAAGTACTCAATGCGCATCTGATGCTCACCACTGAACTTCTTGTAGATGCGCTTGCAACGTTGATAGGTAGAGTAGTCATCTACAAGTAGACGGTCAAACTTCTTGTCAATGCAGGTGATCACTGCGCGCTTCACAATGTCCGACTCCTCATAAAGAAGGGAGGGGTTAGTTGTGTCGTTGAATTTTTCGCGAATGGTGTGCCACGCCTCAAAGAGCTCATTAGCCTCATCAATCAGCATATCAGTTGTCGCATGTACACTCGCAGTTCGGCAAATCAAACCGAGATCTTGCGGCATCTCAAAGGCGCGGATCACCTTTTTCAAACGATCGCGAGCAGAACGATCCTCAATCTTTCTCGAAACGCCACGATGGGGGCTGTTTGGCAGCAATACAAGGTAGCGGCCGGCGATTGAGACATTTGAAGTGAGCCTTGCTCCCTTCGTACCGATTGACTCTTTTACCACCTGCACTAAAACAGGCTGGTCTGATTTCAAGAGCTGCTCAATCTTCTCAGGACTCTTTTTGGATTTCTTCTTCTTTACCTCAATATCGAAATCCATGTCGAAGTTTTGCTCAAACTTCTTTGTGTTCTCGATGATATCCGCCATATGGATGAAGCCATTTTCACCCTCACCGATATCGATGAAGGCGGATTGGATGTTTTTAAGAATATTTTTGACTCGGCCTCTGTAGATATTGCCGGTCAGCTGTCGAGATTTCTTTCTCTCTACAGTGAGATTTACCAGCTGTCCATTCTTAAGATGTGCATAGCGGATCTCCTTCGACTCGATATTGAGTAAAACGTCGTTGTCCATCAAGTGTAACCTTTGGGGAATGTAGAATTGTTTCAGTTCCCATATAAAACTTTTTTTGTGCTGAAGTGTACGTCATTTGTGCGATCTTTTCTAGTCAAAAAATCCCAATTAAGGTAAATTGCTTACTCCATGGATGATTGCTTCAAGATATTTGTAGAGCGGCTCAGAGATGATGGTCCGGAGACTTTGGAAGAGAGTCTGGCTCCCGATTTTATGCAGATCGAGGAGGAGGAGCTCGCTTTTGAGCATCCGGTTCAGTTGAGTGGCCTTGCCACAGTGATCGATGATGCGCTGGTGATTTCAGTCTCATTGAGTACAAAGGCGAAGCTGCCCTGTTCGATTTGCAACGAGCTTTGCGAGGTAGATCTAGAGATTGGTCGCTTTGAGCATACAGAAAGTGTGGACGAAGTGAAGTCGGGTGTGTATAATATGGCCCCAGTTTTAAGAGAGGCGCTGTTATTGGAGCTTCCTGCGAAAGCGGAGTGTCATGGAGCGTGTCCTGATAGGGAAAGAATCAAAAAGTATTTGTCGAAAGGGGATCAAAATTTTCCCTTTCAAAATTTGGGAGAGGAATAATGGCAGTACCACGTCATCGTACGTCAAATCAGAAAAAGAGAATGCGTCGCAGTCACCATGCGAAGAAGCCAAAGATGGTTAACGCTTGTGACAACTGTGGAACAGCGCGTCTGTCGCACACAATTTGTAACGCCTGTGGCCACTACAAAAACAGAGCTGTGCTTCAAAAAGAGGGAGCAGAGTAGGAATGAAAGTTGGGGTCGACCTGATGGGGAGCGACCGCACACCGACTGAAATTCTAGCAGCGGTCCTCGAGGTCTCACAAACATTAGATTCAAAAGATAGCCTTGTCGTCTTTGGCACCAAGGAGGTCCTTGATCAAGTTCCTTCATCGATAGAGAGGATAGAGGCGACGCAAATTGTCGAGATGAGCGATGAACCGCTAGTTGCCTTTAGAACGAAAAAAGATTCATCGATGACCCTTGGTATTGAGCAGATTCGCGAAAAGCAGCTCGACGCCTTTGTCTCCACTGGAAATACTGGAGCTTTGATGGCAACGGCGCTTTTGCAGCTCAAAAGATTGCCTGGTGTCCACAGACCCGCTTTGATGGTGATGGTTCCAAATGGCAAGCGCGATGTAGCGGTGCTTGATGTGGGCGCCAATTTGACGCCCAAGCCTGAGCATATTGTTAGCTTTGCTAAGATGGGGGTTGCCTACCGCCAGCTGGTCCATGGCATCGAAAACCCGACAACTGGACTGCTCAATGTTGGAGCAGAGGAGCAGAAGGGGCCTAAAGAGCTAAAAGAGACCTATCGCTTGATGAAGGAGACCTTTGGCTCCTCATTTAAAGGAAATATCGAAGGGCGTGAGGTATTTCTCGGCAAGGTGGATGTACTGGCCACCGATGGCTTTACTGGTAATGTCTTCCTCAAAACTTCAGAGGGCATCTCCTCCTACCTCTTTGACTACCTCAAAGAGAGCTTTCCCCAGGAGCCAGCGGTTCAGAAAATCGCCGCCCATCTTTATGAAAACTTTAATTATTCCAAGCATCCAGGGGCGCTTCTCTGCGGTGTGGATGGTGCAGTGATTAAATGCCATGGTCACTCCAATAAGCAGGCGTTAGTCACTGGGATTATTGGAGCCTTTGACGTCGCTCGTAAGGGAGTGGTTGAGAGAATGAAGACTATTCAATATTAACATAGTCTTTATTTTAATTTAATGTCTTTGTGTTAAAATACTTATATGTCTGAATCACGTATTCAACGGTCGAAGCTGTCTGTTGTGAAGTGGTCAGCGCTCTCAGTAGCGGTCATCTCGGTGGTCGCATTTGGGGCGCTTCATCTCTTGACGACTAGATATCAGTTTTTTCGGCTGAAATCTTTGATGCTCTATGTGCCTGCCCCTTCGGCTGCGGGGTTGGGTCTCTTTGTTTATATGGTGGCGAGTGTAGCCGAGAAGTGTAGAGATGGGGGAACAGCAACAGGAAAAAAAGAAGTTCAGAAACAGGAAGACCAGACAGGTAATACGATTCAAGATCCTGTAGTCCAGTCGGATCAAGGAGGCCCAGATCCGGGAGTCCAGTCGGATCATGGAGACCCAGATCCTGAAGTCCTGCCAGTACCACAACTACTGAACGCAGTAGTTCAGCCAGCCCTCACGACTTCTCCATTTGATGCCGTTGAACTAAAACGAGTCGATCTCGATATCGAAGCGATGAAAAGACTTTTTGCTATGGCAACTTGTGATGCTCAGGGGTTGCGAGATATCGCAGTTCAACCTTTGCAGGTAATGCAGTTTTTGCTTGATACAGTTGAAGATGAAGAGCTCAAGCAGGAGCTAACTGTTGCGTTCAAGATTCAGCAACTTCGAGAATCTAAAGAGTGCACCAAAAGTCAACTGATTCAGATGATTCAAGCCCATTTAAAGCAGGGGCGCACACTGCTGCTTCCAGCTGGTTGGGTTGCCGATCCAATGGGTCATTTTGTGCTGATTCGTCATACTCCAGATGGAAACGGCTTTTGTCGTGCAGAAGTAATCAACAGACAGCAGAGTGCTATTGGGCATACGACACTTGCTGATTTTGCGAAGGAGAAAAGCTATAATCTGATCTTAGGTAGGGGCGCTATTGCTTCTACGACTGATTTTTTCTCAGTTTGGTATGATTTACAGTATCAGTATATTCCTGGAACAGAAGAACAAACAAGTTATACTAGTCAGCACTTTTCCCATGTGATGTTGCCACTATGGCCAAGCAGAGAAAGAAGTAGTGGGTTAGCTGCTCGAACAACTCAACGAAGTGGAAACTGTTCCTATAAACCCTTTATTGCGTGGATTAAAGATCGAAAGGGTGAGAAAAAGGGAAATCTAATCAAGGCTAAGATTCAGTTCAAGCTCTTTGAGTTGCTGTTGGAACAGGAGTGGGAGGGGTGGAATTTAGCTCATCTAGAAGAGGCGATGAATAAGTTCAACCGCTCGATCTACAAGAAGAGAGAAATGATTCCTCCCGAGTTCAAAGAATCTGTTACCGATTTAAGGCAGCGTTTTATCATTAAAATCCAAGAGGAAAGAGATAAGAGGAGCAGTAGTGACCCATTTATTAATGAGAATGTGGAGGTCGCCGATTTCGCAGAGTTTACGATTAAGACAGCTGATGGATTTGTACCAACAAAGAGTGAGGGTCTATTAACAGTTAGGCCCAAAACAGTGCTGAAAGGAGAGTGGTACGAGCAAGTTAAAGAGTGTCGAAAAATTTTTGATGAGATGCGCGAGTCAAAACAGGGTAAGAAGATGGTTGATTGGGCGGAGATGGCTTTGCGGCTTCTTCCTAATCCGTCGGATAGCTATTGGAATAATGCAGTAGATTTGGAGCTTCTTGAAGATATCGCGCATATGGTTGAAGCAATGATTGCGCAGCTGACTCCTGATGAAAAGCGCATTGCCATCACACCTACACACTCCATTCTTATCCTCAAATTTTTGGCCATCTCTTTAAGGCAGAGCGAGGCTCACAAAGTACCAGCTACAGCTACAGCTGCTCTAATCGACTTGCTTGGGGGAACTGTTGCCACTGCTTCCTCTTTAAATCGTCCTCCAGACATCACACTTGCGCGCACCTTCTTTGATACCATGAGGTTTTTTAATGAAAAGCAACCTTCTGAATTAACTAAACCTAACTCTGAAGCTATTGTCTATTTCAGACGCAAAGAGATGATGGGATTGAATGATATTAAAAGCGACCCAGAGCTCAATTTTGTCTACGATCAGTCTAAACGAGTGAAGCTGCCAAAAGACTACCAGCTATTCCAAAATCAGCCGTTGCGCCGTTTCTATGTGACCTATCTTCGTATTCTAGTGCGTAGACAATTTCGGATAATGAGGAAAGGAGTCGTGATGAACGAGAAGACTCGCGCCTATCTACTCTTTCGAAATATGACCTATATGTCCCAGATGGTAGCATTTATATCTGGAAGATCCTGTGGTGAACGGACTGATAGTGCTGGTCTATATGGTGGAGCGCGCATGATGGTTGGGGCTATGTATAAATCCTATCTGTGGAAACAAGATTCTATTGCTGTGCAGGCGGGATTTGAGATAGATAGTTTAAATGATCCCTCTCAAAATCTCTATCTCGATTCCTACTTCAAAGAAGAGCACCTCGAAGAACTCTCTTCCCTACTGCGACGTTCTCACCTAGTCGATGACAAGGGGCGCGAACTGCAAAATGAGCAGCTGCAGCACAGCTGCTCAAAATTGGGATTAAGCGCTGCTTTGCTGCAAGATTTCTTAGCGATCCTCACCTACGATGAAACAATGCCCCTACAGCTTGTCTCCTTTTATCAGAACAATCTAGCTCTTTTAGATCAGCCACTACATCGCGCTATCTTCGCTCATATCTTGTTTATGCCGCAAAGGGAGGGAGATAGGCTTGCTGTTGAGGTTGCTTTTGAGAATCTAGATGTCAGAAGATTTGTTTTTCAATACCTCCACCAAGCAATAGGCTCTTCTAAGCGGCTTAAGTGGTATGAAACAGAGCTCTTTTTAACTAGTATGCGTCTTCAGCTGCTAACGATTGCTAACTTTCCTCAACAAGAGGTAGATCGCGCTCTTCAATCGGGACGGGAGATATTGGATAGGAGTGATATGAGTGTTGAACAGAAGGGAAGAAGCTATGCTAGATTTGTTGCAGTAGCCTCATATATTCCGCAAGAGTCACCTCTGTTTGAACTGTGTAACGTAGCCTTTACTAAGTTAAATGAGTCAGGAGCAGAGGTCTCTATGAACGATGCGCCTTGGCTAAAAGCGGAGGCCCGCTATGGTAAGCACCTAATGAAGATTTTAATACCGCCTCAGAAAAGCCGCGGTACTATCATGCTGCCGGATCTAATTTGTGACCATGACGACTACATTTTTTCGGGGCAAAACTTTGCAATTACGAAGCCAGCAGGCAACCAATGGAAGTTTCAAGGGCCAACTGGCGATGACTATATCATAGAAGTGAGAGGTTCTGACCTGATTACCTTCCGTCTTTTCGGAGATGTTTGGTACCGTTTAACAAAAGAGTCACCCCTTCACTCTCACAATAATAAGCATTATGCAGGAGAAGGGGGGGTGTTACGCTGTAACGTTCACAACTGGATCTCCCTTGATCAGCCGCATGCTATTGTAAAGAGCAGGGTGGATGACAGAACGTTGGTAATTGTTGAAGAGGAACGTGTATGCCATCCAACAGATTCAAAGCTAACTCTTGCAACTGAGTTCACCATAAAGAGTAAAGCTATGTTGCATTGGATTGAATATAAACGAAATATTCTTCCGTGGAATTTGGATGGAAACCTTGTCCGATTTGAGCTTACCTCTTTAGGTATCGCCTTTATTAGAAAGGAGGATAGGTGGCACTGTCTACAAGCTCCTGGCTTTTTTATTGATGAAGATCAGAGCTTTGAACTTAGAGGGGAGTTGCATGGAATCGTCTTACGAAATAGTGCAGGCAAGCGCAAGCTTCTAATGAAAAACAAGATGCCCAGATATTCGGCTAGAAAAGCTTTAGAAAAAGAAGTATCCTGGGGTGATCCAAATGAGGTTTGGCCGCTATTTTTCGATCTAGAAGATTCGACTATTAAAGCTAGTTCGGATCCAATCAATCAAGTAGCACTTTTTCTTTACTACACCCACTGTGAGCGTTATGAATTGGCAAAGACGCTTTTGCGGCAAATTAAGCGAGAAGATGCTGAGTGGCCAAAGAAACTACTGAACTGGATTCCAGCACGAGGAAGAGGTCAGGCTAATAGCAATATCGATGCGATTTCTTTGCGGCTCCAGCTAGCTCTTGAGGTGAAGAAGAGAAATAAGAGGTGTAACCTAAAAGATTACCAATCTGACTATGAGGAATACTTGCGCAAGCTCTCAAGTGCACAACGCTGCCCTTTAAGTGAGGGGGAGGAGAGAAGGTTGCTGCGAGAATTATCTAAAAAAGAAGCTTTTAAGAGGCGCCAAGCGATACTAGATGGCACAACGTATACCCCTCCCAAGCCGCCCATACAACTAGCTATAGAAAATCTTCACATCGACCATATTTCCCTCGATCCGGAGCAAATTGAGGAGATGAAGCAACACAGATCGCAGCCAGCTGTTGTACCTCTTAAAATTAATCCTGGGAGTGCATTTGCAAAGAACTTTCTCTACTACTACGACTGTCTCGAGCCGAACTCTCCCAAGGAAGGGGGGATCAAAGTCCTCCTTTTGCGCTCCTTTTTTATGTCTTCGGGTCTCAATTGTAGCTTACATAAGCTTCTTTGCAAGATAGCTTTGAATCCAAGATATTGGAGGCGTCTTGATGTCGATAATCTAGAAGAAGATCTTGGGAGATTGGTTAATTCCATGCAGAACGAAAAGGCGCTACACTGTCCAAGAACTGAGAAAGGAGAGAGGAAAGTTGGCAATGAAAATGTTCCTCAACTTTTGAAGAGTCGGCTACAGGTTTCAGAGGTAAGGGTACATAGTGCTCCTACTACTGATGAGATAGATCTTAAATTCCTCGTTGAAAAGCGAGCAAATGAAAATGCAGCAGCTCAGCAGGCTTGCTTGAAGGGTTTGAAACGGGTCTATCAAGACAGCGGTTTTGAAGGGCAGAAGATTCTAGCAGCTCTTGAGAGAAAGAGCGTGGAGCAAGAGTGCTATGTAGTGAAGGGGGATGCAGGAGCACAGCTTGAACAGCTTAATAGGATAGCACAGCAACTTGAGCAGGATAGCGCAAGGAAGAGGGAGGCTCTGCTTGAGCTCCATAGAAGAGTGAGTGGTGATCATAGGCTTGAAAGAGATGGCCTTGTATTCCAGCCGCTGACACTCAATGAGCTGGTCGTCGCCTTTGCGAGAAAAGATGATAGACGCATCTTTGAGGCTAACCCCTATCAAAGCGCAGAGAATGTGCATGATCTCAAAAAGATGCTTGAAGAGTTTTTGCTCATTGAGAATGAACGCAACCAGGTGATCGCTGCCATAAAACAGGTGGAAAAAATTGGGCATGAGCCAGATGCCGAGGCAAAGCTTGTGCAGATTGTGCTTGCAAAGCGTTATAGCCAGCGAAATCCAGCGCTGCTTGCCTTTGAATATTTTGGAAAGATCAGGCTGCGCGAAGAGCAGGTTGAGAAGCTATTACAGCTCGATACAACAGGAAACCTGGAGATCGAAGCGCGTACTGGATTTGGAAAATCAAAGGTGCTTATTCCGCTTTGGCTCTTCTTGACTTCTCAAAAAGGGCAGATTTCAATGATGACTGTACCCGCCTCTTTGCTTGTGATGCAGCAAAATCATTTGCGCGCTGTTTTGGGAGAGACTTTTGATCAATGCGTTTCAGTGATTCGTTTCAATCGCTCAAAGGCTAACAATGTAGAGTATCTGAGAAGGCTTTATGAGCGTCTGGAGAGCGCGAAAGAGGAGGGGCGGGCGATTCTAATTTCGATCCGCGATCTTCACTCAATTACTAACTTAAAGCTGAAAGAGCTCTATTTTGAGAAGCATGAGAATGAAGCAGAGAATTTGCCAATAAAAGAGGCAGAGGATGTGAAGATGCTATTGAGCATGCTTTCCAACTTCATTGATGAGTCGCGCGAGTGTCTCGATATTCAGCACTTCTATGACTATGCGATTGGTGTACCTGAGCCGATTGATCGCGAATTTTGCAGAACAATTTGGGATTTTTATAATCAGGCTATTCCTCTGATTCTTAATAAATACAGTCTTAATTTCTGCCCAAATAAGAATCCGGAACTGACTGAAGAGCTCTATGATTCTGTGGTCAAAAAGATGTTGGCCGAACACTTTGCCGAGGGCGATTTGGCTTTAGATCTGATGGGCAATCCACCAGCAGGTATTGTCTATCCAGAGGATGAAGAGCTAAAGGAGCGCCACGCTGTATACAAGGAGCTAATAGCGGTCAAGCTGAAGAGCTATTTACTGCGCAAATGTAATGAGAGTTATGGGCTATCCAAAGGGTCTCGCCAAGCAATTCCGCTAAAAGCCTCTGTTGTGAAGCCCAATTCTGAGTTTAGCTACATTGGAGATACGGTGAGCTATACGATTCAAGCTAGCTTAAAGCGCGATTTTGAGTTGAATGAGATGAATGACTTTGTGCGCTGGCTGCAGGTAGAGCAGGAAAAGGGTGGAATCGATGCTATTGCCAATACAGATCAATATAAGCTCTGTTGCAAGCTTGGTATTCGAGACCTACTTAATGTGTCACCTGAGCAGATCGAGGGAGCGCTTACTAGAGTGAATAGAGATAGACAGCTCCGCATGGAGTTTATTCGTGCGCATGTCCTGCCGCGGCTGACCTACTATCCCAAGAAGATCTCATCATCGCCCTACCACGTTTTGCGTACAGTCAATAGAACGCAGGCTGCCTCTGGAACGACCAACCCTGAAACGGTGCCATCTGCGCTTCTGCCTTCAGAAGAGGACAAGAGTGCCCTTCTTCCCAACTTGATGGCGCTCTATGCTAAGAGTGAACGTACACCAACTACTCTTGAAGCGCGCTCATCACAGCAATCTCTAGATAAGCTAATAGAAAAAATGGGGAGCCATACAGTTTTGATCGAAGCGGCAGGAATGCTGTGTGATATGGAGCCTGAAGAGGTAGCTAAAACACTTTCAGAAAGATTGAAAAAGCCTGTTCTTTACTTTGACAAGCAGGGGCGAGAATTGATCTGGCGCAGTGGCGCTGACCAGGGGGTGTTGCACGAGAGTCACCCGGTTGATCCAAAAGCGCTCTTTTTCTACATCCCGCAGTGGAAGGTTGTGGGAACAGACACTGTGATCCCAACCGATGCAAAGGCCTATATGACAGTCTGCCGCGGTATGCAGCAAGATCTCTTCTTCCAGGCGGTTGGACGGATGCGCGCACTGCGATTTGGTCAAAGCGTTGATTTTGCAGTTCATGCGATCCAGCAGCACTACTTCCCAAATTTAGAAGAACTCTTGAGGCATGTTTCTAAAGCGCAGGAGGAAAAGAAAAAGCAGGAAAACTTCTTTGCCTTGCAGCTCTATGTCGATGAGCTTCTTGATGAACAGGCGATGGCAAATCTGGAAGATCCAGAAACTGTGTCTCAATATGTTAAAGAGACGCAGAGCAGGCCGATTACCCGTCTGACGCATAAGAGGGGAGCGGTACCGATTGAGCAGGCGCTTGCCCAGCTGCGAGCCAGGCTAACTACCGATGAGCAGGTAGAGGCATTTAATAGATTTAAAGATGAGATGGAGCTGCCCGAGGAGATTGTATGGTTTGAGAGTGATGACCGTGTCTGCACTGTTGATGTCGATGTGGAGGCACAAAATCATGTAGAGGTTGCGCTTGATCAGGAGGCGGAAAATGATGTGGAACTAGAGATGGAGGATGAGGGAGCGATGGACCTCCCAGAGGTGCACTTTACACCAGCTACCCCACAGCCATTTGAAGGTTTGGAACAGCTCTTCAGTGGTGAGAGCCAAAACTTGTTAGGGATCAAACTTTTTCACTCATACAATAGTAGAAGTGTGTCAAAAGATCGATTTGATGCGCCCAACTTGCGCAAACGAGCCTACCAGCTTGTTTTGAAAAGAGAGGGTGATCAGATTTCACTAGCTGTGATTGATTTGGCCGATTTACGAGAGCTAATAAGGCAGCCGATTGAAGCGCCCTACACGTTGCTACAAAGTGGAAAGTATTTGACTGGAGAGGCGTATGAGGAAAGTATTCCAGTAGAGATCTTGGAGCGTATTTTACGGGGCAAACAGTGTTTGCATGCATCTCATGAGGAGTGGCTGGCAGAGCAACCAAGAGAGGAGATTGAACCATTGATTCACTTTATACAGCAAATCAGCCGGGCGTGGCCCCACTCGAAGGAGCTAATTTCAGCAATACAAGATCTGACCCCGACTTCTGAATAACCCCCTCACCAGATCTTTCGACAATCTTCGCACCGCTGTATCATTCTCGCCTTCACTAACCCTCAAGGGGTTAGAGTCAGTCTCCGAATTTCCCAGCGTTGCAAATCTTGGCAGAATCTCCAATAACCGAGTTATTCAGTATCTCCATAAGAGAGGGTTTTCTCGAACCTCTCTTTATCACAGGCATAAATAAATTTATTTAAAAATTAACATTGGCTTTGATGTATGTTAAGATATTTGTGCTAAAATGTTTGTATGTTTTTAGAATCCTATGCCAGTTCCATCCTCGCCGCTCTCTTTGGGGAGCAACCTCCAAACCATATTGTTACTAGGCCTCAACTGCCTGCTGCCAGAAGAGTTCTTGGATGCGAAACCTATATGCCCGAATTAACCGACTGGCCTCTAGTGTCATGGAGGCAGTTTGTTCATGAGCAGGGTGGAGCTACAGCTTGGTACAATCGCTACAAGGGTGGAATGGTTGATGACTCTATTGAAGCGTGGAACAGCTATCTCCAGCTTTTTGCCGCAAACAAGGGACACTTCATCAAGAGCGTACTCGATAGGAAGATAGCCTTGGAGTTGATGAGCTCGCTTGCCTTAGCAAAAGAGCTGAGTGATACGCTAAAAGGCGGCGATGAAACTCAATCTGTTGCAGCTTTTCGTAAGAAGCTTAAAGCGCAACTAAAGCGGTCTGGCCGCGCTTACCTCTTCATTGAAACTTGTGGAAAGAGTAATGGTGAAGCTGGTCACGCTATGACGATTCGCTTTGAAAGGCGCGGTAAGGAGATCTCCATCTCAATTTTGAACTTAGGGCAGGGCGTTTCAGAACATCCGGTCTTAAAGAAGAGCACAACGGGTGATCTCTACTCCTATAGCTATTTTCCTGTTCATGTAGACGCTAGCCTATTTTTTTCTGGTTCTCTCTGTGAAAAGGCACTCACGCAATTGAGGCGCTATCAAACTCAAGAGCCGATTGAGAACCATGATTACAATGCTAGCGAGATCTATGATCTTTTCCGTACAATAGGACAAGTGGATCTCAATTTTAACCAGCCATATGAAATACTTGCCCTACCGCTTCAAACAACTCCAAACTGCTCCGAAGTGGCAGCACAGCTCTTTTTTCGAGACAATCTCAACAGCCTCCTTCAAGAGCAGTATCAAGATCCTATAGAGATAAAGGTAGAGATCGAACGTATCTTTTTATTAAAGGAGTATTGCTCGCTGCTCTCTGCCTACTGCACAGAGGCAGACCCCTCACAGATCGCTGCTTTCAAACGGGCGCTGCGTGTCTTTGCTGTGCGTCTGTATGATGCAAGACCCAATCAACCAGCTGTAAAAGGAACCCTTATTCTGGAGGAGGATGAATTTAAGCGTCTTCAGAAGAGTGTGCACAAAATGAAAGACAAATGTGCAGGGTTATTACCGCAAGAAGTCGAAACAGAAGTGCGCCCTCGTGCGGACATTTTAGCTGCAGTTGTTGCCAATCCGATTTCTGAACATATTGCACCAGAGCTTCTTGCAAAAGAGGCAGCGGGGCATATTGAGGCTCCACCACTTGAAGGTATCCCCTTTCTAAGTAAGATCTCTCTTTGGAAGAACTACTTAGGGCAGCTCGATCAGCCCGCCCGCTTCTGGGCTTTTGGTATATTTGTAGAAAGCTTAGCTATCCCCAAAGCGAAGGAGCTAGATGAGTGGGATAATATTCCAGTAGGCGATATTGACAAAAGCATTGAAGCGCTCAGGCAGATAGCGCTATGTGGATTCTTTGGGATTGAGGATCTCAATCAAGATAGTGATGAGTACTATCTGGAAGAGTTCTTCTTTGCTCTGCATACCCTGTATGCGATTGTTGATAAGCTGGCGCACCGAGATCCGAAAAATAGGCTGGGAAGTTTTGCTTCGCCCTTCTTGCTAGGCGATAAGAAGAAATTACGTACCTTTACCGCCCTTCCTGATGGTTTTTTGCAGCAGCGCTACATGGAAATCGAAGACTACTTTACTGAAATGGCGCAGGGACGACACAGAATCTTTCCCGTGCAAGAGATGATCTCGATTGAACTTCAGGAGAGCCGTAAAAAATATGGCCGAGCGCGCAATCATTACACTTATGCCAAGCAATTCTCACACGGCGATGTCTTAGAGGCGTGGACAGAGCGTATTCCTAAATCGGCCCAGACACTCTACCTCTTTGCTTTCTGGTCGCAGCTGATCATCCCAGATAGCGGGTTTTCAAACTTTCATGGAGGTTTACCAGACAGGATTCGATGGACAATAGCTCGCGATGAAAGCGGTGGGCAAAGCTTGCAGATGGCCAAAGAGGGATTTAGTTCCAAAGCAATAGGAAGTAATGGCCTAGAGAGGTATCATAGCCGTTTTGCTGTTAGAAGGCCTCAAGAATACTACAGTCGTAAGCTGACTACAAATGAAACGGTAACAGTCTGGAGACCCGATGGATTGACAGGAACGACCGATGAAAAATGGCGTATTTTGCTCCGGCTAGGAAATGAAGAGAAGCTCTCTTTGCATCACTTCATACAATATCTACCCAGCCATTTGCGCGATTTGGCAGACCCGCGCTTTCGAAGTGAATTTTATCGTGCGCTTTTTGCGCCGGGTGTATTAGCGCGTGCTAAAAAGCAGGATCCACGTGTGGTGCAGCAGGTCGCTGATATATTGAGAGCCGCCTATGAAGAGTTTGGAACAGATTCATCGATGAGAGAGATTCATTACTTTCTCTTTGTGACTGCAGTCTATCTGGAATCGTTTATGGATAAAAAGATGTGTGGCCATCCCTACTTGGGAGAGCTAATTTCTATACTGAAATTAGAGACAGAAAGTCGCAGAGACTTCCGCAAGCTGTTGGCTCAATATGAGGTGCAGCTTCCCTATAATCTCTCTTTTAGCGCTCTCTTACAGCTTCGGGCTCTTTTTGATAGTAGCTTTGCCTCCCGGTATTCTGAGGCCGACCTGCGCGCGCTTCAAAAGAGGGTAGGAAGAGGTCTATGCCAAATGTTGGAGGAGGGGATGAGTCCCAATATTTTGGGACAAAAGGCATTGACTATCTACTATGGTAGTGAGCTAGAAGCTGAAGAGTGGAGTGTTAAGGCGCCTGGGGTTTTGGTTTGTAAGAGTCATCAGGTGGACTTGATGCGTCCTGAAGTAACCAAGCTTAATGGCGAGCGATCAACAGCACTCTTCTTCCCAGGGGGGTTGCAGCTGCATAGTTGTCCGACTGCAATCTGGCTAGAGAAAAAGCGAGGAGAATACTACAACGCAGATGGAACATTCCGCGTGATCACCAAACAAGGGGTGCGCCACATTGAGAGGCAAGTTGACCCAGCTGTGTGGGCGAAACATGTAGAGATTGCACCACAATCGATACAGGATACCTTCTTAGAGAAGCTCTTTCTCAAGCACGACGCCTTTTTAGCTCCAGATGGCTCCATTCACTTCTACAGAAGCAATGGCAATAAGAACTACATATTAAAGGATAAAAAGCTCTCATATCTGCATCTTGATAGTCAGACTTCATTGCGCTTGATTGCAGTTGATGCTCTACCCCCAGAATCACCATTCTATCCGCTAGCTACGCGCTTTCCCTTTCCTCAAGACATTTATATCTGCCATGAAGAAGAGGGTGATACAACCGATTACATCCATTTCCAAGATCTCGATCTAACCATCTACCCCGACGAAAATGTTACTCTTGGGAAGTTGCTGCTGGATGAAATTTGGGAGGAGTATCCAGACGCTCTGGTTTTTCTGAAGGGAGGAATCAAGCAGATCCTTATCCCAGCTCGTTTTTTGAGTTACAAATCGAGTCAACTCGGTTCTGAAGTAGCCCCTGAAAAGCGACTCTATGACTCTTTAGATCGCTACTTTGTCTATGAGTTAAGAGATCCTCAGTCTGGAATTTTGACCGCCAAGGGAGCTGTTGACTACCTCTATTTGGCCCTTCTCTACAAGATGCGCCGTAACTATGAGATGGCAACCTACTATTTGGAGCAGGTTAGAAGTGCTAGTAGCTTAATCGAGAGCTCAAAAGCTTTAGTCTCTAGTTTTATTTCGCTTTTAGAGAAGACAGATGAATCTTACGCCTTCAATATGAAACTTCTCTATCTGATTGTTAACTCAGAAGTTATCCTGAGCAAAGAGCAGTTTCAACAGCGTAGAGCCTTTGACCATGAGCTTCTTCACTGGGCATCTAACGTCTACTGTGACTACTTGGCAACAATTGGAAGAGATGGGGTACATAGTCAGATTCCCGCGGAGCTGCAGTTGGAGCCTCATGAAGAGGCGGTGATCTTGCGTTTCTTGCACTTTAGCTATGAGCAGCAGCCTGGTGATAGCAAGCTACCAGAGCAGCTGATTGCTAGACGTATTCAGATCTGTTCACCGACAATGACTGTGAAGTTTGAGGTAATGCCAACCAAGGTCTATCAAACCTCAAAATCACTTCGTAACAATCTAATGGAAGTGGGGAACTTTCACCGCTTTCATGAATTACGAGAGCCGTGTGCTCCCGTTCCTTTCATGGGGGATGGACATACGCGTTATCCTGCTGGCTATGCAAAGCAACATTTTGCCAAACTCTTCCGACAGGCAAGAGCGACACCCAAAGCTTTCTGTCCATTTGATCTAACTCTCAATGCACTTTTGGCGAGTAATGAGCATTTTGCCCGTAAGAAGGGCTATCTAGCAACACTGCTCTACTATGTGAGAGTCAATCCTGAACGATTTCAAGGGCTTAACCCGGAAGATCCAGAGCTGATTTCTAGAGTACGTAGGCTTGTAACCGAATATTATTCTGAGTTTAAAGTGGAAGCAATCGGTGAGTTCAATCCCAATGTGCCCATTAGACGAGTAGTCTTCCTAATGCCATATGAGCGTGAAAGAGTGCCGCTTACTATTGCAACGCAAGAGGTGAATATGACTCTGTTGAGCAATTTAAGCCAACGTCTGAATGAAGAGAATAGAGATGAGATAATGACTGAAATTAAGGCGCGCATGGAGGTGCAACACACAAAAATTGAGGTGATGCAGAGGGAGATTGTGAGCATGCTCAACGCATTGCCCGATATAGTACCGGGGAGTTTGGAAGAGTCTTTGGGGCAGCTTGAGGAGGATGCTGGCCACCTAAAACCGCTGCTTCCAGCAGCTGTGATGAAAGAGGTGGTTTTGAAGGGGGATCGCAGCTATTTGAAGCGCCATCGCTCAGCTCTTAGTGATCCCGAGATTGATGAAATTTGCTATATGGTGAAGGACTATTACTTTCAGCTCGCTTTGTACCAGCATCTTGATGAGAGTCACAGCATGATCGAAAAGAAGTCTGCAACCAAAGAGGAGATTCATGCTCATATGGAGCAGCCCTACTGCTGGGATCCGCAGCTCTATCCAGAGATCACCTACTACCGTGTAGTGGGTGGGCTGATGCCTAGGCTGGAGCAGTTTGAGGCGCATCAGTGGGCGTGTGAGCGCATTGTGAAACGAGAAAAGGGCATTTTCCAATTTCCTGCAGGAGCTGGAAAGACATGTTATTTGCGGCAGCTTTTCATGTTACGCGTTCAGATGGAGGGGATGATGCCTGTCTGTGTCACACCACCTGCCATCTATCCAGTAGATCGTCAAAATTTGCATGAATCTTGGGAGGGCGTTGGTGAGAGATTGGCTATTTTGGAGCTCTCTTTACGCAACAAGCCAGGTATTGAGGAGTTGAAGCTGATTAAGCAAGAGCTGCAACGCTATAAGGTTGAGAGAAGAGCGCTTTTGATCACTCCTGAAAGTTGGGCGGCGATCAAGTTGATTGCCAAAAATGCTGTTTTGGCTGCATCGCAGCTAGATAGACTAAGCGATGCGTATCAAGTGGAGTGTAAAAAACTCTTCTTTGCAGAGCATATTTTGAACTTCTTCCAAACCAACTGTATGGTGATTGTGGATGAGGCGCATACGAACTTAGATCCGCTTTCTAGATCTGTGATGGGGTCCAAGAGGTTTGCTAGATTGAAGGAGAGAGATACTGCATTTATGGTCCAAATAATGGCACCTCTATTTGAAGATGGGCCTATTGAAAGAATGGCGAAGCTGTTAGATGGTCCTATCTTACAGGCGCAAACGCCGACAGCTGCTACGATAAATGAGATCCGAAGAGTACTGGTTGAAAGGCTTGGTTTTGAGCCGCACTACACACCCTTCCTGCTCGATCGCAAAATAGCAGCACCTGATACATTTGCCTCATTATCTAGAGAGGAGCAGGAGAAGCTTTCTATCACACGCCACTTCATGACAGAGCTGATTTTCCAGCTTTTTGAAATGCGCACTGTGCTCGATCACCAGCGCTCTGTCTACCTCAATGAACCGCATCAAACACCTGCAAGGCATAAGACGCAGATCTCTGCTCAATTTCACGATCCACTTCTGACAGCTGCACTCACTGTTAAAGCTGCCTATCAGCAGGGGTTGAGTGAGGATGATGTAAAAAAGTTTTTGATCCAGCTGATTGAACGCGATCTTCATGAAAGAGAGGCGCTTTCCCTTGAAACTACATCTTGGCAAAGTATTTTCGATTCATGGGGAATTGGTGGTCAGCAGCTGCGCCATATCAACCCTCATGATATTATAACTGTCGAAGATGTTGCCCTCAAGATAGATAGAAATCCCAAGGCGATTGCTTTATACCTGGAATTGGTCGGCTTGCGTGAGATTGGCTACTGTCCAGAGCAGACCAGCTGCTCGCCAGCTGATTTTGTTGCTGGCTGTGATCAAGGCCTCTACTTCTCAGCGACACCTGGGCCCCAATTTACTTATCCCCTTCAGATTGATAAGTGGCGAGAGGCAAGTGAATTCGAAGAGCAGGTAGTGTTAGAGGCAAGTCATAGGAGAAATTCTACTATACGTTCTATCAACAGCTTGGATGCAATTCTCTCTAGTCAACAGAACAATGTTGTGATTGACCCCGAGGGTTATCTCAATATCGAAAATAGGAAGTTTGCCTCGAGGTGGATCCAAATGGCACCCAATCTTCAAGCAGTTATCTTCTTTAACAAGGGTCAATTGACATTGATGAAGAATACGCACCACTGTTTCCCCCTTTTGGGCAGTGATTCGATTGAGAAGCAGCTACGCAAGTTTGGACTTTCGTTAACAAACAAGGGGGTAGGTGTCTACTTTGATGTAGAGCATTGTGAAGCAGCAAATATTCCGCTTCCACCAGACTCTGCAGCTGCTGTTTTGATTCCAGAAAAGAGCACAAGGAGTCGAGTAATTCAGGGTGTGATGCGGATGAGAGGCTTTTTGAAGGTGGATTCTAAGCAGCGAGTGACTTGGCTGACGGATGAGAGCTATGGTGGCATGAGTGTGGCTGAGATTTTTGAGCAGCTGAAGATCAATGAGAGTCAAGGGATCAGTTTGAAGCGGGCAAAGATGGCAGCTTTTTCAGAGGTGGCGCGGATCGTTGCTGAGCGCTATGAACAAGAAAAGCGTGAAAAGTTAGGGCCACTGTTGCGAACTGCTCCCAATTTGATGCAGTACTGCCTTGAGCATATTAATGGAATTATTGAACTTAAGCCACAAGATTATGTGCAGAGTTATGCGTCAAGGGAGCATGAGATTCCTATTGAGGAGTCTCTGATGCACTTTGCTCAGAAGCTACATCGCGCATACTATGACAAAGAGATGGAGATCTCAGAGATCGAAGCTGTCATTGCGCGCGTTCAGCCAGTTGTGCCCACTATATCCTCTTCTGCAGAGCAGGAAGGGGCCATCCATATGCAGCAGAATATGGAGGAGATGATGGAGGTGCATCAAGCGGAGCTCAAGCCGCGCGCTGAAAACCCCCTAGAGGCGAAGCATAGCTATGGAGAGCTAAAACTTGTTCTTCCAGAGTTCTTTGAAGAGGTGATGAATTTTGAAAAGGCCTCAAGCTACTATGAGTGGACAGGTTTCTTACCCGCTGTTCACCTTGACAGAAACCATACAGAAACAGCCTCACTTGCCAATGAGCCAGGTGTGCGGCTGATCAAATCGATTGAGAGCTTCCTGATTATAGAAAAAGAGGGTCAGTTGATCGCCTATGTCACCTCAGATGACCTCTCAAAATCCTACGCACATCAAATGCGCAGATTTAAATCAGAGGCAAGTTCGCATAGGGCGATTTTGATTTCAGCTCTTAGCGGAACAGTTATGGAGAGGGGGCGTGAGGGCTCAGGCATCCGAATGAGTGATGAGCAGATCCAGGCTCTACTCGAAGGTGAATGGTTAAAGAAGCTGCGCGTGCATGCAGCTTTAGCAAGAGGAGAGTTTTTAAAGCCATCTGCAGACCTCTCCCTCGATGATATTGAGAGAGAGATTCGTGAGCTTCAGGAACCCGAAAGCTGCTTTGCAGGCGTACTCAAGCGTCAAATTGACCGCACTTTTGCTGAAGAGATCAAAAAAAGGCAGCTGATGCAGAGGATGAGCGATATTGTAACAGCTACGATTATAAAATAATTAATTTAATTGTCAAATCATTGACAATTAGCTGGTAATAAGTTAAAATAAAGATATAAATAATATTTTGGAGGGGATATGAATATTAAGCCTGTAGTGGGTCATAAGGCTATGAGAACGGTTGCTGCTGCTGCATTAACAGTTGGTATAGTGGCATTGGGAGCGGGTCTGCTTGCGATGTATGCGCGTTTTAATTTTGCTCGATTTGCGAGTCAGAAGCTGACAAATGTGGGTGTGAAGTCATTGACCTTTGCAGGGGCAGGAGTTACTGCGCTTTCGGTAGTCCTCTTAGTTGCTAACCGCTGCTTTGCACAGCCACAAGGGCCACAAGGGCCACAAGGGCCACAAGGGCCACAATGGCCAAACAGTGGTTTGGAACAAGGGAGGCCACGTTCTGGCAACCAACCGGGATCTGGTAATAAAACTGATACTGAGATAGGCGGAGCTTTGGTTCCCGAAGGTGTAGAGCAAGACGATCTATAAAAGTAATAAAGGTGGAGCTACTTGAGCAGCTCTGCCTTTATATATTTCCAACCATCTGCCTCTTTTTTAAAGAGGCTTTTTTCTGTAAAACTCACATCGTGACCATTTTGAAAAAGCGTCGCTCGGAAGGTCACATAGACTCCATCTTCTTCCAAAATCTCTAGATCGCGAAATTCTGTATTCTCACAAAAGGCTTTGATCTGATCACGAGGAGGCTGCTCCTCTTGGAGATACTGAATAACTCCCTCACCAGATCTTCCGACAATCTTTCTATCGAGGCATCGTTCTCGCCTCGACT
>JAJACG010000026.1 GCA_022601635.1 Chlamydiales bacterium | reverse complement strand
GCGTAAAGCTGCACCTAAGAGAAAGGTTGCAACTAAGCGTAAAGTAACTAAGCGTAAAGCTGCACCTAAGAGAAAGGTTGCAACTAAGCGTAAGGTGACTAAGCGTAAAGCTGCTCCTAAGAGAAAAGCAGCTACTAAGCGTAAAGCTGCACCTAAGAGAAAGGTTGCAACTAAGCGTAAGGTGACTAAGCGTAAAGCAGCTCCAAAGAGAAAAGCAGCTACTAAGCGACGTGTTGTACGACGCAAGCGTTCTGTAAGAGCTTCTGCTCAAAAACGCCGTACAACTTCTTGGAGACGTTCTTCTCTAAGAAGAAGAACTAGCAGACGTTCTGTTTCTTGCTAAGTTTGACTTGAGAGTCAAATGTTTAGTGGCAGTCCCTTCGGGGATTGCCACTTTTTTTTATTCATACCCTATACTACAATAGGCGCGTGAAAGTTGACTCTCTCGAACAGTTCAAAAAGCAGCTAGGCAAAAAGCCAAAGTCTATCTTGATCCTCTCCAAAGAGCTAAAAGAGAGAGAGGATGCAATTGCTCTTGCTGCTGATGGTCAACCGCTGCGCTTCAACAAAGAGTCCTTTGATCCCAAAGCTTTTATTGCAGAATTTGAGAGCACCTCCTTTTTGAGTCAAACGCGTATGATTATCGTCGAAGAGGTGGATCAGATCCATGCTGCCGCCTTTGAAAAGGCGTGTGACCATCCAAGCTCTGTGACTCTTGTGATGGCGGGCGAAAGTATGCCTCCCAAATTTCAAGAGAAGGTGGAGTTGGTTCTAAAATTTGCCTCTAAGCGCCCCTATGAAAAAGAGGCGGAGCTTGCTCAATGGATGGTGCAGCAGGCTAAAGATCAGGGAGTACAGCTCGCCCCCGACGTGGCTCGTATCTGGGTCAAAAGCTTTGGGATGGATAAAGCGCTCCTCGAGCAGGAGCTAGAAAAGCTACTCTGCTACCTCGGCTATAGCGGTCAGATTACGCTGGAATTGGTGCGTGAGTTTTCCATCACCCTACCCCATCTAACTCTATGGCAGCTAGGTGATGCTCTATTTGCCCGCTCTCAAAAGGAGGCGTGGCAGGTTCTTCATACTCTTCTTGAAGAGGGCGGCTCTATCTATCAAATCCTCTCCCATCTGCGGACACAGTTTGACTCAGGGCTGCGCATGCTCGAAGCGCACAAGATGGGACGGCTCGTAGATGAATTTCCCTATTTGAAGGGCAGTATGGGGCAGAAAAAGATCACTCTACTCAACCGATTTGGCCCTAAGAGATTAAGACAGGGTCTCAACTATCTATTTGAGACAGAACTCCGAGCAAAGAGTGAGAGCGTCGATGCTGCCACTATATTAGAACCACTACTTGTGAGACTTACCGCATGACCCTTGCTCTTCTACCCAATCTTCTTTGGATGGGCGCCGATCACACCCACTTTCTATCGCCTTGCGTCGATGAGGTAGTTCAGAAGCTTGATGGCTTGATCGCTGAGAGCGCAGGTGGAGGGCGTCGTTTTCTTGACCGCTTCCGTAAAGATGCTAGGAATGTACCCATCGCCCTCATGCGTGAGAAGGTGGACTTTCTTCTCGAACCACTTCTAGAAGGGGAGAGTTGGGGAGTGGTCAGTGATGCCGGATTGCCCTGTGTTGCCGATCCTGGTAGCCAGCTTGTCACAGCCGCATATCGCAAGAAAATCCAAGTTGCTGCCTATCCCGGTCCCTGCTCAATCACACACGCTTTGATGTTGAGCGGTCTTTATAGCCAATGTTTTACCTTTCATGGCTACATTGCCAAAGATCCGAAGAGAAGAGAGATGGAGCTGCAGCTATGGGAGGAGCAAAAGGGGGTGCATATCTTCATCGAAGCGCCTCATCGCAATCAACACAGCTTTGATGCCTGCCGCAAACTGCTCGATCCGCAGACCACACTTTCTGTTGCCTCAAACCTCACAGCCCCCAATCAATTTGTGGAAACTAAGAGGGTCAGACTGTGGGAGGAGCGTAAGATGGCCAAAGAGCCCACTATCTTCCTCTTCAAACCGCAATGATCTTCTCAATGTCAACTCAGTTGATTGATCCCAAAAGTGTTGGGCTAGACCTCAATGATCTCTTCAGCAACAGTATCGTGAAGAAGCTGCCCACGCCTAGTGAGGCGAACTAGCCGTCCCTCCCTTTTCACCAATCCCGCTTCAATCAGATTTTGAACATCTATATCACTCTCAATGCCTTTTATCAGGCGCAGTCCAACAGCAAGCAGTTCTCGCCTACTTGCATCAGGAGAGAGTTTTTCATAACTGTCTCGATTAGTCACATCCTCACGCCACTTATGGAAGTGCGCTGGATTACGAAAGCGCGCTCCATCGATATAGCTATAGGCAGAAGGGCCCAATCCAATAAAGGGCCTCCCACTCCAATAGCCTAGATTGTGCTGCGATTCAAAACCAGGCTTTGCAAAGGCAGAAAGCTCATAACGCTCAAAAGGGAGCCTCTCAATTGCCATCTCCAACATCTGAAGCGAGTCGTCCGCAGAGGGCAGTTTTAGCTTTTTCCGCCACTTGTAAAAGGCAGTATGTGGCTCAATCGTCAAATTATAGAGGGATATGTGCTTGATCGGCAGCTTCACCGCCATCTCTAGAGATTGTTCCCATTCCTTCACTGTTTGATTGGGAAGATCATACATCAAATCAATCGACATATTTTCAATCTCACTGCTCTGAATCGCCTCGACTGCCTTTTGTGCCGAATGGGTGCGCCCCAATCTTTTCAAATGGTGGTCTTGGAAGGCTTGAACTCCGATCGATAAGCGGTTGATTCCCGGAAAGTGGCCCATGGATTCTGGATTGGCTTCTAAAGTGATCTCCGGAGCAGAGGGGAGCCAGGAGAGAATCTCTGAAATGTTATCAGACCCAAGTAGGGAGGGGGTGCCTCCGCCAAAGTAGATAGAGCGGCAATCACTCAATATGTTTTTTTTGTATTCCCACTCTTTTTTGAGAGCTTCCATATAGAGTGCTTTAAACTGCTCTTTGTCTGGGATGACATAGAAGTGGCAGTAGTAGCACTTTTTGCTACAAAATGGGACGTGGATGTAGATGCTACCAATCATTGGATTCGGGGTCGATGATGCCACCTCTGCGCCAGCGGTTTTTGTCGCTGAAGGGGTCATCTTCCTCTTCTGTGCGGTCATCATCATCCATGCTGCTTTCAGATGATGTTGACTCCTCAGAGGTTTCAGTTGCAGTCTCCTGCTCAGATTCAAATCCACCTTGGGTGGTGTCGTTGACCTCGACATCAGACATGCTTGGCGTATCGGGATAGACCGTCTTGGTTGGTCCGCGGCGAGGGGCTGAAAACTCCTCCATCTCACCACTCTCTTTAAGGAATTGGAGCCGCTCCCTCTCTTCATCGATACGCTGTCTGAGGGCATTGATCTCCTCATTATGTCTTTCTAGCTCCTTATTGGGAACAAGACCCAGCTTCATCCACTGCTCTAAATCGGCGAGCTCCGCTTCTAGTTTTTTTAAACGGTCACTTTTCATTGTGCTTTCCATATTCTTGACGCCTTACATTCCTGCGAGGTAGAGCTTTCTACCTCTTTCTCGCCTTTTTTTGCAATCGTTCTCTATTTTTGTAAATAAATATTTTTGAAAAAATCAAAAATAGAAGTTCAGCAATGATGTAAACATAAAAAAGAGTATGTTTTGCCTCACCAAATCCGTAGCTGTGTAATCCCGTTCCCAAGATATAGTTAACCCCATACCAGGTAAAAGTAATGAAGAGCAGTCCCACAATGGCAATGATTGCAAGTCCACGCTCTTTGATCACAGAAAATCTGTAGGCATGAATTCCGATAAGATAAAATCCGCTTGAGATGAAGGCCCAAGATTCTTTGGGATCCCAATCCCAAAAGCGCCCCCAGCTCTGCATCGCCCACACCCCGCCTAAAATGGTGCCACAGATCAGAAGGCCTGTACCCAGATAGAGGATTTTGAGAAGCGCATCTGTCAAACCTCCACGCAAAAGGGCAAGATGACCTAAGATGCCAGCCAAAATAAAGAGGCCATAGCTGCCTACCACCATCAAAACATGGATGGTTAGCCACCAGGTGGAATCCAAGACAGCCTGAACACTCTCAAACTGCTGATGAATCGGCAAAAAGAGGAGCACAATGGAAGAGGCAATAGCTGCTGGCTTCTCCACATGAAAGATTAGAGCAACGAGAGAGGTAACCCACGGCACATAGAGAATCGTCTCCATCATATTGGAAACAGGTGGCCTGCCCAAGATATAGCAGCGAACAGCAAGCAGCGCTGTATGGAAGATAAAGGCAGCAACAAAAAAGGAGCGCCGCCATAGAGAAAGTAGATAGAGCAGAACCAAAAAGAGGGTGAGCGGCAGCTTGTGCACAAAGTATTCGAGACGCAGCTTAAAAAGAGAGGGGTAGTAGAGCGTCTTAGTCACTGTCTGCAAATAGGGTGTGCCTGCGATCTGCTGATAGGCCTCTTCCAAGACATGAGGATTGCTCTTCGCCTCTTCAATCACCTCCGGTGGGTAGATAGGCTGGCCGCTTCCCAGGGGAGTCCACTCATGATTTTTCTGCGGGACGTTGATAGGCTCATCATGCAGCTGTGGCTGCACACGGCCATTGAATAGAATAGGGATCAGAAGTAGCAGATTAAGCATAACGTCTTTGCCAAAAAAGCAGCACGATGCCGAGGGCAAGGATCACACCACCTGGATAGGTGAGGAAACGCTTGCCAGGGTCTTTGTTGACCACAATCAGCGCCCTTGCTGCACTGTTTTGGCTGGGAGTGTAGAGGTTTGACATGTAAAAACGGTAGCCTTTTTTGCTCTGGGCCACACGATTCATCGAAATGGTCTTCTCACTGCCATCCAACTCCAAATCACTCTCAAAGGCGAGCGGCTTAGCTGTACCCAAATAGTTGATCTGACGTGCCTGATGTAGAAGCACTTTGTGGGGGAGCTGCTTCTGGTTGGCTACAAAGCGCACTAAGTAGCGTCCAAATAGGATCGGCCACTTTAGCCTCTGCGCTCTTGGGTCATAAACCAGCGAAATAACCTCACTTCTCTCACCCTCCTCAACTAAAAGACGAATCAGAGCCCTCTGATCCTCCCGCTTCTTCAGCTTCGATTTCGGCTCAGCCACCCTAACAAGTGGTGAGATCAGCTCAATATCTGGAAAGCCACTAGGTAGATCAACAAAACTGCCATAGCCGCGGAACCCCTTGTCAAAAATCATGATCGCATCATCACTATATTTTGCCTCAAACCGCTGCGAACTCTCACTTTTTGCAATAAGGTGATCATCAAAAAAGCTGATGCTCGGCCCCGGAGCCTCTTCATTATAGAGTAGTCGGCACTTGCCGCTTAAAAGCCGCCTAAAAGGAGGCAGACCAAATAGATGAACCTGTCCATCATGTACCCACGACTCATAGCGTTCCTCCGCATGTGGCAGCCACTGCAACAGCGTTACTTTGAGTTCAAAGGGGGTATCGATTTCGCCCTTTTGGCCATAGCGCAGAGGAACAAGAGCGGAGCCTTCACGATCCTCGATTTGAAGAGCGTAGCTGCGCGGTATAAAGAGCGTACTGCTCTCGACTCCTTCAGCAAGCGCCATCTCTCCTTGCGTTCCAAAAGCGCCTTTGACAAAGCAGCCAAGTAAAATCATCAAAAGGCCTAAATGAGTGATCAGAAAGGGAATGTGTTTGCGTTTGAAGGGCGCTCTTCGAAGAGCAGCGAAGAGGATATTGACGAAGAAGAGCCATAAGAGAAGGGAGAAGAGAGGGGAGTTGTAGGTGAGTTCTGCTGCAAAGAGGTGGGAGTCTGACCAAGATTCTAAGAAGGTGCCAGCGATCACAAAGAGCAGTGTTGTGGCAATCAAAATGATTGCAAAGTGGACACCACCCAGGAAGTGAAAGAGCGCTTTCATTTTTTGGTCAAGTTTTGGATCAACTCTTGTAGACGCACATCATCTTGCTGCCCTAGAGAGAAGGAGTGTCCGTATCGATACGTTGTAGGTGTAGGACGTGCATCCATCTTCTCATTCACAAATTTTTCAATAGCAGTAGCAGCTTCTTGTGGAATAGTCATGCGAACAGCTTAGCTCCAACTCTTATAGAAGTCAATCTTTGGCAGGGATTGGGTGGAAGAGGGAGATTGTGTTAGCAAAGAAGAAAATCTCGTCGCGATGACTCGCAATCTCTTCAGCAGCTCCACTCACCTTAATCGTGAAATCTGAGCGCATCTGGCGGAAATAGGCTTGCTCTTCAAAGGTTCTGCCCAAAAAAGCAAGTGTCTGGTAATGCTCCGGATCCATCTGAAAGCTCCACGCTAGTGTTGTTTCTGTTTCAAACATAAGTCCCACAAAACCATCATGGTGCACGCGGTCTAATGTGCCCTCATTGCCATCTTGTCTCTGCCATCGTCTTACCTGTGATGTTGATGGGACGCGCTCTTGTAACTCATTAGTTGGAAAGGAGTGGACAGCCAGCTGCAGTGTGGGTGTGATTTCAAAGAGCGCATTGGGCTTCATTGTGTCTTCTGTACACTCTTGAGGAATCGCTTTCCAGCCAATCGGCACCTTTGCTTGGTAGAGAGGGCGCGTTAGCTTTTTGCCTCCAGGCAACTTTTCTAGGCGAGAGGGGATGGGATAGCGCGTATAGGAGGACTCTTTCTCAGGTCGGTTATTACAAGCAGTTAGTGCTAAGAATATAAGAAAGAGGGCTCTCATTGGTATGGATCCTGCTAATAAATAGGTAGATTATAGAGATTGGAGAAAAATTGGCACCCTTTTCCTACATGCAGCTGGCAAATAGTCGTCAGATCGAATCGATCTATTCAGCTTATCAGAAGGATCCAAGTAGTGTAGAGAGCTCGTGGCGCTATTTTTTTGAGGGAATGGAGTTTGGCGGTTATGAGAGTCCCAAGGAGGGTGGTGACTTTCGGCTCTTTGGTTTGATCGAGTCTTACCGCAAATTTGGTCACCTAAAAGCGATGACCAATCCTCTTCAAAAAGAGTGCAATAGACCACATGAGCTGGAGATCTCAGCGCTTGGTTTTAAGGTTGATGAGCTGAAGAAGTCCTTCCTGACCTATGGGCTTTTGGAGCAAAAAGAGGCTCCTTTGGAAAAGATTATCGAGGCGTTGGAACAGATCTATTGCGGCACAGTGAGTGTCGAATATATGGGCTGCCACTATCCCGATATGGAGCGCTGGATCCAAGAGAGGATTGAGAAGAGTCGTTTTCAACCTAAACTGACCGTTGAGGAGAAGAAGCTGTTATTTGAACAACTCAACCGGGCGGAGCTCTTTGAGACTTTCATCCATACCCGCTATGTGGGCCAAAAGCGCTTTTCTCTGGAGGGGACAGAAACGGTTATCCCGGTTTTGGCAGATCTCATCGAGACCAGCGGCTCACAGCAGGTTGTGATTGGGATGGCACACAGGGGGCGTCTCAACGTCTTGGCCAACATCTTGCAAAAATCCTACGCCGCTATTTTCAGTGAGTTTGAAGATTTTCTCGACCCCGATTGGGTGGGTGGTGATGGTGATGTGAAGTACCACAAGGGCTTTTCGACAAAGATCAAGAGTCGAGAGGGACGTACGATTCATCTTTCGCTCACCTCAAACCCGAGTCATCTGGAGTCTGTCAATCCAGTTGCGATGGGCAAGGCGTATGCAAAGCTTTTGCAATATCCCGACCGGCAGACAGTGCCCATTTTGATCCATGGAGATTCTAGTATTGCGGGTCAAGGTGTGGTCTATGAGGCGATGCAGCTCTCACAAGTTCCTGGCTACGCCACAGGTGGCACGCTGCATGTTGTGATCAACAACCAGATCGGCTTCACCACTCTGCCTGATGAATACCGCTCTACTCCCTGTAGCACAGATATTGCACACGCCTTTTCTGCCCCTGTTTTCCATGTCAATGCGGAAGATCCGCAAGCGTGCGCCTATGTGGCAAGGTTGGCAACAGAGATTCGCAATGAGTTTCATTGCGATGTCTTCATTGAGATCAATGGTTACAGAAAGTATGGCCACAATGAGAGTGATGAGCCAGCATTCACTCAGCCGCTGCACTATGAAATGATTCGTGCCAAGAAGAGTATTCGTGAGATCTATAGAGATCAGCTGCTTGCTGAGGGTTCTGTAGAAAAAAGCTTTGTTGAGATGGCTGAGAAGCAGTTTCATGAGCAGCTCGCTTTTGAATTAGAAGAGTTCAAAGTCAAACCGATGCGCATTCCCGATGAAGCCTTTGGTGGCGTTTGGGAGGGCTTTGTTGCCCCAACAGATAGTCAAGTTTTAGAGAGTGTTCCGACTGCTGTGGATGAGTCTCTATTGCGTCAAATTGCCAAGAGGGTTGAGCGCGTTCCAGAGGGTTTTAATATTCATCGAAAGCTGGAAAAGCTGGTCAAGCAAAGAGCAGAAAGATTGGATGGTGAGATTGATTGGGGTACAGCGGAGCAGCTTGCTTTTGGCTCTATCCTGGAACAGGGACATTCAATACGTATTTCAGGGCAAGATTCACAACGAGGTACCTTTTCGCACAGGCACGCTGCGTGGGTTGATCAAAAGAGCGGCGAAAAATACTTCCCCCTACAACAGCTGGGGGATTTCACTGTGTACAACTCGCCCCTTTCAGAGTTTGGTGTGATGGGTTTTGAGTTTGGTTACAGTTTGGCCACTCCAAATGCCTTGATTTGTTGGGAGGCACAATTTGGAGATTTTGCTAACGGTGCTCAGGTGATCATCGACCAATATTTGAGCTGCTCAGCGAGCAAATGGAGCCGCTATAGCGGTCTTGTGCTACTTCTGCCTCATGGTTATGAGGGACAGGGCTCAGAGCATAGCTCCGCAAGACTGGAACGCTACTTGCAGCTTTCAGCTCAATCCAACTGGCGCGTCTGCTATCCAACAACACCAGCGCAATACTTCCATCTGCTGCGCAGACAGGTTGCCACCAATTATAGGGTGCCACTTGTTGTGATGACTCCCAAGGAGCTGTTGCGTCACCCTCAATGCATCAGTCAGCTCGCTGATCTTACCGATGGGGGCTTTGAAGAGATTTTAGTTCCAGATGTGAAAAAGGCGCGCAAGTTGATTTTCTGTTCAGGTCATGTCGCTTTTGATCTATTGGGACATGACGATATTGCAGTTGTGCGCATCGAGCAGCTCTATCCTCTGCATGAAAAGAAGCTGCAGAAAGTATTGAAGCAGTTTGAAGGGGCTGAAATCTTGTGGGTTCAAGAGGAGCCGCAAAATATGGGGGCTTGGAGCTACATCTCTCCCTATATTCCAGGAGTCGCCTATGTGGGAAGAAGGGCTGCCTCTGCACCGGCGACTAGTTCGCCAAAGAGGCACAAGATGGAGCTTGCTGAAATAGTGAAGAGGGCGTTGGGATGAAGGTAGAAATCAAAGTGCCTCCGATGGGGGAATCGATCACAGAGGCAGCTATTGGCGCTTTTCTAGTTCCTGCTGGGTCTGCTGTCAAAGAATCACAAGAGGTGATTGAAATTGAGACCGAAAAGGTCAATCAGCCACTCTACGCCCCCGCTTCTGGTGAGGTGAGCTGGACAGTCAAAGAGGGAGATACAGTCACAATTGGTGCTGTTGTTGGTTTTGTGGATACAGACAAAGAGGGAGCTGTAGTTGAAGAGAGAGAGGAGGCTCCACCCCCCGCAGTAGAACCCAAAAAGCCCTCTGGTGAGATTCGCAAAGGGGTGGATGACTTTGTTGCAGGACTGGCTGAGAAAAAAGAGGAACCTCCAAAAGCTGTTGAAAAGGGTGAGCGCGAATCTAGAAGTGAGATGAGTCGCATCCGCAAAACGATTGCCAACCGCCTAGTCGATTCTTTGCATGAGGCGGCGATGCTGACCACCTTCAATGAGGTGGACATGACAGCTGTGATGGCTCTTCGTGCCAAATATAAAGAGAGCTTTTTGGAGCAGCATGGCGTCAAACTCGGCTTTATGTCCTTTTTTGTGAAGGCGGTTGTTGAGGCGCTCAAAGCCTTTCCCGCCTTCAACTCCTATTTGGATGGTGAGCAGATTGTGCAGCGCCACTACTTCGATGTGGGCATCGCTGTTGGCACAGAAAAGGGGCTCGTGGTTCCAGTTGTGCGCGACTGTGAAAGTTTGAGCTTCGCTCAGATCGAGCAGGAGATTGCCGCCTATGCCAAGCGGGCGCGCAGCTCAGCTCTTCGCATTGAAGATCTAGAGGGGGGTGGCTTTACCATCACCAACGGCGGTGTCTATGGATCGCTTCTCTCCACACCGATTCTCAACCCTCCACAGGTGGGGATTTTGGGGATGCACGCCATTTTGAATCGACCGATGGCTGTAGATGGCAAGGTAGAGATTCGTCCGATGATGTATCTAGCACTGAGCTATGACCACCGTATTGTGGATGGTAAGGAGGCGGTCAGCTTCTTGGTTCAAATCAAAAAGGTATTGGAAGATCCAGCATGTATGATGTTGTTGTAATAGGAGCGGGCCCAGGCGGCTATGTAGCAGCGATTTTAGCAGCTCAAAAAGGGATGAAAGTTGCCTGCATTGAAAAGAGAAAAACTCTAGGTGGCACCTGTCTCAATATTGGCTGCATTCCCTCAAAAGCGCTGCTCCACTCAACAGAGTATTATTCCCGAGTCGCACTCGAAGGGGAGGAGCATGGGATCATTGCCCCAGATGTACGCGTTGACCTAAAAAAAATGATGGAGCGCAAGAGCTCAGTCGTCAAAGGACTTACTGATGGCATCGCCTTCCTCTTTAAGAAAAATAGGGTAGATTGGATTGAGGGCGAAGCTAGCTTTGTCGACCCGCAAACCCTTCAAGTAGGCGAGCGCCAAGTACAGGGAAAATCAATCATCATTGCAACAGGATCAGAGCCTACAGCGCTTCCCTTTCTACCTTTTGATGAAAATGTGGTATTGAGCTCAACAGGCGCTCTCTCGTTGCCAAAAATTCCCAAAAAACTCCTAGTTGTTGGCGCTGGAGTGATCGGTTTAGAGCTTGGCTCTGTCTATAAAAGATTGGGTAGTCAGGTGGAGGTTGTAGAGCTATTAGATCGTGTTATTCCACCCTTTGATCACGATCTTTCCAAGGCAGCGGAGCAGATCTTCAAGAAGCAGGGAATTAAATTTCACCTATCAGCCAAAGTTCAAGGTGCGGAAGTCAAAGATGGCGTCACACTCAAATTGGACAATCTAGAACTCTTGGGGGATGCTGTTTTAGTGGCAATTGGACGCAAACCCTATACTGCAGGACTTGGTCTTGACAAGATAGGACTTTCTGAGGGGCTCATTGCTGTGAATGATAGCTTCGAAACAGCTGTTTCAAATGTCTATGCAATAGGTGACGTAGTGGATGGTCCGATGTTGGCACACAAAGCGAGTGAGGAGGCGGCAGTCTTGATCGATGCGCTTTCGGGTGAAAAGAGTGAGCTCAACTATGTGGCGATTCCCAATGTGATGTATACTTGGCCAGAAGTAGCTTCAGTCGGTCTCACAGAAGAGGAGGCGAAGGGCAAAGGATTGACTCTTTTGAAGGGAAGCTTCCCATTCAAAGCCAACGCTCGTGCAAGATGTAGTGGTGATGCTGATGGCTTGGTGAAGGTGATTGCAGACAAGAACTCACTGAGGGTAGTAGGTGTTCACATCATTGGACCAAGCGCTTCTGAAATGATTGGAGAGGGAGTGTTGGCCATTGAGTCGAGAATGACTCTCAAAGAGCTGGCTCACGCCTGCCATGCACATCCCACCTGCTCAGAAGCGATCAAAGAGGCGGCGCTGGCCGCGCTTAGTTCGGCTATTCACATATAGAAAACCCTGATTAAGGAGAGACTGAATAACTCCCATTCGGCATCTTCCGCCACAATTTTCGATTCGGTGTCATTCTCGACTCGTCTAACCAGCAAGTGGTTAGCGCTCGTCTCCGAATTTAATCGAATCAAAAATTCTGACGAAATCTGCCAAACGGTAGTTAATCAATATCTCCTTAGGGGCCACTGAACAACTCTCTCACCAGATCTTCCGACAATCTTTCTATCGAGGCATCGTTCTCGCCTCGACTAACCCGCAAGGGGGTAGACGTTCGGCTCCAAATTTCCCCTCGATAGAAATCTTGCCGAAATCTCTAGCCAGGTATTTATTCAGTGCCTCCGTTAGAAGCCTCCAAAAAGGGAGGCTTCTATTATTTAGACAGAGATATCACTAAATGGGTTTGAAGCAGCAGATATTCCAGATGGCTCTCTACAAAACCCCGCGGTATCTGGTTTCAGTTCTGGAGAGCTAAACTCGATTAGATCTGAACCAGATGAGTCGGATTGCGGCTTTGCTGCCTTAGTCGAGAAAAACTCTGTTAGATCCAATTCTGACGTAGATGACTTACTAGCAACACTGTTTCTCGGTGTAAGAGGGTCTCTAGGAGATACAAGTGACCAATCAATCCCCTCCAAAGAGTTTGCAGATCCTGCAGAAGTGTCTGAGTGCCCTCTTTTTCGACTGTCCTTTTTGGTGGTGAATAAATCGGCTAAATCTGCATATTTATCTTGTATCTTAGCATCTTTAGCACTATCGGTATAGGCTCTCACTCTATGACGTTTTATTGGAGTGATCTTAGACCCCATATAGCATGGATCTAGAGGAGGCGGACAGGCACTATCTGTTTGGGCTCTCCTTTTTCTGCGTCCTATAGCTTGAATCTTTCCTGAAGGTATATTCTCATTGCTACTGATGCTTTCAGCTTTGCTTGTATGTGAATGAGTCTGCCAAGCCTTTTGCATAGACAGGTGTACCTCACTATCTGTGTATGCTCTTCGGGAGCGTTGACCAACTGGCCCTATGCAGGGGGTGATACTTTCTACAAGCTCATAGCTATAGAGATGCTCCCTATGCTGCGTTGTAGAAGCAGTTGGCTGTTTCACCAAATAGAGCTCATCACCAGGAACAAAGTGCCTAAGACTATGTACGCGTTCCGCTAGCTCAGCACCTGCGTGGTGCACATGGCAGCAGTGTTGGTAACTACAGGCGCGATCTTGATCTGAGTGCATGCTCTTATGGCGGCAAGACTCACAGCTATAACTAACCGCCATTCCTGCGGTTGGTGAATCTGTTCCAAATTGATTGATCATCATCATAGATGTTGGGTGATTTGATGCAATGGATTTATGGCTAGATATTTCAGAAGCAGCAGCTTTTAAGTCTTGTAATTGCCTCATCTTCATGGGGCGTCTGCCCTGCTGATAGGGGGTAAGAACAAGCTTTGCCTCTAGAGCTGCCTCTTGGATCGAGACGCCATACTCATGCGTGAGCTCGATATTGATCGCCTCAAAGGCCTCGATGTTGCGCTCTTTGCTAGAAGTTCCTGAGCAGCAAAATAGAATCGGGCATAAGATCTTAGAAAGTAGTGATGGTGAGGGCTCAGACTGGAGCTCGTCATCTGCTGGATTATAGCGTACAATCCGCTTCTCCCAGTTGCTCGAAGATACATTGCTTGAACAACAGGTGCAGTTGATTTGGCTGCATGAATCAGTGCAGTCAATAGGTAGTTTTAATGAAGGTAATGATGACATAATCGACCATCCTTGGTTAATCATTATGAAGCGGAAGCCGCTTCGCCATCATATTAATCAAAACTTTAATTTATGCAAACTAATAATTTTGCGAATGGCCGCAACCACAGGAAGATTTCACGTTTGGATTGGAAATCTTGAAGCCAGAACCGTTGATACCATCCACGTAATCAATCACACAACCAAGTAGACGTCCCACCAAGTTGTTTTTTACGCAAATAGTCACACCCTCACACTCATAGGTAGTGTCATCCTCATCTGCAGACTCGCAAAAGTCGAGTAGATATTGGAAACCACCGCAGCCACCAGCCATGTCACCAAAACGCAAACAGGCCGTTTCAGAAAAACCTTCACCTTTAGCAAATTCACGGAACTTTTCAGCGCCCATTTTTGTAATAGAGATGGTTTCAAGGTCAATTTCTTCAGCCAAGATCTCGTTGATCTCATTAACAAGTTTGACAATCTGGCCATCATTCATGCCATGGCCCAGCATGCCTGCCTCAAGAGTCTCCCAAGTAGCCGCTGAGCAGCTCGTGCAGTGTAGACCAGCATTAGTCAAAGCCTGCGCAATACGCTGGCTCTTTGCTGGGAATTTGGAAATGATATCGGAAATCGTCATGTGACGATCAATAGTGTCAGCCATAATTAGAACTCTACTTTAACGCAGCCACCTTTTAGCTTGCATTGGCAAGCGAGCCGCTCGGTTTCCATTTCTCCGAGAAAATCTTCCTCCTCCTGAGTGAACTCAGAAAGATTCTCCATGCCCTCTTCAACCTCAATCACACAGGTGCCACAGACACCCTCTGTGCAGGCAAAAGGTACACCTGCCTCTTCGCAAATCTCAGCAATCGGCTCGCCATCAGCAAGCTCATGCTCTTGGTCATCTATAATGATCTTTCCCATATCGGAGTAGAGGGATTTGAACCCCCGACCCACTGCTCCCAAAGCAGTTGCGCTAGCCAAACTGCGCTATACTCCGAAAGTGGGGTACTATAGCTTTTGCATCGATTTTTGACAACTGATATAGCAGAGATATGCAAGAAAAAGAATTTGATCCCAGTCGTAAGAAATTACTTAAAGCGCGCAAGAAGGGTCAAGTTGTCCGCTCAACTGAGCTTGCCTCAGCCCTCCTCCTCCTTCTCTTCTTTATCCTTCTACGACTCATAGGCCCCAAACTTTACAGCGCACTCAAAACTCTATTCTCTTTCCAAATCATGGATGGATTTTCCAACGAGCGGCTTCTGCCCACTCTATGGCCAGTGATCACGATTATGCTCATTCTTTTTCTCTGTTCCTATCTCTTTCACTTCATCCAAACAGGCTTTCTCTTCTCCTGGCCCAAGAGGGGAAAAAAGAAGCTGCGCCTCTTTTTCCCGCTGCTCAAATTAGTCGGCCTGCTTGGAATCTTTACCATCCTATATAGGATAGAGCCGAAAGAGCGCACCGCAACTTCTATCTTTTCTACCCTCTATCGAGGAGGGTTTTTCTTTGCACTCTATCTCGTTATTTTAGGGATCTTTGATTACTTCTATCAGAAGTGGATCTTTATGAGTCAGATGCGAATGACACGCCAAGAAAAGCAGGAAGAGACTCGCGAGGATTGAAGAAATACATAAAATAATTTATTGATTATCATATGGACCGAATTAAGTCGCTGATCTCCTCATCTGACGCTCTTCTCTTCTTCGGTGTCTTTTCTCTTATACTGCTTCTTATTGTGCCTCTGCCGCCTCTTCTTTTGGATGCGCTTTTGTGCTTCAACATTGTCTTTTCGGTGATGGCGCTTCTGCTCACTTTATATGTGGAAAAGGCGATGGAGTTTTCCAGCTTTCCCTCGCTGCTCCTCTTTTTGACGCTCTATCGTTTGGGGCTCAATATTGCTTCGACGCGGATGATTCTGACTAGGGGACAGGGTGGTGATATCATCGGCACCTTTGGTAGCTTTGTCACACATAATAATACGTTGGTTGGATTGGTGCTCTTTGCGCTATTGACTGTGATCAACTTCATTGTGGTGACTAAGGGGGCTGGGCGGGTGGCTGAGGTGGCGGCGCGCTTTACGCTGGAGGCTTTGCCTGGCAAGCAGATGGCGATTGATAGCCAGATGCAGGCGGGCGTTTTGGATCCCAGTGAGGCGGATGAGCGTAGGGAGAGAATTTCTGAGGAGGCGCAATTTTATGGTGCGATGGATGGAGCATCCAAATTTGTGCGCGGTGATGCGATTGCTTCATTGGTGATCACCTTGGTCAATATTGTGGGTGGCTTTGCTGTCGGCTTTTTTGTACAGCACTATAGCTGGCAGGAGTGCTGGAGGATTTTCACAACACTTACAGTGGGGGATGGCTTAGTGAGTCAGATTCCAGCTCTTCTGATCTCTGTTGCGGCGGGTGTGATGGTGACAAGAGCTTCCTCAGAAAGTGTGGGGAAAGCCTTTTCTAAGCAGCTCTTCAACCATCCCAAAGTGCTTCTTTTTGCGGGAGTGATGGTATTGGGGCTCGCTCTGATCCCAGGGATGCCGCTGCTTGTGATGCTGCCTATTGGAGGAGGTCTTTTGCTCGCCTCTTTCAAACTTGTGCGTGGCAAGTCCACCATTGAGCAGAAAGTATCTTCTAAGCTGGAGATCTGTTTGGGTGTCAATCTAATTGGAATGGCCAACCAGCTGCATGCTGAATTGCCCAAGCTGCGTGCAAAAGTGCAGCAGCGCGTGGGGGTTCGTCTGGGTCATATTACAATCAGCGACAGCATGGAGATATCGCCTAACAGCTACTGTCTAAAATTGCGTTCAGTCAAGCTCTTCCAGGGGCGTGATAAAGAGGTGACTCAAATCATACAGAAGTTAGAAGGGGCGTTTGAGACTCATGCGCATGAGCTGATTACAAGGCAAGATGTGGCGCGTCTTCTTGCTGATGCCAAAAAGAGTGATGCAGCTTGCGTTGCTGATCTCAAGATGGGTCATGGGCAGCTACTAAAAATCTTGCAGGAGCTTTTGCAAGAGGGAATTCCAATTGTTGATTTTGTCACTATTATTGAGACGTTGGTCACGGAGCCTCCTGATCCAATCATGGCGATTCGACAGCAGCTGGTACATAGCATTACGGAGAAGTTTTTTGGGAAAAATAGGCGCGCTACTGTCATCACTGTAGATCCCAAGGTGGAGAAGATGTTGAGCGTCTCATCGAAACTGAGACCGCGTACAATTGACAAGATTGGAGATTTAGTGGATGGCTTTGTCAAAGAGGCGGAGCAGCGCCCCATTTTAATGACTACAGCAAAAGTTCGGAAGCAACTGAGTCAGATCACAGCAAAACGGCTGCCCACTCTTCCTGTTTTGTCCTATGATGAGGTGGAGGGTGATGTGGAGTTGACTGCATGTGGAACGATTGGCAATGAGGTGCTGCTATGAATAGGCAGAAGAATGTGGCAGAGATCAGGCGGTTGATTCAGGAGAAGAAAGAGGCCTTTCCTAAGCTGGCGCGCTTCCTCACTTCTAAAGGTGTTGCTCCCGACCTTGCTGAAAAGATCACCATCGACTACATCGGCTCTTCCCAAGAGGTTGGCGCTCTTCCCAAAATCTTGGCAAACTACATCAATACGAGCGATGAGATCACATTTGAAGAGCCAAAAGTGCTCGCTTTTGTGGGGCCAACAGGTGTTGGAAAATCGATCACGCTGCTCAAAATTGCCAACCATCACAGCGATAAGAGAGTTCAGATCATCTCAAAGCCTGAGGATTATCAAGAGGGTTTTGATCTTACACTTATAGATACAGAGGGGTGCAACTACTACTTAGAGAATCGGGTCGATGCGGTTGGGGAGATGTTAGCTGAGCTGCCTCCAGCAGAGGTACATCTCTGTTTGAGTGCAACCACGAAGGATGTCGATCTATATGGTGCGATCCATCAGTTTTCTCCACTCGCTCCAAGTCACCTGATCTTTACCAAGCTGGATGAGACGCTCACTTTGGGGTCTTTGATGAATGTCTGTGCCAAATGCGATTTGCCGATTCGCTACGTCTCATTTGGCTATCCGCTACCGGGGAAACTGGAGCTGGCGGATGCCTCTAAGATAGTGAGGAAAATGCTCGCGGATTTGAATGAACCGCAGTTTGTGAAGCTGCGATTTCTTTAATGCGCCGAGCAAGCTGTATTGGGGGAGAGGGGGTGTTGGGCTCTGTACCCTCAATCGGCACAAAATAGCGAAAAACCGCACCGATTCGGTCCTCAATACCTCTTATAGCCTCATGCCTTTGTTCTCCAGAGAAGTAACATATTGGATTCATGGCCAGGATTTTAGGTGTTTTAGGAGATAAAGGCAATATGTTAACAAAAAATTAACATTTGAATGTTAAGATATAAAAAAGCAAGGAGGCTTCTATGTTACAAAAAAGTATAACTTATCGTGCAGCTAGAGCAGAGATGCGTCGAAGATCCTTAAATTCGGGTTCGTTCGCGTTCAAAGATGAGCAGAGGTGGAGGCCGGTGGTCGCAGTAGCTCTAGCAGCTCTCTTGCTATCGGGAGCGGCAGTTGGAAGCTACTTTTTACGGAGCAACTCGATTATCTATCTTCCCCAGATAGGGACACCTGTCGTTATTGGGGCAGTGGCTCTGACAGTGGCATCAGTGACAAGCTATCGGTTAGTTAGTGATCGAGAGATTTCAGCTCGTGATCGCAGGATGCTTGAGAATTCAAGCTTAGTTGATTGGGTAAGCGGCACAGAGCTGTAGTTTAAAAAATATTTGATTTGCTACAATTGGTTTAATGGAGTCTGTAGCAAAATTGTGGCAGAGCTACCAAAGGGGGGAAGATGATCAGAGTAGAGATGCTCTGATCGTTCACTACCTCTTCTTGGTGAAATTTGTAGTGGGCCGTCTCGGCACCACTCTTCCTTCTCATATCAAACTTGACGATCTCTACTCCTCCGGTGTGACGGGGCTGATTCGTGCCATCGAGAAGTATGACAACAGGCGCAATGCGAAGTTTGAGAGCTATGCGATGCTTCTGATTAAGGGGGCGATTATCGATGAGTTACGCGAGCTGGACTGGGTACCGCGTAGTGTTCACCAGAAGGCGAATAACATCTCTAATGCACAGAGCATTCTAGAAAGAGAGCTTGGCAGAGCGCCTACAGATGGTGAGCTCTCTTCACACCTTGGTGTGACAGAGGAGGAGCTCGGGCAGACATTGAATCGTGTTCGTCCAGCGATCCTGCTGCCGCTCAATGCGGACTCTTCAGATGAGGAGCAGGTTTCACTGGCGGAGCGCATTGCAGATCAGGGTGCAACGACAGGTTTTGAGGAGGCTAATCGCAATGAGCGCGCTTCGATCTTGAAGGATGCGATCAAAGATCTTCCTGATCAGGAGAGGCGCGTACTTTCGCTCTACTACTACGATGAGATGATGCTGAAAGAGATTGGAAAGGTGATGGGTGTGAGCGAGTCGCGTGTCTCCCAGATCCACACCAAAGCGCTCCTAAAACTTCGCAAACGACTTAGCATTAAAACATTGGGTTAGTTCTGTACAAATCGATTCGACAAACAAAGTCAAATGGTCCAATATCTAGGATATAATTTATAGAGTCTCTGTTTTTGTACCATGTCTAATAGATCTAAATTAGATCAAGCTCGGGAGCTTTTTGGCAGTCATTCGAAGTGATCAGGTTGAATTTAAATCTGTTATCACTGATTTGAAAGAGTTGATTGAATCATTAATCAGCTAGACAGCAACTCTTCTTTTCATAGCATTTCTCTCTGTCGAAGAAGCGGATGCCCCCATCTTCCCAAACGTCACGACCCCATTTGAGCAGCCTGACCGACTGACCTGTCTGCGGCGCCTCAATAAATAGATCTTTCTCCAGCTTCATGATTACATGACCACCCAGATAGATCAAATCGCCAGGCAGTAGCACCTCTCTCTTTTTCGCAAACTCTGCTTGCGGACCGCTATCGCGCGGAATCAAGACTCCCTGTGCACGAAAAAGTAGGTGGATGAGCGCCGAACAATCAACACTTCCAATTGGCTTTGTCCGATGGTTGCTACAGCCTCCCCAAAGGTAGGGCATGCCCAAAAAGTGGTAGGCATCGGCCACAAGCTTTTTGCGGCAAAGCGGCTCGCTGAGCAATCTTCCCTCTTTGGCAAAGCTGCCGTAGGGCAGCTCATGATCGAAGCTATCGATCACATGAGTCATCTCTTCATGGTGGGTGAGCACAGATTTGGGCAGATAGCCAAAGAGTCCTTGCATTGGGGCGTAGACGTAGCACCAGCTATCCTCCTTGATGATTTCAACGGTTTCCCCAAAAAGAAGTTGAGAGTTGCGCACGGGGTCGTGCGAAAAGTCTTGCGAACAGCTTTGCGGCTTGGTTGCTAGATCAGCAAGTGGCACCGCTATAGTTTTGCACTCTCTCACACGCCTTCTCCACAATCTCTCTTTTGGCAAGGGCGCTAAAACGTAAAAAGCCCTCCCCGGAAGGTCCAAAGCCGCTTCCAGGTATTGCCAAGATTCTTGTCTCTTCTAACAGCTTTTCCAACTCTTGCCAAGAGTCTTGACCAAACTCCACAAAGAGATAGGGCGCTGATCCAACGCTATAGCGATCAGAAAAGGCCTTTTTAAGCAGTCTGCCATTTTCTCGGTAGTACTCCACAATTGGGGTGTAGTCTGTCTGCATTGCCTCAATGCCTCCCGCCTCAGCAATATTGGATGGTCCATTGAAGAAGGTGGTTGCGATGCGCAAAAAATCGGGATGAACAGGGCGACCATCTTCATAGCTGAGCGCCTTTGGTACAATTGACCAGCCAAGTCGAATGCCTGTGAAACCAAAAGTTTTGGAGAAGCTTGAGGTTTCAATGGCCACCTCTTTTGCCCCTTCAATCTCATAGATGGAGCTCACCCCATCAGAAAAGGCTGCATAGGCAGAATCAAAGAGAATAATCGCATTGCACGCTTTGGCAAAGTCTACCAGCTCTTTGAGTTGCTCTTTTGTCGCCGTGTAGCCGGTTGGATTGTTGGGTGAGCAGAAATAGATCAGATCGGCCTTCTGTAGCTTTGGAAAGAAGCCATTTGCCTTGTTGCACACCATCTTGATCACCTCACGCTGTCCCAATAGCAGGGAGGTATCGACGTAGACAGGGTAGGCGGGATCTTGCACAGCGACGCGCAGGTTGGGTCCAAAGAGTTGGCCAATCCGTCCAATATCGCTCTTCGCCCCATCGGAGATGAAGATCTCATCGGGCTCCACACTGTAGCGCTTAGCGATCAGCTCTCGCAGCTGGGCGTTTCCCTGCCCCTCACCATAGCCGCAAAAGCCACTCTTTGTGGAAAGCTCCATGGCCTTTTTCTGCATCGCCTCACTAATATTAGGCAAGATGGGCAGAGAGGCATCCCCAATGGAGAGATCCAAAATATCATCGTAGCGCTTCGCAATCTCACCAATACGGCGAAATAGGTAGCTAGGCTCCAAGCACTCAAAGTTTGGATTGCGTCTAACCAAAGTGTCCCTCCTCTTTCAATTTCTCAGCAATAAGAAGGCCGCCACCGGCTCCCCCTCGAATAGTATTATGTGACAGCCCTACAAAGCGCCAATCCAGAAGCGGACAGCTGCGCAGGCGGCCAATTTGGATCTGCATTGGCTGTAGGTCGAAGCGCGGCTGAGGCACCTCTTTCAATTCAAATAGCTTGCTAGGTGCTGTCGGTAGATTGAGTGTTTCAAAGCTATTCCAGATCTCGACCATCTGCTCCAATGAGGGTTTGGTGTCAAACTGAACCGAGCAGGAGGCGAGATGGCCGTGTTCAATGCTCACGCGGTTGCACTGCGCTGAAATCTCAATCTTGGCATTCAAGATCTTGCACGGCTCGTTCTCATTCTTGCTCTCCTCATTTTCGATGAAAGGGATGACATTCTCATCAAAGAGGGGGTTGGGCTGTCCAGCGCCACTTTTAGCCTGCATGGTGGTCACATGGATCTTCGTCACAGCGAAGTGGGGGTGTAAGACTCCAAGCGGCAGCAAGAAGGATTGGATAGAGCAGTTAGGCTTGGCGATCAGTGTTCCTTTCCATGGCTGATCGGGAATGGCAAAGTTGATTTCGGGAATGATCAAGGGGACGCGTGGGTCGAGTCGCCATGCAGAGGAGCTAGAAATCACAGTGTAGCCGCGCTCGACATAGAAGAGCTCCCACTCTTTGAGAGAGCTTGGCAGAGAGGAAAAAAGAAGGGGAGTATCAGGCAGCTCACCCAAGGAGGGGCCTTGGCGCGAGGCGATAAAAGCAAGATCGAACCAGGGGTGATCTTCTAACAGTTGGCGGTAGGTTTTGGCGATCCGTCCCGATCCGCCAAGTAGCCCAACTTCCATAGAAGCCTCCTCAATTCATCCTCTTTTGTGCACTCAAGAAGTGGAAAGCGGGGAACTCCAGCTTCAAGCCCCAGTAGATCCATCATCATCTTGCAGGGGATGGGATTGGATTCCCAGCCACCCGCCTCAAAAAGGGGCAGCAGCTCATAGTAGAGCGAACGTGCCGTATTAAAATCGTTTCCAAGACAGAGGTCGATCAGCTGCACCATCTTTTTGGGCACAAAGTTGGCAGTAGAAGCAATCGCTCCCTTGCCACCAAGCGCCATCATCGACAGAAGCGAAACGTCATCACCACAAAGAAGGGTGAGAGGGCCCAATCTCGCCTGCGCACTGTTGCACTCTTTGAGCGCCACGATGGTGTCGATTTTGGCCAGCCTCTCGAGAGTCTGCGGCTCAATATTGATGCCGCATCTGCTGGGAATGTTGTAGACGATGATCGGGATGTCGCTCTTCGCGGCAATCTGACAATAATATTGGTAGATGCCCTCTTGGGTGGGACGGATGTAGCTAGGAGGTGTGACCATCCACGCATCGACGCCTTCGCGCTGCTCACCTGAAATGATGGGAAGAGAGCACTCTTTGGCAATCTCCAAAATGCGCAGCTTCTCCTCTTCACTCAGAGAGTGAGCCTCACCCGTTGTTCCCAAAATAACGAGCCCCGCAACTCCAGCTTTTTCTTGCAGCTGGATCTGCTTGCGCAGAGCCTCCTCATTCACTCTATTTTCCACAAAGGGAGTGATCAGGGGCGTGTATATCCCAGCAAAATCCTTCATACCATCCTCGTTTTCCAAAAAGCCACTTGGCCGCTTCCAGAGCGCCCTGCACATAAGCTGTGCGATCTTTCGCCTCATGAGTGAGAGAGATCTCATTCCACCAAAGCGTATGTTTAAACTGCGTCCGCTCTAGCCGCATACTCTCAAACTTAGTACCCGTTTTTGCCTCAATCAACTTAGCTGTACCAGAGGGAGCATCTCTCTTCGATTGGTGATGCCATTCACACGCCCTGGTTGGAGCCCCCAAAAGCTCGCACATCTTCGTTGCAGCCGAAACAAAGCGCCTGACCTCATTAGAGAAGTTGGGACAAAAAAGAGCTGAGCCTCTCTTTTTGAATGCATCAACCACCTTTAGCGATTTCCATCCTGTAGTACCGATGAGAAGAGTTTTGTCTCGCTCAGCTAGAGCGAGGGCATTTTCTTCGACAAGGGATGCGTGGGAGAAGTCGATGTAGAGGTCAGCAGAAAAATCACGAATTCGATCTCTTGTTGTGCAAACAATGGGGAAGGGGGAGGCCTTTTCAATGAGGCGATTCATCTTTCCATAGCCGATCAAGCCTAGTTTCATAGGGGTAGATTAACTTCAGGAAAAATTGTTGCATAGAAGAACTTGTGTTTGTTTTGTTCTTGACGAAATATTTCTCGGTTCTTAACGTCGATTTCTTATGTATATATTGTTTGCTCTTGCCTCTGGGAAAGTAGGGCAGGGTGCGAGGGTTGGGCACAAGTTGCCTATTCAACAGCAGACAGCACTTCCAAGTCCAAAGCTAAATCGTTTCAACCAGGCAGCTTTTAATCTCTCAGAGATTGGACGAAATAACATTCGTGTTCTCAGAGGGTGGGCAAAAAGTAAAGGATGGACGCAGTTTTCTCATCCCAATGCTGGTGGACCAGAGAGATGGGGCGTATTCAACATTACCAGACAAGAATATGAATGGAATCTAATGATTAAGCCCGAATCAAGCATTCGCACTAACCTACATATGGATAGTGCTATACCTAGGTTTGATGCGAGATTAGAGAGAGGTGGCGCTGGATATATTAATCCCTTTACGAATAAAATAGGTTCGAAAGATATTGGTAGGCATATTCCTCTTAATGAGAAATGGTGGTAAAAGATGGACATCGCAGATCAGTTAATAGAATTATTATTGGATACAACAACTTCTATTGCGGAAAGGGATGATGCAGCAATAGATCTTTCTGATTATTCAACACCAAAAGTTGTTGAGGCACTGCTAAAAGTTGCGCAGGACCCGAATGAAGATGATTTAGTAGCATCTTCTGCGGGTGAATCTTTAGGTCAAATTTGGTCTCAAGGATCAGAACTTAACATGGCTCTTTTGTACTCTCTGTCAAACCATGCAAAACATGAGACCCTTGCTGTTCTTAGGACAAATAGGCCGGAATGGGTAGAAAGATATGGCCTTGATAAGATTGGTTTCTAGTTTATAAGGAATGGCTTAAAATTGTCTGTTCTAAGTTGAGGCCAGCCTTTTACCTCTGATACCAATGGTAATTTGATTTCAGACGGCAAGCACACATATGCTTATGTAATCATAGCTTTACTTATGATGCATTTGATCGTCGTATGACCAGAGATGGAATTCCCTTTATTTGGGATGGTAAGCAGGAGACCTGAATGTAGCCTCCGATCTAACTTAGATAGTGGTAGTGCCATTCCACGGTTTGATGCGACATTAGGTGATAGAGGTTCACCCTATACTAACCCTTTTACTGGAGAAACAGGTACAAGGAAAATTGGAACTCATATACCTTTAGATTCTAAATATTATTAAAAGAGAAATCATATGAATACGCAAATGGCTGCTCTGATTGAGGTATTATTGGATACCTCGGCAAGAGAAGATGAAAGGGATGATGCTGCTATGGATTTAGCGGATTTTGATGATTCAAAAGCTTTAGAAGCACTATGCTTTATTGGTTCAAACCCTCAGGAAAATCAGACGGTATTAGACTCATGTGGTACTTCTATTGGTGAAATACTGATGAGACAAACCAAGCATGATTTGGAAATTTTGAAGAAGCTTGCACCAATTGCAAAATCATCAGCTCTTGCGTATATCAATGCCCAAATGAATGAATAGGCTCATAAGCTATTACGATGCCATTGGCAATCGGATCTCAGATGGTACTCATAGCTACGTTATGATTCTTTAGATCATCTAATAGGTTATGATAATCATAGCTTTACCTATGATGCGTTTGATCGTCGTATGACCAGAGATGGGACTCCCTTTATTTGGGATGGTAAGCAGGAGATAGGATCTCCTACGGAATTGCGTATTCTTGGAGAGGGCAAAGGAGCAGAGATTGGGGCTGCAGTATTACTGAAGTTCGATGGCAACAAGTATATTTCAACACATGATCATAGAGGTTGCCTTGTAGCCCTTTCTGATCTAGATGGCAATCTGATAGAGGAGTATGCCTATACGGCTTTTGGTGAGGAGTTGACTGCAGGTAACCTCTCTCCTTGGCGGTTTGCTTCAAAAAGGCAAGAGGGGGATTTAGTTTACTTTGGCAGAAGGTATTATTGTCCCAGTCAGGGTAGGTGGTTAACTCCAGATCCATTGGGTTTTGCTG
>JAJACG010000025.1 GCA_022601635.1 Chlamydiales bacterium | reverse complement strand
GGATAGGTTAGAGGGTCAGGCCCAAATTTCTATGGGGGGATTAGAAGCTCTCCCTCCTCTCGATCTTCAGTCATTCACAGTTAATGGTGCAGGCGCTCTTGATCATATACCGGTGGAAGAAGAGGCTGAAATGGAGCGGCCTTTAGAAGAAATAGCTCCAGAAGATCTTGTTTTGCCTGATGATCCGACTCCGCTTAGAAGAACTGCTCGTGGTAGGCCAAAGAAGAGTAAGAAAATGTTTTTAAGGCTTCATCCAATGTCAGTGCAGTGGGATGTGTCTAAAAATGGACCCATTCCAGATAAATTAACATCTGGTTCAGGCAAAAAGTATTGGTGGAAGTGTGGGAAGGGGCATAGCTGGCAAGCTAGAGTGGCAGATCGCTGCAGGATCAAGCAACCTAAGGGTTGCCCAAAGTGTGCAAGGTCTTTTGGAGGCCGACTTGTGAAAGAGCATGCACTGGCAAATCAGTGGGATGTGAGTAAAAATGGTCCGATTCCAGAAGATTTAACCTGTGGTTCAAATAAAAGAGTTTGGTGGCAGTGTGAGAAGGAACATAGCTGGGAGACGAGAGTACTAAGCCGCTGTAAGGTCAAGAACCATCCAGGATGTCCAAAGTGTATGGGCAAATCTTCTCACCGCGGATTTGTGAAAGATCATAAAGTGGCAGCACAGTGGGATGTGGTTAGAAATGGTCAGATTCCAGAAGATTTAACCTGTGGTTCAAATAAAAGAGTTTGGTGGAAGTGTGAGAAGAGACATAGCTGGCAGGCTCGGGTTAGGCAGCGTTGTCATCTTAAGAAGCCTTCAGGTTGCCCAAAGTGTGCAGGAAAAGCTCCTGCTCGCGGATTTGTGAAAGATCATCCAGCAGCTGATCAGTGGGATGTGTTTAAAAATGGTCCGCTTCCAGATGATTTGTCCTGTGGCATGAATCAGAAGTTTTTCTGGAAGTGCGAGAAGGGGCATAGCTGGCAGGCTATGGTCAGGAATCGTTGTCATCTTAAGAAACCTTCAGGTTGCCCTACATGCAGTAAGAGTAAGAAGCGTGCAAGAGAAGCGGATGAACGCGTTCAACAGCCACTTAAAAAGAAGTAAGATAGACAAGCTTTTTTTTAGTGGTCAGAATTGTATATTTGCGGTATGAAGCTCCCATGCGACGAGTTTTATACCTCTCACTATTACTAATAGCTCCTCTTGAAGCGCGTCACTCCCTTTGTGAGATGAAGCGCGATCTTCAGTTGGCTGAAAAAGAGCTGGAAGAGGCGCATTCTAAAGTATTGCATCTGCGCGAGACCATCGCAAGGAAGGAGATCGCTCGTATCCTAAAGGACCTCGACTATGTCAGTGGGAACTTTGAAGAACGTCTAGACTTTTTGGATCTGTGCCGCAAAAACCTCTCATCTATCATGAATGAAGTCCCAAGCTGTATTGGCCCTGCCCAAGAGGTACTCGATGAGATCCTCGTTGCCATAACCGAACTCAAAGAGTCCCAGTTGGAAGTGCTTTAGGAAGCCCTGATTAACTCCCTCACCAAATCTTCCGACAATCTTTCTATCGAGGCATCGTTCTCGTCTCGACTAACCCACAAGGGGTTAGGCATTCGACTCCGAACTTCCCCTCGATAGAAATCTTGCCGAAACCTCTGCCAAGGTACTTATTCAGTATCTCCTTACTCAATTAGTCAAAGTGCAGCGCAACAAAGCGTGTTACATCACTCTGCTTGACCATTAATAGGACGCGACCCTCTTTGCTCGCCTTGCTAACTTGATCTGTGAACTCCTCAATAGAGGTCACATTCTTCCTATTGACCGCCAAAATAATGGAACCAGGAGTCAGATTCGCCAGCGCTGCCGGACTTCCAGCCGCCACCTGAGTGATCATCACACCCTTCTCGCCTGTGCGCTTCTCCATCTCCGCACTCATATTTTGAACATGGAGTCCCAACTTCTGTATTGGGCTGCCCTTCGCCATCTTATTGCTCGGAGCGTCACCAACAGTTACCGTAATCTGCTTCTTCTTTCCATCGCGCAAAACCTCAAGTTTCACCCGCGTTCCCGGTGCCATCAAAGAGATGCTATTGCGGAAGGTATGAATCGCATCCACCTCCTTGCCATTGTAGGCAAGAATAATGTCTTCTTGCTTCAATCCCGCCTTTGCTGCCGGTGAATCTTCCGCCACCTGCACAACCAAGGCGCCGCGTGGCCTGTCAAGGCCATAGAATTTAGCAAGATCGCTGTCGATCGGCTGCAATGTCGCCCCCAAATAGCCGCGCGTCACGGAGCCATCTTTCACAAGATGCTCTTGGATCTGCACTGCCATCATACTCGGAATCGCAAAGCCAATCCCAATATAGCCCCCACTTCCTGCGCTCGCTATCGCCGTGTTGATTCCAATTACCTCTCCATCAACATTGAGAAGAGGGCCGCCAGAATTACCCGGATTGATCGCCGCATCTGTCTGAATGAAGTTTTCAAAGTCAGTGATGTGCAATTGACCACGGCCCTTAGCGCTCACAACACCCACAGTCAGGCTCGCCTGTAAACCAAAGGGGTTGCCAATCGCAATCGTCCAATCACCCACATTGAGATCATTGGAATTGCCAAACTTCAAGTAGGGGAAATCCTTACCATCCACTTTGATCAAAGCAAGATCGGTCTGCGGATCTGTGCCAATTACTTCAGCTGACATCTTACGCCCATCATTGAGCGTCACCATGATTTTCTGACTCTTTTCTACCACATGGTTATTGGTCATGATCAAGCCATCTGAACTCACTAAGAAACCAGAACCACGCGACTGCGGCGTCTGCCTGCGCTCACTTTGGAAAGGAAAACCAAAGAAGTCATTGAAAAACTCTTCGCCAAAGTAATCAAATGGGTTGCGAGCAGGTTCACGGCTGGCTGTTGGTTGCATCTGGCTCTCAATAAAGACAACAGCTGGAACAGCGCTGCTCGCCACCTCAGAAAAACCCTTCGAAATCTCCCTCAATAAACCCTCGTTAGCAAAAACAGAGGAGCAAAACAATACAAGTACAAACACAATTTTTCTCATAGCATCCCTTATCTTTGAAATAGTTCAAGTAGTCGGTATATAGTCATAAATCCCTTCTCAAAACTGTCGAGTGAAAAGCGCTCATCGGGCGCATGGATGTGATCATCAGGCATCGCAGTCCCAATCAATGCCACCTCAGCCTTCGCAGCAGACTTTAACTGCGGTGTGATCGGCACCGATCCACCAATCAAAATCTTCTTGCAGCTCTTTTGGAAGACATCACTATAGCTCTGAGAACAGAGCTCAGCGATGCGCGTCTTACCACTCTCTCTAAATCCAGGCCCATTGCCCGGTAGCACCTCAACCTCAAGCTCCATATGCTCCGGCACATTTTGCTTGATGAAATCGACCACTAAGCTAGCTATTCTATCTGGATTCTGAATTGGCACCAGACGGCAAGAAATCTTGGCCACAGCCTTCGCCGGAATCACAGTTTTAAAGCCCTCACCACAGTAACCGCCCCCCATTCCATTGATCTCAAGCGTCGGCCTCAGCCAGTTGGCCTCTAAAGGGGAAAGATTCTCCTCCATGCCCTTTGGTGCAAATCCGTGCAGATGTTCAAAGGCCACTTCATCAAAATCAAAATCCAGCTCTTCACGCTCATGCGGCAAGATCTGCGCCACCTCGTCATAAAAACCGGGAATCGCCACACTGCCAGTAGAATCATGCAGCTTCCCCAAAAGCTCCGCCATCGCCCGATTAGGATTATAGGCAATTCCACCAGCCATTCCAGAATGGAGATCTCTGTCTGACTCCTTTAAACTAAGATTGATCGCCACAATACCACGCGCACCAAGCGTAATCACCGGCATGTCCGGCTCCTCGATACCACTATCCACAACAATCAGATGATCTGCTTCAAGCTTCTCCGCCTTTTCAGGCAGAAGCGCTGAAAGTGATCCACTGCCAGACTCCTCCTCTCCTTCGATGATAAACTTCAAATTGACCGGCAATCTTTTGTAGGTCTCCAAAAAGGCGCGAATAGCTGCAATCGTATAAAAACACTGCCCCTTGTCATCACTAGCCCCACGCGCATAAATATAGCCATCGCGCTCCTGAGGCTCAAAGGGAGGAGTGGTCCACTCATCGATCGGATCGGTCGGCTGCACATCATAGTGGCCGTAGATCAAGAGTGTCTCCTTATCCTCACTCACCTCTTTTGAGGCAAATAAGACTGCTGGACCCCCTTCATGGCTCCACCTTTCTACCACAAGCCCACTCTCCTCTAAATAGGTGGCAAGCCAGTCGCAGCAGGCATCAGTTTGCCTTCTATAGGCGGGATCGGTCGCAATGCTCTCGAAGCGCAGGAAGGTGAAGTAATCATTTAAAATATTTTCTTTATGTTTCTCAAAATATTCATCGGCATAATTTAGCATAGATGCCACTATATACGGACCTTGAATATAATATCTAGGGTATGTTAAAATATTTACATGGAACGATGTGTAATGCCAAAATTTATTTGGAAACATACACCCTTGAAGGTGAAAGGAACGGTTGGTTCAGTAATCGCTCTAACGCTGATTACTGTGGCAATTTTGGGCACAGTAGGCAAGCTTCCTATTCCTTCTTCAGGCCAGTGGCCCCTCTACCTTGCAGGGGGCAGCTTTGCTGTCTGCTCAATCATGGCCTTTGTTTTTAATCATCAACAAGCATCTTAGGGAATCCCTGAATAACTACCGTTTGGCAGATTTCGTCAGAATTTTTGATTCGGCTAAATTCGGAGACGATCGCTAACCAATTGCTGGTTAGATGTTCGGCTCCTTAGGGAGACACTGAACAACTCGCTCATTGAATCTTCCGCCAATCTTCGCACCGCTGTATCATTCTCACCTTCACTAACCCGCAAGGGGTTAGAGTCAGGCTCCGAATTTCCCCGCGTCGCAAATCTTGGCAGAATCTCCAATAACCGAGTTATTCAGTATCTCCTTAGAGAGACACTGAACAACTCGCTCACCAGATCTTCCGACGATCTTTCTATCGAGGCATCGTTCTCGCCTCGACTAACCCGCAAGGGGTTAGACGTTCAGCTCCGAACTTCCTCTCAATAGAAATCTTGCCGAAACCTCTGCCAAGGTAGTTATTCAGTATCTCCTTAGAGAGACAGAAGGGGAAGGTCGCACTTCTCCTTTTCGAAAAACTCTTTCCCAGCAAAAGTAACCGTCTTTTCCCGCTCCATATTGGGCAGTAGGTGACTCTGCACGGCACATCGGATCTGCTCCTTTGTTGCATCGAGAAGCCTCTCCCTATAGAGCTGTCTCATCTCAGGAGTTCTACCACCTTTTTGTCTATAGTAGGTCACATCAGCACGATTGCTTGGAGCTACAGGCGAATCCACCTCCTGGAAAATCCCCAGCTTCGCCTCCTCAATCTCCACATCACCAAAGTCGCCTGAGGCTACCTTTTGAATCGACTCATCAAAGGCGGTAAGAGTACTCTGCCAGTTAGGATCTCGGTAGGAGTAAAAATAGAAGTAGCCAAGCAAGACATTGTTGACTGCACCAGAGCCATACGCTCCACCCTGTTCACGAATTCTCTTGTGCAAGACGCGATTAGTCATGATCTCTGCCGCAATGCTGAGACAGGGGGTGTCAGGATGACTATAAGAAATCGAAGGTAGAAGCTGAGTTGTAAATCCAACAGGGGAGGCGATCAACCTGCCCTGCGACTGCACCGCACCCACCGAATAGTCGCTCTTCCAAGGGCGAGAGGGTTTTTGCGGCAGCTCCATCAGACCGTAGAAGCGCTCTTGCTTCAGCTGTTCAAAAGTGCGGTTATCACAGCTCAAGACCAACTCAGGAAATTCTAGCCCCAGCAGCTGCTCTTGCAGCTGCTGCATCTTTTCAATGACGCTATCAAAGTTCTCATTCAGCTCTTTGATCGCTGCGAAGTAGTCGAGACCATACCAGCTGTTTAAGATGGTAGTTGGTACGCTCAGTCCACTAGCTGCCAAATTGACCGCATATTTTAGAGAGCTGTGCTGGATGCTCGATTCCAAAGCGTGAAAGTGCTGCATCAAAAGCTCCTGCACCCTCTTCTTGTCTGAAAAATCAGCCGTAGTGATCATCTCTCTCATCAAAGGAAACAGTCTATCCTTATTACGACCAAGTGCCTTGCCATGAAGCGAGAAGGTGGGCTGGATCTGTTCAGGATTGCCACACTGCGCATTGAGATCAAGCGCTACATGGATACCACCTGTATGTTCCATCATGTAGTCGAGGTGATCAGCATAACCTCGCCCTCCACACCCAATTTGCGGCAGCAGCTTGGAAAAAAGACGCACCAGAGGCAAATCCTCTTGTGCAATCGCAGGCAGTTTGTAGACCAAGTCAGCATAGACAAAGTCGTTGGTGAAGCAGTCGTGGTGGTATAAAGCAAGTGGACCCGCCTCATGATGCAGGTCGAACTCCCGCTCTACTCTAGAAATATCTTTGACGCAAACTTTGGGTAGCACCTCTGTCTTTTTTGGCGCCTCTTGCATCTGTATAAGCCGCTTAGAGTCCTCTTTGATATGGGCTCGAGCCTCAGGACTCAGCTTCTTCTCAATAGCGCTCAGAGCGCTTTTTTCCAACTCTTTCTCTTCAAACGCCTTCTTCTTATTAGGAACAAGTGTGAGATGCACAACGTGCGGATTTTTGACAAAGTGCTTCTCGATCAGTGAAGCGAGATAGTTTTTGTCCTGCATTTTCTTGCGTAAACTGTCAAAAAGCGAATGGATATAGAGCCCATCTGCAGGATTGCCTCCATGCTGCTTCAAAAGCGCTGATCTAAAAAAGAGTGTGAGTCCAAAGGGGCCATGGCCACTGCCAATTTCAGATCGCGATAGCTCTAGCTGATGAATCGCTCCCTCGATCGCCGCCTCGGGCAACCCCTTCTCAATGATCTCCAAAAGCGTCTCTTCCACCAGTTGGGCAATCTGCTTGCCTCCATCTGCGCTGCAACCCTTACAGACCAAAACAAAGGGCACTTCACTCATCTCACTATCAACGTAGGAATCTGCCTGCTTACAGAGACCGCTACGCAGCAGTGCGCTTTTAAGAGGCGATGCATCACTGCCCATCAGCGCCATATCAATCACATTTAAAGCCAGCAGCTCCTGCTGCTCCAAAATGTTGCAAGTCAGACAGCCAAGCGCAAAGTAGTTCTTCTCCAGGGGCGACTCATTTTCCGCAATCGGGTAGCTAGATTGCACATATTTAGGCTCGCTAAATCGTCTCTGCTTAGGGATCGGAGGCGTCTTTTCCATCTTCTGAGTGCTATTTAGAATCCTTTTTTCCAAATAGTCTAAATGCTCTTCAAGTGGAATATTGCCATAGAAGAAGAAGAGGCAGCGGCTTGGGTGGTAGTAGGTTTGATGAAACTCCTTCAGTTCCTCATAGCTCAATTTGACAATCTCTTGCGGATCACCACCCGAATTGATGCCGTAGGTTAGGTCGGGAAAGAGCGCCTCCATAATCGCTTCATTGAGACGCGCTTCGCCCGTTGCCATCGCTCCTTTCATCTCATTGAAGACCACACCTTGGAAGGTGAGCTGCCCATTCTCATCAAATTCAAGGCGGTGACCCTCCTGCAAAAAGCTATCTTTGAGCAGAAGGGGATCGAAAACAGCATCGATGTAGACGTCAAGTAGATTGTAAAAATCCTTCTTCACCTGACTCGCTGCCGGATAGCAGGTAAAATCAGCACCCGTCAACGCATTCATATAGGTGTTCAGTGAACGGCGTGTCATCTCAAAGAAGGGGTCTGAAATAGGAAACTTTTTGGAGCCACACAAAACTGTGTGCTCCAAAATGTGCGCCACTCCATTCGATGTAGAGGGCTGCGTGTTGAAACTCAAGCTAAAAAGGTTCTCACTATCATCATTGCCAATATGCAAGATGGTAGCTCCACTTTTGAGATGGACGAGCTCGCTGAGCGTGCAGCAAAGCTCGTCAATCTCAACCTGCTTGATCACTTCAAAGTTAAGCAGCCTCATGACCAGACAAGATTTCCCGCTGTTTGATATTCCGTCACACGCGTCTCAAAGAAATTCTTCTCTTTGAGTAGATCCATCGTCTCACTCATCCAAGGGAATGGATTCTTGGAACCATATAGTGGTGCCAAGCCAATGCGCTCACAGCGGCGATCCGCCACATGCTGCACATAGTCTCTAAACATATCGGCACGCAGACCCAAAATACCGCGAGGCAAGCAGTCCTCCGCATACTTAATCTCCAACTCCACCGCCTGCTGAATCAGATTCTGACAATGCTTTTGGAACTCAGGAGTCCAAAGTTCAGGATTTTCCTCCTTAATACCATTGATCAGATCAATACCAAAATTGAGGTGGATCGTCTCATCACGCAAGATATATTGATACTGCTCACCAATACCAGTCATCTTGTTTTGACGATGGAAGGAAAGAATCATCACAAAGCCGCTGTAAAAGAAGATACCCTCCATGATCAAGTAGTAGCCAATCAAGTTCTCTAAGAACTTTTGCGCCCCCTCAAAGGTGTCTGTTGAGAAATTTTCCTCCAAAACAGCCTCTGTCAAGCTCATCTGAAAGTTATCCTTCTCATGGATGCAGGGGATCTCATTGTACATATTGAACACCTCTCCCTCATCAAGTGCCAAAGACTCGCAAATATAGAGGAAGGTGTGTGTATGAACAGCCTCTTCAAACGCCTGGCGCAGCAGGTATTGACGCGCTTCAGGATTGGTGATGTGGCGGAAGATCGCCAAGACAATGTTGTTGCCCACCAAGCTCTCAGCTGTGCTGAAAAAGCCGAGGTTGCGCATGATCACATGGCGCTCATCAGCACTCAACTTGTCAGACTTCCACAGCTCAATGTCTTTGGCCATCGGCACCTCAGAGGGCAGCCAGTTATTGGCACAGCCATTGAGATAGTGCTCCCACGCCCATTTATATTTCAGAGGCATGAGCTGGTTGACGTCAACCGCGTTGCAGTTAATCAGCCTCTTTTGTGTCGCGCTGACACGTTTAGACTTTCCCTCAGAAGGGACCTTTTCTTCAAACTTCAACATTCTCTACCTCTATTGACAACTTTCGCATTCACCACCCAGGCTGCAGCTTTGATTTCTTTCTACTTGAACTCGGCTAGATGCCGACTTGTTTTTCATCCAACGCGGCTGAAGGCCACGCTTGTTGATATCAGTCGTTGACTTCTCTACATGTGTCGCACCCAAAGAGCGCAAGTAGTAGGTCGTCTTCAAACCGCGCTTCCATGCATGGAAATACATCTCATGCAGCTTCTTGCCCGAAGGCTCCGCAATATAGAGGTTCAATGATTGACCCATGTCAATCCACTTCTGCCTCTTCGCTGCACACTCCACAATCCAATCAGGCTCCACCTCAAAGGCAGTCGGGAAGACGCGCTTCACCTCATCTGGAATACGTTCAATCTCTGCAATCGATCCATCAAAGTATTTTAGGTCATCTAACATCTCTGAATCCCAAATGTTTAGATCTTTCAATCTACTCACTAGGTGTTCATTCAAAATAGTGAATTCACCAGAGAGGTTGGATTTTACAAAGAGGTGCTTGTACATCGGTTCCACTGATTGAGTGACACCGCTAATATTAGCGATTGTTGCAGTCGGTGCAATCGCCATCGTGTTGCTGTTGCGCATGCCATACTTTTTAATCGACTCACGTACAGCTGTCCAATCCAACTTTCCTTCTGACTCGAAGTCACAGAAAAGATCACCACGCTCTTTTTTCAATAGCTCTATGGTATCAACGGGCAGAAGGCCACGCTCCCACTTCGATCCCTTGTAGGAGGAATAGGTACCACGCTCCTTCGCCAGCTCACTCGATGCCAAGATCGCATAGTAAGAGATCATCTCCATACTCTCATCTGCGAACTGCACCGCTTCATGACTCGCATAGCTGATGTTCATCATATAAAGAGCATCTTGGAAACCCATCATGCCTAAGCCGATCGGGCGGTGGCGCTCATTGGCCTTCTTCGCCTCAGGAATCGGATAGAAGTTGATATCAATCACATTGTCCAGAAGGCGAATTGCCGTCCGTACTGTTGATGCTAACTTCTGGCGATCAATTCCCTCAGCTGTCATATGCGCCGCCAAGTTAACCGAACCAATATTGCAAACAGCCACCTCTTCAGCAGAAGTGTTGAGCAAGATCTCTGTGCAGAGGTTAGAACTGTGTACCACACCCACATGATCCTGCGGAGAACGAACATTGGATGGATCTTTGAAGGTGATCCATGGATGACCCGTCTCAAAGAGCATACCCAACATCTTACGCCAAAGCGCTACAGCATCGACACGCTTGAAGAGCTTGATCTGCCCCTCATCAGCCATCTTTTCATATTCAGCATAACGCTCTTCAAATGCTCGGCCATAAAGATCGTGTAGATCGCGCACATCACTTGGACTAAAAAGCGTCCACGATTCATTTTGCATCACCCTCTTCATGAAAAGATCGGGAATCCAGTTGGCCGTGTTCATATCATGTGTACGACGCCTTTCATCACCAGTGTTCTTGCGCAGCTCCAAAAAGTCCTCAATATCAAGGTGCCACGTCTCTAAATAGGCGCACATCGCTCCCTTGCGCTTGCCACCTTGGTTGACCGCAACAGCTGTGTCATTGGCCACCTTCAAGAAGGGGATCACACCCTGACTCTTGCCGTTGGTTCCCTTAATCACAGAACCCGTCGCTCGCACATTGCTCCAGTCGTTGCCAAGGCCGCCTGCCCACTTCGAAAGCTGCGCATCATCCGCCACAACCTTATAAATATGGTGCAGATCATCCATTACAGTTGACAAGTAGCAGGAGCTTAGCTGTGAATGCGTTGTTCCAGAGTTGAATAGTGTTGGCGTACCCGACAAGTAGAGGAATTGAGAGAAGATATTATAGAACTCAATCGCTCTCTTCTCCTTCTGCTTACCCTCTCCAAGCGCCAAGCCCATCGCAACACGCATCCAGAAAATCTGAGGCGTCTCAAGACGTCTCTCTTGATCATGGATGAAATAGCGATCATAGAGATTTTGAAGACCCAGGTAAGAGAAGGTCAAATCACGCTTTAAATCAATCGCATTTGCAAGTTTATCTAGGTCGTAACCAAGTAGTTGTGGATCTAGTCGCTCCAGAGAAACTCCCATTTTGAAGTACTCTTTGAAGTAGCTCTTGTGCTCAGAGCGCAGGCGCGCGTGCGAAGCTGGAATACCCATTGTTTCGCGGTAGATCATATCGAGGAGTAGATTGGAGGCAACGTGGGTGTAGGCAGGCTCCTGCTCAATCTTGGCACGTGCTGCCATGATATTGGCGCTATCTACCTCATGCTCCTTGATGCCCTCATAAAAGTTGGAGATTGAAGCGTCAACCAGCTCTTCTGCAGAGACAAACTCTTCATGTCCGCGACAGGCAAAGGCCATCTTTTTGTGTAAAAGATTGTGACTCAGCTTGTAGCTCGTTCCATCTTTAGCGACTACTGTGAAGTAGTGCTCCTCTTCACCTTCCACTTCGACAAGCTCACTCTCTTCATCCTTTTCGCGCACATCTGCTCTTTGCGAACGGTAGAGAATGAAGTCTTTGGCAACGGCAAAGAAGGATTCTTCCATCAAAGCCTCTTCGATTTTGTCTTGGATCATTTCAACGCCAACAAGGCTACCCTTTTGCGAGGAGGAGACGACAAATTCAACAACTTTGTCGGTGATCATATTGACGGCATTGATCGTTTCAATAGGTGTAGGTCCTTTGATATCAAGGCTGTCTCTAAATGCATGCTCTACTGCTGAGACAATCTTCATCGGATTGAAGCGCACGAACGATTTACCATCTCTGCGGATGATTTTGATCGATCTGGGGGAGTCTTTGCGTAGTTTTTTATGTTTTTCGCGGTAGATAATGTAGTCACGCACCACATCGTGGCAGTCGGTTTCCATCAACTTCTTCTCCACGATGTCTTGAATGTCCTCGACAGTCAAAACGCTACCGCCAGAGGTGTGTTCAACAGCTTCCTCTTCGATTAGATCGACGATCTTCTTAATTAAATAGACGAGATGTTCAACAAGTGGCTGGTCTGCTTCGATTTTTTTTGTATCACGAAAGGCTGCCTCCAAAGCACTTTGGATGCGCTCACGGCGGAAGGGAACCAAACGTCCATCTCGCTTCGCGATTGTATAGCCTTCACTTTTTTTCTCAACTAACGACGTCATGTTCTCCTCGCGTTAAATTCACTTGCAATTAATTCGACCAGCTGAATCGGGCAGTACTACAACAAATTGTGTTTTGTGCTCGTCTAAACACTATATATAGTACTCATTCCCTTTCTGTCCACGCGAAAAACTTAAAAAAAAGGCCGCGTTTTTTCCCCTTGAAAATATTGAAGTTTGGCAACTTTCTGGCTTTCTAAATCATGGATTCAAAACCTAAAATCTGTTACTATAAAAATATGAAAAGGTTCAATCTGATCCCAAATGTAATCACAGCTTTTGGCCTCAGTTGTGGTCTCTTTGTGATCTACAAAGTCTTTCTCGATGATGTGGGGGACAATCTCTTCTTTTTCATTCAAAGTGGCGCAATTATTCTATTTGTTGCTGCGCTAGCAGATGTTGCGGATGGTGCTGTGGCTAGGCTTCTTAAGAATGAAAGCGAATTTGGTGGGCAGTTTGATTCTCTTTCAGATGCGGTAACATTTGGAGTGGCGCCTCCGCTATTGGTATTGCGCTCTTTGTATTCACCTGCGATGAGTGCATCGATGCAAATGTTTTTAACAATTGCAGCTATGATCTTTACGCTTTGCGGTGTTTTGCGTTTGGTGCGCTATAATATTAGTGCTCAACAGGCGTGTAAGAAAGAGTTGGTTCAACATAAGAAGGTCTATTTTAAGGGTTTGCCAATCCCTGCGGCAGCGGCATTGATTGTTTCAACGGCGCTTGTGATGCTGAGTCCATTATTTGAGAGTCATATTGGTTGGGGTCACCAAGTGCGAGCTTGGGTGATGGTGGCTGTGATGCTGTTTACTGGATATTTTATGTTGAGCCCGCTCCCATTTCCGGGGCTGAAAAGCTTACAGATGCGCGTGCCATCATTTTTTCTGGTTTTTGCTTTTGGGATTTTTGCTGTGTTGCTTCTTTGGGGGCTGCTTGACCATTTTGCTGTTGCCGGATTTTTCTTAACTTGGGGCTACTTTTTATATTCGCTTTCAGTTGCTTGTATTCGCAATAAAGGTCTCGATTAAAAAGGTTTAGGTTGGTATGATAGCTGTATGTCTGTACCGCCACTAATACCATATCTAAGTTCCTATCTTTGTGGAATTCCTAAATGCGATAGCGTAATCAAAGATCAACGAAATTATAAGCGGCATCTTCACCAAGCACACAATGAACTGCTTCCTGTGGCTTGTCCGCGATGTCCGAAGAAGTTTTTGGCAGAAAAGGGGCTAGCGCAGCATCATCGGGTCATCCATCGTATGGATTTGCAGCATATATGTGGCTACTGTACGGCTTCATTTAAGGGTAGTGAGCAGGTGAGGGAGCATGTTTCAGCGCATCATATCCAAGTAGGTGTAATAACTTCATATGACACAGCTGTTGTAGAAAGTCAGGCATTGAGAATCTATTTCTATGTTAATGCACAGCTTCTGGAGATAATGACTGTTGTTGGTTTGTTAGCCTTGCCATCTCTAACGATTGAGCAGAGTGATCTAGGCCATCTTGAGACAGCGGGTACAGCAAATGAGGTTGTTGCGGTGTTAGAACAGAGCATTGGGTCAAACGAGCCCTATGGCTGCACAAGCTGTTCGGAGGCCTTTGGCTCTTATGGAGTCACTGAATAACTCGCTCACCAGATCTTCCGCCAATCTTTCTATCGAGGCATCATTCTCGCCTTCACTAACCCGCAAGGGGTTAGCGTCAGGCTCCGAACTTCCCCTCAATAGAAATCTTGCCGAAATCTCTAGCAAGGTACTTATTCAGTATCTCCTTATGTAGATCTCTGTGAACATAATATCTGTTACCATAATCCTGAGTATTGGGCTTCGGCATAGGAAAATCTCTTGAACTAAAAGTAAAGAAGTTGTGAATATATTGTCATGGCAAATTTACCGATTATGCAAGATGGACGCTATCTCTGTCCCTGGGAGGATTGTTCGAGGTCTTATGGGAGATCAAGCCACTGTAAGACGCATATACGCACACATACGGGGGAAAGACCTTTTGAATGTAAACATGATGGATGTAATTGGCGCTTTATGCGCTCTGATGAACTTAAAAGACATAGCAATACGCATAACAAAATAAAGAATTATGTTTGTGGTCTGTGTGATCGCCCATTTGGAAGATCGGATCATGCACGATTACACATGGACATTCATTTGCGAATGCAAGTAGGGGCTGAGATTGTTTGTACAGTCACTGAAATAGAGGGCACGCAAAGAAAGCTTCGTACCTACACGTTGAAGGGGGGTGAGGCAACGGCAGAGGCCGTGCAGAAGCCTAAGGCTTCAACAAGGAATAGGAAGAGGCGAAAAAAAGCGTCGCCCTCTGTGAGAGGTAAGCCGCAACAGCGCGAGCTAGCGGTTGTGCAGCTGCAGCCGGCACCACAGGCCCCAGCTGCGGCCTCTTCTAGAACAGCTAGCAGATCGGGCTCCTTAGCTAAGAGCGCGCAAAAAGAGAGTGATCAAGGAGGGGAGCTTCCCTTTTACTGCACGATTCAGGGATGTTCTGAACAGGGTTGTGGCTTTGGAACGCATGGAGGACTCAGGATGCACATACGCAGAATGCATCCAAACATCAGAGGTGCTTCTGAATAGGCTGCATGGCACTGTTTGAGTTAGGCCTGTCCAGATTTTTCGATAATCTTTCTGTCGAGGCATCGTTCTCGCCTCGTCTAACCCACAAGGGGTTAGACGTTCGGCTCCAAACTTCCCCTCGTAGAAATCTTGCCGAAACCTCTGCCAAGGTACTTATTCAGTATCTCCTTAATCAGAGCTCTCTTAAGACATTGACTTTGCATATGAAAAGAAATATGATTGCTGTAAATATGAAGTTTTTGTAAAAATCATTTTATGAGTGATCCAGTATCAGCAGTTTTGAATAGAGAGCAGCAACAAGCTCCCCCCTCTCTTGTTGATCAAGAGGTTGATCTAGTTATCACGCGTGTAGTGCAGCCTTCAATGGAAGTATTTACATCTAAAAAAGCTAAGTACCCCTTAGATTCTTCACAGATAAGAACTAATGGTTTTTTGTGCCTACAATGCGAGGAGAAGCCTCAGCGAGTTTTTAAGACACTACAGGCATTGCGTTTACATGAACGATCTCATTCAGGTGAGGTAGGTTGTTCACAGTGTAACGTGATTTGTAAAAATCAAAACGCACTTGGAGCACATATAGGTGCAAGGCATCCCGAACAGACGAAGAAAGGTACAGGACAAAAACGCAGGCAAGGAGCAGCTGATAGCGATCGAGAATCAAAGCGTAGACGGTTGTATAATAGGCCAACACCACACAGCCAGCAGCAAGTAATATTCCAACAAGATACTGCTCCTCATCGCCCTGGATCATGTGAGTTAGCATCACTGCCGTCAGAGAGAAGTCTAGTTGAACAGGCTGCCACCATATTACCGTTATCACAGTCAAAAAAATCTCAGCGGCAAGCAAGACAAGAGCCGTTGGAAGCAGCGGTTATGCCTTTTAATTCGCATACGTTGCCTATAGATCCTCTCGGTTTGGGGCCTCATTCTCAAACAGCTAGTACAACTTTTGACTTATGTGATCTATTGACACCCTCTCAGTGGACTACACCCCTATCAGACCAGAGGGCAGCTCCAGCATCTTGCTCCTCTACTCGGCAACCAACGGAAGCTCCTCTGGACTTCCTAAGTTGGGGAGTACAATCTCAGCTACGAGCAGCTAGAACATCCCCTGGCTATGATCTACCGGAGCAATCACAAGTAGCCGGAGTACCAGGTTTTGGCGTCTCGCCTGCAGCTCATTTGGCTCTAACAGCCGCGCCGCTACCTATAACCGATGCGGGCTTAACGCGCCCTTTGGATGCTCCCCCTTCAGATGAAGAGCTTCTGCACACCCTGCAGGAGTTCTCTCGAGATGCAGGCTATGAGTTTTTTCATGAAATAGAAAAAGAGTTTGACGAACAGCTTATCCCAGAGAACATAGCTGCGAGCATTCCCTTCGATTTACCGCTACACGATGATAGAGATACTTCCCCCAGTACTTCCTTTTCACGCGTCACTCCAAGTGCTCACTCCGCCTCTTCTGCTTATGTCACCCCGCCAATTCGAGCTCATGAACCTCAAACCTTAGAGAGGGATAGTCAATTTTTTGATCCAAACAAATTAGGGAAGAACAATAATTTCCAATGTTACCACTGCGATGTGAGGTGGGTTGGAAATATGGCTTCACTTATTGAGCACCTAGTAACACACTATGCAGCAGATCCAAATAGGAATCCCTTCTCCCCTCTACTAAGAGAGTATGAGGACAGGATTCAGGCGAAACTACCAAGAAATCAGATCAAAGAGGTAAAATGACGATTGTCTATCATACTGTATGTGATAAACGCTGCCGTATTCAACTTCCAAGGGGTTCTAATCTAAGTTGCGTAAGAGTTATAAGAGGTGTTGTGGAGGAGCTGTTTGCTAAAATTCCCGAAGATAGAGAGCCAGCCCTTCTTTGTGAATCAAGGAAAGTGAACTATTATTTTGGGGATAACTATCACACTTTTGTCTTTACCAATGTTGATCTGGCCTCAAACAGCACATAATCAACAGCAAGTGCAACACACCACATAATCAGCACAGAAGTGACAACATCAGAGAGGAAGTGCGCTCCTTGGACAATGCGTGTGACCATCAAACCGGGACCCCAGAAGAGAGTAAGGAGCGCTCCGCCATTTGTCAGAAGTCGGTTTTGGTAACGCCTTCCTACTAGGAAAAGGCTTAAGTAGAAGAAGCCCACAGCGGTGTGGCCACTTGGAAATGAGCGCTCATGATCACCCTCGATCTTCTCAAAACGAGGCTGCCAAACAGCGCGATACTGCTTTGTTCCGCCAAACTGCTCCAGCTGCTTCGGGCGCGGTCTGCCCCACATCTCTTTCAACCCAAGATTAACAATAGCTCCAGCTCCAACTGCTAGCACAAGCGCAATAGCAAGCGCTCCTTTGCGCATCTTCTGCCACTTGCGAATCACAAATGAACCTGCAAAAATAGCAGAGGCCATCACTCCCACAAAAAGACCAAAGAGCTCACCCCATACATAGAAAAATTGGAAAATAGGAGCGTTATAAAACTGATCTGCCCCTAAATAAAACCTGGAGGAGGCCCAAAGATCCAACTTTGGAGTAAATGGCAGCAAAAGCAGCCAACAAATCAGAGGAATCAGCCATTTGTATTGTCTTTTCATCAGCGCTCGACTATAACATTAATTATGATTCTAGCTCTACTTCTTTTCTTTATTGGTCTAACCGGCGGTTTTTTACTCTCGTTTGTTGTCATGCGCACCTATTTTCGAGGCATTTCGGGAGAGGCTTTGCAGCAAAATAGCGACTCATTTTTTGATCTTGCCAAAACCACCTTTGAGAAATACCACGCCCAAACAGAGCAAAAGGCAACAAAAGTAGACCAGCTCGTTAAGCCAATTCAAGAATCTCTTGATAAGGTCGACAAAAAAATCCATGAACTAGAAAAGAGCCGTGTTGGCGCTTATGCCACACTTAAAGGGCAGGTTGACTCCCTTTTGGATACACAAAAGGCGCTCCATAGCGAAACAGCCAATTTGGCAAGAGCTCTGCGTATGCCCAACACACGCGGTCGCTGGGGTGAGATTCAGCTAAAACGTGTCGTTGAAATGGCCGGCATGGTCAACCACTGTGACTTCTTTGAACAGAGCCATTTGACCACCGAAGAGGGCAGTTTTCGCCCCGATCTTCTAGTCAAACTCCCTGGCAATAAGCAGATCATCGTCGATGCCAAAGCGCCGCTGCAAGCCTACTTAGAAGCCACTGAAACCGATGATGAAGATAAGAGACGTCAGAAGCTGCAAGAACATGCTCAGCAGATTCGCAGCCACATCACCATGCTGTCGCGCAAAAACTATTGGGAGCAATTTTCTGACACACCAGAGTTTGTCGTTCTCTTTCTTCCAGGTGAGCCCATCTTCTCCGCTGCCTTAGAAATGGAGCCCTCGCTGATTGAAATGGGCGTGGAAAAAAAGGTGATTTTGGCAACACCAACAACTTTGATTGCCCTTCTGCGCTCTGTCGCCTATGGCTGGCGCCAAGAGAGCATTTCCAAAGATGCTGCAGCAATCAGTGAGCTAGGAAAAGAGCTCTACAAGCGCCTCTCTGATATGGGAGGTCACTTTGCCAAAGTGGGCAAAAACCTTGATTCAGCTGTCTCTTCTTATAACAAAACCCTCGCCACACTGGAGAGTCGCGTTCTAGTCTCAGCAAGAAAATTTAACGATCTAAAAGAGATAGAGAGCCCTAGCCCCGTTGAGCAGATCGCGCGTCAGCCTCAAGCTCCGGAATTGACAGAGAAAAAAGAGAGCAGTAGCACTGCATCAGATGAATGACACCATTCATCGCTCGATGTGGATCAGCCTCGCGTGCAAGACCAAGACTCGATGCAATCGCATTTTTCGATAGCTCTTTTTCCTCAGATATTTGACCGCCTTTGCGCGCCCAATACATAGAGGCTAAATCGAGCCAATGGTAGGGCCAGCGAAACTCTGTCTGCATCTGCACACTGACCAACTGATTGAAGAAAGTGCGGTCAAAAGAGGGATTTTGGCAGACGAAAACGGCATTACCCTTATCCACCCCCGCTCGATTAAAATCCCCAATGATCTCAGCAGAAACAGCCCTTTCAGACTTACCACTCATCACAAGCGTGTCAGTAAAGCCGTTGACCTCCATACTTTGCGGATCAGCCAATGCCAACACCTCGGATGGCTGATTGATGATCGCGCTATAACTCACAACAATCCGATTTTTCTGACTGTCATAAATCTTGAAAGCAATCTCCAAAACGCGGTGACGCTGTGAATCTAGCCCTGTGGTTTCGGTGTCTAAAAAAATGATCAGCATGATCTTAGCTATATCAGACAAAAAAATATTTCACAAAAAATATTTTATAGATTTATATTTTGTAGTCGAAAAAGGCAGCAGTTAGTTAAAATGGGGGGCTCCTATGCAGCTTGTTGAGAGTTTTACACGGCTATTAAGCCGCTTTCGGTACCCGGTTTCTCTCCCTGAGGATCTTGCAAAAGATCTAGGGATGCGGCTATCCAATAGGGTGACATTTTCGCAGTTACTTTCTGCATTAAATAGCTCCGATCTTCGTTGTAGTCGCCTGAAACGCTATATGGATCGGGAAAATGCAGAGAAAATCTTTCATTCAGCACTAAAAAAAGAGAGCTTCAAGTCAAGCTCTCTTTTTTCTTATTACTTCAATAAGAGCTGGCTGGTTTTCGCCCTCTACTTTGATGAGTGTGACCGTCTATGTCGCATCTATGTGCAGTGCCCCTCCTGTAGTCAGATGGAAGGCTTTGACCTCCATTTGGAAGAGGAGAGCAGCTTTCGTCTCACTGGAACGATTTAGCCTTTACTCTTGGGGCCATTTCGTTTAAAATGTTTCCCATGACGATGCCTCAAAAATCGCGAGAATTTGTTTTGCAAGATCTCTACTCTCTATCACTAGGAGGGGAGGCGTCACTCTCTATTGAGCGATCAAATGAAATTTTTGCTGTAGTGGATCAGCTTGATGAGAAAATTGCTGCTACGTCCAAGGACTATACTTTGGATCGGATCGACCTGCTAGATCGCAACATTTTGCGTTTGAGCTTGTTTGAATTTCTGGAAAATCGACTAGAGCCGAAGATCATCATTTCTGAGGCGCTGCGTCTGAGTCGTAAGTTTTCGACCAAAGAGGCGAGTCGTTTCATTCATGCGTTATTAGATGCCCTTATTGCCCTTCCCGCACGAGATAAATAAGCCGCTTGCTCCCTTTTCTACGATGAGAGTGGGGGGAGAGGCGCGCTATTTCTGTGAGGCCAAATCTGCTGAGCAGATGCATGAGCAGGTAGTCTTTGCTTTAGATGAGGGGCTGCCCTTTTTTGTTTTGGGCAAGGGGTCCAATACGCTTTTTGATGATCGCGGTTTCGCTGGCTTGGTCATTCTCAATCGCATTGATTATTGTGAGCAAGAGGGAGCAAAATTTTGCTGTGGGAGCGGTTTTAGCTTTGCAAGGTTGGGGCAGATCACGGCGAAGCGGGGATTTGGGGGATTGGAGTTTGCGGCTGGTATTCCTGCAACAGTTGGTGGAGCAGTCTTCATGAATGCTGGTGCGAATGGGCAAGATGTGTCACAGAGACTCAAAAGTGTCATTTTTGTTGATCGGAAGATTCATAGGATCGAGGAGTTTGACTTTGCCTATAGAAGCTCGATTTTTCAGAAGATGGAGGGGGCAATTGTAGAGGCTACATTTGAACTGACGCCCAATGAAGAGGCGAAGGGACATCAAAGAGAGCTTGTCGACTATAGATTAAAAACTCAGCCTTATAGTGATCACTCCTGTGGCTGTGTCTTTCGCAACCCTAAAGATGATGTAGCTGGCAGATTGATCGAAAGCTGCAGTTTGAAGGGACTGGCATGTGGCGGCGCCTCTGTCTCTGAACGCCACGCTAACTTCATCGTCAATGATGGGGGGACAGCTAAAGATGTGAGGCAGCTGATTGATGAAGTGAAAAGGCGTGTCTATGAAGAGACTGGCCAGATATTGGAAGAGGAGCTACGCTTTATTCCCTATGAGTTTTAGAGCAGACCTACACTGTCACAGCAGCTGTTCAGATGGAACAGACTCTCCAGCTGAGCTGATCGATCTTGCCATCGAAAAGGGGCTTTCTGCTCTTTCGATCACTGATCATGATACAGTTGATGCGTATGAGGAGGCGCTACCCTATGCTAAGAGTCGAAACTTTTCTCTTCTTGTTGGGGTTGAATTCTCCTCATTTTTCCGTAGTGAGCCAATTCATATTTTGGGCTACAACCTCTCCTTGAAGAGTGAGGCTTTAGCGCAGCTGGTACTACGTCACAAAAAGAGGCGCAAGCAGCGTAACGATCGCATTTTGGAAAAATTGCGCCATCTGGGTCACGAGATTGAACTGGAAGAGACAGGGCATACAATTGGGCGACCACACATAGCTCAAGCACTTGTAAAAAAAGGTGTTGTGAGTTCAATTGAGGAGGCATTTGTGCGTCTTTTGGGGGAGGGGAAGCCGGCCTATTCGCCTGGGGAGATTATTTCTGTTGAGGAGACCATTGAGACGATCCACAAGGCGCGTGGCAAGGCGATTTTGGCCCATCCGCAGCTGATCAAGCGGCAGTCGATTTTCCGCCAGATGCTTGAGATGCCTTTTGATGGTTTGGAGGGCTACTATGCTCGGATGCCAAGAGAGCGGGAGCAGAAGTATGTGGCTGCTGCCAAAGAGCGCAACTGGTTGATTACAGGGGGATCTGACTATCATGGGACTGTGAAACCGATGGCACGGCTCGGGAGTTCCTGGGTAGATAAGGAGACCTTCGATGCACTCAGCAAATGAAATGGCGCAGATGAAGTTGGGAGTCGAGGCGATTGCCGAGATTGACGCCTCTTTGGGAAGGCCGAGTGCAGCCTACCCCACCATCCATGTGGCGGGAACCAATGGGAAGGGTTCTGTCTGTACTAAGATTGCGCGCAGTTTAGAGCTTGCTGGCAAAAAAGTTGGGCTTTTTACATCGCCCCATATCTCTTGCATTAGCGAAAGAATTCAGATCAATGGGAGAAGAATACCGCTTGAAGATCTCAATCGACTTTGGATTAAGGATCTCACCTACTTTGAATCTGTGACGCTAGCCGCTTTTCGTTTTTTTGCAGAGCAGCAGGTGGACATTGCAGTGATTGAGGTGGGGCTTGGCGGGCGTCTGGATGCCACCAACATCATCACTCCTATTCTCAGTGTGATCACCTCGATCGATTTTGATCATCAGGAGTTTTTGGGAAATACGCTTGAGTCAATTGCCAAAGAAAAAGCGGCGATCATTAAAAGGGGAGTGCCTGCTGTGATGGGTCCCCATGTGAAGCCACGCCATCTCTTTCCCAAAGAGCATTGGGTTGAAGTGAGCGGTAGCTATGAGGAAGAAAATTGTGCCATTGCAGCCAAGGCTTTAGAGATTTTGGGCTATCCTCCGCTTGGTATGGACGCCAAGCCTCCCTGCCGCTTTGAGCAGATTGGCCATCTGATTTTTGATGGTGCACACAATCCTGCAGCACTCAAGCGGACATTGGAGCGGGTGCCGCGGCCCTTTGCCTGTCTGGCTGCTTTTTCCAAAAATGGTGATGAGATGCGTGCGCTTCTGCATGAGGCGCAGCCGCTGGTTGTAACGGAGATTGATCATGAGCGTATTTTGCCGGGTGATGAGAGGGATTTTTCCAAAGCGTTTACCTCGGTCTATAACTCAGATTGTCTACTAGTCACAGGCTCGCTCTATATCATGGAGCGCGCCAAGCTCTGTCTAGAAGAGGCGCAAAAAGCCGAGCTCAGCAAGCACTCGTGAGCACTTGACATTGTCGCGAAGGCCCTGAACATGGCCAAAATAGATGAGGTGTTCTTGAATCCACTCGGCTCGCATGCCGTAGAGAAATTCAAACATGTTCTCCTTTTCGACGGCTGAGAAAGCAAGAGGCTGGTTGAGAAGTTCGCCACGTACGCGGGTTCCACCCACCTGAAAGAGGCCAGCAACTCCGACATAGGGAGCCAGCTCCCACTCATGGCCATATTTTTCATGATGACCCACAAAGGAGAATTCACCACGCAATTTCATTAGATCGATGTGGCGGTTGTGCACCTTGAAATTGGAACTAGAGCCCTTCTCACTATAGCTGCCCAAAAAGAGCCCCGAATAGCGCAAGGTGCTGCTCAGCAAAACGCCCCATCTCTCATTCAAGGCGCCCCACCCCGCTGCAGTTATCTCTGGTGAGAGAAACCAGCCATCTGTTTCAGCTTTGGCAACATTGACGCCTCCTGCAACCAAATTATCCAAAATTTCCCGCTCGTTCTTCCAGTTGACGTAGCCAGCTGCCATCGAAAAACCAAAAAAGAGAGGGCCCATCAGCTGTTCGTAGGTGAGACCACCTAAACCTGTTCTAAGATCAGACTCCTGTGATCCGTTGGAGATATGTGCCTCGCCATAGGTTCCTCCTCCATAAACCCCCAAAGTTCCATACAATGCCTCCCAGTTGGCACCAGCAAGTCCACCCGAGATCCAATCATAGAAGGCGATCTCATTGCTACAGATACGATAGGAGCCCAGTGTCTTGGCCCAAACACCGCAACTAGGCTTATGGCAGGTCAAAAGCATCGGCATCCATCTATAGATGGAATCTTGAATGGAGTCGGTCAAATCCTCGAAAAAATCGGTCTGATAGATAAAGCCTGTGCGATCGATTGAGGCCAAAGTCCCATTGGCACCCACTGTAACGAAGGGGGAGCCGATATTAAGTGAGGCAAAACCAACGCTACTGGCATCCATGGTAAAGAGAAGATTCATACCCTCTTCAGATTGCAAGTTGAGTCCCCCTCCAGAAGAGGTGATCGGCCCTTGCAAATTGGAACCTTTCAATAGTTTGAGGGTTGGATTAGCCGCCGTAAAAAATAGAGAGCTGGTCTGATCAGACTTGATTGTTCCGCTATTGATCAATAATCCATTGCTTTCAGCAATGGTAACACCATAGCCGCCTGGCCCCGAGGTTTCGATGATCCCCGAGTTATGGATCATCACATTGGTTCCGCCTGTGTCAACTCGAATACCATCTGAGTCTGTCCCCGTTGTACGAATGATTCCGCTATTTGTGATGTGAGAGTTACTGCCTGCAATATAGATTCCATATCCATCTGGAGTACCAGTTGTTGATATGGTACCGCTATTTGAAATCGCAGCTGAGGTATTGGAAGCTGAAATGGCGTAAGAAGATCCTATTCCAGATGTGGAGATCAATCCAGCGTTATTGACCGTTTGATTTGTTGCATTCATCAAGACAGCTACAGCATCGCTTACAATAATCGAGCCGTTTGCACCAACAGTAAGTGTATCACCAGTATCGGGGAGGGTCTGATTTGTTGTCTGATTGGGTGGAACATCGATATCAGCGGCAATTAAAGCTGCAGGAAGAGTCAAAAAGACTAGAATGCGCATCTCATCGGTATAAGAAAAACTTAGAATTGTAGCAAGAGTAAGAAGGGAGATCTAGTCTCAATAATTTCTAGCTGACACTTTTGTGACTTTGCCCAGCTGCGCACCGCCTCAGATTCAATACTTCCCTCTTCATGCCCCGGATAGCAGGTGATACTTAATAGGCCACCCGGTAAGAGCGCCTTTTTAGCACTCTCTAAGCTATTGAGCGTAACCTTAGTCATCGTTGTGACAGATTTGTCAGAGCCAGGAAGGTAGCCAAGATTATAACAGATAAGGCGAACACCCTCTTCCTCAATGAACTCATGTGATTGCAGCTTCAGCTTGTAGTTGGAAAAGTGGCCAATCCGCATTTGAGTACTCTCAAGTGCTGCCTGCTGGATGTCGTAGGCAACTAAAAAGCCAGTGTGATTGAGCTGCTCGAGAATAAATAGGGAGTCATGACCATTGCCACAAGTGGCATCTACGATGAGGTCCCCAGGTAAAATTAGCTGTTTCCAGCGTAAGTGCGCCTTAGCAGAGACGGAATTTAATCTGATTTTCTGATTCAAATTTTTTCTGGAAACCTTTTAAGATAAGATAGCTACTCGGGATGAGCATCGACATGCTTAAGATGGTCCAAGATGGTCCACCCAAGCCCTTACCACACAAGACAGATACCCAAGAGCCAGCTGGAATGGCAAAAATGATCAGAGAGGCGATCAGAGCATACTTGGCTGAGTCGCAAATACCCACCTTTTTGCCCAAGGAAGCAAGGCCCAAGATCTCTAGGCCGATTGTGCCTCCCACACCGATCAAAAAGCCGGTCCGGTTCAAAACACCAGCAAGCGCTAGAGCGACGATCACAGTTTTCGCTGCTTCTAGGGCTAAAAAGCCTCCAACCAGCGCCTTTGGCTGCTCGGCACAGAGTCTAGCTGCTGTATTATTGATGGTTAGATCACTCATATGGCTTCTATTATAAAGGATTTTTGGCGAATTTTCAAGAGATTTTCCTTTTAAGAAAACATTCTATAGAGGTATAGTGTCCCTTCCTCGCGGGGTATTAGCTCAGTTGGTTAGAGCGCCACGTTGACATCGTGGAGGTCAGCTGTTCGAGTCAGCTATATCCCAAAAAATTTGTTTACTTGCGAGAGTAATAGCTTCTGAGTTAAACTACTTCGAAAGCTATAAAGAGAGTTTTTGAATTTGAGAATAAATCGACAGATTAGAGTGCCCAAAGTACGGGTTATCGGACCGGATGGGCAGCAGATCGGCATTATTGAAACGAGAGATGCTCTGAGAAGGGCACAAGACGCGGGTCTGGATCTTGTGGAAGTGGCGCCTGGATCACAGCCACCAGTGTGTAAGATTATTGATTATGGCAAATTTCGCTATGATCAGACGAAGCGTGAGAAGGAGAGTCGCAAGACTCAGCATCAGGTGAAAGTGAAGGAGGTCAAGCTCAAGCCAAATATTGATGAGCATGATTTTCAAACTAAGCTGAAAAGAGCGCATCAGTTCTTGGAGAAGGGATATAAGGTGAAGTTGACCTGCTTTTTCCGAGGAAGAGAGATGGCACACACAGATGTGGGCAAGAAGGTTGTCCAGCGTTTTTGTGATGAGTTAGTGGAAGTGGGGACGCTGGAGGCTCCCTTGAAGATGATGGGTCGGAGTTTAACCAGCGTGATTGCTCCGGGCGGAAAGAAACCAAAGGAAAGTCATGCCTAAGATGAAAACAAACAAATCGGTGGCATCTCGTTTTAAGGTGACGGCGAAGGGCAAGCTTCTTCGTGGCCGTCAAGCGAGACGTCATAAGTTGACAAAGAAGTCATCGCAGAGAAAGAGACACTTGGCCTCACCGGCGCTTGTGGATGATTCTCTGCTCAAAACCTACAAACGGATGATGGGAGTATAGTAAGATGGTAAGAGTGACAGGAGCGCCAGCCTCTAGGAAGAGACGCAAGCGTATATTGAAGCGTGCTCGTGGTTTTTTCGGCGATCGCAAGAATCATATTCGCCAGTCGAGCAATGCTGTGATGAGCGCATTATCGTTTAACTACGCTCACAGAAAGCTAAAGAAGCGCGATTTCCGCAGTCTTTGGATCCAACGTATTGGTGTTGGCGCCAAGATGGGTGGCATTTCTTATAGCAAGTTGATCAATGGATTGCAGAAGGCAAACTGCGAGTTGAATCGCAAGATGCTATCTGAGATGGCCATTCACGACCCAGCTGGGTTTCAATGTGTAGTTGAGAAAGCAAAGAAAGCGTTAGCGTGAACGAATTACTTGAGCAGCTGAAGGGGGAACTCTCTTCGGCTGCCTCTTGCTCTCAAGTTGAGAGTCTTAAAGTCAAATATTTAGGCAAGAAGGGCTTAATTCCTGCGCTGATGCAAAATCTGCGTAATATTGAGCCATCTGAGCGTGCCAATTACGGCAAGGGTGTGAATGAGTTGAAGCAGTCGGCTCAGGCGCTTCTTGACGAATTCCATGATAGATTTGAGAAGCTTGAGCTGGAAGAGCGTATTGCATCTGAAAAGTTGGATGTGACGCTTCCGGGTCGTTGTCAGCAAGTTGGCCGGCGTCATGTGATTTTGCAGCTTTTGGATGAGGTTGTGGAGATTTTGACGGCGATGGGTTTTTCATCGCAGACGGGTCCAGACATTGAGAAGGATTACTACAACTTTGAGGCGTTGAATTTCCAAGCTGATCATCCAGCGCGGGATATGCAGGACACTTTTTATGTAGCGGGCGACATTTTGATGCGTACGCATACGTCAAATGTTCAGGTTCGGGTGATGGAGAATTCGACTCCTCCGATACGTGCGATTGCTTTTGGGAAGTGTTACCGTAATGAGGATATATCTGCGCGATCGCATGTTCTTTTCCATCAAGTTGAGGGTTTTTACATTGATCGTCATGTGACATTTGCTGATTTATTTGCGACTCTTGAGGAGTTTTTCAGCAGATTATTTAAGAAAGATGTGCAGATGAGATATAGGCCGAGTTATTTTCCATTTGTGGAGCCTGGTCTTGAGGTGGATGTGCACTGTTTTCTTTGTGATGGCAAGGGTTGCAATGTTTGCAAGAAGACGGGATTTTTGGAAGTAGCGGGAGCTGGTTTAGTTCATCCTGAGGTATTGAAATCTGGTGGACTAGATCCGGAAGAATATAGTGGTTATGCGTGGGCATTAGGTATTGAAAGATTAGCCATGTTGCGCTATGGTATTCCCGACATTCGATTATTCATGGAGAACAATCGAAGGTTTTTGGAGCAATTTTAGGAAGAGTGGCTGAGTGGCCGAAAGCACCTGTCTTGAAAACAGGCGATGTGCGAGCATCCGGGGGTTCGAATCCCTCCTCTTCCATTTCAAACCGCCGGAGTCTCCGTTTTGCTCGGAGGCCGTGCTATTGCACTGCCCTCCTCGCGCACCGAAGACTTCGGCGGTTGAAATGAAAGAGAAGCGGAAGCGGCTGAGCTTTCGCGTGAGGGATTCGAAATTCCTCCTCTTCCATTTTGAGGGACATCTTTGACGTTT
>JAJACG010000024.1 GCA_022601635.1 Chlamydiales bacterium | reverse complement strand
TAGTCAAGGCGAGAACGATACCTCGATAGAAAGATTGTGGGAAGATCTGGTACGGGAGTTGTTCAGTGTCTCCGTAAGGAAGCCCTGATCAGCTTCACTCGTGAGTTATAACTGTGACATTTCCAAAAATCTCAGAACTAGATTGAGGGTTTACATAGACTTTAAAAAAATCTAACGATAAATTCATTGATAGTGGAAATTTAACTTTTGATATGAGGAGAAATTGTATGCGTTTCACTATGTCTTGTATTTTGATAGTAAGCTGCTTAAACTGCCTATTTGCTGACTTCATTTGTCCCGATTATGAAATGGGTTGGGTGTGTGACGTGCCCAACTGCCCTGGAGACAATTATGACGATCAATCCAAAGGGTGTGAAGAGTGCAAAAAACGCGAAGAGCAAGAAGAAGAAAACAACCGTATTCGGTATGAAGTGTACAGAGAGGCATTAGATATAGATGATCCTGATGGAGCACCCCATTCATATGAAGAAGCGGAAAAGTTTGAGAAGAGTATCCAATCAAAATGATTAAACGATTCATTCTTATGACTATTGTGCTAAGCTATTCGAGTCTAGTTTGGGCTTTTGACGTAGACACCGCTTTGCAACAGATTTCCTATCGAGAACGCATATATTTGCAACACTTCTTCCATGAGCAAATAAAGCATTACCAGTTAGGTTACCCTATCTTCTTTTCAGATAAGCCCGCGGCGCAAGCAACGGTTAGAGTTAAGCGTTGCGATAGTCACTATCCATACACAGTCGCTGGGAAAGGATGGCAAGTTTGGAAGAAGTATGAGCATCTTTTTCCTCATCCTAACTTCATTTTTTGTGAAGAGAAGCAAAGAACTTCAAAATACTTTCACCTTATTATTATTAACAAAGAAAGCTTACGCAGAGTAGTTGCAGAAAACGAGGATCTTTTTAAAGAAACCTTAGATGAACTCTATATGAAGCTGTTTAAGCAGCCTTTTTCACTTGATCTTTTCATCAATAAGCTTGAGAAAATAAAACGTTTAGAGCCTCTAATTCGATTCGATGAAGCTCTTTATGGCCTGATACTTGGATATGGAAGAGAATCTTCTGTAAATTGTAAGCGCTATGATAAAGAAGGTTTCCCAGAGGATGGGCAATGGAAAATTTTACCTGCAGTTCGTAAAAAAATGATCATTCATGGAAAAGGTGGAAAGGTTTATATAAAAACATTTGGTATTCGTCCTGCTAGATTTGGGGGAGATCCAAAATCTAAAGAAGTACAAACATTAGCTAAGATCTATGCAGAACAGTGCATTCAGCTTAGAAGAATGTTTAGACGCAAAGGCTGCCTAAAGCCTGTTCTTCAAGCTCTCTGTGCGATGGGTAATGATATGCCTGAACCTGAACTTTGAATATCCACTCAGCCAATAGACTTCACAAACTCGACTTATTCAAGAAAATCTGTTAGAGAGTTTGGTATAGGAAGCCTTGATTAAGGAGATACTGAATATCTACCTTGCTAGAGATTCCGCCAAGATTTGTGACGCTAGGAAATTCGGAGCCTGACGCTAACCCCTTGCGGTACGTTCCGGCGAGAATGAAGCAGCGGCGCGAAGATTGGTGGAAGATTCAATGAGCGAGTTGTTCAGTGGCTCCTTAAGGAGATACTGATTAACTACCGTTTGACAGATTTCGTCAGAATTTTTGATTCGGCTAAATTCGGAGACGAGAGCTAACCACTTGCTGGTTAGACGAGTCGAGAATGACACCGAATCGAAAATTGTGGCGGAAGATGCCGGATGGGAGTTATTCCGTGGCTCCTTAAAGGGCTTCGTTTACTAGGGCGCGGAGTGTGTCTAGATCCTTAAGACCAACAACTTTTTTGACCACAGCGCCATCCTTGAAAAGAATCAATGTAGGAATTGATGTCACCTCAAACTTCGCCGCAACATTAGCCGCTTTGTCTGTGTCAACCTTCGCTACAACCATCTTGCCGCTCATCTCCTGAGCCAATTCCTCCACGATCGGAGTCAACATACGACAAGGACCACACCAATCCGCATAGAAGTCCGCCAAAACTACCCCAGCTGCTACTCCCTCTTCAAAATTTTCGTCATTAAGCTCTTTGATTAGATGCGATGCCATGTATCCTCCTAAATTTAATAGAACCATCGTAGGAGAGGATGAAAAAAAAATCAAGTGGCATTATTCCCCTCAGCGTGCTACACTCTGCTGACTAAAAAAGAAAGGATTGACCTAATGGCAATGACACCAAAGATTAAAAAGGAAATTTTTGATTTCCTTCAACAGCACCGCTCACCCGATCTGCTTACCGCCTACTTCTTCTACCTAGAAAAGCAGTTTAAAATCGAGCCGGTCGCCTTCGTACAAGATAAAGTAATCTACCAAAGTAGCGCAGATGCAATGAAAAAGCTGGAAGAATCTGGCAAAGTGTGGCGCGAAACTGAAATCAAAATTGGCTATGGCCCACCAACTGTCGACGAAAAGACCAAGCGCATCTATATCTGCCCCTTTACAGGAAAGGTCTTCGCTGACAATACACACCCCAACCCGCAAGACGCCATCTACGACTGGGTTACAAAATGCCCAGAAAATACAGAGCGCGTCGACGGAGTCAAAGCTAAACGCTTCCACGTCTCCGATGACAAAGAGGTGATCAATAACTACATTAAGCCGCGAAAAGAGCCGATTACGAAGATCGTCTACTCCTCTGCTGTTAGTGGAAAGCTTTACAACTCTAAAGAAGCGGTCATTAAAGACTTTAAGCAGAACTATCTCAAGTCGATGACTCTGGTCGATGTACAAAACCAGAATCGCTTTGAGCTTGAAGAGGACTTTTTGCACTTTATCGAAGAGCATCTTCAAGAGAGTAAAATCACGCAATTTGTAGAGGCTCTTGCAGATGACGAACTCTTTGCTCCATACGTCAACGCCTGGGTTGAAGCTTAGTAATAGCCCTGAGGCGACGCACCAAATTGGTGTGGAGGTGGGACAGAAGCTTAAGCGTGGCGCCATTTTGGCACTGCATGGCGATTTAGGCGCTGGTAAAACCACCTTTGTAGAGGGTGTAGTTGAGGGAGTGTTGGGCAAAAAGATTGCGATCGATAGCCCCACTTTCACCTACTTGAACATCTATGAGGGCAAAGTTTTTCACTTCGATCTCTACCGTCTGAAAAATGGGGAGCAGTTTTTAGAAATGGGGTTTGAGGAGTTTCTCTTTGAGGGTGTCGCCTGTATTGAGTGGAGTGAGCGCATAGAAGCTCTGCTACCAGAGGAGACAATCCACATTGAATTTAGCCATCGAGAAGGGGGAAGGTGTTTAACTTCAAAAATGTTCGATTCATAAAATCGGCAAAAGATAGTAAAGGGCTACCCCACTTTTCTCAGGTTGCTCTGCTGGGCCGATCCAATGTAGGCAAATCATCGCTCCTGAACGACATTTTTCAGAAAAGAGGGATGGCGAAGACCAGTAGTATGCCGGGTAAAACGCAGCTGCTCAACTTCTTCATGGTGGATGAGAAGCTGCTGTTTGTCGATCTACCAGGCTACGGCTATGCCAAAGTCTCCGGCAAGATAAAAAAGGAGTGGAGTAGCTATTTAGAGAGCTACTTGAACAAATCCCCACCCCAGCTGGCGCTGCTTCTTCTGGATTGCAGAAGAAAGCCGTCAGAATTGGATATGCAGATGGGTGAGTGGTTGATGGCTCAAGAGGTGCCCACTATTTTGGTTCTAACCAAGGTGGACAAACTCTCCAAAAATGAGCGCATGACCAACACGCGAGAGATTATAAAAGAGTTTGACCTTCCCTATGTGCACTATTCGACCACAAAAAGAGAGGGCAGGCAGAAACTACTAAATATGGTTATAGATGGGATTACTGAGCAAGAGTGAGTTTATCTGCCTAGACTGTGAGTTCACAGGTCTTGATTTAGAAAATGACCGCATTATCGAAATTGCTGCGGCCAGATTCACTCTCGAGGATGGCATTTTGGAAGAGTTTGATCAGCTGATCAATCCACAGTATCCAATTGGAGAGGAGGCGCAAAAAGTGCACAATATCAGCGAGGAGATGATCAAAGATGCTCCGCTGATTGCTGATGTGCTGCCCAAGTTTTTTGAATTTGTCGGCAAGAGACGCATCATCGGACATATGATTGGCGGTGACATCACCATACTCACAAATGAGTCTAAAAGAGCGCAGATGAACTGCCCGCTTAGGATTAACAACTGCATCGACACATTGCGCTTGGCACGCCACTATGGCGACAGTCCGAGTAATTCACTCGGCACACTTGCCAACCATTTCAATGTGCCCTACACTAAGACACATAGAGCGCTTGATGATGTGCAGATCAACATCACCGTCTTCAAAAGGTTGGTAGAGCGTTATAAGACTGTAGAAGAGCTGCTCAAGATTTTGGCTAAGCCAATTGAGATGAAGTACATGCCGCTTGGCAAGCACAAGGGCCGTCTCTTTGCAGAGATCCCGCTCCCCTACTTGAAATGGGCAGCGCATATGGATTTTGATCAAGACCTTCTTTTTTCGATCAGAAAGGAGATCAATAAGAGGAAGAAGAAAAATAGCTTTGCACAAAGCAGCAACCCCTTTTCGGAGTTATGAAGAAGAAAATAGCACTAGCTGAGATGTTAAAAGGTGGCGTCATCATGGATGTCACGAACGCCACCCAAGCCAAGATTGCAGAGGAGTCTGGCGCCGTTGCTGTCATGGCATTGGAAAAAATCCCTGCCGATATACGCGCAGATGGCAAGATTGCACGTATGTCGTCACCCGACATGATCCGCGCCATCCAAGAGGCAGTCTCTATTCCTGTAATGGCAAAATGCCGCATCGGACACTTTGTCGAAGCGCAGATTTTAGAAGCGCTGGAAGTCGATTTCATTGATGAGAGTGAAGTACTCACACCCGCCGATCATGAACACCACATTGAGAAGCACAACTTTGAAATCCCCTTTGTCTGTGGTGCGTGTGATTTAGGTCAGGCGCTCCGCCGTATTGCTGAGGGCGCTGCAATGATCCGCACCAAGGGCGAGGCTGGCACAGGGAATGTGATTGAGGCTGTACGCCACATGCGCGCCATGCAAAGTGAAATGAGACGTCTCAAGCATATGGACTCCTCAGAGTTGATGACAGCTGCCAAGAGGTTGGAAGCGCCCTATGAGCTGGTTTTGGAAGTAGCAAAAACAGGCAAGCTGCCTGTGCCTAATTTCTCTGCTGGTGGGATTGCAACGCCAGCTGATGCAGCATTGATGATGCAGCTGGGCGCTGAAACTGTCTTTGTTGGCTCTGGTATCTTCAAATCAGATGATCCAGAGGCAAGAGCAAGGGCCATTGTTTTGGCAACCACCTACTATGATGATCCTAAAAAGCTTGCTGAAGTTTCTAGCTCTCTACTGGAAGGTATGAGCGGAGCGGAGCCTATGGAGGAGCGCTTTGCCATTCGAGGGAGTTAAGCTTGGAGTGTTGGCGCTACAAGGCGCCTTTGAGAAGCATCGTGAAATCTGTCCGGTGCCAACACGGCTTGTGCGCTACCCTCACGAGCTCGACTCCTGCGATGGCTTGATCATCCCCGGTGGCGAATCGACCACCATCTGGAAGCAGATGGAGGAGATGGACTTTATTCCTGCCCTCAAAAACTACACAGGAGCGCTCTTTGGCACCTGCGCCGGCTTGATCATCTTGGCCAAGCTAGGACTGCTCGCTATTGAAGTGGAACGCAACGGCTATGGACGGCAGATCGACTCCTTCCTCACCTCTCTAGAGTTTGATGGACAAGATATTGCTGCCCTCTTCATCAGAGCGCCACGCATTCTCAGCGTAGGCAAAGAGGTCGAGGTATTGGCCAGACATAAGGACGAGCCCGTGATCGTTCAACAGGGGCGCGTTTTAGCTTCAACCTTCCATCCCGAGCTGACTGGAGAGCTCGCTCTACACCACCACTTTTTGAGGCTCTGTGAAGGCTAAAGGCTTTATATATAAGACAGATTCGGGACAATGGGTGCTCGCCTCTGAGCCAAACCTCAAAAGCTGCTGCCTCGGTAAAGAGGGACAGCTGATCCTCGAAGGCAACCAACAATTCAACCGCTGCGCTCCGTATAGAGTTTATACAGTCAAAGGCACTCTTCAGGGAGATACGATTCAGGATGCCAAAATCTGCTCAATCGAGCCTGGCACCCTCTTCTGGGTCATCCTCTTTATCACATTGCTAGCCCTATCCAAAGTGATCACGCGCAAGTGGCCCGTTTCTTAATAAATAATTAACTTTATTCACATAAACCCTTTATCTTCATATGTTAAAATATTTGCATGATGAAGATTTCAACTGTTAGATCTGCGGCTACATTTGCTCAGGAAATGGGTATGATAGTCGGTATTTCTGCCGCCTTTGTTGCCCTATTCATGGGGATCATGACATTTAGGGGTGGCCATATTAATAGAGCGATGGGCTTGCGCACGGCGGTAGTAGTAGCAACCTCGGCGACAGCCTTTGCCATTTGCGCGATTGCTTCAAAAATCTTGAATCAGAAGGGTAAAAAATCATGATTGTAAGACCCACATTTACATCACCTGAAGTAAGAGATGCTGCCGCTCAAACGCTTGGATTTGGAGCGACAATAGCCACTATTTCAGCAGTTGCTATTGGTGTGATTGGCTATTGCTATGGAATCCATCTGCTCAAAACTGACTGCGCAGTAGGGTTGCTCAAAGGGTTTGCTATCGCTCTTGCAACAGGAGCCACTCTCTCGATTATTGCAGCCAAAGTGCTCAGATCAACAACTAAGGTCAAAGAGGGAAGGGGCAAGAGTGTGTCAATCAAGACTACTCTAACACTCATGGCAGCAAAAGTGCGCATAGCAACAACAAAAATCAAAGGGGGAAGTATCAATGATTAGAAATATCAGCACAACTAGAATGTCTACGAAAACTATGGCCGATCCGTTAATTAAAAATACAAACGTGCGGCAGACTCTTGATAACATCAGAGGCATTGCTGCCTCGATCCTAATTCTTACCGCAGCGAGTTTGATCATTACCATCTTCAGCTTGGGTAATGGCTTCATCACAACCGCACAAGCAGGAACCTCTTGCAAGTGGCTAGGCGCTACCGCCGGTGGAGCGATCGTTGTAGTTGGAATTGCTAGCAAATTCCTAAATGCCCACAGCAAAAAGCGCGTGCAATCAGTGCCAGTGCAAGAGAGTCTCTAGTCTGTTAGGGAGATACTGATTAACTCGGTTATTGGAGATTCTACCAAGATTTACGACGCTGGGAAATTCGGAGCCTGACGCTAAACCCTTGCGGGTTAGTGAAGGCGAGAATGATGCAGCGGCGCGAAGATTGGCGGATGGGAGTTGTTCTGTGCTCCTTAGACGTGCGCGTGATCCTCTTCTTCCTTAAAGCGGTATCCAACACCTCGTACCGTCTCAATCCAGAAGAAATTTGGCCCAAGCTTCTTACGCAATGATGCAATATGCACATCAATATTACGGTCCATAATGAACGCATCATCATTCTGCACATCATCCAAAAGCTGATTCCTCGTCAACACCTTCCCACGATTCACTAAGAACCTGCGGAGGATACCAAACTCAGAGAGTGTAATCGGAATGTATTTGTCCTTCTTACGCAGCAAGTAACGCTCTACCTCGAGAGTAAAATCCCCAAATGTCAACGTCTTCATCACCTTCTGTGTTTCGCGACCACGGCGCAAAACAGCCTTTACACGTGAAAAGAGAATTTTGGGAGAAAATGGCTTCGCAACATAGTCATCAGCACCAAGCTCTAGACCAAGCACCACATCCAACTCCTCATTCTTCGCTGAAATAATCACCACAGGAATGTTTTTAAGCTCAGGGCTCTGCTTCATCTTACGGCAAATATCTAAACCATTTTGACCAGGAAGCATAATATCTAAGATCACCAAGTCGGGACGATCACGCTCAACTGCTCTATAGCCGTTCAAACCGTCGGTCTCAACATAGAGCTTATAACCAGATATATCAGCCTGCAATTTGATCAGTGCTGCAATATCTTCTTCATCCTCAATCAATAATATGGTTTTCTTTTGACTCATTCGAAAAGTCCTCTTTCTAAAATTCTGTTCTGGTTCATTTTTAACACGACGTTATTAAATTACGCATTCTTTTTCTCTTCATATAGATAAAAAAATCGACAATTCTTTACACCATCTTTAATGTTATAATTTCCCTTTATCTTATTTTTAACCGGTGGTAATCTCAGGCGCATGAAACGTTTTCTCCCCACCTTTTGTCTAATTGCTCTTGTCGCTTGCGCTGCATCATTTCTCTATCTACGTTCATTAAGGCCGGACCGTCAGGAGCGGGCATTGACTCTCTTTTGTGAGGGCGATTACGCTGCATGTGAGCGTTTACTTGCTGATTCTGAGCCACTGACCTTTCCTCTTGCTCTGTATAACAGTTATTTGGCTACCGCGAGGGGTCACTTTACGGAGTCGGACTATTTTCTACAAACAATTCTTCAACCGGGTCACACAACGCAAGATCGTGAGCTGTTAGTACAGATCTATTTGACGCAGGCGCTCAACGCCTATTTCACTAATCGTGATATGGAGATTACGCCGCTAATTGACCGCGCCAAGCAGCTGTCCCATGATACATCAGTATTGCTCTTTTTTGAGGGGCTTTCACACTACCTGCATGGTCATTGGAGTGAGGCTATTCGCTACTGGTCAGCGCAAACAGAGCAGGTTGGCTGGATGGAGAGCGTTTTGGACAAATGCTTCCCCTGTTCATGGCGACAACTTCACTTAGCGCACTCCCTTTGTGAGGAGGGAGATATTGTGGGTAGCAGGGAGATTTTGGAGAAGCAAAGCCATCTGCTGGATCGTGATCCGCACAGTTTTCGTCAGCTATCAACGCTCTTTTTGGGAGTGACCTATTTGAAGGAGGCTCAAGAGGTACCTCCTTTGCAACGTGGCTCCTATTATAAGCTCGCTCGCTTCTATTTTGATCGTTCTGGTCGTGAGATCCGTTTTGATCGTGAGCGGGAGCGCGCGTCTGAGCTTTTGGCAAAAGAGGCTACAATGCTCTTTGCCAATGCGGATCAAAGGCAGTGGGCACTTGCCTTTGTACAGACGCTGCAAGAGTGGGGTGCAAATGAGCAGATTGCTGATGTAGCCTGCCACTTGGTGCAAAGTATTTTGCTTCGAAAGGATGAGCTCTATTTTGAGCTTTGCAAGGAGATTGCCGATGAGTTTGGTGGTAGCTACTTCCATACAATTATTGAGGAGAATCTGCTCGCAGCGATGCAAGAGGGTGTGCATAACAAAGAGGGCGAAACACTTTGCTATCTATGGCATGCGTTGAACTCTTTGTGCGAAAACAAAGCTGCTTTGAAAAAAGAGGTGGCGCGCCAGATTACATCTGAGCTTTTTGAGATTATCTATGCTGATTCTCAGAACTTGATTGACACACGCCATTTCCTCGCTTTTTGGCGGCAGCTGGGTCAAGATAGTGCTGAATATGAGGTGATGGGACAGCAGCTTCTCAACTATGGTCAACTCTTTTGGAAGAAAGAGGGTTTTGAAGAAAAGGGCACTCGCCTTCTGCGTCTTGCGGCAGATTACAGTATTGACAAGCAGCAGTGTCAAAGCCGCATTGAGGGCTTCTTGAGTGAGCTCTATTTACAGGCAGAAAACAGCAACATGATTCACAGGCTATCTTTGATTCATGATGCTCTCGATTTTTTCCATGTGACAATCAATGAGGTAGGAGATGCCGAAAAATTGGCTAACCATTTAGCTGATGCAGAGTATCTCTATGAGGCAAGGAACTTTGCAGCTGCGAAGACGCACGCCTCTTGGGTTTTGAAGCTAGATTCCTCCAATTTGCGCGCTCAAAGAGTTGTTGGACTTTCATGTTTCCATATGGGAGAGTATCAAAAGGCGCTTGGCTACTTACAGGGATTGCCTGCTTCGGATGAGAGTGTGCACAAAGCAATTGCCTTTAGCCAGGTCTATGCACTGCAGGAGAAGAGCGAACATTTAGTTCAAATAGACAATATCGATAGCTTTGATGAAGACGAATAGTGAGGCCATTTTTGCCCAACCCTATGAGCAGATGCAGAAGCTGCCAATGGGACCGATGCGCGCTTTGCGCCGATTACTGCGCACACAAACAGTCTTCAATACAATCTTCTTCATCATTGGAAGTGTAGAACTTGCACTTTTCATTTCCTTTTTTGCTCTACTCTCCAAGTCAACAGTTCTTGCCTTTAGCCTAGCACTTTTCTTTTTGACGGTCTTTTCCTACTTTGTTTTGCGGCTCTATTTACAAGCGAAGAAGCCAGATCAGCTGGTGGAGCTTTGCGAGCACTTTTTGGATGAGTGTCGCGCTAAGATGGGCTATCAGGAGGGTATCTTGGAGCATCACATCGCTCTTGCCAATGCAGCGCAAAAATTTGCCAGCTCTCTCGATGAGATGGAGTATTCCATCTACTCCCCTCCCTTTTTCCTCAAAAGTTTGGCTCCAACGCTCGAAAAATTTTCCTGCTTCTCTCATTGGCGCGATTTCCACCAGCTACGAGAGCTGCTCTACTCAACTAGTATTGAGGAGCATATTAAGGTAGTAAAATGTGAGCCCACCAACTTAGAGGTGCATGCAGCTCTTGCCAATGCCTATGTTTTGCTTTCGACGCTCTATAGCGATCCTAGAGCTGCCGATGTGGAGCGCTGGGTTCCACCTGAGCGTTATAGCAAAGAGATGCAGAGTAGATTCAAGGAGATTGCTCACTTAGCGATTGAGGAGTTTAAGATTTTGAGCAGCTATGCGCCGGACGATCCTTGGGTGCATATGCAGCTGGCGTACAGCTACCATGATTTGCAGATGCCTCAGGAGGAGATTGCAGAGTATGAGAAGGTATTGCAGCTGCGTCCTGGGGACAAGGAGACGCTCTTCAAACTAGGAACACTCTACTTTCAGATGGGACACAATGCGAAGGGCCTGCAGGTTTACGAGGCATTGCGTCAAACCAACTATTCCAAGGCCGAAACCCTCATCAACTTCTATGGTAACTAGTGTATATTTGCAGTGACACTGAAAATTGCGATCTCACTGCAAATTTACACATACAGAAAGCAGCGATGACACTAAGAGAGTCTAGAAGTCTTGATTAGATCAGATTCCAAGCAACGGTGCCAAGAAGTAGACCTATTGTGCAGACGCCATTAGCCAACCAATTGACTTTCTCCTTGTAGAGAACCTTCGCCCAAACGTTGCAAAGCACAATGATCCCCACAGAAAAGATCGGAAAGAGCATCGCATTTTGCCATGCACTTGCCACTTGAGGCGCCATTATCAAGAAAAAGGCGCAGGCACCATTTGTCAATCCACCAAGAAGGCCAAAACGCACCTCCTCACCTCGCGGCATACGATCCTCATGCCTCAGATAAATCACCCACTGGAAAATCGCAGCAGACAAGAAAATCGCTGGCATAAACCACGCAATATGCAGTGGCTCCACATGGAAAGGCAGAAGTCGCGATAGCGGTAGCTCCGAAGTGAGCAGCATCGCCCACCACTGCAGATAGATCAAATAGAGCGTATGGAAAATAAAGACCGCCGATACAAAAATCAGCCACACCTTGCTGCTATTTTTCTGATCACGCGTCCATCCCGCCCAAATAATGCCAGCCGCTACAAGAAGCGAGCCTATACCATTCATTACAGTATATCCATGCCCATATTGCGGGCCAAAAAGCATCACCAACATAATCGCCGGCATAATCGAACTCGTATTAATAATCGCAAGCGATAGCCCCGGAGGCCCCGTCTCCAAGCTCTTCCCCAAACTCCACATCACCGCGCCCAAAAGAACACCACCTATCAAACCAAGCACAATACTTGGAAGGTTAGGGGCAAAATCCATCGTCCTCACGGGATTCAGTAATATCATCACCAAAAATGAAAAGGAGAGCTGCACAACCAAATAGGCGCGCGATGATCCCCCCTTTCCAATACTAAGTCTCATAAAGAGGTTAGATGCCGATGCTAAAAGTGCTGCTAAAAATGCAAAAAGTAATCCCATAATACTTGCTTCTTGTTGTTGAGCGTGCCATTATTCTGCATATCTGATGAATTTGCAAATGAAATATTTTTTAGCGTTTTTAGCCCTGCTCTCTCCCCTTTCAGTAGAGGCGAGACGCCATCAAAAAGTGATCGCCCCACTCTACGAAATGGATGAGCGCGATTCCAGAGAGCAAGAACTACTTGCAGCGCGGCGCATCAACTGCCTCATCAAAGATAAAGAATTTTCACTCGCCAGACAGCAGATCTACGCCTTCTTCGATCGCTTCCCAGCAAGCGGTAAACGCGATCTCTTTCAAGTGCAGCTCGGAAAAATTGCCCTCATCGAAAAGGAGTATGAAGCCGCCGTTGCCGCCTTCGATGCCATCAGAAATCCCAAAACGCGCGACGAAATGCGTTTGAAGAGGTGGCAAGCACTCTACCAGTTGCAAAGCTATGAACTGCTCTATCAGGAAATCTCCCCTATTTTAGCCCTTTTAAAAGGCAAAGAGCGCCGAGAGGCGACCTTCTTAGTTGCGGAAGCAACCTTTAGAGAGGCTATGATTTTGTCACACTATAAAGAGGGGAAACAGAAGGCGAAAGAGCTGGCCAAAGAGGCGCTTGCTCACTTTGACACCATTGTACGCAACAAGCGCTACAGCGCACATGCCAAACTCGCCTCCGCTGAGATCTACAGGCTACTCGATCAGCCCAAAGAGGCCGCCACCCTCTATTTAGAGCTCGCCCAAAGTGAAACAGAAAATGAGGAGCTGCTCTTCCATGCAGCCGCCATGCTTGCCAAATTTGATGAATCCAAGGCTGCCGAAATCTTCCACAAAGTCGCCTATATTGGCGGAATACGCTCCTCTGAATCAACCTACCAGTGGATGCAGCTTCTGGCCAAAAATGAGAACTTTGAGCCGCTTTTTAGTGAAAAAGATCTCTTTTTGACCAAACTACCCTCTTTTCGGATGCCGCTCTTCCATTTCTACAGAGGTATGGCGCACTACCAAAAAAAGAGGTGGCAGGAGGCAGCTCCACTTCTTGGACGTAGCCTCGATCTTGGGCTCATCTATCCCTATGACAAGAATGCACTCTTCGCTTTGATTGTCTGTGGTCATGAGCTCAATGATTTAGAAATTGTAGAGCGCGGTTACGCTCCTGTGCAAGAGCGCTACCCTGCAGAGCTTGGCGATGTCGCTCTTTTGCGTGCGCTTGTCTACAAAAATGTGGGGCTAATTGAGGAAGCTCTTGCGCAATTTGATCTTCTGATTGAACTCAAGCATAGCGCCACAGTTGTAGAAAGAAGCATGCGCGAGAAGACCGAGATCTTGATTGCGCAAGAGAAGTGGCAAGAGGCATATACTGTTTGCTGCGCCTACCAAGAGCGCTTTGAGAGCCAAGAGATGGTCAAGCTCGCCATCGATCTCTGCCTCAATTTGGATCAAAATCATCTCGAGCTTGTACAGCACATCGAAAAGGGACTGAATTATAACCTCTTTGTAGATGAAGAAAAAGCTTTCTATCTCAATTTGATGGCAAAGGGATTAATCAAGATAGAGCGCTATGAGGAGGCATTTGCTATTTTGCAAAAGCTGGAGGTATGTGCTGAGCATGAATCACTACTCACACTTTGCTCTCTCAAGCAGGGCTTTCGGCCTGAGCAGATTATTGTGCATGGCGAGCGCGCCTTAGAGCTAGATAGCAGTTTACCAGAGGCTGACAGACTCCATTTATACCTATTCAACGCCTATTTGGATGCTGCCAAAGAGAGTCAGGACCAGCAGTTCAACCACTTTGCTGAGGAGCATCTCTACTGCATCATCCACAGCTATCCTGTCTCTCTTGAAAATCGTCTCTGGCTAGCGCATCGCTTTGCCAAAAACGAAGAGAAGAAAGAGCGAGCGATTGAGATTTTTGAGGCACTTTTACACTCAAGTGGTCAAATCTCTCGCTTCCCACGTGAAGCCTTTGTCTTGGCCGATCTCTATACAGAGAGGAGCGAACATGAAAGAGCGGGGGAACTACTGCAGCAGTTGACCGCTCTTGATGAGAAGAGTGAGTTTGGCGACAAGATCCAGCTCGCTTTGGCACACCATTTGGGTGCCACTGGCAATACAGAGGAGGCGATTGAACTCTATGAGCAGTTGGAGAATTCCGATCAGCCAATGGTCTCGGCTAGAGCAAAGCTGCAGCGCTGCCGCCTGCTCTTTGATCATGAGGCGACAGCGGTAGCTCTCAAAATGCTCTGGATGAAAAAGCGCATCCAAACGGAGCCGGTGCACCTAGAGGCAGCTGTTGATTATTTGGAATTGCAGGCTAATCGGATGAACAAGGATGAGCTTTTAGAGCTTGCCAATGAGATTCATGACCACTTTACCTTGGAAGATGACATCTGGTCGAAGGATTACCACACTGCGCGCTATCAAATGCCAAGTCGCGACTTGATCTATCAAGCCTATATGCGCTACATTGAGGCATTCATTGCCGAAACTGAGGGGGAGCAGAAAAAAGCGCACGCTCTTTTCTCCACCCTTTGCCACGGCAAATACGCTGTTTCCAAGTATTTAGTCGAATCAGCGAATCGGAGAGTGAGATGAACAAGCGGCTTTTATACTTCTGCATTTCCTCAGCAATTGGTTTGCATCTGCTCTTTTTTGCCGTGATTCACAACTATGAATTCCGTCCTCGCCTACTTCCCACGCACTCTGTCTCCTACATTTCGAACCAGATGTTTGCCAAGATGCAAAAAAAAGAGCGCTCCGCTCTTTTAGCACGCACTTTTGAGAATCTGATGGCCGTACCAAAAGAGGTGAAGGAAGATCTGCATGAACTGGTCGCTGAGTTCACACCATCGCCCCTTCTAAGCTTTCCAAAGAGAAACCCCGCCTTGAAGAGCGCTGGACCTGTCACATTGAAGACAGAGAAGATCGCTGTTGGCACCGATGATGGCATCTATGATTTTCTGGGTGACTCCTCCTCTTTGGCAGTACAAACTGAGGCTGTCGACAGTGACATCCCTCTTCTCGATACAGCAGAAGAGCAGCAGGAGTATATGAATGAGGGCATGCTGGCTGGCAGTGAGCATTTTGATGTACATGTGGAGTATACACCGCGTCAAGATCGCCCCGGCTACATCTTTAAAGCAACCTTCTATCCCAAAGTCGATGTAGTCTTTAAGCGCATCCGTCAAAACTACTACTTCTTGATTGACAGATCTAACTCCATTCCGCGCGGTCGCTTTTTGGTCAATAAGCGCCTGGTTGCTGAGGCGTTAGACTACTTGAAGCCGGGAGATACTTTTAATATTTTGCTCTTTGATGACAAGGTGACCAAGTTTGCTGAGTCAGGTCAGAAGTGGAGTGAGGATTGCGTTGCGAGAGCGCGTCAATTTTTGCAGGAGCAGAATCATGGCGGCTACTTTGCAGCGACTGAGCTCTACAGCTCTCTTGGCAAGGTCATTCCGAACCACGTCTCTGATAAGGAAGTGCATACAGCAATCCTCCTCTCTGATGGCGACTCCTACTTACCAAGTGATAAACAGCGACAGATGATAGCTGGCTGGACGCGGAAAAATCATGGCAAAGTCTCACTTTTTAGTGTTGCTACTGGTGGTGGTAATAACCTGCCTCTTCTTGATCTAATCAGCTCTTTTAATCGCGGCGCTCTGATCTATTCAATGAATTACGTCGAGGTCAAAAATCGAGCTATCGAGTTGGTACGTCAGATCCGCAATCCGATTGGCAAAAAGATCACAGCGACAGCTGTTCCTGTTGACAAGCAGATGGTAGTGCTTCTGCAGCCAAAGAGAGGACGACTTCCCTGTCTCTACAAAAATCGCCCCTTTACCATCTACGGCTCCACCAATAGACTTTCTGATTTTGTTATCTTTTTGCAGGGCAGTTTTTATGACAGTCACTTTGACATCAAGAAGCACATCAGCTTCTCACAGGCGAAGTTAGGAACTGCGAGCATCGAGAGAGCGTGGACGCAACTACTGGTTCAGGAGCACTATGAGCGCTTCTTTGAGGATGGTAACTACAAACATATTGAGGAGGCACGTAAACTACTCGCTCCGCTCCATATTTCTGTTCCCTTTGCCCCACCTCAATCATGATTACGATTATTGCAGGAAAGTATAAGAAGCGCAGACTTGCCACTCCCAAGGGTGAGACTACAAGGCCCACTTTGAGCAAAGTGCGCGAATCGCTATTCAATATCCTTCAGAGTGAAATCGAAGAGGCTACCTTCTTAGATCTCTTTGCAGGTGCTGGAACCATCGGTTTTGAAGCTCTGAGCAGAGGCGCTAGGCAGGTCACCTTCATCGAGCAAAATAGAGCCGCTATCAAATCCATTGAAGCCAATATCCGTATGCTTGAGGTGCAGGGGCAGACCAAGTTGATCAAGAAAAACCTCTTCCCCTCCCTGGAGTATTTAACACCCTTCGATATTATCTTTGCCGATCCACCCTATGGCCGCGGATTTGGTGAGAAGGTGGTTCAGGCGGTTGTCAAATATGGGCTTCTTAAAAATGTGCTCTTTGTTGAAGAGGATCATGAATTGCCCGAGCAAGAGGGCGTAGAATTGGTCTCATGCAGGAAGATCGGGCGAACCTTTCTTCACCGATTTCACAATGTGAGTGACCTCACTAACTAGCGGGATACTTCCCATCTGTAATAGGCCGGCTGTCAAAAAATGGTACTGCTTCTCTGTCAACTTGTCATCCTTTGCTGCCTCGAGATAGCTCTTATAAGCGACATCTTGCATAGACGAGAGTCTTCCAATCACATAGCGATAGACATAGAGATCGATTGCCCTGCTACCGACAATCTCATGCGTTTTGTAAACATCTGAAGGAACAGTGATTTTGCCCCCCGGTAGCTGAAACTGTATCAGCATGCTCATGCAGTGACCGGAATGGTGCGTCGCCTGCTCAAGAAAGCAGAGGCTAGCAGAGCACAGGCAAGCCACGACCAGCGGACAGCCTCAGCTGCATGGAAACCGCTTCGTACCTCCTGATACATCGCACCAAGGAAGGTCAGTGCCAAAAGTGGGAAGACACCATACTTCAACGCTAAGAAGGGATAGCTGCGCTTCTTACCCGAGAACCAGAGCGGATCGTTGCCAATCACACTCGAAAGCACCAAAAAGAATAGAATTTCCGCAATTCCACCAATCAACATCGTGTTACCAAGTACCATCGGCGCCATCGCTCCAATCACATGCTGCCCATTGCCCATGCAAAAAGGAAGTGCAATCAGAGTGATCATTCCCATCGCAATCGCAACAGCTTGCTTTCTTCCCTTCTGGAACTCAACCTCAATGTTGCCAGCCACACTCTCCGCAATGGAGAAGACGCCCGTCACACCCGCAATGAAGATGCAGAAGAAGAAGATCGGCCCCACAATACGCGCTGCCACCTCACCAAACTGCGACAAAATCGTTGGGAAGATAACAAAACCGATCTCAAATGCGCTATCCGAAGAAATAATACTTGAAATGGCCAGCCCACTCTTCGCACTCATAAAGCCGATACAGCCAAAAATTGCCAAACCAGAGACAAAGGAGATCAAGAAATCTCCCAACGCCACACGCACCATCGCACGCGGTATACTAAAACTCTCTGGATTGTGACGCGAATAGCCAGTCACAATACCCAAACCAAGCGAAAGACTAAAAAAGACCTGTCCAAAAACATCGCGCCAAAGCGTCCAATCACCCAAACGATCAAAGTTGGGCATCAAAAAGTGGCGCACACCCATAAGCGAGCCCGGCAAACAGAATGCCGCAATAGCAAAAGAGACAATCAATACTGCCAAAAGAGGCAAAAAGACCGTACAGAGACGCTCCACCCCAGAGCGAATATCGCGCGCCAAAACAGCCCAAGAAAATCCCGCCACCAAAATAGTTGAAAGCAAGACACCAATCGCTAAACCACCCCAGACACCCAAGCTGCCAGAGTCATGCAAAAAGCTGTTCTTGAAAAAGAAGGCGCTGTCCGCACCAATAGAACCTGCTGCTGAAAAGTAACTATATGCTACAGCAAATCCGGTCAATACCATGTAAAAACCGCCAATTGTTGCGCAGCTAAAGACAGCAAGCCAGCCCAACATCTTGCCAGGAGTTCCTGCTACATTGCCCATCGCAGAGACAATCGGTAGCTTGGTCTTCTGACCAATCAACCCCTCCAAAAAGAGCATCGGGAGACCGATGATCAGATGCGCAATGATATAGGGAATCAGAAAAGCTCCGCCGCCATTGCGATAGCAAAGCGCGCTAAAGCTCAAAATATTTGCAAAACCTACAGCCGATCCTATCAAAGACCAGATGTAGCCACCCTCTTTCTTCCAAGTATCCTGTTGTTGCATAGGGCAAGTATTATAGCAGAGTATTTACTGCTGAATCAAGCCTCTTCACGGGAAAAACTCTTTTTTTCACCCACAAGCTCATCTTCCCTATAGTTGGCCAACATCTTTGGAGAACCATCATTAAAATATTTATTAAACTTGCCGCACTTGAGGTTATTCTCATACTCCCCCTCAAAGATCAAGAATCCATCGCGATTCCACTCCTGACAAAGACCGTGAAGCTGATCCTCAACATAGTAGTAGATAGTAGCTAGAGCTCCATCTTCAAAATATGTCTTTGTTGGGCCATGCCTCAAATCATTGACAAAACTCACCTCTCGATAGAGCGTACCATTTGGGAAGAAGCTAACAGCAGTGCCCTCTCTTAGATCATTGATAAACTTCATCGTCATGATCAAATCACCCTCCTCCGAGTAGAGTGATGCTAGTCCCTCACGGCTTCCACCCACGTAGAAGGTGCTCGCCATTTTGACGCCCTTCTCATTATATTCGACAACCTCACCCTCTAAGAGATCACCCGCAAAATTGGCCTCCAGCTTCTTGAATTCACCACCTGGGTAGTAGACCGTATGCTCCCCTTCCCGCTTGTCATTGCTGTAGTTCAAAATGAGCAGCTCACCTTGAGGGGAACGCTGAAAGTAACGCCCCTCCATCTTGCCCGCTACATAGTTGGCCTCCTCAATCAGGTCACCCTCACTATTCCACTGCCTCTTCTGGCCATCCAATTTGCCCTCACTATAAGAGATCGTTGCCGCCATCTCACCACTCTCATGAAAAGACTCCTGCAAACCGTGCAGCTTTCCCTCCTTATAGTGGTAAACACGAAAGAGCTTTCCTGGGACACCCTCCGCAACTGGCGCATAATATTCGCGGTGCTCCCCAACCGGCTGGCCACGATCATAGAGCATCAACGCCTTGATCGAACCATCTCGATGCCAGCTCTGCACCTGCCCATCTAAAGCATCCGCAATAAAGGTCGCCTGTGATTCAACTTGACCATTAGGCCAATACTTCTTCTCTACACCCTCACGCTTGCCATTCAAAAAGTGGCTCTCCTGTGCCAGCGTTCCATCAGAATACCAGTTACGGATCAAACCATTAGGCTGCCCCAAAACATAGCGCCCCTCAAAAAGAAGAGCCCCCTCATCAGTATACTCACGGTAAAGCCCCTCCTTGTTGCCAGCCACATAGCTCCCCTCCACACGTAAAGAGCCATCTGCAAACCACTCACGGTAAAGCCCCTCTAAGACTCCATCCCTGTAGTGCCGCAAAAAACGGGGCTGCCCATCTGCAAACCACTCCTCATAATTGGCGTCAAACTGTCCCGCAATTAGATTGGCGCGCAACTTGATCTGCCCACCTTGGTAGTACTCCAGCTGCTCACCCTCAAGCTTGCCCTTGGCATAGTTATAATCATTTTTCAAAGAGCCATCTGGATACCACTCGCGAAAAGAGCCTTCAAAATCCTTCCCATCTAGCTCATAGGCCAATCGAAGCTGCCCATTTGGATAGTACTCAGCAATCGGCTCACTCAATTTCCCATCCTGGTCATAGCGGGCACGTTTCAAGAGTGTACCATCATTGCTGTAAAGCTGATGGACACCTACTGGTTGTCCTTTGACATAGATTCCGCTACCACACTCTTTGCCATCATCACTGTAGTAGAGCTCTTTCCCCTCTTTTTCACCACCGACGTAGTTAATGCGGTAGGCGACTTCCCCATTTGGGTGGTATTTGATGTGTAGCCCAAAGGGTTTGCCATGTTTGAAGTCCTGTATTTCGAGAAGGCTCTCCTGAAGGCCGTAGCGCATAACAGCTGGATTTTGACCATCACCGTGTAGAAGGCCCTCTTTGTAAAGCCGAACAACTTTAAGATCACCATCGCCCTCCTCTTGGGAGTACCACTCCATCGATTTGCCGATCGGAAGTCCTCTTGTGTAATTGGTCTCACACTTTTTGGATCCATCTTCGTAGTAGGAGGTTAGTGTGCCTTCGACTTTGCCATCGCTGTAGAAAGCCTCCTCTTTTTTCTGACCATTGGCAAAAAATTGCTGCCACTGGCCCTCTTTTTCACCGAGTCGGTATGAGCAACGGCTTTCGATTTTGCCATTGGGGTAGAAGGATTCGACGAGGCCATCGAGTTTGCCTTGATTGTACATGCAGCGCTTGGAGATCTCTCCGCCGATGTGGAAGAGGCGGCAGCCGCCGTGGTAGTGGTCTCCGAGGAGATCGGCTTCGCTTTTGATAACGCCATTTGGGTAGAAGCAGACCTCTTTGGTCGGTTCTCCCTCTTCGTGGAAGATGACTAGCTTTGGGTTGCCATTTTCATGATTTTGGATGACGGTGTGTCGCCAATTGGGTTGTCTCTCTTTTATGGAAAAAGAGGCAAATAGAGATGAAAAAAGTAGTGGAATGAGAAGTAGACAGTTCAAGTTTGACTCCTAATTGATAAGAGTCGAGACTAGCAAACTTCTCTCTTTTCGACTAGGGGGATTTTATGCACCGAGACAGGTGAGGTCTTGTTCGCTCACTCTGCTTGCTAGAAGAGTTCGGGCACTCCTAGCCTCTGGCTTTGGTAGTCCAAAGGCTGCATGCCCTTGACCACTTCCCCAGTAGTTGTAGGACTCAACAATTTCCTTATAGCTAGCAATGGACTCTCGAATAGCTTTCTCTCTTTCAATTCTAGGTTTTAGACTAAGAATTTCTGCAGACCCTCTCTCTTGTTCAGCCAGCATACCTGCTAGTTTGCGCTCTGCCTGGGCAAGGCCTGCTTCTAATTCTTTAATTTCCTGCTCAGCTTCTTTATAGGATTTCATGCTCTCAACATAGGAGCTTGCTTTGACTCTAAAATCATCACTATGACTTCTCATTGCTCGGTCAGCATCTGTAACTCTGGATTTCCTAACAGCTTTAAATTCGCGGACATCTTTTGCAGTGTACTTCACTTCCCTGCCAAAACTTTTCCTTTTCACTGCAAAATTTTTGCCCGCCTTCAAGCTATCTTCGCATTTACTGTAGGTCCTTTTTAGAACTGCGATCTCATCTTCAAGCTTCTTATCATTTGCTTGGAATTCTTCTACCGCCTCTGATTTCCTTTCAACGCGGTTCACTGCAATTGCTGAAGTAGATGCAGCGCTCAATACAGCGTGAGGAGCTGACAACCAACGCGCTGCTCTCTCTTGGGTTTTTAGATTGATCTGATTACGAACAGCTTGCAACCCCTCCATCTTTGCTTCAAAAACTACTCTTTCTTCTTCAGACAACTTATAGAACTGACGCAAATCCTGAAGATAGCTGACCCAACTTTCGTGAAACTGAGCGATAGATTGATAATCTGGCTCTGGTCTTTGTGGCATTAGATGACTTCCCCGCTTCCTCTCTAAAGTAGATTTTTTATCTGCACGCAAAGCTTGATGTTCTATAATCTCACATCTTAGCTGATCAGAGCTGGTGAGTAGTGCATCGTAACGTTCAAAGTCACTCTCATTGGCACGCTCTCTTGGAATCTGCAGCTCATATTCAAGCTTATGCCCCGTTTCATCGATTCTACTCTGATAGCGCTTGTCTACTAGTTTTTGGGCAAAATCCTTCCATCCCTTAACGTCCCTACAACTATTGAGATGCTCAACCACACCCGCCCATTCTGTATCATCCATTGTAGCTGCAGTATCTACCCATTCATTGTGTAAACTAGCTGCATCTTTGTACTTTTGAAATTCTGCCTCTTTCGCATCCAAGGTCTCTTGCAGCTCCGCTTTTTGCTCGGCAGGAAGCTTATCTACTCTCTCTTGCAACGAACTCTTTGGAGAGTAGATGAGATGTATAATACTCTCTTCAGTCACCTCAATTGGCGCCTTTTCAGCAAGAAAATCGATCTCTAGAGCAGCTTTCAACTTCTCAAACTCTGTGCGCTGATCAATGGCTGTATTTGCTATGTCTTGAACTGGCTGCAGACCCTCTGGAATTTCATCAAACTGTACAACAGTGTGCTCATCTAGATCGTTCCGTTGTGGGCGCATACAGCAAAATAGTGAAGCAAAGAAACTTGCAACCGCTTTAGCGATGCGTCCGAATAGAGAGGGTGTGCTATCTACCCTTTTAGCTGAAGGTCCTTGTGAAGAAGAGTTTGTTGTAACTGGGTTCATAGTACTTTCCTTAGTAATAAAAAAAACTGTTCTAAATTATATCACAAAAGTGTTAATTTATTATTTAAATGGATAAAAAAGATTAGTTTTAATTTAGGAACTATTAATTGGACCATAGTCACCACCAGATGCAGGGAGAAAAAAGCTCCGAGAGAGCACTCATAGAGCTGATTATCTGTTCAGCTTTAACGCTCCCTTTATTAATCGAAACTTTAATTCCGCTGCTGCCAACGTGGGCCACCTTCATTTTGGCAACAGTGGTGCAGTTTGTCTTCGGTGCCACCTTCTATAGGAATAGCTATCAAGCGCTTAAGATGCGCATGATTGGTATGGACGTGCTTGTAACTCTAGGTACATCAGCCGCCTACCTATTTAGTAGTGTCGTTTTTATCTTTGGACTCAAAGAGCATCTCTATTTTGAGACAGGTGCCATTATTATTACTTTGGTGCGCATCGGCAGGTATTTGGAGCAGCGCGCCTCAGAAAAGACCTCTGGCGCTGTTAAATCGCTCATGCAGCTGCAGCCCAAGATGGCGCGCGTCAAAAGAGAGGGGCAGTGGGTCGCCCTACCAGTTGCTGAGATGGTGATCGATGATATCTTCCAGGTGCGCCCCGGCGAAAAGGTGCCGATTGATGGCGTCGTGATCTCCGGAGACTCTCACGTCGACGAATCAATGCTCACTGGAGAGAGCGAACAGATCCACAAGCAAGAGGGCATGAATCTCTTCGCCGGAACCCAAAATAGCAATGGCGTCCTAGAGGGCAAAGCGACAGCTGTTGGTGATAAGACTGCCCTTGCCACAATTATTGAGCTTGTCAATGAGGCTCAGGCCTCTAGAGCGCCTGTCCAAAATCTCGCTGACACAGTCAGCGGCTTCTTCGTTCCTCTTGTACTCGGCATTAGTTTAGCCACCTTGATTGTTTGGTGGCTCACTGGCAACTTTGCTGAAGCAATCGTCAACGCCGTCGCTGTGCTCGTCGTCGCCTGCCCCTGCGCGGTTGGCCTCGCTATTCCCACCGTCATCATGGTTGCCGTTGGCAAAGCGGCTCAAGCTGGAATCTTGGTGCGCAACGCTCAAGCGATCGAAAAGGCCAAAAACCTCAAAACAATCCTACTCGACAAAACGGGCACTCTGACTGAGGGCAAGCCAAAGCTTGTTGATAAGCCAGAACCTGAGTTGGTCGAAATCGCCGCTGCACTGGAGAGTGCATCGGAACATCCAATCGCCCAAGTCATTGCACAAGAGGGTTCAAACAAGAGCGTAACGCAGTTTCAGGCGATCTCTGGAAAGGGTGTGGAAGGTGTTGTTGATAACAAATTGTGGCGCGTTGGGTCGGTACGTTGGATGCGCGAACTAGGCCTAGAATTCCAAGAGCCTGAGGGGCCTTCTGTCATCTGCCTCGCTGATGAGCAGCAGGTGGCTGGCTTCTTCATTGTGAGCGATGTTCTTCGTGGCACAACCAAGCGAGGGATCACGCTGCTCAAATCGCTCGATCTAGAGCTGATCATGGTGACTGGTGATCAGGAGGAGGCGGCTAAGCGCTTTGCCTCTGAGTTGGAGATTGATTATAGAGCTCAGGTTCTGCCTGGTGATAAGGCGAATGTAGTCAAGAGCTATGAACATGCAGCCATGGTGGGTGACGGGATCAATGATGCGCCAGCTCTTGCAGCAGCCTCTGTTGGTTTTGCAATGCGAACTGGGACCGATATTGCTATGGAAGCAGCAGATATTACTTTGATGCATAATGATTTAAAATCAGTATATGATGCTATTTCTCTATCAAAGAAAACATTTTATAAGGTGTGGCAAAACCTATTTTTTGCCTTCATTTATAATATTGTGGGGATCGTATTGGCGGTCTTTGGGTTATTGAATCCAATTTTTGCAGGATTTGCTATGGCAGCGAGCTCACTCTGTGTGGTGGGCAACGCTCTTTTGCTTAATAGATGGCATGCAAAAAAGGATTGAAAAGATTGAAAAAAGGTGGGATTGTTAAGTAATGCAGCTTCATAGACGTGCCAGATACAATATGATGCATCTGCCTGGTGCAGATGAGCCACTCGAGCAGTGGCAGAAGCAGGACTATCGTGCATTGGATGATGGTGAGCTCTTCATGCAGCTGCAAGAGGCTGGTTTGACGATCCCTACTGTTGAGCTCTTTGAGCAGATGGCGGAGGAGTTTGATAGTCCGGACGAGATGGCTGATACGCTGGCTGCAGACAATGATTATGCCTACCTTCTTCTTTTTGAGCTCTGGCGCCGCCACCTGCCACAGCAGCGCTGCCCTTCAGTTTTTTGTGATGAGCTCGACTTCCAGATCCTGCACTTTGAACAGGGTGATCTGCAATATGAGGAGGAGCTGCAAGAGATCGTCGACTATCTAGAGCAGATCTTTGACGACCATGTTGATGAGGGAGCCGATCCGCAAGCTGTCTATCAAGCCTTCCAGCAGCATTGTGCGCATAATCTCGATCAATTTCTCTATCAATATATCGCAACGCAGATTGACTCAGGGAATATTGAGTACGCCTATGACTTAGTCGAGGGCTTTTATCCCTACATTTCTGAGCCTCTTTTCTTTGATTTTCTATTGGCACGTGTGGCCATTTTGCAGAATCCGCAAGAGGGCACCGCCTATTTAGAGCAGTTGATCCGCAAGGTGAAGAGCTTGGAGCTTGCTGAGGAGATTTTGCTCTACCTAGTTGAATCATCCAATCATCCACTTTTTTGTCAGATGGCACAGGCAACACTTCCTCTTCTTCCTGATGAGGGAAGTTTCCGCGAATTTTTGGATCTGGCAGCGATTCATTTTGAGAGGATGGGTTTCGATCCAACTCCATGGCAAGAGCTCTCAAAGAAACGTTCAAAAAGGGCGGAAGCGACTGCTATTAAATCAGATGATCCAGACATTCCCGAAGTCAAGAAGTGGCTCAAAGAGATGGTCAAAAAGTGATTTCGACCGGCTTGCAGTCAACATGGTCAGCCGCAACAAAGAGATAACGCACTCCACGAGCCGTGCCAAATAACTCCCCCGTCTCATTCAAAGCGTGCAGATGCCCAAACGCCACCAAATCCACCCTGTACTTCTCAAATAACAGACTCGCCTCCGATGGCCCCAAATCTGTACCGATCGGCGGATAGTGCGTCATCGCAAGGCGATACTTAGCCTTTTGATCCAGCTGCTTCAAACTCATCTCTAAACGACCCAACTCGCGCTTGTAAAGCCGCTCTTCTATTGGAGGTGGCACAAAATTACCCGTATAGAGATGGGAAAAATCGAGCTCAGGACTATCCCAGAAACGGCAGCCTGCAATCGAAAAATCTTGGATGTTAAAGACATCATTTTGAATGATATGGAGCGATGGGGGTAGCGCTGCACGAACTTTTGAAGCAGAGCTCCACCAGTAATCATGGTTGCCGCGGATCATCACTTTCGTACCAGGCAGCTGCTCCAAAAAGTCAAAATCGGCCTGCGCCTCTTCCAATTTCAGTGCCCATGAGATGTCACCTGGAAGCAGCACTAAATCTTCATCAGAGACAGCAGCCTTCCAGTTGGACTCAATGCGCTCCATGTAGTTGGTCCAGTTAGGACCAAAGACATCCATTTTTTTGTTAGGAACTCCATGACTTAAGTGGAGGTCGGCTAGGGCAAATAGTTTCATTAGAATCTATAGTTGCTAGGAATGTGCGTGTTGCGCGGAATGATCATGATCCCATCTTTGACAAAGATCTTGCCATCAGGCGACTCATACTCAACATGCCCAGCTTGGTTCACAAGGTGCACATTGTTGCCGATCAGCACATTCTCATCAATGATCGCCTTCTTGATCAGACAGTTTTCTCCAATCGATGGCGCATAGATAGCTTCACCAGCCTCCCTCGGTGGCCGTTGGTAATACTCATTGCCCAAAAGAATCGAATCCTCAACAACACTTCCCTCACCAATGATCGTCCTCACGCCCACAACACTATTTCTAAGAAGATTGGCCCGTATCACCGATCCCTCACAAAGAAGAGTGTTTTCCATCGTGCAGTGTGAAATCTGCGCACCCGGCAAATCATGCGATTTTGTAATGATCAAGCTGCTCTCATCATAGCAGTCCAATCCAAGCTTACGATCCATACAGGGCCTGGTCATTGCCAAGTTAGCTCTATAGTAAGATTCAATCGTTCCAATATCTTCCCAATAACCGCCATAGAGATAGCTATGAACTGTGCCCTTTTGCATCTCGGTGCCAATCAAATGTTTACCGAAGTCAGCGCGCGAATCTTGCTCCAAAAGATCAAAAAGAGCCGCTCGCTTCATCAGGTAGATGCCCATCGATCCCAAATAGTTGCGATTGTCACCATCAAAACCCATTCTATTTAGCGTAAAATCATCAGCAGCATACTTTTGCAAAACCTCTCGCTCTTGTGGCTTCTCAACAAAATCGATCACCTGTGAGGAGCCATGCGCTAAGCGCATAATACCCATTCTTTTAGCATCTTTTTCAGCTACGGGCTGCGTGGCCACCACCATCGAAGCGTCAGTTCGCAGCCCAAACTCAATCATCTCATGAAAGTCGATATTATAGAGCTGATCACCAGAGAGAATGAGGAAGTAGTCAGCTGCTATATCTGAAAAGTAGTGCAGATTCTGCCTCACCGCATCAGCCGTTCCCTCATACCAGATCTTCTCACCAGCACGCTCTTCCGGAGTCAGAAGCTGGATACGCCGTTGCTGCACACCATAGTTTAAATAGGTGCGCGATAAATGGTTGGCCAGGGAGTAGGAAAGATACTGACCCACCACATAAATGTTAGTCAACCCACTCGAAAGCGAGTGTGAGATGGGGACATCAATCAAACTGTATCGTCCACCAAATGAAACAGCCGGCTTACAACGCGTCTGTGTTAAAGGCTCTAGGCGTGAGCCCTTTCCGCCTGCCAAAACAATCACACAGACGCGATCTAACGAGAGCGACTGCGCTTTCTCACTTCCCTGTATATTGTAATTGATTAGCACGCCAGTTTATTTGGGTTTGTTATAGCCGGTACAACTATTTATACCCAAAACTGAAGCGTTTGTCAAGTTTTAACTTGATAGGCGTCGAAGGCGAGTTCACGGAACGCTTTTGCAGCAGATAGAGGATCTTCCGCTTGATAAATCGCGCGACCAACTATAATTATATCGCTTCCGCGCTTACCAATCACCTCCTGTGGAGTTAGATAGCGCTGACCCAGTGCATCTGTCCCCTCTTTCAACTGCACTCCAGGTGTCATATGAATGAAGTCATCACATAGACGCGAGGTGGCAATAAAACCGATCACAAACTCAGCATGTTCTTGCGCCCACTGAACAGCAATCTCAGGATGTGTGAGCGCTCCAGCTGAACTCATCTGTGCCAAAAGAAGTAGACCGCGTCCCTTTTCTAGTCCAACACGCTTAAGCCCTTCAATCACACCTGGTCCCGGGGTTAGATGCGCATTGGTAATATCAGCCCAATCACTGATGCGGTAGATGCCACTACCATATTGCAATCTCACCGTATTGCCAATATCAGCAAACTTACGGTCCTCAAAAAGCATAAAACCATGCTTATCAGCAAGTTCTTGTAAACGATGAGTCAAATCAGGCGTAAAATCTTCAATAATATCGATATGCGTTTTTAAGAGGCAGATCTCTGGGCCGAGCCGATCAGCCAACTCAAGTAACTCTTTGCTCGTTGTCACATCACAGGAGAGACAGAGATTACTCTTTTTCTCATCCAGTAGTCTCAGTAATTTTGCTCCTGCAGGATTGAGGCAGCTCTTGGCTCGTTCACTATAGCTGGGCATGGCTCTCCAATGTTTGTAGCATTTCACTCAACGTAATTAAGGTGTGCACGCGATACCCCCGCTCTTCGAGCATTTCGCAGCCACCCGCCTCACGATCCAAAAAGGCCACCACATCAGTCACCTTCAACCCCACCTCCTCAAGCGGCTCAATCGTCTCCATTACGCTCTGCCCCGACGTAATCAGATCCTCAACAACAAGGCAGTTCTGACCAGATTGGAAGATCCCCTCGATCTTCTTCTTCGTACCATAACTCTTGACCTCTTTGCGCCTCATAATCATCGGGATATTGTGATCAAGAGATAGCGTTGTAGCAAAAGGAAGTGCTGTATAAGGCACGCCACAAACTAAATCAAAGCTGCGATCTTCAATCTGCTGCCAGATCAGATCGGTGATCATCCGCAAAAGTTTTGGAGAGGATACTGTCAGACGAAGGTCTATATAGATTTTAGACTTAGCCCCACTTTTAAGGACAAAGTCACCCCGCTTTACAGCGCCAATTTTCTCTAGCTCAAATACAAATTCCTGAATCATACTTACTTCTGTGGTAATTGTGTGCTAAGTAGGGATCCCACATCATGCCAACTGCTGACATTGCAATGGAGGCTCCCGCCTCTAAAAAGTCATCAAAGTGGCTGGGATCCGTCACCCCACCCGTTGCCATAATCGGCATATTGCCAACCTCATTTGCCAGGCGCACAAATTGCAGTGCCGCCTGCCGAATCGGCCCGCCGCAAACACCGGCGCGTCTTCTATTTTCACCCAAAGCGGCGCTGCCATCTTGATTCAGCACCTCCATGCTCACCGTGTTGATGCCACAAATTGCATCAGCACCTGCGCTTTTCGCCTTTTCCATGATCGCTCGTACAAGCTCAAGATCAAAAAGAGCGCCCACTTTGATGATTAGCGGCACATCGATTGCATCTCGAATCCGTTTGGTGATCTCATAAACACTATCTGGGTTGGAGAAGAGACTCCCCTGTCCACCCGATAGATTGGGGCAGGATAGATCGGCCTCTATAACTTGTGCTCCACCTCGAATCGCCAAGCGCGCAGCATCGGCAAAATCCTCAACATAGTCCTCACCCTCACGCGGCGTACCCAACACAGAGACTATCATCAGCTGCCCCGGCGCCAAACCATTTTGCGCTCTTGCAATATCCTCAACAAGGAAATCGGGATCTTTTGATGGAATCCCAAACGAGTTGGTCGCCGCCAACTCCTTCAACGTTTTGGGCGCTTCATCTCTCTTGTAGAGTTTTTCACTCGTGCGCTCCTCTGTCAGCTCCCCACGCGTATCGACATAGACCATGTTAGGCTGCGGATGGGCTGGATGCGCCTTAGAGCGAATCGTCTTGTAGGTGACCACATCAAAGCCCATCTTCGCTGCAAAGAGCACCCAGTTGGAATTCAAAAGTGGGCCCGCTGGTACACCAAGTGGTGAGGCAACCTTGAATCCAAGGAAGTCAATCCATTCACTCTCAGGCAGTAACTCTCTTTGTGGTATCTCCCCTTGAAAGAAAGGGCCCTTTTCCGCATTTTCAAAATAAGACTTGTCTATATGATAAATAGGTTTCATTGATGGCCTCCATTTCTTCCAAAATCTTTGTCGGTGCAAAAATGACACTTGAGTTGCGCCCTCTTTTGCAGCAGCTCACAGCTGTTGAGTATGAGGGAAGGGAGTATTTGGGGCGCTATGTAGAGAGTGCATCGCCCACATTGGCTGAGGTAGAGGCTATCTGCCATGAACTGGCCTCCATTTTTGCGGCTCATAGGGAGGAAGTTCCATCTCGTGCTCCACAAATTGTGGCCTTCGGTCAGCTCTTTGTAGGTTAAATAGCTTTCCCTTCACACGCACAAAGCGGGGCCACCCCTTCAAGAGTTGCCCCTCAAAGGGCGACCAGCCACATTTTGTTGCTAGCCTTTCTACTCTTTGCTCCAACTCCATATCAATCCAAACAGCATCATCATTTTCAGGAAGATCAAAAATCTTGCGCGCCCCCTGTGTCAGTTCGACAACGCGCTCTAAACTCAAACGGCCACGATTAACTGCATCAAGAAGAAGCGGCAGCAGCGTCTCCACACCGGGAACACCTGCAACAGCGCCCTTTTGCTTCTCTTCTAACAAATGAGGTGCGTGATCGGTTCCAACTGTATCAATCGTCCCATCTAAAATCGCCTCCCAAAGCGCCTCTTGATCCGCTTTTGTGCGCAGTGGTGGATTCATGATTGCCAAGTTGCCAAGGCGCTCATAATCTTCGATCGACAAAAAGAGATGGTGCGGCGTCGCCTCTGCAAAAACTGGAAGTCCCTCCCTTTTCGCAGCGCGCACAAGCTCTAACTCCTCTTTTGTGCTCATATGCAAGATGTAAAGGCGCGTTCCATGTTTGCGACAAAGTGCAAGCGCTCGTTCAACAGCAACTGCTGCTGCTTCATTGGGACGCATCCGCGAATGGTCGGCCGCCTCCCTCATCGGATAGGCAGAGTGATTTAAAAGCGTCTCATCCTCAGCATGCACAGCAACCACTTTGGCACGCTCAAACGCCCTCTCCAAATCAGCCTGATCATCCATCAAAAGTGTGCCCGTCGAAGAGCCCATGAAAATCTTGACCGGAAGTGTACCATCAATCTCATCAAGATGGTTTTGATCAGCACCCAAATAGAAGTAGGCGCGAATCGGAACATCACCAATCAACTCCCTCTTCTCAAAAAGCGCCCTTTTGGTGACACAGCTAGGCTGATTGTTGGGCATGTCAAAGACAGTCCCAATTCCACCCATCAAAGCAGCAGCAGAGGCTGTCTCCCAATCCTCTTTGTAATCATGACCCGGAATGCGAAAGTGCACATGCGGATCAATGACAGCAGGCAATACTAGCATCTTCCAAAACCTCTCTCAATATTGATTGGCGCACCAAAACGCCATTTTTTGCCTGCTCAAAGTAGTAGGCATATGGCGTCTTATCCACCTCTGTTGCAATCTCATCGACACGCGGAAGTGGATGCAAGATGCGTAAGTTGGGCTTGACCCCTACCAAATCCTCTTTAGTAATGCGCAAATAGTTGCCCGAAGATCCCCTCTCTTTTTGCTGCCGCGTCACATAAAGAATATCTGCCTCACGGATCTGTGATCCATCCTCTGAAAAGCTCACCTCACAATCAAAATGTTTGAGCGCCAGAGCAAGCGAATGCGCCGTCCTGCCATTCTCAATGTCTCCGCAAATATGAATATGCAAACCATCCAAACTGCCCTGGCATTGTCGAATCGTGTAGAGATCCAAAAGCGCCTGCGTCGGGTGCTCATTACAACCATCGCCAGCATTGATCACAGGACAGCTCGCAACCTCAGCCGCAAGCTTGGCAGCTCCCTCCTCTTTCGCACGAATCACCAAAAGATCAGCATAGCTGCTCACTACCCTAATTGCGTCTGATAACGTTTCGCCTTTTGTTTGGGAAGTATTCCCAGGCTCCGAAAAACCAATCACTTCCATTCCAAGGCGTTTGGCAGCGGCTTCAAATGAGAGCCGTGTACGCGTTGAGGGTTCGAAGAAGCAGCAGGCGAGAATCTTTCCATGTAAAGCGCTCTTTTTGCCAACACCATCGAGAATCTTTAGGATCTGCTCTTTGGAAAGCTCTTTCATGGAGATGAGACTCATAAGACGTACTCCTCCCACGCCTTGATCGCCATCTTCTTGGGTCTTGTGAGACAGCTCAAGAAGAGTTGGGCGATTTGCAGGTTGGTGATGAGCGGAATATTATGGTCAATGGCCAATCTACGAATTTTAAAACCATCTGTGATCACCGAGGAGGCTGGGTTGCTTCTTGGAATGGTGACAATCAGATCGATCTCTTTGTTTTTGATCGCATCAAGTACGTTGGGTTTGCGTCCTGCAGAGGCTTTGTAGAGGCGGCGCACAAAGAGGCCCGCCCCTTGCAAAAATTCGCAGGTGCCCTCTGTCGCATAGAGCTCATAGCCCATTTGAGAGAGTTTGCGTAGCTCCGGCAGCAGTTTGCGCTTTTTCTGGCCACCAATGCTGACCAAGAGGCGCTTGCCCTTCACCCTCTGCTCAGTCGCCATCCATGAAGCCATGAAGGCATCCAAGAGGTCATCTCCCAAGCATGCCACCTCTCCTGTTGAAGCCATCTCCACATGGGCAACTGGATCTGCCCCCTTCAATCTGCTGTAGGAGAATTGCGGCGTCTTGATACCGACATAGTCAAAATCAAGTGTGTTGTACTTCTGCCTCTTCTGCTTGCCGAAAAGCGCATCCGTCGCAATCTGAATGAAGTTGTAGCCAGTCACTTTGGAAACAAAGGGAAAACTGCGTGAAGCGCGCACATTGCACTCAATCACCTTGATCGCATTCTCTTTCGCAATGAATTGAATATTAAAGGGTCCTGTAATCTCAAGTGCCTTGACAATCTGCTTTGTGATCACCTTACATCTGCGTACAGTCTCCAAATAGAGCTTTTGCGGGGGCAGAACAATTGTAGCATCACCCGAATGCACACCCGCATTCTCAACATGCTCAGCAATCGCCTCAATCACAAGTTCACCCTTGTTCGCCACACCATCCACCTCAAGCTCTTTTGCATCGAGAATAAATTGGGAGAGCACAACAGGGTGCTCCTTGGAAACCACAGTCGCCTCTGCAAGGTAGCGATCCATCTCCTCTTCACTGTAGATCACATTCATCGCAGCACCAGAGAGCACATAGGAGGGGCGCACCAAGATGGGATAGCCCACTCTTGCTGCAAAGTTCTGCGCCTTTTGCACAGAGCTCACCTCAACCCAATCAGGTTGATCAATGCCAAGCTCCTGCAGGAGCGTCGAAAAGCGTTGCCGATTCTCCGCCTGATCAATTTTGTGCGCCGGTGTTCCCAAAATGGGAAGCCCCGCTTTATCCAAATGAAGAGCCAAATTGTTGGCAATCTGTCCACCCACAGAGATCACCACACCCTCAGGGGACTCAAAGTCAGCAATGTCGCGTACACGCTCAGCTGTCAACTCCTCAAAATAGAGACGATCTGATTCATCATAGTCGGTCGACACCGTCTCTGGATTAGAGTTGATGATGATAGTCGATTTCTCCAATTCACGCAGACGCCTCGCTGTGTTGACAGCGCACCAATCAAACTCTACAGAGGAACCAATTGCATAGGGTCCAGAACCCAGCACCATCACCGGCCTCTTTTTAGAACTCTCTAGATCATCATATTGACCGTGATAGGTCATGTAGAGGTAGTTAGTTTGTGCATCAAATTCACCCGCAAGCGTATCTATCTGCTTGACTATAGGCTTGATCTTCCACCCAAGACGCCTCTTGCGCACACTCTCTTCATCACTTTTTTGGAGAAGAGCAATGGCGCGATCACAGAAACCCATCCGCTTCGCCTCAACCATCAAGTTGGGCTCTAGCTCGCCTTTCAAGCGGCTTTCCAGCTGTACAATGGCAAAGAGGTGGTGCAAGAACCAGCGGTCGATATTGGAAAGAGTGTGCGCCTTTTCAACATCTCCCCCATCGCGGAAAAACTGTGCCAAAGCGAAAAGGCGGCGATCCGTTGCCGCTTCAATTTCCTTTGTTGGCTTGGCGATCTCGTAGGGGTAGTCGAAGAGACTGCAGGCGCCGCTGTTGCACATGCGCAACGCCTTTTGCAAAGCTTCGGGGAAAGAGCGGCCTATCGCCATTACCTCTCCCACACTCTTCATTTCGGAGCCAATTGTACGCTCAGCAGCGCGCAATTTTTGCGTGTCCCAACGCGGCATCTTGACCACGCAGTAGTCCAAAGCGGGCTCAAAAAAGGCGCTTGTTTTCTCAGTCACTGAATTTTTGATCTCATGCAAGCCAAAACCCAATGCTAATTTTGCCGCTACAAAGGCGAGTGGATAGCCAGTTGCCTTTGATGCAAGAGCACTGGAGCGAGAGAGACGCGCATTCACCTCAATGACGCGGTAATCACAGCTATTTGGAGAGAAGGCGTATTGAATGTTGCATTCACCCACAATCTTGAGGTGACTCACCGTCTTGATCGCCACCTCTCGCAGCAGATGGTACTCCTTGTTGGTCAGCGTCTGTGATGGCGCCACAACAATGCTCTCACCTGTATGGATACCCATTGGGTCAAAGTTTTCCATGTTGCAGACAGTGATGCAATTGCCATTGCCATCACGCACAACCTCATATTCAACCTCTTTCCAGCCGGTCAAATACTCCTCGATCAAAACCTGCGGCGTCTTGCCAAGCACCTCATGCACACGCTGACGCAGCATCGTTTCATCCTCAATCCGACCCGACCCAAGGCCTCCTAAAGAAAACGCTGAGCGCATCATCACTGGAAAGCCAATCTTCTTAGCATGCTCGACCGCCTCCTCTACAGAGGTAGCTGTATAGCTGGTCGCTGTTTTGACATCGATCTCTTCTAATGCATCTTTAAAAAGCTGCCGATCCTCTGTCAGACGAATCGAAGAGACGGGCGTTCCAAGAACCTCAACATTGTATTTTTCCAAAACGCCAGAGGCTTCCAGGGCAAGACCGAGATTGAGTGCTGTTTGCCCTCCAAAACCGAGCAGAATCGCATCGGGTTTCTCTTTTTTGATCACACCCTCAACGCTCTCCTCATTGAGAGGAAGGAGGTAGACTCTGTCAGCCAAACCGCGGTCGGTTTGAACAGTGGCAATGTTGGGGTTGATGAGGATGACGCGATGTCCCTCCTCTTTGATAGCCTTGATCGCCTGTGAGCCTGAATAGTCAAACTCACCAGCCTGCCCAATTCTTAAACCGCCAGAGCCGAGAATTAAGATCGATTTTCTAGACATTTTATGAATTTCTCAAATAGCCAACGGGTATCGGTAGGCCCTGGCGCCGCTTCAGGATGAAACTGTACGGCGTAGAAGGGTAGCTCTTTGTGCGCAATCCCCTCTACCGACTCATCGTTGAGGTTTTTAAAGGTGACCTTCCAATTATCGGGAAGCGTACTGCTATCTATTGCATAGCCATGATTTTGTGATGTGATGTAGCAGCGCCCAGTTTCCAGTTCCATGCAGGGCTGGTTCTGACCGCGATGACCAAAAGGTAGCTTGTAGGTTTTGGCTCCACAAGCTAGCGCCATCAGTTGAGAGCCTAGGCAGATTCCATAGATCGGCTTCTCTTTTTTCATCGCCTTTTGCAAAATGGCAACTGTCTTGCCGCAATCTTCTGGATCACCCGGACCATTGGAGAGGAAGACTGCATCAAACGGCTCGTCGCTGTAATCATAGTCATAAGGCACGCAGACAAGCTCAACGGGGAACTGCTTGAGCTGACGCAAGATATTCTCTTTCATGCCGCAATCAACAACAATGACACGCTTGCCCTCGCCATAGACGCGCTTTTGCACAGAGGAAACTAGGGAGACAAGATGGGAGCGTTTTGCTGTTTTCGGTTGACCGATGGAGCCGAGCATAGTGCCCGCTTTGCGCAATCTCTTGGTCAAAGCGCGCGTGTCAACACCTGCTAAAAGGGGCACGCCCTCTTTTTCTAGCCAAGTTAACAGCGACTTGGAGGCGCCGCTGTGGCTCCACTGCTCACAAGCCTCAGAAACGACAACGCCGCTTGCAAAGATACGCTTAGATTCACAGTCATCGCTGCAAATTCCATAGTTTCCAATCATTGGGTAGGTGAAGACAACAATCTGACCTGCAAAGGAGGGGTCGGTCAGTGTCTCTACATAGCCACACATGCCTGTTGTAAAGACGACTTCTGCAGTGACATCACCCGAATGAAGAAGTTGACCAGCGAAGCTGCTGCCATCTTCAAGGACAAGTGCATTTTGAGTTGTTTGCAGTTGCATTGCGAAGAAGCATACAGAATGCAAAAGCTTTGATCAAGCCAAACCTTTATTGCGACGCTTCTCTTGCCTCTCGTTGCTCCCTCTCCCGATGCCCACGCATTTGTTCTTCCGTTCTTCGCTTTTCAGCCACACAGGGATCAACGTCATCTAGATCGATGCCATTTTCATCAAGAACTCGCTGGGAAACCTCTTCTGCTAGAAGCGTGATCACACGAGGAATCAGCTGCTTCTGAACATTAGAAGCGTCGCCTTTAACCAGATCCGGCAAAGAGGCAATTCTTTGCGGCGCATGAGTCATAATATCATCAAATATTTGACGCGTCTCTCTATTACTCATTGCCGTGCAACGTCTCCTCCACTCCTCGATCTCTTCATTAATCTGATCACCCTCTGTACGCCACTTTTCAAAGTCGCTCAGCACACTTTCACGCTCTGTTCGCCACACATTGAAGGCTCTGATAATCTCCATACGGTCACGAACTCCAGGCCTTTCCCCTCCTTCCCAGAAGGTAAACACTGCCTGCAGATCCACAATCCCCCCATCACTCTCTTTTAGCTGCTCATAAGTTTGCTTCAATTGCGCTACAACATCAGGATCTGGCCTATCCTCAGCGACCTGATTCCAAGTGCCATTTTCTAGAGCAAGAGCAGCTTCCATATTTCCCGCAAAAGTAACTTCCTCGTCGCGCTGCTGCCAGTTAATGGTTAAAATCCTACCTAGGGAGTGAATCAGCTTTTCACGCCTCTCTCCTTGTTTACCCATCCACTCGTTATACAGAGCATCTAGATCACCTTTCTTTGAAAAAACTGCGTCTGTATAAAGCCTTGCATATGCCAGATAATCTCTGAATAGAGTTTTTAGCCTCATCTCAGTATCGGCATCACCCTTCTTGGCCAGGTAGAGCTTGAGCTTGACAGCTTCAAAGAGAATCGGGTTGAGGGATAACCGCTCTTGAGCAGTATCAAGTTCATGCTCAAATGCCTCAATCTCCTGGATATCTCTCTGTTCAAGCAGCCCGCCTAGGCGCCTAACCAACTCTTGCTCTAATCCAGCATTCTTGTTCCACTCCTGATACTGGCGAGTAAGCTCTTCAGCCACCCACCCTGTGGCCTGTTTGCTATTGGAAAAATCCACCTGAACAGCTGATACTTTGAATTCCTCTATAAAACTGCTCTGCTGCTCGAGGCCCCAGCACACCTTTAAATTACCGCTTTGCACATGCGGCACCTTGAACTTACGCTCAATATAATTCTGAATGATCGTAGCAATTTGGCTGTTTCCTACCAACTCATCTATGACAGTACGTTCATCTTTGTCATCGCAGTCCAGCGCTTTATAGGCGTTAAGAATAGCCTTTCGCACATGGTTAATAAAGAGCTCCTCAACCTTCTGCTTCCCTGAAGCCGTCAAAACAACATCTCGCTCTTTGGTCTTAGCCAAGAAGTCTGCATGCATCTTGTTGATCTTCGCAGTCAGGTGCTCGCTACCCCTTTCCTTATTAGTAAAATCAATTTTATCATCATCTGCCATCTTGCCAATAACAGCATCTGCTAGCTCCTGAAACTGAGTAATCAAGCCGCCCCAGCGACTCTTCTTATGTAAAAATGTCATCCAAGACGAATAGCCAGTGGCTAGATCAGTAGCAAAGAGAATCTCCCGGGCTGGAACTTGCAGCACTTCGTTGGCAATACGATCTTGATTTGCCGTTCCCTGAAACCATTGAGCACGACCAATACTTGGATAGAGCATCGTTGAGTAGGGCAGCATAAGATGCAATCGCTCTTTCATCTGCAGATCGAGCCAGACATAGATCTCAACCATCTCATTGTGCGGATTTATAAACCCCGCTCTTTCTCTTTCAGCTTCAGTACATCTCAAAGCGACTTCGCGAAGCTTATTGAAACGCCCAGTAGCCAAAATAGTGCGAATCACCTCTTGCAGATCTGTGTCATCCAATGTGGTAAGTAGATACTCTGGCCAGATACTTGATAAAGAGCCGATAGCTCGGTCACCACAGCCTACCAGATCATTCGAGGCTACTCCAAGAACAAAATCTCTTAGATCTGGATACTGATTCATCGCGACCAAAACTTTACAGATCGAGAGAACAAAGCCTGGTCTGCACTCAGTTTTTTTGTACTGCGCAGCCCCTCTAAGACGAGGGAGCCAGCGAGCCAAAACGTTCACCTGCATCTCATCGAGCTGTTCTTCTAACTGGATGCTCTCCATCTGAGTCAACAGGGACCTAACATCCCCATTCAGTGATTCAGGAGAGTTCTGCAAATCCCTTTTCCAGTCTTTTATCTCTGTTATAAGATGCTCTTTTGTCAAAAGCGCACCTTGCCTGCGCGCTGCGACAGCTACCATGTTCGCCCTGCGGGCACGAACTGGGTTGATTATAGGCGGTGGAGGCGCAAATTGCGGCATCCGCGCTTGACGGAAAGCCGCCAAAATCCGATCTCTTTGAGCAGGTGTGATCGCAGTACCCTCAATGTTGAGGTCTCGCAAGTTGCGCAGCTGACCGAGGCACTGCTCAAGCTGAGCTGTAATTTGAAGCCCCTCGTTGTTCGATAAGTTGAGACTCCTTAGCTGCGATAGCTCGCCAAGAAAAGGAGGTAAACCTTGAAGCTGGTTATTTGAGAGATCGAGAGTCCAAAGATCGCGCAGCTGAGCAAATTGATTTGGCACCCATTGTAGCTCTGTGTACGCCACCTTAAGCATGTGAAGCCCCTGCACAAACTCATTCGTAAAAGCCTGTTGCCCCCACGCAATGCGATTGCCGCTTAGTGTGAGCTCTTGAAGAGTATTGAGCGCAAGCACTTCAGTAATATCTTGCAGGCCACAATTACCCAATTGGAGCGTCTGCAAAGAAACAAATCCCTCAATCCCACCAAGAGCTATACCTCTATTTCTATTGAGATTGAGATAGCGAATACGCTCTTTCCAGTCACCTTCTACCTCTAAATTGACGAGATTATGATCCGTCATGTCAATCCCCTGTAGGCGCTCAAGCTGACCTAATCCCTGAGAAATATATCGGAATTTAGGGCCATTATCCGCATAGAGATGAATAAAGGTTACCGAGGAGAAGGCAGTGCTATCCATAAGCGCTTGCTTCGCTCTTCGCTGAATCTCGGTCAGAGTAAGAGCCTCATCCAGCGCTTGCTGTTCATAACCAAAACCCTGCATCTTAGGTAGAACTTCAGTGCGTTTAGGATTTGTCCCGCTACCAATTACGGGAGTCACCCAACTACTATCCCCTGATTGTTCGGGTGAGGCAGTCGTAGCAGTTGCTTTCGACTTGACCAGAGCGCTCACTGAAATGGCTGTAGCTGCTGCCCCTACGCCAATAATTGCATAGCAGGCTGCTGCATTAAGCTCAAGATCTAGGTAGGGCGTGAGATTTAGTACAGCAAGCGCTACCGCTGTTATTGCTGTTAAAGCCGCTACCGAAAGAGCTACCCTATATGACTCTGAATTTCCACCTACTGATTCCGTGCTCATGAGCTTATTTTACCAAAATAGACTTTATAAACAAAGCGTAAAGAAATTATCTCAATAGCATTTTGTTATTTAGAGTAGATTCGCTATTTATTATTTGAATAATTGCCTCAATCCACTCTTTGCGCCTATTTGGCGCCTCAAGGCGGTGAGCTACAAGCCCCCTTTTACGGACCAGTGGCATGTATGCTTTTTCAATTTCAAATAATGTTTCCACATGGTCGGAGGTAAATGTGAGTGGAACAAAGAGAACGTGGCGCCTGCCCTCGGCTTGAAGCGCCTCACAGAGCTCATCTGTGGAGGGGGTGAGCCAAGCAGCGCGTCCAACCTTGGATTGGTAGCCTAAAAGAGAGTTGGCTGCTGGAAAGGCGCTTTTGATTGCCTTGAAGGAATCAATACACTCCTCTTGATAGACATCGCCCTGATCAACAAAACTCTGCGGCAATCCATGAGCTGAAAAGAGAAGAATTGTCTCCTCCTCCTGGAGTCTATTTTGCTTCAAATAGCTGCGGATCATCTTTTGAAAGAGCTGCACAAAGGCGGGGTGTTTGGGGTAGGACTTGATCCAGCGCAATCCCCTCTTTTTGGGAAAGTGCTTTTCAAAAAATGCGGCGATGCTTCCAGTTGTGGCATAGGTGAATTGCGGGAACATGGGAAAGACCAAAAAGCGCTTTGCCGCAGATGCTTCGATTTTCTTGAAAAACTCGGCGTGTGTGGCTGGCAAGTAACGATGAAAGGCAAAGGTGGGTAGCGCCAAGGCGTCGGCAAGCGCGGCTGCCACATATTCTGTATCTTCATAGATGGGCGATTTTCCGCCTATTGCAGCGTAGTCATCGACAACGCTTTTGCTTCTTTTTTTTGCAAGCTGTCGGAAGAGGGGCGAGAATATGGCAGGACTGCGAAAGACTTCGCGGTCAGTAAAGAGGGAGATCAAAAATGGCTCCACCTCTTTGAGGGAGCGTGGACCGCCGAAGTTGGCTACAATCAATGCGTCATTCATTGGCAAAAAGTGTGCGTTTTTTTCCACTTGGATGCAAGAAGCAAATTGAGTAAGCTGACTGGATGACAAAGATTGAAGAGCTTGATTTTACAGGCAAGCGGGTGCTAGTCCGTGTTGATTTCAATGTTCCATTGAAAGAGGGTCAAGTGATTGATCCGACACGCATTGAGGCGGCATTGCAGACGATCACCTACATTCTTAAAAGGGGTGGGCGTCTCATATTGATGAGCCATTTGGGTCGTCCAAAGGGAAAGAGAGATCCCGCTTTTTCACTCACGCCATGCGCAACTGCGCTAGCTGCCTTGCTGGAGCAGGAGGTTGATATGGCGCCGGATTGCATTGGGCCCAAGGTTACCGAGATGGCGAAGAGAAGCCGCATCTTGCTGCTGGAAAATTTACGCTTTTATGAGGCGGAAACAAAGCCTGAAAGGGATCCAAACTTTGCCAAGGAGCTCGCTTCATTGGGAGATATCTATATAGACGACGCCTTTGGCTGTGCACATCGCTCTCACAGCTCGATTAGCGAGGTGCCCAAATACTTTCCCGATCAGAAAGCGGCAGGTTTTTTGATTCGCAAAGAGGTTGAAACTTTAGATGCGCTTTTGCAAGAGCCCAAAAGGCCCTTTGCTGCGTTAATTGGTGGCGCTAAAGTCTCCTCTAAAATTGGACTTTTGCGAACGCTGGCCCAACAGTGCGACATTTTGATGGTGGGCGGGGCGATGGCTAATACCTTTTTGAAGGCACAGGGTTGTGAGATGGGCCACTCACTTGTGGAACCCGAAGAGATTGAGAATGCGAAGGCTGTCATGCAAAGTGCCAAGAAGCTGCTGCTTCCTATTGATATTGTGGCCACAAAAGAGTTGAAGGAGGATGCCGATTCTCGTGTAGCGCCCTTTGATGGATTACACAAGGATGAGGAGGGTGTAGATATAGGCCCCGAAACTGTGAAGCTGTTTAGTGCCGAGATTGCTAAGGCGAAAACGCTTCTTTGGAATGGACCGGTTGGCGTCTATGAGATGGAGCGCTTTGCCAAGGGTACGCATGCACTGGCTGAAGCAGTGGCGAAGAGTGGGTGTGAGAGTGTTGTTGGGGGTGGTGATAGCATTGCTGCGATCAAGAGGGCTAAGTTAGAGGATCAGATCAGCCACATCTCAACGGGTGGGGGTGCCACACTTGCCTATTTGGAGCGCGGGACCCTTCCAGGCTTAGATAGCCTAAAGCATTAAAAATTAGTTATACCATAGCCGTAGGATCCGTGTAGTCGTATTGTTGGTACGAAACAGTGGGTTCCTGAGGAGATACTGATTAACTACCGTTTGGCAGATTTCGTCAGAATTTTTGATTCGGCTAAATTCGGAGCCTGACGCTAACCCCTTGCGGTATACGTTCCGGCGAGAATGAAGCAGCGGAGCGAAGATTGGCGGAAGATTCAATGAGCGAGTTATTCAGTGGCTCCCTAAGGAAGCCCTGATTAACAATGCGGGATTAAGTTTATTCTTTTTTTGACATTGCTCCTTTCACAACTTTCCACTATAATACGACTTCAACAAACAACGTTTGATATGCAATTGCTCAACAAAAATTTGAGTGAGACGGCGCCATGAGCGAAGAAAAAAGCTTCTCCAAATTGCGCGCCTACCTGTGGCCTATCCACCTGCATGAACTGAAAAAGTTCTTGCCGCTCTTCTTCCTAGCCTTCTTTATTGGATTTAACTACAATATTTTGCGCAACATGAAGGATGCTCTTCTTGTTACAGCGGAATCTTCTGGTGCGGAGGTGCTTCCCTTCATCAAGGTGTGGGGCATTGTACCTGGGGCGCTTTTGATGACATTTATCTATAGTCGGCTCAACAATCGATTGACGAGGGATCGCGTCTTCTACTCGATGGTTTCCATCTTCCTCATCTTTTTCACTCTATTTACCTTTGTGCTCTATCCGATTCGGGAGCATCTCCATCTGCATGGTGCTGCCAACTATCTTGCGGCTCATCTCCCATCTGGATTTGGTGGTCTTATTGCGATGGTACGCTATTGGACTTTTAGCAGTTTTTACATCATGTCGGAGCTGTGGAGCAGTGCTATTTTGTCGATGCTCTTCTGGGGCTTTGCTAACCAGGTGACCAAGCTGGGTGAAGCGAAGCGTTTTTATGGGCTGATTGCGATTGGGCTCAATTTGGCGGCGATCAATTCGGGTCAGGTGGCCTGTTTTATTACGGGTGATTACTGTCGTAACCATCTGGTTTTTGCTAATGAGGCGTGGCATCAATCTATTATTTTATTGACCTCTGTTGTTTTGATTTCTGGTTTGGCTATCCTTGCGATTTACCGCTATCTGACGAAGCGGGTCTTGCCGGTGACGGATCTGCAGGCGAGCAAGCCGCCCAAGGTGAAGATGTCGATGCGGGAGAACTTTGCTTATCTGTGGCGTTCTAAGTATTTGCTGCGCGTTGCTGTCATTGTTTTGGCTTACAATGTGACGATCAATTTGATTGAGGTGATTTGGAAGGATCAGGTGCGTCAGATGTATCCTGATCCGTGTGATTTCACGGCCTATATGAGTCATGTGACGACGATTACTGGTGTAATCTCATTCTTCTTATCGCTGCTTGTCTCTGGTCAGGTGATTCGCCGTTTTGGTTGGACGATTGCGGCCTTGCTCACACCCATTATCTTGCTTACCACATCAGTTGGCTTTTTTGCCTCGCTATTTGGTGGTAAGACTATTTTGGGTATGATCTCTATATTGGGTACCACTCCTCTTGCACTTGCGGCCTTCTTTGGTTCAGCGCAGAACTGCTTAGCGCGCGCCTCTAAATTTACGCTCTTTGATTCGACTAAGGAGATGGCGTTTATTCCGCTATCGATGGAGAGTAAGTTGAAGGGTAAGGCGGCGATTGATGGAGTGGGATCTCGTCTTGGAAAATCGGGTGGTTCACTAGTTCACCAAGGTCTTTTGATGGCCTTTGGAACGATTGCTGCGAGTGCGCATATTGTAGCGGTCATCGTCTTTGGAGTGATCATTGCATGGACAGCGGCGACATTCTCATTAGGCCGCCGCTTCAAGACTCTCACCGCTCCAGAACCAGCCCAGCCAACAGCCCAGCCCGAGCCGGAACCCGCCACTGCTCAGTCGTAGATCGGAGCCGAACATCTAACCCCTTGTGGGTTAGTCAAGGCGAGAACAATGCCTCGATAGAAAGATTGTCGGAAGATCTGGTGAGGGAGTTGTTCAGTGGCTCCCTAAGGAGATACTGAATAAGTACCTTGCTAGAGATTTTGGCAAGATTTCTATCGAGGGGAAGTTCGGAGCCGAACGTCTAACCCCTTGTGGGTTAGTCAAGGCGAGAACAATGCCTCGATAGAAAGATTGTCGGAAGATCTGGTGAGGGAGTTATTCAGTGTCTCCCTAAACAATTCTTCCAACACTCGCATGGATCAGTAGCGGACTTCATTCGCTCAGAATCGCTAGTGCACTTTTCGAAGTCGAGTAAACAGTTCGACAAAAGCAAAAATAGCGAGCGCTATGAAAATGAAGTAGACATAACCGGGGAAAACATAGTTGAGTGTTAGACCAAGCAGCAAGAAAAACTGAGCAACAGTCGTCACCTTGCCCCACATCAAAGCCTTACACTCATAACCCTTCCACTTCTTCGCCAACATCAAGTAAACCGCAAAAATAACAAGCGAAACATCACGCGAAATCAATGCACCGAACTCCCAACCCACAAGGCGGTCTTCCATAAAGAAAATCCCCGCCACAAAAAAGACAAAAAACTTGTCCATTACAGGATCTAAAATCGCACCAAAATGAGTCGTATGATTCTGTTTGCGTGCCAAATAACCATCAAAAAAATCGCTCAGCATTGCACAAAGCAGAGCCGCTAGCCGCACGTAGACATTTTCAATCAAAAAGAGCAGGGCAAAGCCCGCCCTCGAAAGCGAAAGTACATTTGAAAAATTTAGCATCAGTCCGCAGTCTCCCTATCACTTGCCGTCTTATACCAAATAAAACTGAAAAGTGCGATTAGAAAGAGTGAAAAAAGCGACACATTAAAAATCTTCACCCAAATCGAACAACTACGGCCACAAAAGTAGGAAAGCGCAAAAAGAGAACTGTTTGTAATAAAACAGGCCACCCCATCAACCAACATAAATCGACTCGGATTCATCCGTGACATCCCAGCTGTCACAAAAAGGCAGTTGCGCACACCAAAGGGAATAAATCGACCAAAGAAAAGTGTCAATACACCCCATTTCTCATAATACTGCTCCATTTTCCTCACCCTCTTTGGCTTGACCATCTTGGAAAACCATCTACTACTCAATATAGAGGGTCCCAAAGCTCTAGAAAGATAGAAGAGAACCAGGTCAGAAAGATAGGCACCTAAGAAGATGGCAGCAAATATCTTCCATGTGTTTTCGGGAACAACTGTGGAGGCTAAAATACCGCCTGCGATGATGAGAATGTCTTCGCTGATCGGAAGGTTAAATCCGGCAAGCATAAAGAGTCCAAAAATGACCCAATGTGCCAGATGCGCATGCTGGAAAACGAACTCCTCCATACACAAAATTCTATACCAAATTCTAATATAAATCTTCTATCTAGCAATTGACCCTCTGCTTGAGGAGATACTGAATAAGTACCTTGGCAGAGGTTTCGGTAAGATTTCTATCGAGGGGAAGTTCGGAGCCGAACATCTAACCCATTGTGGGTTAGTGAAGATGAGAATGATGCAGCGACGTGAATATTGGCGGAAGATCTGGTGAAGGAGTTAATCAGGGCTTCCTTAGGTACTCCGCGGGTGGCATATTACTTGCTTATACATAAGTATGTTCGCCAGAATCATACTTCCGATTCTTGCCGGTATAGGCTTACTCCTTGGACTCGTTGCAGTTGTGATCAGCCGCATCGCTCCACCCACTCCCCCTATTCCCATTCCACCACCCAAAGCCCCCTTTGAACACTATATCTCAGCAGCTGGAATGGTCGAAGCCTCCTCCCACGATATCTCCATCGGCAGCTCCATCACCGAAGTGATGCAAGAGCTCTTGGTTGCTCCTGGTGACTACGTCGAAAAGGGCGCCATTCTCTTCAAAATGAAATGCTCCGTTGGAGCTGCACAAATCGAAGTAGCCAAAGAGGCTGTAGAGGTTGCTCAGAAAAAGTATCAGCGACTGCTCGACCTACCCGATCCGCGTGATATTCCTATCCTTGAAGCAAAGCTTGAAAAGAAAAAGGCCAACTATCTCAACCAGTTAGCCAAATTTGAGTTGATTGAGAATCTGGATAATCCGCGCGCTGTTAGCCGTGATGAGAAAAACCAGCGTCGCTTTGGAGCTCGGGAAGCGCGCTTTTCTCTAAAAGAGGCTCAAGAAGATTTATCGAAAATGCTTGCAGGTGCGTGGGTTGCTGACCTCGAAGTAGCAAGAGCAGAACTCAAAGAAGCCAAAGCAAAGCTCGTGGAAGTTGAAAGACGTTTCAATAAGAGCATCGTGCGCGCTCCATTTAGTGGCACTGTTATGCGTGTTAATCGCTATCCAGGTGAGCTGGTTGTTGCCACCCACTGTGAACATGAACCCACCATCTTGTTCGGTGTTTTAGACCCGCTGCTTGTACGTGTGGATGTCGATGAAGAGGAGATCTGGCGTATCCTTCATGGTGCTCCCGGCATCGGTTATGTACGAGGAAATCGTACACTATCAGTACCTTTAAAGTTTGAGCGCATCGATCCCTATGTTGTTCCCAAAAGAGCACTCAACGGTATTTCAACTGAACTAGTTGATACGCGAGTCCTACAAATCACCTACAAGTTTGATCGCGGTGATCTCCCAATCTACCCAGGCCAGCTACTCAACATCTATTTAGAAGCAAAACCGATGAGGGAAGCAAAATGAAAAAGCTACTGCTCCTGCTTCTTCTCGCCTCCTGCCGTCCCTGCTTGCAGCCCGAGTTTGTCATGCAGGAACAATTTTCGGAACAGGAGAGAATCGACGAGATGGAGGGTGCAAAGGTAGATCTCGCCACATGGTGGGAACAGTTTCAAGACCCTCTGCTCACTCAGCTGATTCAAAAAGCTTTAGATCAAAACTTAACTCTACGAATTGCTCGTGAACGTATCTGCCAAGCACGTGCGCAGTTTGGTGTTGAATTCTCGCGACTGCTCCCTCAAATCGATGCTGAAGCTTTTTTCTTACGAGAGCGTAACCCCTCAACAGAGGGTGATTCACCCTTCCTAGGCGGCGGCTTTGAAAACTTCTACCGCGTAGGTTTTGACGCTGCTTGGGAGCTCGATATCTTTGGAAAGCTGCGTGATCGCGCAAGAGGTGCTGCATTAGATGTTTTGAGCGAGGAAGAGCTTTTACGTCATACCAATCTCACAATAACAAGCGAGATTGCCCTCAACTACTTTTTAATCAGAAATTTGCAAGATCGCATTCGCATCACTCAGCTGCACATTGGCTCTGCTGCTGATCTCGTTGCCACCACAAATACACGCTATGATATCGGTTTGATTCCAGAGATCGATGTCTATACGGCAAGAGCGCTTTTGCGCACGCGCTATGCCGATCTTGCTGACCTACAAGCGCGCTTAAAAGAGACAATTTTTGCGATTGCAACCCTCTTAGGGCAGATGCCGAACAGCATGCTATACGCCTTTGATCAGCCTCGCGCATATGAAATTCATGAGGCGGATATTCCTGTAGGTTTGCCATCCGAACTGCTCTGTAGAAGAGGTGATGTACGAGCTGCAGAGCTCTCACTATTAGCGTCAGGAGCGCGAGTCAAAGCGTCGCGCAAAGAGCTCTTCCCCACACTCTCTTTAGAGGGGCTATTCAAATATTCAACCAGCTTCTTCAGCTTCTGGTTCAAACCAGAAAGCCGCTTTTGGCAAATTCAACCTGTCGCATCAATGCCTATTTTTCGAGGTGGTCAGATTCTCTCTCAAATAGCTGTCGCTACCTCTTTGCAACATCAAGCCGCCATACAATATGAGAAGACAGTCCTAGATGCTGTGGAGGAGGTAGAGAGCTCTCTTGTTGCCTACTTTCAAGAACATATTCGCGTTGATGAATTAATCGAACAGACAAAGAACTATGAACATGCGCGGACATTGGCAGACTCTCTCTATTCAGCGGGACTAGTTAACTTTCTCTTTCTCTTTGAGCTGGAGCGAGAGCTTTACGCCTCTCAAATTGCGGAATCAGAGGGACGTGAGCTATTACGCGCCAAGCTCGTTGCCATCTTCAAAGCACTTGGAGGTGGTTGGGAATGCTAGGCTTTGCCATCAAAATGATCCTAAACGATCGTACCAAATTTCTAGCGATGCTGATCGGCCTCACCTTTGCTACCTTCATTATGACACAGCAAGCAGGCATCTTCATTGGCTTGATGCAGCGCACCTACGGCTTCATCACCGACACCTCTCAAAACAATATCTGGGTGGTCGACAGAGGTGTGCAACATGTCGATGACATCAAACCAATTAAGAGCACTAAGCTCTATCAAGTGCGCGGCTTTGAGGAGTTAGAATGGGCTGTCCCAATGTACAAAGGCATCTTACATACACGCCTCCCCTCTGGAGCCTATCAAAATTGCAATGTCATTGGGATTGACAATACGACGTTGATCGGAGGCCCCCCTTGGATCGTAGAAGGCTCTATCTACGAACTTCTCGATCAAGATGCCATCATCGTTGATGCTGTTGCAGCAAAGGGCAAACTCGCCTCTAACAAAGTGCCTCTGCAGCTGGGCGATAAATTGGAAATCAATGACAGAAGAGCTGTTGTCAGAGGTTTTTGCCACGTAACACGCACCTTCGCCTCACAGCCTGTCATCTACACAACCTATGAACGCGCTTTAAGCTACGCCCCCTCTGAAAGAAACCTGCTCTCCTTCATTTTGGTCAAATCTAAGCCAGGTGTAAAGCCAGAGGAGCTTTGTAAAAAGATTTCTCGGATGACAGGACTTGCTGCTTATACACGCAATCAATTCATCCGGCTGACAGTGAGCTACTACCTTTTGCATACTGGTATTCCGATCAATTTTGGCTTGGCTGTTGCACTTGGATTCATCATTGGTGCGGCGATTGCGGGTCAAACCTTTTATACCTTCGCCTATGAGAACCAACGCTATTTTGCCACATGTAAAGCGATGGGAGCGAGCAGAAATATGCTCATTTCTATGGTGGTCGTTCAAGGTCTTGTTGTGGCAGGAATTGGTTGGGGTTTAGGCATTGGCCTTGCAGCTATTTTTGGCCTTTCGGGTGGTGGCACAGAGCTCTCCTTCACGTTGCCTTTCTGGCTTCTGATTGCGAGTGCTTTGGCTATCTTCTTGATCACTCTTTTTGCTGCACTGATCAGCATCTACAAGATTTTGCGTGTTCAACCTTCCACGGTATTTGCCTCATGAATGTTGCGATAGCGTGCAAGGGACTCAAAAAACATTATGGAAAAAAGCTAGCGCGCGTCGATGCGCTGCGCGGAGTTACCTTTGAGTCGCATATGGGGGAACTCTTGATGATTGTGGGGCCTTCTGGCTGTGGCAAGACCACACTACTTTCAATCATCAGCACCATTTTGGATCAATCAGAGGGAGAGTGTCTGCTTTTTGGCAAGGATGTCAATGCGCTGCCAGATGATGAAAAAGTGGCCTACCGAGGGAAGCAGATCGGCTTCATCTTTCAAAACTTCAATCTCATTCCAATGCTAACAGCTCTCGAAAATGCGGCGCTTCCTCTTGTGATCAACGGAGAGGACAAGGAACGTGCATTAGACTACGCAAAGGGATTGCTGGTGGAGGTGGGACTTGAGAAGCGAATAGATGCCTATCCCAAACAGATGTCAGGCGGTGAACAGCAGCGTGTTGCGATTGTGCGCGGCTGCATCCACAATCCAAAAATCATCGTTTGTGATGAGCCGACATCAGCGCTTGATCATAAGACTGGAGCGCAGGTGATGGAGCTCTTTCAAAAGTTGGCAAGAAGGCACAAAAGCTCTCTTGTAATCGTTACACATGATGCGCGCATCTTTGATTTCGCAGATCGCATTTTGGAGATGGAAGATGGTCGCATCATCAGACATAAGCAAAATGGGGGAACATATGTCTAGCATTCAGGGACCTGATGACCATTCTATCAACCCAAAGCAGAGTAGCCCCCAAGAGCAGACGGGTGAACTGCAGGGACGTCGATACTCTCTAGGATACGGCTCTTCTGAGCTCTCTCTTATCTTCCGTCAAAGCTTATCTACCATTTCAGAGGAATCGGGGTTTGAATCACTTGAAGGGCGTGTCAGTAGCCTTTTCTCACCAACTGCTATGCGTCTCTCACAAACTGCCTTTCGCGTTATCTCACCAACAGACTCAGGTAGAAGCTCTAGCCGGCGCAGTGAAATAGAAATGAAGAGAACACCGCTTCCTCTTACTCCGAATGAGAGAATAGAAACCCCAACAATAAAAAGAGGCTCATCAATTCGTAAATTCGCTAAAAAGAGCATGAAAGCCGTGGCCAAGCGAATGAAAAGAGAGAGCCCTGGGCCTGAGCTACGCGCTTTCCCCTCCTACCTCAAATCTGTGCTCAGTGCCTATGAAAAATCTCCAGACAGGCTAGAGGGAGTTTTGATCGAGGATATCAAAATGGAACATCTACAAGGGCCTATTGTGACCGGTGTGGATCCCAAAGGTCGCTCTTTTATGGCGCTTGCCTATGAGACATCTGACGGGAGACGCGACATTGATGTGCTCTATCCCGACCAACACAACATGTGGGTCTCACGCAATCAGATTGATGGTGAAATTGTAGCAATCACAAGCCCTCTTGTTGAGAAACGTGCGGCACATGCGCGCACCTTCGGGGTAGAGCAAGCAGCAGAACGCCTTGATCACTACGGCAATGAGAGAAGGCTGGAGTTGCGTCTAGAAGCATTGGCATCTGGCAAAGATGTGCCCATCTTGAGCGGCAATCAAGAGGAACTAGAGGGTCGCAACCTAGATAGAAGAACTATCTATGAATTTCAGTCGGTCAAACATCCCTCCTATGATCCAGATGCGCCCACCGTACATCTATATGACCCTACAGGAGATACTGAATAAGTACTTTGTTAGAGATTTTGGCAAGATTTCTATCGAGGGGAAGTTCGGAGCCTGACGCTAACCCCTTACGGGTTAGTGAAGGTGAGAATGATGCAGCGGTGCGAAGATTGGCAGAAGATTCAATGAGCGAGTTGTTCAGTGTCTCCTACAGTAAGATCCTGAAATCAGTATCCCCTTGACCAAAAAGAGAAGCTAAGCAACACTCGCCTCATATGAAATTTGAACATGAATCTATCTTTTTAAATGCGCTGCGCTCTTTTTTCGTCTCCCTATTCGGTGTTGCTGGCGCCATCTTAGGTCTCGGCCTTGTTATGGTCCTTCTTGTCGGCATCTTCGCCTCATCCGCCGATGAAAAGCGCCTCCCGCACAAAGCGAAAATTATGCCCAATGCTGATGGCAGTAGAAAGCCTCTCGGCTCTAATACTCCAGTGATTTTGCAGATTGCCATTGAGGGCACGATTGGACTTGGAGAGCTCACAGCTGAAAAGATTGGAGAGATTCTACTCGACTCACGAGAGGGCAGTCTAAAAAATGATCGTGTCAAAGGCATCGTCTTGACAATCAACTCCCCCGGTGGTGGTGCTCACGCCTCCAATGTGATTTACCGTCAAATCAAAGAGTACAAAGAGCGTTTTGAAGTGCCAGTTTACACCTTTACGGATGGTCTTTGCGCCTCTGGCGGCTACTACATCGCCTGTGCCAGTGACAAAATCTATGCTAGTGATGTCACATTGATCGGCTCTGTTGGTGTATTGGGATGGCCTCCCTACCTCAATGTCTATGACGCTTTGCAGAAAATCGGTGTGCATAGCAAGACCGTTTTTGCTGGAAAGGGCAAGGATGAGATGAATCCCTTTAGGGAGTGGCATGAGGGCGAAGGCGAGAGCCGCCAGCAGCTCGTTGATTTTTACTACAAAAATTTTGTCGACATTGTGTTGGCAAACCGTCCCAAGCTGACGCATGAAAGTTTGGTCACAAAATATGGAGCCCAGATCTTCCCCGCTCATGAGGCAGCCGAGTTTGGCTACATTGATGGGAGCGGATCAGATTTGAGCGATGTGATTGAAAAGATGGCCAAAGATCTTGGAATTGAAGAGAAGTATCAGGTGATCCAGTTCAAAACAAAAAACTGGTTTAAGGAAACCTTTGGAAGCAGCTTGTTTTTGAGCCAGTCTCATGACCGCTCAGCCTATCTCTATGCCCCGTAAGCTTTTTGTATTAGATGTTTCAGGTTATATCTTTCGTGCCTACTATGCGCTGCCACATATGAGCAGCCCGGCGGGCGAACCTGTACACGCCGTCTACGGCTTCATCCGCTCGATTGGGAAGCTGATCAAAGATTTTGACCCCTCTCACATCATCGCTGTCTTCGACGGTCCTGACAACAAGAAGCAGCGCACAGAGATCTACGAAAAGTACAAGAGTAACCGCACCACCATTTTGGAAGATCTACCGCAGCAGATTGAAAGGGTACGCCAATTTTGTGAACTCTTTGGAATTCCGCATGTTGAGGTAGGCGGTGTTGAGGCAGATGACACCATTGGCAGTATCGCCACTTGGGCAGAGAAAGAGGGTGATGAAATCTATATTTGCACCAGTGACAAAGATCTCTGCCAGCTCGTGACAGATAAAGTGCACGTTCTCAACACTTGGAAGAATAACCTAGTTATCGATCCAGCTGGCGTAGAAGAGATCTACGGCGTCCCCCCCCACCAAATTGTGGACCTACTTGCCATCATGGGAGATAGTTCTGACAATATTCCAGGCCTCAAAGGTTTTGGCCCTAAGACAGCCGTTCCCCTCTTGCAAGAGTTTGGATCACTTGAAAATCTGCTCGCCAATCCAGACAAGGTAAAGGGTGCCAAAAAGCAGCAGACGTTGCGTGAGGAGGCAGATATTGCGCGCCTCTCTAAGCGGCTAGCTACGATCCACACCGATATCGACTTTCCCAAAAAGTTTGACAAAGAGGAACCCGACTTCGACGCACTCAAAGCCTTTTATTTAGAGATGGGCTTCAATACTCTTGTCAAAGATCTGGATGGCCAAAGCGTAGAAAAAACTGCCTACCACCTTGTTGATGATCAAAAAGCTCTCGATCAGCTGCTGGTCGAGTTGCAAGAAGCAGATGAAATCAGCTTCGATGTAGAAAGCACAAGTGTACAACCAATGCTTGCCTCTTTGGTGGGAATCGGTTTTTGCCTCAAAGCAAAAGAGGCCTACTATGTGCCGTGCAATGGTCGCCTTGGAAAAGAGCATGTTCTCAAAACATTGAAACCAATCTTAGAGAGCGGCCACTTCATCGGACATAACGCCAAATATGACTGCCACGTTTTGGCCAACGAAGGCATCTTTGTCAAGAATCTCGCCTTCGATACCATTCTTGCCTCCTACCTGCTGAATCCATCGAGCAGACGGCACTCCCTTGATATCCTTAGCTTACAGCACTTTGGGAAAGTGAAAACACCCATTAAAGAGCTGATTGGCAGTGGCAAGAAAGAGATCACAATGGATCTTGTGCCTATTGAAAAGGTTTGCGACTACTGTTGCGAAGATGTCGATTATACACTGCGCCTCAAAACTCTCTTTGCCAAGGAGATTGAGAAGCAAGGTATGGAGTCACTGCTTTTTGAGATGGAGCAGCCGCTCACCCTTGTCTTGATGCAGATGGAAAGAAATGGCATGTATATCGATCCCAAACTTCTCCAAGCGCAATCCAAAGAGCTCGCTGTAAAGCTGGCTCAGCTAGAGGAGTCGGTCTATGAAATGGCGGGCGAGAGTTTTAATCTCAACTCCCCCAAGCAGCTTTCACAAATTCTCTTCGAAAAGATGGCTATCCCCTCTTTGAAAAAAACTGCAACTGGCCACTCTACAAAAGCGGAAGTTTTGGAGAAGTTGGCTGAAGATCACCCTATCTGCCAACAAATCATTGAGTATCGCATACTTGAAAAGCTGCGCTCCACCTACTTGGAGGCTCTACCTGAAGCGATCAATCCAAAAACAAAACGGATTCACCCCACATTTAACCAATTTGTGACAGCAACAGGAAGGCTCGCCTGCCAAGATCCTAACCTGCAAAATATTCCTGTTCGCTCAAAAGAGGGCAGGCGCATCCGCGAAGCCTTCTTACCGCAAAAAGAGGGTTATAGCTTTGTCTCTTTTGACTACTCCCAGATCGAGCTGCGCCTACTCGCTCACCTAAGTGAAGACCCCACTCTAATCACTGCCTTCAATGCTAATGAGGATATCCACTCCTACACCGCCTCACTTATGTTTGAAGTGCCACTGCCAGAGGTAACAAAAGATCAGCGCTTTGCAGCAAAAGCGATCAACTTTGGCATCATCTATGGCCAGCAAGCCTTTGGACTTGCCCGCGAACTGAATATCGAAGTCAAAAGAGCTAAATCATTCATTGAAGAGTATTTTGCGCGCTATCCTAAGGTCAAACTCTATTTAGAAGAGTGTGTTGAAAGCTGCAAAAACAATCAAAAAGCGATCACCATGACTGGAAGACAGAGATTGATCCCAGAGATCAACTCCAAAAATGGCATGGTACGCTCAGCAGCCGAGAGACTAGCCGTCAATACCCCTTTGCAGGGCAGCTCCGCCGACCTGATCAAATTGGCTATGCTTGATATCTCAAAAAAGCTTCAAGGCTATGAAAGTCAAATGGTTTTACAGGTTCATGATGAATTAATTTTTGAAACACCGGACTCAGAGGTGGCTAATTTAGAGAAACTTGTGAAACCTTCGATGGAAAGTGTTTTTTCTCTAAAAGTACCTTTAGTTGTGGACGTACATATTGGCAAAAATTGGGCAGAGTGTTAAGATCGGGGAAGCTGGCAGTCACGGGCTTGCCTGGCTCTGGAAAGAGTGAGGTGTGCCGCATATTGTCTGAGCGTGGAGCTGAGGTAGTTAGCTCTGATCAAATCGCGCACCAGCTTTTGGATCCCCGAACAGAGTATGGCGAGAAGATCATTGATCACTTTGGGGATGGTATATTAATTGAGGACAAGATTGATCGTGGTCGTTTGGCGAAGCTAGTTTTTTCCAATCGCAGCGAGCTAGAGTTTTTAGAGAAGACGCTACACCCTCCAATTCTTGAGGAAATTGAAAATCAATATCAGAAGAGCAAGTCTAAGCTCTTTGTGGCAGAGGTGCCGCTGCTTTTTGAGTTGGGGTGGGAGAGCTACTTTGATCAGACGCTATTGGTAGTTTCGAAAAATCGGGTGCATGAGGAGCGGTTGTTTCGCTTTATGCCTGATGAGAAGAAGCGGCGGCTGGCGGATATTGTGATCGAGAATTTTGGTACAATAGAAGAATTAACACAAACAATCCTAAAATATTAGATAATTGCTATGGGTGAACTTATGGAAGAAGAGAAACCAAAAAATGAGAAGAAGTCAAGGCCACCGCGTAAGCGGATCAAGCCGCCTGCGAAGATGGTTTCTGAAGAGCTAGCTGAGCAGGAGCCTAAGCAGCCATTAAAGACGTCGAAGATTTCAGATTTACAGCGCATGACGATTGCGGAGTTGAACAATGAAGCGCAGAAGTGCGGCATTGAGAACACGGCATCGCTGACGAAGTCTCAGATGGTCTTTGAGATTGTGAAGAAGAAGTCTGCTTCGCGTGAGGAGCAGCTTGTGGCTGAAGGAGTCTTGGAGGTTTTGCCTGATGGCTTTGGTTTCCTGCGCTCTCCGACCTATAACTATTTACCTTCTGCGGAAGATATCTATGTTTCTCCGGCTCAGATTCGCCGTTTTGGTTTGAAGAAGGGCGATATGGTTGCGGGTGTGATCCGCCAGCCGAAGGAGAAGGAGAAGTTTTTTGCGCTCTTGCGCGTTGATATGATCAATGGGGAGGCTCCGGACAAGAAGCGTGAGCGCATCTTCTTTGAGAATCTGACACCGCTTTATCCTGAAGAGCGTCTTGTGATGGAGACGACGAAGGATCGCATGAGTGAGCGAGTTCTGGACTTGACGGCTCCGATTGGTAAGGGTCAGCGCGGATTGATTGTGGCGCCGCCTAGATCGGGAAAGACGATCATTTTGCAGAATATTGCGCATTCGATTGCGACCAACCATCCTGAGGTGAAGCTGATTGTCTTGATGATCGGTGAACGTCCGGAAGAGGTGACGGATATGTCACGTCTTGTGAAGGGTGAGGTTGTTGCGTCAACATTTGATGAGCCACCTGAGCGTCATGTTCAAGTTGCTGAGATGGTGATTGAGCGGGCGCGCCGCATGGTGGAGTCTGGTGAAGATGTTGTCATCTTGTTGGATTCGATTACCAGACTAGCGCGTGCCTATAACACGGTGCAGCCGCATAGTGGTAAGATTTTGTCTGGTGGTGTGGATGCCAATGCGCTTCACAAGCCAAAGCGCTTCTTTGGAGCGGCGAGAAATATTGAGAATGGCGGCAGCCTGACCATCTTGGGGACAGCGCTGATTGACACCGGCTCTCGCATGGATGAGGTGATCTTTGAGGAATTCAAAGGCACTGGAAACATGGAGCTTGTGCTTGATCGCCGTCTTTCAGATCGCCGTCTCTATCCAGCGATTGACATGATTAAGAGTGGAACGAGGAAGGAGGATCTGCTTTACCATCCATCAGAGCTTGAGAAGGTGTATGGTTTGCGTGCTGCGACAGCTGATTTGACACCGGTTGATGCGATGAAGCTTCTTCTTGGCCGATTGAGGAAGACAGGCAGCAATGCGGAGTTTCTTCTTTCCTTGAAGGATTAGGCTCTGCTAATCTAAAACCATGCAGAGCAACAAGCAGGTTGTATGGAATCAATTTAAGAAGAACAAGATTGGTTTCTGTGCTCTTCTCTTTTTTGTGACCATCTTCTTGCTTGGCGTCTATGCTCCGCTCCTTTGTAGTAGCAAGCCGTTGGTTGTCTTGTGGAAGAAGCGGCTCTACTTCCCTCTCTTCCGCTACCTGTTTTATTCAGGTTTTTATACAAAGCCGATCGATCTTTTTTTCAATCTTCTGATGTTTACGCTGCCTCTATTTATTCTTTTTCGCAAAAAGAGAATTTGGGCATTACTTACGCTCTTGCAGCTCGCACTTTTTCTCTTTTTCCTCTCAGGTGGGATCAAAGATCCAAGCAGTAACCAGGAGCTGCGTGATTTAAAGAGTTCGCAATTAAATGCAGAGCGGGTCTTTCGTGAGGACCCTGTGTTAGCTCCTATTATGTCATATCCCACCTGGGAGCGAGAGCTCAAATATATGACTGATCATGCGAAGCTTTCAGTGCTGCTGAAGAGTCGTTTGAGGAAGAAGCAGCATGACCATTTTGCTCCCTATCGCGAACGCTACTTTGCTGATACAGGTCAGGAGATGCCCACTCTTTGGCATACTGAGCAGGTGCATGAGAGGCAAAAAAAGGTGCAGCTTGCTGAGGTTGTAGAGCATTATGGTGAACGTTATGCACTTGCTATGGAAAAGCTTCCTGAGTTGATCGCTGAATACCGCCCTTTTTCTCACGACTACTTGATGGCGAAGTATGAGTTTGAGCAGGCTCGAGAGCTTTTTGAGAAGCATAGTGATGCTCTTAATGCTTTGGATGCGCAGATGGCTAAGAGAGCTGTGGAGAAGAGTCAGCAGCGTCTAGTCGAAGCAGTTCGTGTGGGAGAGAGGACGCGCCTGCCGCTTGTTGAGGCGAAGAGTGTGATTCAGTCCTACCGTGATGCTGTTGCCCAATCTTACTATTTGGAGGAGCGTTCGAATTGGATTGAGCAGCAATCACAGAGTTTGAAGGTGTTGATTGCTCCATTTTTACGTCCATTTCACTGGGAGGATGATGCGGGAGGATCGCAGTTGATCAACCGTTATGTTCCGTGGACCGAGAGAACACGGATTAACCGAAAGGATTTGCTTTCCAGTCTCTTATTTGGAATTCGCGTATCTCTTGTTGTGGGTGTGAGTGCGGTTTTTCTCTCTCTTATGATTGGGATTCCTCTGGGGACGATATCTGGATATTTTGCGGGAAAGGCTGATTTGGTGATTTGTCGTTTGGTGGAGATTTGGGAGGCGATGCCCACATTCTTCATGCTGTTGCTTGTAGTGGCTGTGACACAGAGTAAGTCGATATTTTTAGTGATTGCTGTTTTGGGAATTTTTGGCTGGACCAGTTTTTGTCGTTTTATACGAGCGGAGGTTTTGCGACAGCGCTCACTTCCTTACGTTTTGGCGACTAAGAGCTTGGGGTATAGACATAGTAAGATTATGTTTTCACATATTTTGCCTAATGCGATACCACCGATTTTGACGCTTTTACCTTTTGCATTGATGGCTGCTATTACGAGTGAGGCGGGTCTTTCCTTTTTGGGGTTAGGCGAGGAGGGATCGAGTTCTTGGGGGGTATTGATGGATGAGGGGCGTTCTGTTTTTCCTGGCGAGAGTTATTTACTCTGGCCACCGGCGATTCTACTCACACTACTGCTGGTTTCAATTGCACTGATTGGCGACGTCCTTCGCGATGCCCTCGACCCCAAGCTCCGCTCTTAGAAGAATCTGATTAAATATCAAGTTTGAATTAAATTCATTATAGCGCTAATTTAGCGTAAAATACCGGGGTTTGCCATGACTAGATTTCTTACAGCTATATTTCTACTATTTGGATGTACTGTGCATGAGGTTCATGCATCTGTGAAGTGTAATGGGCATAAAAAGCTTGAAGCCACCTCTTGTCCCCGCGGTCATACCAATTTATGCACTTGGTGTGGTGGATGTCACAATATGTGCCCATGGCGATGCTTCTGTTTCTTTATCAATTAAGGGCTCTTTTTTCTGAGCGTAATAAGAGAATATTGCGCATGTAGGGAATCATCCCAAATGAGTGATGTGCTGCGCTGACCCAATCTAGAATGTAGAGGAAGTATAGAAGGGAACAGACACTTCCAAAAAGACTTGTTAACCAGAAATAGAAGCCTAATTGGCTGGCATGACTACGTTCAGCCTCTATCCATTGAATCCAAAAACGCGAGGCGAAAAGTACCCCACCAAATAGCCCAAAAATGTGCCACAAAAGATGTACCTTTTGCTCACGTTGAATGATTCTTCCTACAGGAGGGCTCAGAACAGATGTGTCAACTGAAGAAAGTATAGTTTGAATAAAACAAAGAACTACAGCAAGGGCAAGGGAGAGACATAAGATCCAAATCGCCTTCCGAAATCGTAGTGCTGTTCCCTGCTTTTGTAGAAAATTTAGATTTCTCCAAGCAATAAATGAATTCGCTATTTGAATGAGAAAAAAAGGATACTGGAATTGAATGAAATAGTGTAATGCTAATAGCAAATTGCCCGTTATTGAGAGCCGCCAGAATAGCCGTCCTACAACTGAGCGTTTTTCTCTCTCACTCTGGATCCACTGAACTATAGATCTTGATCCAAAAAGTAGCGGAGGAAGTGCTCCAAGCAAAAAATAAGATAGCTGGCGCCAGTTTTCAATCATGAGATCACCATCGATAAAGCACTCTACCAGATATTGATTCTAGTTGCATGTAAATTCTTTGATTTCTCAAGGAAGTTCTAACCTAAACTGGCGTTTGGAAGACAAACGCCAACCTCTTGTTGATTAGTGCAATGACTTGACTAAACCTTTCCTAGACTCGCAGGTCTAGGCTATCCATTTGATGATGAAAAAGAAGAGGATGGAAAGGCAGGCTCCTGCTGGCACTGTCACTATCCAAGAAATCGCAATATCACGCAGCGTCCCTAGATTAATCGCCCCAATTCCACGAGCAAAACCGACACCTAAAACCGCCCCCACCAGCACATGCGTCGTCGAAATAGGCAAGCCTAATTTCGATGCCAGCATAATCGTCAGTGCAGCGGCGAAACCAGCTGCAAAACCGCGTGAAGGCGTCAGAGAGGTAATCTTCTTGCCCACCGTCTCAATCACGCGCCATCCCCATGTCGCCAAACCGATCACAATACCACCACCACCAAGTAGCAGCAGCGAAATGGGAACACTTTGCCCAAAAATAGGCTTACCTTGAATTCCATTTACAATTGCGGAAAGCGGACCGATCACATTGGCAACATCATTTGAACCATGTGCAAAAGCCATGAAGCAGGCGATGATCATCAATAAATAGCTAAATATGCGCTCTACTTGGTCGTAACCCTCAAGCTTGCCCCTCCTTTTTAAGAGCAGCTTGGCAAATAAAAATGCTAGCAGTCCAACGCAGAAGACAAAGAGCAGCAGCGATACAATATTGAATTCAAATGAAAGCCCTCTCAGGCCGCCAAAGAGCAGGATCAACGTCAGCAGAGAAAAGACTAGAAATGCGAAATAGGGCGTTGCTCTTCTCATCGCAACAAGCGGCTCTTTACAATACAAAATCCTCTTGCGAATCACAGAAAAGATTAAGTAGGCCAGAGCCCCTCCCAAAACTGGCGAAACCACCCAACTCGCCGCGATCGAACCGATTGTCTTCCAAAAAATGGACCCCACACCGCCGTAGATCAATCCAAAACCGAGCACTCCCCCTACAATCGTATGTGTCGTCGAAACAGGCCAGCCAAAATAGGAGGCCACCTGTAACCAAACACCCGTCGCAATCAGCGCTGCCAACATCCCATAGATATAGTCCTGAACATGCCCATCAAAGAGAGTAGGATTGACAATACCGCTTTCCAACGTCTCAGACACATTGGCACCAAGCAGAAAAGCGCCTAAAAACTCAAAAATAGCTGCAACAATGACCGCTTGTAAAAGCGTCAAAGAACCAGAACCAACAGCGGGCCCCACCGCATTGGCTACATCGTTCGCTCCGATGTTCCAGGCGACATAAAATCCAACTATGAGTGCTACGAGGAACAGATACGTCATTTGACCTCGAGAATCATCCTCACTCTGTTAGCAAGTTTCTCACACTCATCCGACAAAGCGCCCACCTCCTGTACAACCTTCATCCATAAAAAGAAGCTCGGTGCCGAAAGGTCATCGCCCACCTTAAAAAGCTGGCGTAATAGATCCCTCTGAATCACATCCACCTCATGCTCTGTGTGAGCCACCTTCTCTACCATCTTCTTCACCTTCTCAGCCTCCTGCCCTCCAAATGAGCTCTCTAAAAGAAGACCCATCTCTAAGATGATCTTATGTACCTGCTCACATGCCTCAATGTTCATCTGAACAAATTGCTCCAAAAGTGGTACAACCTCAGGATCCAATGTGAGCTCTTTCAACGTAAGCAAAATACCAATATCCTCCGCACGATCAGCAATGCTATCCTGCAGAGCTAAAATATCGAGCAGACTTGACCTTGCAATCGGCAAGAAAAGTGTGGTCGGAAGATTGTTCCGAATGTCATTTTTAGTTAGGTCAGCCTCGTGCTCAAGTTTGCATATTTTTTTTGAAACAGCTGAAACCGCCTCAAAATCGCCTGCTTCAAGCGCTTTGAAAAGTGCAGAGACCTCACTCACGCAAGCAATCACCTTCTCCATGTGCGCTTGGAGCGGTTTGAAAGGTGAGCGACCAAAAAGACGTGCTAATGTTTGCATAGAGTAGTGATCATAATAGCTGTTTGGGATATTGTAAATAGCAATGAGCCTTCTTCTCTCTGTCAGAAAACTGACCACCAAATTAAAAATTAATAACAAGATCCATTCTGTCCTGAGTGGTATCTCCTTTGATCTACACAAAGGCAAGACTCTCGCCATCGTCGGAGAGACTGGTTGCGGTAAGTCAATGACCGCCCTTTCTATCATGCGTATCTTGCCTACTCCGCCAGCTCTGCCTCCGGAGGGTGAGATCTTCTACAAAGGAAAAGACCTGCTCAAACTCTCTTCTCGGCAGATGCGCCGCGTGCGCGGACGCCACATCAGCATGATCTTCCAAGACCCCTCTTCCGCCCTCAATCCAGTCTACACGATTGGGGATCAGCTGTTAGAAGTCTGCCTTGCTCATTTAGAGGAGAGTGTAGAGGAGGCAAGAGAGCGTGTTTTGCGCACGCTTGAGGAGGTGCAGCTGCCCAATCCGCAGGAGATCATGAATGCCTATCCGCACAAGCTATCTGGCGGAATGCTGCAGCGAGTGATGATTGCGATGGCGATTATTTTGCATCCCGACGTGCTGATCGCCGATGAGCCAACTACCGCCTTAGATGTCACTATTCAGGCGCAAATCCTACAGCTTCTGCGCGATCTTAGCAAAAAGCGAGGCATGGCCACACTGCTAATCACCCATGACATGGGAGTTGTCGCAGAGGTTGCCGATGAAGTGATTGTGATGTATGCGGGACAAAAGGTGGAACAGGGGCCTGTAAGGCAGCTCTTTACTCAGAGTGCCCATCCCTATACGCAAGCTCTTTTTGCTTCGAGACCCAACTATACGATGCCAAAGGGGGCGTTACCGACGATTGAGGGATCGGTGCCGCGCATCACGCAGCTACCAACTGGCTGTCACTTTCACCCGCGCTGTAAATATGCTTTGCCACTATGTAAGAAGGGAAAGGTGCCCTACTTTGGGCTGAAGCAAGATGAGGGTCATGAGGTGAAATGCTGGCTCTATGACCAAGACTTGGAGTGGAAAATAGATCGTGAAACCATTACTGAAGATTGAGAATTTGAAGAAGCAGTTTGCGGTGAAGCGCAAGCGCTTTTTTGCAGTTGATGATGTCTCCTTTTCTATGGATGAGGGGGAGATTTTGGGTCTTGTGGGTGAATCTGGCTCTGGAAAGAGCACTCTTGCTCGTAGTGCCATTCGCCTGATTGAGCCAACCGAAGGTGAGATCTATTTTCAAGGTGAGGATTTTCGTAAACTGAAGGGTAGAGCATTACGTGAGGCGCGCCAAAAGGTGCAAATGGTCTTTCAAGATCCGCTCTCTTCGCTCAATCCGCGCAAAACGATTTTGGACAATATTGGTGAGGCGCTTCTCTACCACAAGCTTGTAGAAAACAAAGAGGAGCAGATCACAGCTGTTGAGAACATTGTGCAGCAGATTGGGATGCCACCAACTATTTTGGATCAATATCCGCACCAGTTTTCTGGTGGACAGCAGCAGCGCATCTCAATTGGCCGAGCGATTGCGATGCGGCCTAAACTTGTTGTCTGTGATGAAGCAGTTTCGGCACTCGACCTATCGGTACAGGCGCAGATCTTGAATCTGCTTTACAAGTTGAAGCAGCGTTTTAAGTTGAGCTATCTTTTTATTTCGCATGATTTGGGTGTGGTGCGCTATTTTTGTGATCGCATCTTGGTGATGTACCGTGGCAAAATAGTGGAGAGTGGTACCTCGGCTGAGCTTTTTGAGAATCCGCAACATCCCTACACACAGCAACTCATCTCCTCAATCCCCAGATCCACACCCGAAGAAAAAATCACCTCAACACTGTCATTATAAGGGTGTAACATTAAATTAAGTCTTAGTATTTCCTTAAAACTTTTATTTTTCTAATCTGACTCTTTAAAAGAAAAATATTGGGCGAACCAAATATGGATTTAAAAGAGCTAGTAGGCTTCTCTATTGTAGTATTTATTACACTGAACCTTGTCTTCTTAATACCATTTTCGATGGCAAAAGGTTTTTGGACCATTGGTCTAAAAGGTAAAGCTGAAAACTTCAAATCATTCTATCTAGCCTGCTTGGCCATCACAACGTCATTTTTAATGCTACTTCTTCTTATAAGGATTTATGTATGGACTTGGACATTGTAAAAAGAATTTTCATCGTATTCATGATACCGCTCAAGCTTCTAGCTGTGGCAGATGATGCGAAAATACTAACAGATTTAGCTTTGGCTGTTGAGCACGGAGATTTTGAAACTAGCGTCTCTTTAGCTAGAGATTGGAGTGAGCATTCTGAGTACGAAAGTATTCCTGCTCAGGCATGTACCTCTTTGTTTTTGCTAGCAGTTGGACGAAAATATGAAGCAATTGAGATCTATAACCATCTTCGTGATCAACTAGATAGCTTCGTTACTCCTGAATTGAAGAGTATCTATGTCCAAGTGATGAATCAAGCACTGGAAAGCAATGAGATTTGCCAATCGCTAGATTACAATGAGCTTAACTTTCTAATAGACCCGCTTGATTGCAAACGACGTTTTAAAGGGTGGAAAATTAAAAGCTTTTTGGGCGCTATTATCTACACAGCAGGCCTGATTGTTACGCCATTCAACCCTGGTGTTGGTGTATCGATGATGACAACTGCTGCTGGCTACCTACTAGACGGAACACTGGGCTATATGGATGAGAACAACAGGGATGTGGAGGACTCAAATGAGATCCCCCCTCCTGATTATCAGTCATACTTTGTTGCCTTGGAGCATCCTAGAGTAGCTCGACGTAGCCAAGGAGAGTGTCTAGATCATCTAGTGAGTAGTAGTGCAGTGTGATCGTACCGCTGCCCTTTGGACTATGCGATAGCTCCACCTTGCGCTTCAGTTTCTCCTCCAACTCACTCTCCATATCTACAATGTGAGGATCGCGCTCCTTCACCCTCTTCTTCCTCTTCGCCAACGTCACACTCGACGCCTCAGCCTCACGCACAGTCAACTTCTTACTCTCAATCATCTCCCGTAGCTGACTCTGTAAATCCTCACTGTCCAGTGATAAAATCGCCTTCGCATGCCCCATCGATATCTCACGACTACTCAAGGCACCCTTCACATCATCTGGCAGTGAGAGAAGCCGCAAATAGTTGGCAACAGTACTCCTCTTCTTCCCAACACGATCCGCTACCTCCTCCTGCGTCATGCGAAATGTATCAATCAACCTCTTGTATGCCAATGCTGTCTCTAATGGATCCAAATCCACTCGCTGCACATTCTCAATCAATGTCTGCTTCGCCGCAGCCAAATCACCACTCTCTCGCACCAATACACGAATCGTCTTAAATCCAGCTGCTTTACAGGCGCGCCACCTTCTTTCTCCAGCAATCAGTTCGTAGTAGAGCACTCTATCTTGTTGCTTGACTACGCGAACAACAGGGGGATGGATTAGCCCAACCGCTTTGATAGAGTTTGCCAGCTCCTCAAGCTCCTCTTTGGCAAATTCCCTTCTTGGTTGAAAGGGGCTTTTACGAATCTCATCAATCTCAATCTCTACAATCGTTTCCACTCATCATCTCCAGTACAGCATTTTCCAGTTGGTCATCATCTAATCGGTTCACATGTAGTCTGTCATAAAAAGTGCGCGCTTTAAGTGAAAGCGGCGCCCACTCTTTTGGATTGGTCTCCCCAAAAAGCACCACCTGCCTCTTGTTCATTGCAGCAGCGATGTGTGCCACTCCCCCATCTCCCCCAAAAAAGTAGTCACTAGCGTGGATCGAGGCCATGAATTCATCGAAAGATCTAGGAAAATGCAGTAAATAGGGTAGTCGTAAACCTTGCGCAATCGCTTTCGCGCGAATCTCATCGCGCTTCTGACCCACAATCAGCACGCTAAAACCGCTTTTTTGGTAGACGCGGTTAACCACTTCACTATAGCGAAAGGGATCAAAACGGGATGTTGGCCTCGTTGTCGAAGCGCTCAAAAGAAGAATCGGCCCCTGCAAACTGTGCTCAAGCGCGCCTCCTCTCATCTCAATTTTTGGGAAAAACTCTTCAGGCACATCAGTATAGCCCGGCTCCACTGTACGCAAAGCTTTTAGAGCTTGGTGAGTCAGTTTCGCCTCTTTTTCATCAAACTGAATCGGCGCGTTGATCAAGTGGCGGTGCCAACCTCCCGCAACAGGCGCTACTCGCTGTTTAGCCCCCAACGCAAAAAGAAAAAAGTCCATCAACTTCATTGGCGAGGTCTTGCCTGAAATCGCCATATCAAAGCGCTGCTTGCGAAAGCGCATCCCCACCCTTGCTGCTTGCAAATATTTGTTCCCTGAAGTGGGCAGCACAACTTTTTGATCGATATGCGGCAGATAGGGAAGCAGTGGAGCATTACGCTCATCCGCAAATAGGGTCAGCTCTGTCTGCGGAAAATACTTCTTAAAGTAGAGGACCAGAGGATATGTGCAGAGCAGATCCCCAAATCCATTACGTCTGATGATGGCGACTTTTGACATTTATACCTAACTAAAGCTAGACTGTAGCAATTTATGACGAAGAATTCAAGGAACAACTATGGCACTAGATCTATACCAGGAACCTGAGAGCAAGTGGATTGAGTACCTGCGCAAACATTGGTCAAAAGGACTAATGGCTATCTTGATCTTAGCCACAATCTTCGTTTGGACTGAAAGAGCGTTTGGCAAGAAGCATGTCGGCAACCGTGAGGATTACATCATGGCATCTCGCTGCTTTTCGAGATTCATGCGCGGTGAGCAGATAGATTTAGAATCTCTGCTCTCTTGTGAAGCGATTGTGCAGAAGCATCCGGAACTAAAACTCTACCAGCCGATGCTCGCCTCCTGCTTTTTTGCTCAAAATGATCCCCAAAAAGCTTTGAGCTGGGCCTCAAAAGCGCTTGAGCGCAACCAAAATGAGCTGCCAAGTGCCTACCGTGATTTTGCTAAAGCCTCTTTGCTCATTGCTGAAGATCAGCATGAACAAGCGCTTGCTTTGACACGCACAATCGAAGCAGAAAGGGGTTCAATCTTAGAAGCTTTTGTGATCATGCGTCTTGCCATGTTGGGTGAAAAGGGATCGTGGGAAAAGCTACATGCACATGAGCGCTACAGTGAAGTGGCGGCTCTATTTAGTGAGGGCGGCATCACTTTGGAGATGCTCCATCCAGCGCCAAGTGTCTAGAATCATTGTCTGTAAGTCACTACGTTTAGGCTCCCAGCCAAGCTCCCTTTTCGCAAGCTCGCTGCTGGCGATCAACTCCATGCAATCACCCACCCTTCTCTTTCCCACTTGAAGTGGAATCTCTTTTTTGGTCAACTGACGCGCCATCTCTACAACCTCCAACACTGAATGGCCACTGCCACTGCCCAAGTTGTAGACTGAAGAAAATTCCCCCTCAAAAAGCCTTTTGAGGCCCAAAAGATGCGCCTCACAGATATCGCTCACATGGACAAAATCTCGCACACAGCTGCCATCTCGCGTCTCATAGTCGTCACCAAAAAGTTCAATGAAGGGACGTTTTTTTTGCGCTACCTCAAGTACAATGGGTATTAGATGAGAAAGGGGATTGCGCCGCTCACCTGTTCTTTGCTGTGCATCACCACCTGCTGCATTGAAGTAGCGAAAGGCAATTGATGAAATGGGGAAGTCTTGCAACAGCTGCTCACAGATCCACTTCGTTCTGCCATAGGGATTACATGGCTCTTTTGCAGCCTGCTCCAAAATAGGCATCCTCTTTGGCTCACCATAAACAGCCGCTGTCGAAGAAAAAATCAGCCGTGAAACAGAAAATCTTGTCATTGCCTCAAGCAGATTGAGCGTGCCTACTACATTGTTTTCATAATAGGCAGCGGGCTCTTTGACTGAATCACCAACAGAGGTTGATGCAGCAAAATGCATCACCGCATCAATTTCATACTCCTCAAATAGTGCCTCAACCTCAGCTCTATTCTTCAAGTCCCCCTCAACAAAGTTACCAAAAACTGCATCTGTAAAGCCGGTTTGCAGATTGTCAAAGATGACAATATTGTAACCGCTTTGTTTCAAGAGGAGGCACATATGGGAGCCGATAAAACCGGCGCCGCCTGTGACAAGAACAGTTTTAGTAGGCATTTTTAAATCCCTTGATCAGAGTCATAGCTATGATTTTTAGATCCAACCATAGTGACCATTCGCGGATATATTGTAAATCATAGTCGATTCGCTTAGAGAGATCTGTCTGTCCGCGAAAGCCTCGGATCTGAGCTAGTCCTGTGATGCCAGCTTTGACCATATGCTTTTGCATGTAGCAAGGAACTTCTTCCTTGAACTGGCGAATGAAGTGCGGTCTTTCTGGTCTTGGTCCAACAATGGACATTTCGCCTCGCAGCACATTCCAAAATTGCGGCAGCTCATCAATACAGAGTTTGCGCATCCACTTGCCAACAAAGGTGGTTCGACTATCAGATGATGAGGCCCAAACGGGACCACTTGCCGCTTCGGCAGTAATGGGCATTGTTCTAAATTTGAGCATCCAGAAGGGTTGATTGTTCCATGAAAGACGTTCTTGTCTGTAGAAGATGGGGCCTGGTGAGGAGAGTTTAACAACGATTGCAGCCATGAGCATGACGGGGCTTGCAATAAGTAAAATACCAGCTGCTAGCACTCTATCTTCCAAGTATTTAACCATCCGATTGATGCCCTGCATGGGTGTATCGCGTAGATGGATAGCAATCATAGAGCCGATATTGGACGCGCCAAGATTGATTGGAGCGACACTTGTGAGATCGGGAATTAATTTGATATTGACAGTGCTATGAGCCAACGCTTCTAAGTAGGGCAGAGCTTTCTCTTGCTGAGAAATGGGAAAGGCGAGCCAAAGCTCTTGGATGCGCAGTTTTTCTAGATCCTCTACTTTGGGATCAAGAGCGATAATGCGGTAGCCAGACCAGTAGATACGTCCAAGCTTATCTGCTAGCTGATCGGAGCCGACGATAGCGAGCCTACTTTGAAACCATCTTCTTCTTTTGAAGGTGGAGAAGAGTGAGGTGATCCACGCTCTGAAAGTAAATAGGGCGAAGAATGAGGTGATGAGCCAGAGGGGCACGAGCCAACCGATGAGGGCTGTGAGCAGAAGCCAGCGGCGGGTTAGCTTACGGCGCATCCGTCTCTTGCTCATATCATCAAATATTAATTTATAGAAGAGCATTCCGCCACTCATCATGTAGATGAAGAGGGCAGCAGGGAAGATCCAGAGAAGATTGACTCCTACGATGAGGCCTGAGGCGAAGATCAGGGAGAGTTCGATCCCAAATAGTAGAGAGGTGCACTTCTTCATGATCGGCACTATAGCAACTCTTTAATTTGAGAAAAAATTGAAATATTATCTTTTATGGAATTCCACCTCAAATGGTGTTAAAATATAACAAAATAAGAGGTTTACATGGATCGTATTGAAGGTAGTCAGAAAGTTGCTTGGTCAGTTTTGGGAGCGGGTGCTTTGGCATCTGTAGTCACATTGGTAGCATTAGGGGCGTTGGGGCGTTTGCAGGCACCGGTTGCTTATTCACCAGCGAGTGCGGCGGTTCTTCTCGGTTCAGTAGCGATTTGGCAAGCTTCAAAAAAGCGCGAAGAGGCTGACGAATCTGATCCTCAACCTGAAGTGGCTAACGAACCTGTTGTAGGGCTGGATGAGAGTGATCTTGAGCCCGATGCTGAAGAGGAGGCCGCAGCAGCTGCACAGCCTGAAGCAGTTCTCGAACCTCAACTTCCTGAAGCAGCTCCCGAGCCTCAACTTCCTGAAGCAGCTCCCGAGCCCCAACCTCATGCAGCAGATACACAGCCGGAGATCCCGAACCCACCACCTTTACCTCCGTCACTCTATAGCCCTCCTTCTCCAATCACTCGTCCTGCACAACAACCAGAAAATGTAAATCAACCTACTGCTGTTCGAACTGCTACAAGAGTTACTGAAACTGTAGTCGGGGTTCAAGCATTAGGTGACCAGCAGGCCCAATTAGAGGGTGCTAGTGCTCAGCTAGAAGAAAAAACCAAAGAGTTAGAAGCGCTCAATGCACAGTTTAAAGCTGAGCAAGCAGCCAAACGTACTGCCTCTTATCACCAACAGTTTAGTGAGCTTCTGGACGATCTATTTATCCCTGAAGAGACTAAACCTGAAATTCTTAGAGATCATGTCAAAACAACTTCTTTAGATCTAAAGGCAAAAGCATTTGAGAACGATCAGACTGCTTTACACCTTCTAGCTGCACATGGAAGATTTGTCGACTATGTTGCAGAAATTGCTGATCAAGTCGATTTTGATGCGCAAGATACATCTGGACAAACTCCTTTGATGGTCGCTATCGCTGCTGGACATCATGAGATGGCATTGAAGATGATCGAATTAAAGAAGGGCAAGCTGAAGCTCAAATCGACAGCAGGAGTCAATGCACTTCACCTGCTTGTTGCTAAGGGCGATGAAGGAAGTCAACCGCCAAACTTCCCATGCTTGCAGCTAGTCAAGGCAATGGTTAAAATGTGTCCAGAGCTTAGGGATGAGAAGACAACCGCTGGCTATACAGCTCTAGACTTTGCTATCTTGCGTCGCAATAATCAGTTAGCTCTAGAGCTCAAAACAGCAGCATCTTCGAAAAAGAGATTGCAGGGGCTGTACAAGCAGCGCTATGGCGCAGCGAAAGTGATTTTGACAGCAGTCATTGATAGACGGAGTCAGGCGCAAAAAGCAGCTGATGTAGCTCGTTCTACACGAGCAGGAAGTTGGTTGGAAAGCTTTGCTGGGACAGATGAGTGGGCTCAAAATAGCAGCAAAGTAGGTCGTTGGATTCAGGCTCACGGTGGCAAACCGCACAGCTAATAATCTGACAACAAGCACTTTTGGGGATTTTGCTGTGAGTTGATCGATCTCGAGCGCAGACAGTGTAAACGAACACGGCAAGCGAGAGATCGGTCAAGGAAGCGATGCTGAATAGCCGTCTGGTAGATTTCGTTAGAATTTGAGGCACAGAGAGATTTGGAGAGTGAGGCAACCACTGGTGGTTGGTGAGATCGAAAATGAAGCTGGGCCGCAAATTGTAGCGGAAGATAGTAGATGGATATCAGCAGAGCTTCCACGGAAGCGATGAGCTCCCGTAATCGCGACAAAATCAGCCAAAATTCCAGATAAACTTGATAAATCCCAAACCCCCCCTTGATTGGTTGGCAATCATCCTGCTATAAAGAGGCTGTAACTATTTTTAATAGCTACACCATCTAATCGACGTGGATGTCAGGCCCCGCCTGGAGCCAAAAAGGAGGTGACTGTTTCGCGCGCTCAAAGCCACACCGGATTAGATTTGGAACTGGATTAGAGCCTGGAACTTGGAGTCAGATCCAAGTATGGAATTTAGGAGAATACCCTTGAGTCAACATAGTGTCACACTCGAGGTAGAAAGGGTCGATACAAAAAAAGAATGCGATCGTCCCAACAAGGAAGATATCGTGGTCATCAGCGGATCGATCACAGTCTCTTTCTAACTCTACTGATGACCCCTCCACCCTCAAAAGGTGGAGGGGTTTTCTTCTTTCTGCTACACTCACCCCCATGATCAGCGTTACCATCGTCATCAAAAATGGCGAAAAAACAATCCAGCAGGTCCTCAGCTCCCTCACACAGTTTGAGCAAATCCTCCTCTTTGACACCGGATCCACAGATCGCACTATCGAAATAGCCCAACAGTTTCCCAATGTTACCATCCACAAAAAAACCTTCGAAGGCTTTGGTAAGGCGCACAATCAAGCTGCCTCTTTAGCCAGACATAACTGGATCCTATCCATCGACGCCGACGAAATCCTCTCCCCCAAGCTCATCGAAGAGTTCCAGAATTTTAAACCGCAAAAGGGCCACGTCTACTCCCTTCCCTTCCAAAATTTCTATCGTGGCAAGCGGGTTTACATCTGGGATCCAGAAGAACATATCCGCCTCTATAACAGAAATGAGACCTCCTTTACTGAAGCGCAGGTGCATGAGGGAGTCAAGGTCGAAGGGCTAAATATAAGCCGGTTTGTTCACCCTGTTTTTCACCACTCTTACAGCAGCGTCTCCGACTTCCTCATCAAGATGGAACGCTACACCAACCTCTTTGCCGAGCAGAGCAAAAAAAGAGCAACACCGTGGACAGCTCTATTTCATGGTAGCTTCGCCTTTCTAAAGTATTACATCTTCAAGCGCGGCTTTTTAGGTGGCTACCGCGGCTTTTTGATCTCCGCCTACATCGGCCACACCGCCTTTTATAAATATATGAAGCTCTATGAGGCGCAATGTTAGCACTGATGTATCACAGAATTGGGGATGGCAAGTTTTCCAATACGTTGGAGATGATGGAGCGCCACTTGGAGTGGCTTTCAACGCGCTTTGAAACAATTTTGCCTGGTGATGATAGCAAGAGGGGTATCTGCCTCACCTTTGATGATGCCTCCTTTGACTTCTACCACTATGTCTTCCCGCTGCTCAAGAAATTCAAGATGCGCGCACTTGTCGGCGTTGCTACCCGCTACATCATCGAGTCGACTGAGCTTGATCCTGAAGAGCGCTTAGCCATTCCCTATACGATGGCGATGCAAGATGGCTTCTTTGATCAAAAAGCGCCCTTTTGCAGCTGGGTCGAGTTGGAAGAGATGGTGCAGAGCGGGCTCGTGGAAGTTGCCTCGCACTCCCATATGCATTGCAACCTCACCTTCGATTTTGTCGATCTCAACCGCGAGGTGATCCAGAGTCGTGAGATTTTGGAGGCGCGCCTGCCACAAGCCGTCACCTCTTTCATCTACCCCTTTGGGCGTGTCAACAGCCACGTCCACACCTTTGTCTCCACGCACTATCCCTACGCCTTTCGCATCGGCAATGGCGCCATTGGGTCATGGCACAGCTCAAAACCTTTAATGCGTGTCTGCGGTGATAATATGAAGAGCCCCTCTGCTCTCTTCTCAGCAAGAAATCGTCTGCAATATAGACTCAAGAGCTTCTGCTAACGCATCAATATCAGCTTCACAGTTATAGATCCCAAACGATGCGCGCAGGCAGCTACTCACTCCAAAGCGAGCCATCGTCGGCTGGCTACACATATGGCCCGAACGCACAGCAATCTTACGACAATCCAAAAGCGTTGCAATGTCAAGAGGATGAAACCCCTCAATCACAAAAGAAACAATACCGACCTTCTTTTGGGCTGTCCCAATGATCCTTAGTCCCTCGATTGCCTCTAACTTTTTAGTGGCATAGGCAAGAAGATCGGGCTTGGGAGTCTCATGCAAAAAATCGATGGCTGCCTTCAAACCAATCGCTTGAGCAATTGGCGGTGTGCCAGCCTCAAATTTAAGCGGTAAACTATTGTAGGTGCTCTTTTCAAAGGTCACACTCTCAATCATATCACCACCACCCTCAACAGGTGGCATCTGCTCCAATAATGAGCGCTTTCCATGAAGAACACCGATGCCAGTTGGACCATACATCTTGTGCCCCGAAAAGGCGTAAAAATCGAAATTGCTCACATCAACAGGAATATGACCAACAGCCTGCGCACCATCGACAGCAATCGGAATATCATGCGCATGCGCCCTTTTGGCCAGCTCCTCAACTGGATGGACCGTTCCAGTCACATTACAGACGTGGGCAACGCTAAGCAAGTCAGCACCTTCAAGCAACTCATCGAGGTTATCGAGGATCAGCTCTCCAGCATCGTTGACAGGGATCGGCACCACTTGGGCACCAACAAGCTGCCACGGCACAATGTTTGAATGATGCTCCGTCTCAGTTACAACCACCTTTTTGGGGGTAAGTGAGCGCGCTAGAAGATTTAAGCTGGCTGTTGTACCGCGAGTAAAAATGATCTCCTCTTTGGAGTTGATGAAATCAGCCACTGCTTCACGCGCCTCCAGGTAGAGGGCGGTGGCCTCTTGCGCATAGCTGTAGACAGCGCGATGCACTGTTCCCTCTTGCTCGCTAAAGTAGCGATTCATCGCATCGATCACACATTGCGGTGTGAGCGTTGTCGCCGCTGAATCTAAATAAATACAATCGAGTCTAGGAAAGATCTGGCTGATCGTTTTAGGACAGTTCATTCAAAATCTCCTGAACAAATCCTTCGATCAGTAGCGCTTTGGCACTCTCTTTCGAAATCCCACGCGATTGCAGGTAAAAAATCTCTTCAGGGTCGATCTGGCCAACCGTCGCACCATGCGACGCTTTGACATCATCAGCAAAAATTTCAAGGTTCGGTTTGCTATACGCCTTTGCATCCGGAGAGAGAAGCAGCGACTGACTCAGTTGATATGCCTGCGTCTTCTGCGCATGCCTCTCTACATAAATTTTTCCCTCAAAGCTAGCTCGCTCACCCTCATCTACCACAGCTTTGAACTTCTGCGAAGAGAGCGTATTTTCTGCCGCATGTGTGATCAAAACATTTGTGTGCGCCTGTTTTGCATGACGTGAAAGACCAAACAAAGAGCAAGAAGCATTCTCACCATTGAGAGAGACTGCATAGTCTTGGCGCAAAAAGGGCGTTTTTTGCTGCACAGTAACCGTTTTGAAGGAGCTATCCTGTTTACAGGTAGCGCGAATCGCATCAAATTGCTCATCCGCTAATGAAGAAAACTGCACCTCTACATGGGCGTTCTCCTCAAGCAGAAAATCGAAGAAACGATTAGCACGCTCTCCTTTTTGCTCCACCATCAGCTTCAGCGATGCACCACGTCCCACATGAACCAAAAGGCGCGGAAGAAGAGTAGCAGCCTCACCACTATGCTTGATCGTTACCTTTTCCTTTTTGCCAGGAGAGACGTAGAGAAAGAGCCCCTCTTTTGCATGCGCTCCATTATAAAGAGCATAAGGATCCTGCTCCTGAGCAAGCCAGCGCTCCTGCCTCACCTGCAGCTGCGCACCAAAAGTCATCTCCGCCTGCTCCAAGCTCATCGCAAGCGCCTCACCCTCTACCTCAAATGATCCCGAAGAGAGCTCATCATCAAAAGAGGGCAGCTTCACATAGCGAAAGAGCTCATCTCTGCGCGTCGGAGGAGTAAACTTATCAAGCGCCCGCTCAGCTAATCCAGTCATAGCCCCTTTCCTCTAGCTGAAGAGCAAACTCAGCACCCTCAGTACGCACAATCTTGCCATCCATCAAAACATGCACAAAGTGCGGCTTGATATAGTCCAATAGTCTTTGGTAGTGCGTGATCAAAAGCAATCCCTTCTCAGGCGTCATCAAGCTGTTGACACCGTCCGCAACAATACGCATCGCATCAATATCCAAGCCAGAATCTGTCTCATCAAGTACCGCCATCTTCGGATCGAGCATCGCCATCTGCAAAATCTCGCTCTTCTTCTTCTCACCACCTGAAAAGCCGCCATTTAAATCGCGCACCAAAAAACTCTCTTTGACCTGCACCTGATCCATCTTCTTCGCAAGCAGCTTCTCAAAATCCTCCTGAGAAATCTTCTCCTTGCTATTCACCGCTTGAAAGAGAAAACGCTTCGTCTCAACACCTGTAATCTCAGGTGGATATTGAAAACTCATGAAAAGACCAAGTGCCGCTCTATCCTCCGGCTCCATCTCAAGAAGATCCTGACCACAAAAGTAGATCGATCCCGCCGTCACCTCATAAGAGGGATGACCAGCCAATACCTTAGCAAGCGTCGACTTGCCCGCTCCATTGGGACCCATAATCGCATGAATCTCACCAGCATTGATCTTCAAATCAATCCCCTTGAGAATCGCTGTTCCCTCAACCGAAACCTCAAGACCTTTTATCTCTAACATCCTATCCCACCGAATTTTCTAATTTTAATGCGAGCAGCTTCTTCGCCTCTTCCGCAAACTCCAAGGGCAACTCCTGAATCACACGACTAGCAAAGCCGTTGACTATCATATTGATCGCATCTTCGCGAGAAATTCCCCGCGACTGCAAGTAGAAGAGCTGCTCCTCATTCATCTTGCAGGTCGACGCCTCATGCTCCACCTGAGAACTATCATTCTCCACCTCTATATAGGGGAAGGTGTTGGCAGAGCAGCTATTGCCCACAAGCATCGAATCACACTGCGTATAGTTGCGCGCGCCACGGCCTTTTGGTGCCACATGAACCAAACCGCGGTAGCTGTTATGAGAGCGATCCGCAGAAATACCCTTCGAAATGATCGTAGAGCGTGTATTTTTACCGCGATGCACCATCTTTGTTCCCGTGTCCGCCTTCATATGACCATTGGTCAAAGCAATCGAATAGAACTCACCAACTGAGTGATCTCCCTGCAAAATGCAGCTCGGATACTTCCAAGTAATCGCCGCGCCAACCTCAACCTGTGTCCAAGAAATTTTGGAGTGCGCTCCACTGCAAAGACCGCGTTTGGTCACAAAGTTGTAGACACCACCCTCACCCGTTTTTCGATCACCCGCATACCAGTTCTGCACGGTTGAATATTTGACGTCCGCCTTTTCATGTGCAACCAGCTCCACAACAGCAGCATGAAGTTGATTGGTCGAAAATGCAGGAGCTGTACAACCCTCCAAATAACTGACCGAAGAGCCCTCTTCAGCAATAATGAGAGTACGCTCAAATTGGCCCGACTCCTCATCATTGATTCTGAAATAGGTGGAGAGCTCGAGTGGGCACTTGACCCCTTTTGGAACGTAGACAAAGGAACCATCTGTGAAGACTGCTGAGTTCAGTGTAGCAAAGTAGTTATCACCAATTGGCACTACGCTGCCCAAATATTTCTCAATGAGCTCAGGATATTTGTGCACCGCTTCAGAGATCGAGCAGAGCACAACGCCCGCCTCCTCTAGCTTCTTTCTAAAGGTAGTGCCAATCGAAACGCTGTCAAAGACCATGTCGACAGCCACATTACTCAAAAGCTTCTGTTCATCGAGAGGGATGCCCAGCTTCTCAAAAGTGCGCAGAACCTCCGGATCAACATCTTCTAGAGAGTCCAGCTTCGCCTTCTTCTTAGGAGCCACGTAGTAGGTGATGTCTTGATAGTCGATTTTAGGCAGCCCAAAATTTGCCCAGTTGGGCTCTTTGGACTCCAAAAAGCGGCGATACGCCTTTAGGCGAAAGTCGAGCAAAAAGGGTGGCTCACCCTTTTTTTGGGAAATAGCACGGATAGTCTCCTCATTGAGACCCTTCGGCAATCTCTCTGTCTCCACATCCGTGACAAAACCATGCTTGTATTCCGTATCTAGAAAATCTTGTGTAGTTGTCACGGCAAAGAGAATAGCGCTTTTTGATTAGAAGTTCAAGGCCTACCGCTTGGTTAATAATACTTTTTCGACACGCCGCCTTTTGACCGAAATCACTTCAAATCTATGGCCACCCACTACAAATACATCCCCCTTCTTAGGGACAGCACCTACCTGCGTCATACAAAGGCCGCTCAAAGTGCGGTAACGCGCCCTTGATTCATTAGGCAGTTTTTCAAAATGAAAAATCTCCTTAAATTCATCAATCGGCATTTTACCCTCTACGATCCAAGAGCTGCTGCTGACGCGCATGATTGGAGCCGCCTCGCCAACCTCCTCAAGGTCGATATCCTTGATAATCGCATTCATCACATCACTCAGACGGATCACCCCCTGAATAGTGCCATATTCATCCGTCACAAGCGCAATTGTATTACGCTTTTTTTTGAAAATATCGAGCAGTTCAAAAATTTGGGTGTTTTCATTCACAAAGTGGGCAGGAGTCACACGGCTGCGCAGATCAAGCTCCTCACCACGCCACGCTTGAGCCAGAAGATCGCGCGTCTTCACAATTCCCACTACAACATCTACCTCATTGTCACAAACCACATATTGATCCTTTCCAAGCGCCAAGATGTTGCTGCGAATCTTAGAAAGGGGATCATTGATATCGATCCAATCGATGTCAACGCGAGGGCACATCAACATACCGACACGACGATCACCCAAGCGGAAGATGTTTTCTACCATCTCCTGCTCCTCCTCTTCAATGACACCCGCAATCGCTCCCTCTTCAAGCGCAACGCGAATATCATCTTCGGAAATCTTGTCATACTTCTGTCCGCGCGCTAAAAGCTTTGCGCAGATGTTAAAGGTAAAAATGACTGGATAGGAGAGCCACATCAACACCTGGATAGGGCGGATGAACCAAGGTGCAAGTTTTTTCCAGTAGATGGCGCCAATTGTTTTAGGCAGCATCTCAGTCCAGTAGAGCATCGTCAATGTGAGAACAACAGAGGCTAAAGTGAGCCAATTTGATCCAAATACCTCCACAACTGCAGCACCAACACCTGCCGCACCAAAAGTGTGAGCCACAGTATTGAGAGTCAAAATAGCAGCAAGAGGTCTATCAATGCGATTTTTCATCTCTTCCAACACTTTGGCTTGTTTCTCTCCACGCTTTTTCATCAATGAGACATAAGCTGGTGTGCATGAGAGCAAAACCGCTTCAAAAATGGAGCAGAAAAAGGAGATAAAGTGTGAAATGGCAAAGTAGAGTATTAAAGCTGTCATATTTTCACTATGTGAAAAAAGAGCTTTGAATTAAAGTCCAATGCATGCGCAGTCTTATCTCTTTGTTGGTATTGCTCACAGCATGCTCAGCTTCCACTGAGTACAACTACCATATGGAAGGAGCCCAGGAGTTTGTTATGGACTCCTACAAGATCAAACAGGGAAAGTTTTCTATTCTTGAAATGGAGGGGGAGTGCATCTCTTATCTCTCTCCAGATCTACTTGAAGAATATGAAGATGTGATTGAAAATGGCGACATCATTTCAGTTGTGATGCAGCACCCTACTCGAAAGGATCTTTGCGCTGAAGTGAATGCAATCTCCGGCTCATTGCCAGTGAACAATGATACGATCTTTATGCCGCAGCTGGGGCATGTGGAAGTAAAGGGACTTACTTTTGAAGAGGCAAAGAACAGGATTCGTGAAGCGTTTGATGATGAGATCAAAGGAACGGAAATCTTTCTGCGCTACCAGTCACGCGAACGTGCCAAAATTGAGTTGATTGGTGAAGTAGGAGTGCGCGAACTTCCCGTCAACGGAAGAGTGCGCTTATTTGAAGTTCTCTCAAAAGCTGGTATCTCCCCAAACACCAACCTTTTCAAAAGCTATGTTTTACGCGATGAGTTAATGTTGCCGGTTGATATGTCAAAGCTTGTGCTTGAGGGCGATATGAGCCAAAACATTGTGATGCGTCCCGGTGATAAGATCTTCATTGCGAGTGCTGCGATGGCCAATGTGATGATTATGGGTGAGGTTGGGATCGCTAGTGTGATTCCAGTTCCTACAGGTTCGATTTCGATGAGGCAAGCTCTTGCCTCTGCAGGAGGCATTCCCTTTACGGGGAACAGGCAGTGTATCCAAGTCATACGTGGAAGTGCGCTCAATCCTAAGATCTATCGTCTTTCATGGAATCACATCACTTTTTTACCTAATGATGCGCTTTTGTTGATGCCGGGTGATACGATCTATATTACGGAGACACCAATCACGAAGTGGAACCGCTTCATCAACCAGCTTCTTCCAAGCAGTATGTTGATCGACTTTGGTGTTAAGTGTCGAGGAGTGTGCGGATGGTAGATGATGAAAACCAGCTTCTGATTTCGATCACTGATATTATTGCAGCGCTTAAAAGGGGGCGCTTCTTAATTCTAGCAGCCGCTCTGCTTGGAATGGTGCTGTTTGGCTGGTTCTGCTTAACGCGCTACACATTCTCTTTTGAGGCAGAAGGCTCGATGAAGACGAAGCAAAAAGAGATGTCCGGTCTCGGTTCCAAAATTCTGAATTTGAGTGATACGCCTGAAGGTGGTTATATCAGCGATGATGACCCAAAGAACTTTCTTAATTCGCATCCTGTTGCAGAGACCGTTGCAAAAGAGCAACATTTACAAGGTTTCATTTTTGAAAACAAAACTGCTGTTAAAACTTCTTCACTCTACCAGGGTCTACTTGCCTTTAAAGCTCAGTGTCATTTTGGAGCAAGAGCGCCTAAAACAGCATTTGGTCAGGTTGAAGCGTGCCCAGAAGAGAGTGACACTCCCTTTTCGAGAGAGCCCTGTTCACTTGTTTTTAAAGAGCTGATCTACCCTTTACACGCTCCCACTCAGCTCTCATTGCGTTGCATTGATGAAAACAGATTTATAGTGAACGAAACAAAAGAGGGAAAATTTGGTAGGCCCTTTACTCAAGATGGCTATACGTTTACGCTTAAAGGAGATGGATCTCCATTAAGTGGACGGCAATTTCAGATCCATTTCTCCCCATTGAAACAGGCAGCAACACTTCTAAGCAATGCTATTTCTATCAAGAGTCATCCAACAAACAATCAGTTATTGAAGGTGACTTGTAATCATCCATCTCCTCATATGGCAACCAAGCTTTTGAATGGCTTCATGGATGGCTATACGAGATATGTGCGAAAAGAGGGCTTAGAAAAGATTAATCACCAGCTCAATTATCTTTCTGAAAGAGAGCAGGCAATCACAGTTAAGCTACGCAATCTGACAAAAGCGCAAGCAAATTTTGCAGCTGAAGAGCTTGACAAAGGCTCTTTTTCACTTCTAGGAGACCCCAAGAGCGCTGCCTCACTCTATCAAAATGCCTGCAATCAATATTCTACTTTGAGCATGGATGTTCAATCGCTCCATGAATCAATTTTTGGCTGTTATAGACCTATTGAAGAGGTCATGATTGCAATAGATGACATGGCAAAAGAGGAGCCAACCCTTTTAGAAGGTATCAATAGTTCAACACGCCAAGCTTACCAGGGAATATTGGCAGGAATGAATCAGCAACTAGAAGGTTTCGCTCTTAAATTCCAAAACTATGATAATCTACTCGAGCTGCTTGATCGCGATGACTTTGAGCTTGTTGCCTTGTCTGGTCCAGCAGCCGCTTTACTATCGGATGGTGAAGTAGCGCGACTAAGCCGCTATATTGCAGGCCCAAACCATACAGCAAAAGAGCGCGCTTTTGCCACTGAGCAGATCCGTGAAGAGAAAGATCTAATTCGAAAGCGCGTCTCTCAACTGCGTGCAATGGAAAAAGAAGAGATTGCTTCCATCGGACAGCGCATGCTCGAAGTACAAAAAGGGCTTGCAGTAGCTATTGTCCGCGAATTGAAAATCATTGAAAAAGATATTGCTCACCATCTCATTCGCTGTGGAGAACATGTTGATCAGGCACTTTTCGAACACAATGCATTCTTGAACAAAGATGTTCTCAGCAAATTTCAGGGTGAACTGCTTAATATGGCAGAAGCGAAAAATTTAGCCTTTAACCTAGAGGCTATCGAAAACAAGCCATTTGAATGGGCTTCGGCACCCTTTCTGCCCGTTACCCCTGCTCTTAGAAAGTTCGGTGTGGTTGGCGCACTGATTGGAGCTACTATTGTAATAGCCTTCCTTATATTGAGAGAGATCTTTAGAGGTCCGCTGGCCACTGCAATTAACCTTCGTTCCCTAGGAAGAAGAGTGGTGAATAGCGAAACCGCCTTCATTGAAAGTAACCACAAAGGAATGGTCTGCTCTGTTTTGGGAAAAGAGCCAGCTTTGCACCTCACATTAGCCAAAAAGCTTGCACTTAGTGAGCGCAAGGTGCTCATCTTCCATCTCTATGGTGAGAAGAGATTGAATATGGAAAAACTCAGCATCCAAAAGCGCAAATCGCATGATGAACTTGAGCTCGGTGAGGTTCAAGATCGAGCCATCTTGCAGGGTGCTACTTTTATCAAGCTTGTTGACTCCTTGAAACAGAAGTATGATGCGGTTATCTTTGTCGGCAAGACCGAGTTTGGACAGATCCTGGCCCCTCGCTGTGACAAGATGTTCTATGCGGTGACAACAGAGCGAATTAAAGAGATCGTTACACCCCCTCTAAAGACATTCTACTATCAAGAGGAGAAAGTGACTGTCAAAAAGAGAAGTTTGAAAGAGGCTATTACCGATTGGCAACTCTCTATCCCCTCTTCTGTTTCCTCTTCTTCTGCGATGACAAGCAGCTCTTGAGCGTTTCAAGATAGGAAGAGTTGACACTCTGCAAATACTTCATCTCTTTCTCGCCACGCTTTTTATCACCACGCATTAAGTAGAGCCTGCCGAGTAGATAGTGCGCTTTTTCATGCTCTAGATCGATTGAAAGTGTATCATGCAGCTGGCCTATTGCTGACTCATCCTCTTTCATGTCGATTAGAGCGATCGCAGTATAGAAACTAGAATCCGAATCATCTGGATTAAGTTTTAGTGCCTTTTTAAAGGCGTTAATCGCCTTCTTCGGCTTGTTTCCTGAAAGATAGCAAAGCCCCAGGTTGTAGTGGCTATCAGAAATGTCTGGCCTAAGATCAACAGCCTTTTCATAGGAACCGATCGCATCCTTCCACTTCTTATCGTAGGAGTGAAAAAGCCCCAGTTTGATCCACCCCTTCCAGTAGGTAGGGTTGATATCAACCGTCTTTTGAAGAAATTTGACAGCCTCTTTTGGTTTGCCAGTCTCCCCTAGCACTAAAGCTAAGTTGTAGGCTGATTTGTAATGCGCAGCATCATGCTTGAGCGCCTGCTTGTAGTAACTAATCGCATCAGTGAATTTGCCTCCCTGATCATAGGCACAGCCAAGGCTAAAGAGACATTCAGAATCCTTTGGATGATCGACCAGATAGATTTGGTACTGTTCAATCGCTTCATCACAGCGCCCCTTTCTTTCAAAAGCAGCACCGAGGCAGTAGTGAAGATAACCATTGTCAGGATCCACCTCAAGACCCTGCTCACACCAGCGCATACCAACATCAATCTCACCCAATTCAAGAGAAATGATGCCAAGATAGCAGTAGGCAAGAGGAAGAGCTGGATCTAAACTGATCGCCTTTTGAAACTCATCCTGAGCCTCCTCATATTTCCCATCTAAAAACTTTCCAACTCCTTGACAGAAGTACTCTTTGGCTAGGTTTGGCTCACGAGCTATGCCCATATCTCACTCCACATTTTTCAATGCAAATGATTATGCAATTGCCATGCCAAATAGAGGGTCATTCGTCAGAGCTTTTTCTGCTACTTTCGATAAACTGAGCCACCTTAAATGCGTAGGGAGCTGCTAATCGGCCAAAAATACCCTCCCGCAAGTAGACCACAATCACAACATCTGGATCCTTGCAATCTGGATCGTGATACAAAATGCCGCCAAACCAGATTTCTTTAGATTTTAAGGTGCCATTTTTCCCATCAAGACTATAACGCTGAATAATCTCTGCAGTACTCGTCTTACCAACAAAGCGTTCGCAAAGAGAGTCTGGAAAGCTGCGTCTCACAAAGCGTGCTGTGCCCTTCTCACCCATGACTACGCGACGCATCCCCCCAACTAGCTTGCGCTCGATCTCCTTCGGCAAAAAGAGCTCCCAGCGAATCGCTTTTTCCTCATCGGTAGAGATCAATGGTTTCAATACCTGCCCACTATTTGCTAGGCTACTCAGCATCACAGCCGTTTGAAGTGGCGTTCCTACAAGGGAGTGCTGACCAATCGCCATAGAATAGAGGCCTGTTCTATCGTAGACAACATCATCTGGAAGATGGCCAGCATACTCACCTGGTAGCGATACCAATGTTTTTTCCCCATAAGAAAAGAGGTTGGCAGCGCGCACAAGATCCTCCGGGTCATCCATAATGTCACCGGCAAGCATTGCAAAATAGGGGTTACTCGACGTCTCCAAAGCGCGCTCCACCTCGACACGCCCTACACCTGCATGCTCTGTGCGCGGTAGCCTTCCACCTTTATAATAGTGCGGAATCACTTTACCATCTAAAGTGAATCCAACATTCCACCCCTTCCTTCCTACACGATGCTTATCATCAATAATGGTAAGAGGATTGATGTCAGCCACACTCTTACCCATCTCTAAATGTGAGAGATAGGTCTGCCTCATCGCCTCATAGGCAGGCACCAATTTGAAAATCGATCCAATCGATGTTGCCTGTCGAAAGGCCCAAGAACGCGCTGTTCCGAAGCCGTAGCGCGGATAGAAGGCTGCTGCTAGATGTTTGAGCGTCTGAGAGCGTAGTCCGGGATACCAACCCCAAAGATCATCTTCCAACTCATTGTAACTACGGAATGTGGCAAAAAGCTCAGGCAGATGCGCCATACGTTTCACCTGGCAGTAAGAGCGATGCCAATCAAGTGCAAGATGAGCACCAGCTGCCAGCTCATTACACCACGCTTGTAGCTCCTCTTCAAAGGGCGCGCTGCCCCGCCCCGTCAGAAAAAGCAACAGCCATTGATCTCTATTCTCCTCCCACAGCTCTGCAAAAAGCTCTCGCTTCTTCCTCTCAAGATAGTCAGTATAGGGCTTTGCATAACGCTGCTTTTCAGCCCTCTCCTTTTTTCGCATTGAGGCGAGATAGCTCTTGAAATGCTCCTCACGCCAGGCAGCAAAGGGCCCCTGCTCAAAGAGATCATAGATAATATTGCGCAATGCAGACTCCACCTGAAAGTAGTGCCCTGAGACCAAACGATAATCTGCAAGAGAGATGTCATACTGCTTTACAAACAAATCAGGATTAATGAGGAGACGGTAGAGATCGGCAAGTAGCAGCTTTTCATAGTTCAGTTCGATAGGATCAAAGTAGGGGGCGAGCGCAGATTTGATTCCTCTGACCTGCTCAATCACTTCAGGCATCTTGTTAGCAAAGTGATCGCGCTGCGCAATTGTAAATTGCACGCCTATCTTTTGATCTTCGTAAACAACATCGATGACATGGCGCGGAGATTCATCAAAAAGAGCAAAAAGCTCACTCAACTTTTCCTGAACAAATAGTGCATCTTTCACACTGCCAAATTTTTTCAGCTGTTGCACAACGATTGATGAGGTTGGTAGGATGGAGCCTAGATAGTTTTCCCACGTCATCTCAACACTTTGAGATTCAGAAATCAACTTCTGCCTAAATTCCCAGATCTCTGCAAGAGCTCCCTCACTCTCAAGGATGCGATTAATGCTCTTCTTTTTTTGGACAAAGTCATTGGGGTCAAAGCGAGGATGGGAGGCCATAGCTAGAAGCTCTCCACTTTTGGGGTCCATCACAACAATGGCTCCTCCCTTGATCCAAGGTTTTAGGGGAGGGATTTTCTCTCGTCTTTTGATATCTGCTGGTCGCATGCTAGGCGCTTCATTCTCATAGTCAACAAGTAGCTGCTCACAATAGGCTTGCAACCGAGAGTCAATTGTTAGGTTCAGTGCACTTCCCTCTTTAGGCTCATCACCTCCTGGTAATTTGCGCAATATATTGCCTCGTGTGTCCGCCAAGTAGCAGCTCTTGCCCTTTTGTCCACGCAGCTGCTGGTCAAAGCTGGCCTCTGCTCCCATCTTACCAGTTAGATCATTGAGTAAGCAGGCGCTCTTTTGAAATTCCTCAAGCTGCTCAAACTCTTCCTCTTCCCGGAGCTGCTGCAGCTTTTGCATCTGGCTATTGTATTCGGAGCTGCTGATCGGGCCGATGTAGCCGATTAGCTCACCTGCGACATCCCCAAGTGGATATTCCCGTCTGGGAGCGATTTCAGCGACAATGCCTGGCCAGCTAGACTCAAGCATTTTGAGCTGAAAGTAGCAGGATTCGGAGATGTTTTCTTTCAATCTGTAGGGCACGTTGCCCAAGATGGCCGCTTTGGCGTAGATGGCATCTTCAACCTCGACAGGATTAAGGTGCAAGATCTCTCCCAGTTTGTGGCTCAAATCGCTGATGTAGTCTCGCCTAATATATTTTTTAACTTTCTTACCATCTTCGATGACAGTTTTAACGCGGCGCACTTGGCGGATTGGGGTGTAGCAGACAGAGGCGTGGTATTGAGCGCGGTTGGTAGCTAGGACGACGCCGTTTCGATCGAGGATTTGGGCACGTTGCGGCTTTTCAATGACAGTTTTTTGTTGAGGTCGAGAGGCTTCCTGGAGCATTTCGTCATGTTGGACAATAGATAGATGCCAGATGCGAGCAACAATGAGTAAAAGAAAAACCATAATGCCACCGAGAATGCGGTTTGCTTTTTCAGGGATCTGGGACTCAATGGTGGCGCGTCTTTTCACATCAACACAATAGACTAATTTCTAATTGCGGGAAATTGCAGATTTGCATACACTGTTCTTTCTGTTTGCGCCTGTAGCTCAATGGTAGAGCAGTAGCCTTCCAAGCTACCTATGTCAGTTCGATTCTGATCAGGCGCTACAGTAGTGGCTGTAGAGCCGCTGCTCGGTAGATTTTGTCAGAATTTGAGGGCGGAGCTAGATTCGGAGCCGAACGTCTAACCCCAGGGGGTTAGACTAGGCGAGAATGACGGTCCGTCAAAAATTGTGGCAAAAGGTAGCGTGCAGAGAATCTCCAGGTGCTACAATAGTGGCTGTAGAGCCGCTGCAAATTGATACCTATATTTAAGCTGAAATCTCCACGCATGTGGGGATGCCAAAGGAAAGGAGGACCAAAGCTTGAAAAAAGAAGTAAGCATTAAAGATCTATTAGAGGCTGGCGCACATTTTGGGCACCAAAAGAGACGCTGGAACCCAAAGATGGCTCGCTTCATCTTCGAAGAAAGAGGCGGCCTATACATCATCGACCTAGCCAAAACTGTTCAACAGCTACGCAAGGCAATTGAGATCGTTGAAGAGGTAGCGCGCAAGCGTCAATCCATCCTATTTGTTGGAACAAAAAAGCAAGCTAAGAGCGTCATCCGAGAAACAGCTGAAGAGGCTGGTGAATTCTACGTCTCTGAGCGCTGGTTGGGTGGCATGTTGACAAACATGCAGACAATCCGTCAGTCTATCAAAACTCTTGAAAAGATTGAGCATCGCGTATCAGGCGGTGGAGAGGGACTAACGAAAAAAGAGCTCTCTTTGTTGACCAAGCACCAAGAGAAGTTGGATCGTAACCTATCTGGTATTCGCGGTATGCGCAAGACACCTGGCCTTCTAGTCGTTGTCGACCCTTCTCATGAACATATCGCTGTCAAAGAGGCGCGCAAGTTGGGCATCCCTATCATGGGTCTTGTCGATACAAACTGCGATCCCGATGTTGTCGACCATGTGATTCCTTGTAATGACGACGCTTTGAAGAGTGTTAAGTTGGTCATCCAAGCACTTGCTCAAGCGGTGATCGATGTGAAAAATACAATCAATGTAGCGAAGCAGACTGAGGAGGAAGCGAAGGTATGACACAGATTACAGCACAGATGCTAAAAGAGCTACGCGAACGCACAGGCGTTGGCATGGGCAAATGCAAAGAGGCACTAACCGAGTCTGGTGGTGATATCGAGCAGGCCATCGCTAATTTGCGCAAAAAAGGCATGGCTTCTGCTGTCAAAAAAGAGAGCCGTGAGACCAATGAAGGTGTCATCGCTATCTTTGAAAACGAAGGCCAAGTTGCCATTGTTGAAGTGAACGCAGAGACAGACTTTGTTGTGAAAAACGAGCGCTTCCAACAGTTTGCTACAGAGATGGCTGAAGAGGTTTGTAAAACCGCCCCAGCAACTGTTGATGCATTTATGCAGCAACAAAGCTCTAGCGATTCATCCATGACCATCGATGAGCTACGCTCTGTCACTGTACAGTCACTTGGTGAAAACATTCAGATCAAGCGTTTTGAGATCTTCCCCAAGAAGGCAGACCACTCAATTGCTGTCTACTCACACATGGGCGGTAAGCTGGTCACAATGATTGAAATTGCTGGCGCTTCTGATCAAGAGGCTTTGGCAAAAGAGATCGCGATGCATGTTGCTGCTGAAGCTCCAGAGTACATCTCATCATCTGAGGTACCAGAGCGTGTGATTGAACATGAGAAAGAGATTGCTCGTGCACAAGTTCAGGGTAAACCTGAAAACATCATCGAGAAGATTTTGACAGGAAAGCTGCAAGCTTACTTCAACCAAGTCTGCCTATTGAACCAAAAGTTCATTAAAGATCCAGATTTGACAGTTGAAAAGCTACTTGCCAAACATGGCAAAGATCTAACCGTTTCGCAGTTCCTACGTTGGGGCATTGGACTCTAAGGAGAATCAGATGACAGTTTTGGATGATACAAAAAAGAGCATGGAAGCTGCCATTGACCACCTAAAAGGTGAACTCAAGGGTATCCGTACAGGACGTGCCAATCCAGCTCTTGTTGAAGGTGTTCAGCTAGAAGTCTATGGAGCGCAGATGCGCCTTTTAGATGTGGCCAGCATCTCAATTCCTGAGCCGAGACAGATTTTGATCTCCCCTTTTGATGCCAACAATGTACACGCCATTGTCAAAGGCATTGATGAGGCGAATCTAAATTTGCGCGCTGCTGTAGATGGCTCTGTTGTGCGTGTTATGGTTCCAGAAATGGACCAAAAAGTGCGCAGTGACATGGTCAAATTGGCAAAACGCAAGTGCGAAGAGACAAAAGTTGCCATTCGAAATGTGCGTCGTGATGGCAACGATACCGTGCGTAAACAGAAGAGCTCTGGTGATATACCGGAAGATCAGATGAAGAGCATGGAGAAAAAAATTCAAGAATCTACAGACAAGTATTGCAAAATGGCAGAAGATCTGACACAAGAGAAAGAAAAGGAAATCACGACAGTCTAGGCTTGATCTAATTGCACACTTGCAGTAGAATACTGCACATTGTCTGGCCCCATCGTCTAGTCAGGCCTAGGACACCGGATTTTCATTCCGATAACAGGGGTTCGAATCCCCTTGGGGTCATCACATTTATTTGGGTCTTTAGCTCAGTTGGTTAGAGCACCTCACTTTTAATGAGGGGGTCGAAGGTTCGAGTCCTTCAAGACCCATTACACTTTCCTTGACACATTCTGGAGCGAGAAGTAGCATGCAAATATGCCTGATCGCCCGCTTGAATGTAGTGAATGTCGCAAACCTACCAAGGTTCTCTACACAGAAATCATTTCCGAAAAAGTTGTGCGCACCACCATGTGTGCTGACTGTCCTCAGCTGCAGAAAAAGCTCTACGGCAAGGGCAAGACCACTATGGTGAGTAGTACAAAGGTAGAAACCGCCCTTGCTTGCGCCAACTGCGGGACCACTTTAGATGCGCTCTATATGGGCCACCCTATTGGTTGCCACACCTGTTATGAGGTCTTTTCTGAACTGCTTGTGGATATCTTGTTTAAGGAGAGCTGTGTTTCTAAGCATTTGAGCACTCCAAGTCGGACGCAACCTCTGCATATTGGTAGAGCTTCTGGTGAGGTGACTGAGATCAGTCCTACCTTGCAGCTGATTGCTTTAAATGAGGCGCTCGATGAGACTTTGATTCGTGAAGATTATGAACAGGCCGCATTATTGCGCGATCAGATTGATGCCTTGAAGGAGAAGAATGACAAAAGAGAGTGAGGCAATCTACAACCTTAAAAGTCCTTGGGCTGAGCATGCACACAATGTGTGGCTCGCTTCTGTCTTAGGCGTATCGCGCAATCTGACCCGCTTCAAATTCCCTGCCAAGCTAGACAAATCACGGCAAGAGCAGGCGCTTGATCTGATCTACTCTTCGATGCAGAAGTGCGAGAGCATTAATGCAGCAAAGCTATACCGCGCTGAGCAAATTGATATCTTGGAAAAGGAGTATCTTCTGGAGCACTTCTTAGCTACGGAGGATTTCTACCAGGCGCATGGGCAAGAGGGCTTTATCACTGATGAAACGAGTAGCTTTTTAGCTGTAGCCAATCTCAAAGATCATCTGCTTCTGCGTGTCGTCGACACACAGCAAGAGCTAGAAAAATCATGGAATCGACTGGTAAAGATTGAAGGTGCTCTTAGCTCTGAGCTGGACTTTGCCTACAATAGTCAATTTGGCTTTCTCACTTCTGATCCAAGACGGTGTGGAACAGCCTTGAATGTCCATCTCTATCTCCATATCCCAGCTACTATTCATATGGGTGAATTGAGTGAGTTGCTCGATCGTGAAAAAGAGGAGGAGGTGAATGCTGTCGGCCTTCAAGGCAATGTGCAGGAAGTGATCGGCGATATCTTGGTTGCCACAAATAACTGCACAATTGGTCTAACCGAGGAGTATATTCTCACATCAATGCGCATGTGGGCGACGCGCGCTGTTGTCACAGAGGTCAACTTACGCAAGAAGCTTGTGCAAGGGGGCGATGAGGGGATGAAGAATAAGATCACTCGCGCACTCGGCCTTCTGACACACAGCTACCAGCTAGAGCTGATCGAAGCACTCAATGCGATCAGCCTTGTGAAGCTAGGCGTAGAGATTGGGTGGATCAAGGCGCCTGAAAACCTGAATCTGAACGATGTACTCTTTGGCTGTAGAAGAGCACATCTCATCCATCAGATGAAGGAGAAGATCGAGATCCCTGAGCTCCCCAAGAAGCGCGCTCAATATCTTCAGAACATTGCTGCTCTTTTAGAGCTAAGCATCTGATTTCTTGATAGAAGTACAAGAGCAATCGCATGCGGGACCATCACCAGTGACAAGACAAAATCGATGCCTCCCCAAAGAGTTGCTACATCGGCAAGCGCACCAAAAAGCACAAGAAGCGCTGTTGCTGCATAGAAGAATTTCAAGCCGCGATAGCGCGTCACATATAAGAAGCACTGTGATCCATTAAAGCTATTGCCTAAGATAGTCCCAAAAGAGAATAGTAGGCTACAGAGCGTCACAATCATCAGACCAAAGTAGGAAAAGTAGTGCTGGAAAGAGGCGGCAACCATACTGATCCCCATCGGTAAGGTAGGATCGAGCCAACTTCCAGTGAGCAGAGTCACCAAACTAGATAGCAGAAGCAGAAGTCCCGCCGTGTAGGTGCTCACCATAGAAAGAATCGCTTGATGCTCCGCGCTCTTTGTTTCCGCCATCGAGTGCGGAATCGCCTGTGTACCTACACCAGCCTCACTACCCTGTAAACCCTTCATCATCCCCCAGCGGAAGGCAGAGAGCAGTCCCCCAATCACAGCACCTGTTCCAAAGGCCTGCGGATGCAAGCAGGAGCTAAACATCATCGAAAAGGCCTCAGGAAGCTTGGAAGCATTGGCTCCAATGATCCAGAGCGATGCACCCGTATAGAGTATAAACATAGCTGGAACAAGCTTGGAAGAGAAATTGCCAATACGCTTAATCCCACCAATTAAAATGAGAGTGACTAGTAGAGCCAAAACTCCCCCACAAACCCACTTTGGAATCGCAAAGGCGCCCAAAAGAGGAGAGCTCAACATCGCACTCAGCTGATTGGCCTGAGCTGCCGACCAAACCATCATCAAAAGAGCGGTAAAAAAGGCGTACCAGCGCGCTAAAAGTGGCGAAAAGGCCTTTTCTAAGTAACCCATGGGTCCGCCGCGGATGTGATCATCCTTCACCTCACGGTGAGAAATCGCTAACTTCACCTCCATGAAGTTGAGCGCGGCTCCTAAAAAGGAGGCGAGCAAAAAGCCCAAAACAACACCAGGGCCACCCAAAGAGATAGCTATCACTGGCGCCACAATCGTAGAGAGTCCCAAAGTGGTGGACATAGCGGTAAAGAGAGCGTGGCGCGACTTGACCGTCTGCTCACCTTCCGTCTGCTTGTGAAAAAGCAGTCGAACCATAGTAGGAATTTTTCTAAACTGGACAAACCGGCTCTTGATTGTCACATAGATACTGGCCAACAGCATCACCATTCCTGAGATAAATAGGATAATTTCTCCAAACATAGAGTCCCATTATACCAGAAAATGACTAAAATGTGTACTTGAGTCTCATTGTTGGAAATGAACGTTCACGAGAGCCTGTACGCTCAGCAAATGTACTATAAAGTTTTTCATTGTACTCTTTGGCCGCAAGACCCGCACCATAGATACCGCCAAAATACCAGCCACCCTCAAAACTCAAAGTCAAGACCCCCGCCCAAATATTGTCATTGGCAAAGAAGGCCGCCGCAGCACCAATAAAGAGTGCATTCACACTAAACGCTGTTACAGCTGTTTGCTTCTGTCCCAAATACCAGTAACCAGCACCCGGAAGCGCCATATTGAGCCGCTGTGCATATTTGACCGATTTTGCCTCACGGTTATATCCAGCAAGAAGCGACTCCATCTCAGTATTTTGTGCCAACTTCTCTAAATCAGCTTCACGAAGATCTTTGTAAAGCGATACTTTTTCAGAAGTGCGCGGATCCATCAGCTTTAAGATGTGCTCTGCATGCTCCTCCTTACCAAGCTGCGTGTGACTCTCATAGAGAATCAACAGCAGATCGTCATAGGCAGGAAATTTACGGTCCACCTGCGAAAGTGGCGTCGAGTCCAAAGTATAGATCACCTCAACATACTTCTTACCCAAGAAGTAGGCCAAAGCTGTCATGTAGTGCAGCTCTAAACGCCTCGCCTCCTCATCAAGCGGGGCCAAGCAGACAGCCCTCTTAAAATTGGTAATCGCACGGTAGAGATCAAAATCCTGCGCAAACATCTGAGCAATCAAATACTCCTTGCCCCAGTCGGTCTGCTTCTCCTCATAGGAGAGAGGTACAAATGGTGATACAGAAAAATCTTGCGGCAGCGCAAGATGGCATCGCCTCTCTTTTTGTACTGCTTTTGGATGAGCAGGAGCCGCTACCGTCGGCTCTATATCAGTAGAAACTTTATAACAGCCTGAAAGAACTAGTAGGCTGAGGAGGGTACACCCCACATTTCGGAAGCTTGGTCTTGCTCTTCTTGTTCGTCGCATCTTGGTACACACTGGATTGCTGGATATCTTTCACACTCTGGCGCCTGCTCTTGCGGCTCTTGCAATGAGCATGGATCAGAGTTCCAGTTCGCATTGTACCCTTCCTTGTTCGTGAGATCAATACCTTCTTCAATATTGGTCACAACATGCGGTTTCACAAACATAACCAAATTTCTCTTATCACGCTGATCCACCGTCCTACTAAAGGTCGGCCCAATCAGCGGCAAAGAACCCAAACAGGGCACTCCAGACTTAATTCGTGTCGTTTTATCACGAATATGGCCACTCATTACCAAGAAACAGTTGTCTGGAACATGAACACGAGTGGTCGATAAGGTCTTATCCGTACGTGGGTTCAAACTAGAGGCTGTAGAGACAACCTCTGCAATCGTCTGATCAATCTGTAGACTGACAATATTATTGGGCGCAATTGTTGGTGTCACCTTCAGCTGAACACCCACATCCTCATACTGTACGTTTTGCGTCGTTGCACCCGTCACACCCACAACCGTACTGGTTGTCTGATATGGAATATTGGTTCCAACAAAGAAGGTCGCTGTCTGTGTATCCTGCACCATAATGCGCGGATTCAAAACAGTATTGACATTCTGCTCCTGCTCCAAGGCACTCACCAAAGCGCCCAATGTTAAGAAAGATTGACCATTATGACGCAAAATATTGCCTACAATACCTAAGCCAAATGCCTCTGTTGCTCCAGCCAAACCATCCAAACTCTGCAAATTTGAAGGCGTCGGCAAGGGAACATCACGCGCTGGGTTTGGAATCGAAGGAGGGTTGGAAGCAGGATTACCCGCTACATAGCGAGCACCTGGATTAGTCGAAGTCGATCCCTCAATCTGCAAGCCAGCATTCTGATCACTCAAAAGGCCCGACGCATAGGCAAGCTTGTCCTGCTCATCACCAAGAGCAATCCACTGAACACCAAAATCCAACGAGTCTTGAAGCGTCACATCAATAATGAGAACTTCTAAATAGACCTGCTTCGGCGGCTGATCCAAATCCTCAAGAAGCATCACAACCTTCTCAACAGCATCCTGCGTTCCAGTCACAACAATCGAGTTGTTCGCCTCAATCCACTGAACGCTGTAAACCGTGTTTACAAGCTCCAGGTTGGTCACACCTGCGTATTGCAGGTTGATACCAATTTCATGCAGCGCATCAGAGATATCTTTACCATTGTGGTAGCGCAGTTTGTACATGAAGATGTTGTTATTAGCCATCGAAGAGGCTGGAAGGTCAGCTACATCGGTAATATCAGCAGCATCAAGAGATTTTAGAATCTGTAGCGCCTTATTGATCAAGTAGGGCGTCGAAACAATGAAGATCTTATGCATCGTTGGCTGCGCAATCATCTGCATCGGATTGTCATCAAGAAGAGGTGTCAAAATCTCCTTCGCATAGGCGACAAGTGCAGCTGGATAGGCACCCTTTACATAGTACTCCGCAACCTCAAAGGCTGAGTTAGGTGTATCCAACGCATTGAGCAGATCAGCAATCTTGTCCACGTTGCTTGTAATATCAGAAACGATCAGATGGCGCGTCTGCTTGCTCACCTCAACAATGGCATCCCTGGAAAGAAGCGGCTTGACAATACCAACAATTTTGTCCGGCTCCACATTATAGAGTCTAAAGACACGTGTGATCACAGCAGAGTCACAAGCTTCATTCACATTCTCATCGGTGATGACTCTGGAAACCTTTGAGAGAGACTGCGTCTCATAGAGGAGGACTGTTCCCCCCTGCTCTACAACAGAAAGGCCATGCATTTTAAGAATTTGCAGCAAGGCAGCAACAAGGTCTTCCGCCTTTGCTGGTTCTTGACTCACCATTGTCACTGTGAAATCAAGCTGATCCTTTTCATAGATAAAGTTGACACCAGAAATTTTGCTAATGAAGTGCAGAAGCTCAGTGACGGAGATATTCTCAAAGTTGACAGTGTACCCCTCATGGGAAGGCGTACACTCAGGCATATTGTAGTGCGGACGCCTCTCTCTTTCAAAGTCGCTGCTTTTTTGACGATGCATCGTCTCTTCCAAAAGAGGATCTGGATCTTGTTTCGGAAGAGCAAACGCTCTTTGGCGAGTATTGGTTGTCTTAACAGCATGGTCCGTATCAAGAGAATCTTCATGCTGAGGCGTCAGCTCAATCTTCATCCCCGCGGGAACTTCAGTTTTGGGATCTTCAAAGTAAAAGCTATTGCCAGGAGGTGTTTTGAAGCATTTAAGCTTCTTGGCAATCTCCGGCGAGTAGAAGTCAGCGCCAGGCTCTTGCAGGGGGGTTGGATCAACCACCCTCTCAGATTCTTCAAGAGGAGTTATTGCTAAACCCTTTGTCGCAAGCTCAGACGCGTAGACAAAGGCGCCCGCCTCCTCTTGCGGGAAGAGAACATCCAAAGTCTCTTCAATCGACTCAGCACAAAGCGTGCTCATCGCTAGAGAGGTAAGGAATATTATCGCTTTTTTACTTTGCATTCTTTCCCATTATAGGAGGCCCACTCTATTGGGCCTAGCCCTAAACTTTTTTTCTTGCCCACTTATCATTAGCAAAAGAGATACCAACTACGATGTCCTCTCACATGAAATCAACGAACAGGCAAGCTCAGTCTGACTCTGTGATTTCATACTCAACAACCTCCTAGAGATAGCATCCACTTGATTTTTAGGTGGTAGAATTGCGTGCTCCTTTGCGGCTGAGAGAAAAACTTCCTCATTGTATTCTTTTTTTCCAGATTGAAAGCTGTGCAACAAAATCTTGTCGCCCACATTCCAATTATTACCCACTTCTAGCGGTATCAAATCCCTCTTGACACCAAGAGCTGGGTTTTGCGCTGCAAGCTGCTTAAAGCTATTGCTTCCAGAGGGGATATAACCAAGCGCATTGCTGTTCATCGAAATATAGGCGAGACGCCCCTCAGCTGGATAGAGTGATAAGAAGGCGAGACTAAACTGAACTGATTCTGTCATATCAATAAGGCGCTCATTGAGTTGGCAGATCAATTCCGAGGCGCTCTTGCTACCGTGGAAAAGGGCGTGGATCATCCCACGCAGCTGCGCGATTTGCAAAACACCCTCCACACCCGTTCGATCTGACTGTGCCATCACAATATCGTAGACGCCCTCTCTTTGCTGAAAAAAGTCGTAGTAGACAGAAGAGAGCGCCATATTGCTATTGGAAACAAGTCCAATTTCATTTTTGGACCAAGAGGGAACCTGCGAAGGCAGCAAAAGCCCCTGCGCACTTTTAATATCCTCATTGAGCTCACCCATATAATCTGTGCCACGCATATCCGCTTTTACCATATCAGACTTGTAGTAGTCGGAAAGCGCTTTGACAAAGTCAACAATATCTTCGTAACGCTTAGTTGGATCTGGATTGATCGCTTGCGCCAAGAGCGGCTGCATATTCTTTGGCATCATCGCTAAATGAATTGATCCGTGGCTCAAGCGCCCCAAGATCAATTCATAGGTGATCACTCCGAGTGAGAAAATGTCGGATTGAAAGCTGCTTTTCGTCGGATCTTTTTGAACCTCAGGCGCCATATAGGCTGGTGTTCCCAGAAGTCTCTTCATCTCCTCACCTGTCTTTGCTGTGTAAAGCTGGGAGATACCAAAATCGACTACCTTGACACCTCCTTGAGAGGTGAGCAAGATATTTTCCGGCTTGAGATCGCGGTGGATGATTCCATGCACATGCAGATGAGTGATGGCGTGGCCAATTTGAATTACAATCTCTAGTGCGCGTTTCAAACTCATCGCCTGCTGCAAAATCATCTGGCGAAGCGAAATCCCTTGAATGAACTCAGTTGCAATGTAGACCCCCTCTTCCCATTGGCCATGTCCAAGCAGGCGGACAATGTTGGGGTGGTTGGTGATCTCAATGATCTGAGCCTCATGCAGAAACCGCTCCACCATTTCAGGGTGAGAGACAAATCTAGACGAGAGTGTTTTGATTGCAAGCGGCTCACGGGTTGAGGGATCAATACCGAGATAGAGCACGCTCATCCCGCCGTGATCCAGTAAACTCTCCACTTTGTAGGGGCCCACCTTTTGTGGGATCTGTTCACTCCTAGAGGGAGAGGATTCTGACACCAAGAGTATCCCCCATCCGAATCAACTCACCGCGTCCCACTCTCTTACCATTCACAAGTAGATCTACTCCCTGCTCAGGTGTGATGCCTAAATCCAAAGTATTTCCAGGGGCTAGCTCCCTAAGATCTTTGACAGAGAGACGCTTTCGGCCAACCTCCACTGAAAGATGAACAGGAAGAGAGTCAACATCATAGTTTGCCTCAGAGACAAAACCTCCACTTGGTGAATCTAAATCCATCCCCCCATCGGTGAGAATATCGGGTGCCGGCATATCTTCCGGATCGACTTGCGGATCTTCTTCCATCTTGACCTCTTCATATAGTGGATATTCTAAAAGCTTGATATTTCCCTGCTTGAGCTTTCCTCTGAAGATGGGATCATCACCAAGCTTTACGGTTAGATTGCCTTTACTCTCATCGGGGTTAAAGGAGCAGCGATCAAGCACTATAAAATCTCCAGGAGCTACCCTCTTCCATTCCGATAGAGCAATCGAGCTCTCACCCATTTCAAACTTTAGATCAACCTCAATCTTTGCTGCTTGGTCGGGCGTCATTTCTAGATGTGATAGATTAGCCATCTGCTTATTGAGCTTAGACCGAAACTCTTCTGGCACCAAAAGGCGTCCCCAAATGTGCTTATTGCCCAAATTCAGCGAGACATCACTCACGAAGCAGTTGCTCTGTTTGAGCTGCTCATGAATATCAAGAGGGGCGTGGCCAATTCTTGGAGAGAGTGGAGCCAAATAACGTGTAGCTTCAAGAACTTGTAACAGCTCGATTGCGAGGTAATTCAAAAAGCCTTCTGAAAGTGCTGGATCAAAGAAGGGTGTTGCCACCTCTTTACCGCCGAGCAGATCTCCCATCAATTCCTTCAAATCCTGTTCGGAAAGCAGAAAATAGAGTTCAGAATCTAGTGGTGTCCACTCAATTGCTAGAACAGAGAGATTATCACCAAGTCCTTGAAATAGAGCGGATGGCTTCTGCCATCCTTTATCTTGATGTTCGATTGAGATAGAGGATCTAGCGAAGAGTGTTTCCAATCTCTGGCAGATAGCCTTGATGGGGAGAGAGCTCGGCAGTGCAAACTGCGGCTTTTGATCGAGCTGCAAGAGCGCGTCATCGATTTTTTTGATCCAGTCAAATGTTTGGGCGGTCACGCTCTCCTCATGAGATGTTTTTGCCCACTATATCGTACTCCTATTTTTCCCGCTAGCACGAGGAGCGCGCGAAAATTATTCGCTGTTTTTCTCTGTTGGATCGATGCGCTCTGGAGGGCCCTCATCTTTGCCGTCACGCTTGCCCTGATCAAGCTGCTGCCCCGAAAAGAGCTCGTTGGGTGAAAGCACCTTTTCATGTGGTAGATCCACGACGTGGTTTCCTACCTGCAGATGCTGTAGGTGGATGTTCTTCATAGCCAGTGACTCTTGTAATTTGGCCACCTGATCTTGGTGCTGCGCAATCAGTGCCTGTGCCATATCTTTCTGTCCATCAACCGGCTCAATATGCACTTTGAGCCCATCATTTGTCATCTCTAACCGAACCTCAGCTCCGCGCAGTGCCTGATGCACACTTTGGTCATTTTTCAGCTGCGCTGTCAAAAGAGATGTCTCCCCCACCTTGCCAACTTGCATCGAGTCGACCATCTTCAAGATGGCAGCCTTCACATTTTCTACCTGCTGCACAGATTGTATGGTCTGCCCTTTCACTTCAGAGGTTTCTACACCCTCTTGCGTCGTCTGCCCCTGCTGGGTGGAGAGCTGCGCCTGTCCCTCTGCATCTTTTTTGGGAAGTTTGAACTCTTTTTTAGGCTTGTTGTGGTGGACACTCTTTGATTTGTCACCATCATCTCTTGACTGTTGTGGTTTGATTCGCATCAGCGCCTCTTTCTCTTTTGTGATTCATGCATCAGCTGACCGAGCTCATCTTGATCCTTTGCCTCTTGAATCGCCATCTCTTTTTTCTGCTCTTTCTGCCACTCTTCGCGATGAATTTTAATCTTCTCCTCTTCGAGGCGCTTCTTCTTCAAATCCTCTTTTGCCTCTTCTAATGCTTTCTCAGCAATTTTGACCTGCTCCTGCTGCTTCTGTACCTTCTCCTCTTCCTTGACAAGCCTCTCATCAACCACTTTGAGGTAGCTCTTCATCTGCAGAACCTCATCTGAGGTGGTCCCCTCATCAAGTGCTGCTCGAAGCTGCGCCAACTTCTCTTCACGATGCTTCTTCACAGCATCGCGCTCCTCCTTCACTTTGCGCAGCTTCTCCTCTTCAATCTCAAGAGTGCGTTTTTTCTCCTCGACAAGTTTTTCCGCCTTCTCAACGCGGTCTCGCTTTACCTGTAAAACCTGTTCTAAAGGATATTTTGACGCCATTATTTAAATAGAGATTTGAGCTGCTGCAACGTCTCTTCGAAGCTACTTCTATCTTCGATTGTCTGTCGCAAAAAGCGATTCAAAGGATCGATATGGTCAATTGCGTAGTCCGCATCTCTATCCGAACCGCGCTTATATTCACCGATTCGAATCAACATCTCATTTTTACGGTAGTTGGCAAGCACCTCACGCGCCTTCCCAATCAGCTGAAGCTGCTCAGGAGTTGCCACCTCCGTGACAAGACGGCTTATCGACGCCAAGACATCAACCGCCGGATAGTGGTATGCCTGCGCCAATGTATTCGAAAGCACAATGTGACCATCTAAAATGGACTTGGTCTCATCTGCTACCGGCTCATTCATATCATCGCCCGCCACCAAAACGGTGTAAAAAGCAGTGATCGATCCAACATCAGAGTTTCCTGAACGCTCCAATAGACGGGGTAGCGTTGAAAAGACAGAGGGCGTATAGCCAGCTCGAGCAGGCGGCTCACCAGCTGCCAAGCCAACCTCTCGAAGCGCTCGCGCAAAACGGGTCACGCTATCCATCATCAAGACAACACTCTTGCCTTGATCACGGAAGTACTCTGCAATCGCTGTCCCAACATAGGCAGCATTCAGACGCAGCTGCGACGCCTGATCCGAGGTGCTCACAATCACTACAGAGCGCGCCAATCCCTCTTCACCCAAATCCTTTTCAATGAATTCGCGCAATTCACGGCCCCGCTCACCAATCAGCGCAATCACATTGACATCCGCCTCAGCGTTGCGCGCAATCATCCCTAAAAGAGTCGATTTACCAACACCCGCACCAGCAAAAATACCAACACGCTGACCGCGACCACAGGTCAATAGCCCATCAATACAGCGCACACCGGTCGAAATGGGCTCAGAAATCCGCTGCCTTTTTAAAGGGTCTGGGGGAGGCTGAAATATGGCATAACTCTCAGAAAGATCAAGTGGCCCCTTCTCATGCTCATCAAGAGGCTCACCCAAACCATTCAATACGCGACCTAAGAGTCCGGGGCCTACCTTGATATGCAACGGCATACGCGTTGGAATTACCTCCGAAGAGGGCCCCACTCCCGTCATCTCACCAAGTGGCGAAAGATAGACCTCATCTTGCGTGAAACCAACCACCTCTGTCAGGAGTGGATCCATGTTTTCCCGCTTTACAAGGCAAACTTCACCGATGCGCACTTGTGGGACAACAGCTTTGATCAGCATGCCGACAACTTCGGTGATGCGACCCATCACCGTCGTCAACTCGACGCTCTCCAAACTGGACAAAAGCTGTTCGAAATCGCCGGCATCTGCCATTTTTTTATCCTAGCTGTGTACTCATCAATGTTTTGATGCCAGATACAGAGGAGCTTACAATGCTAGAAAAGAGTTCCGCTCTTTGCGTTGCTCTTTGTACTGCATATTGCATCTTCATGTATGAGGCGGGGTTGGGCTTTTTGGTCTCTGAGAGGTAGTTCAGTGCACCTGTCAAAGTCTTTTGAGAGCCATTAACCCAATTCAAAATGTTTTGAGCGGCGCTCTTTTTTGGGTCACCAATAGGTGGCTCAAATTTGCCTCCGCTATTCTCTGCCATCGTGCGCAAATCACCATTTAGCTTTGTCGACACCTGTGAAAGCGCCTTATAGTGCTCATCGGTCAGCTGATTTTGCACTGCTGGATCACTTAATTTAGTGTGCGCCTCTTCAAGCGATTGCTGCACTCTAGCAATATGCCCTTGCATCTCTTGAGGCTCCATCTTAGGTACGCTTTGCTGACCAGCTACCTCCATAGGAGAGGGAGCTGATTCTGCGCGACTGCCTTCAGGCATTGAAAAAGATTTCTGGTTCTCCTGACCCTGGCCAACTTGAGGCTGCTCCGCCCCTTTGCCTGGCCCCTCAATGCGATCAGGACGCTCCCCCGGTCCCTGAATGGGGTTTGATGTCATTGCTACTCTCCTTTTTGTAGCTCTTTTTCCCAGTCGAGCAGCGACTGTGCCAGCTCACGTGTTGAGGGCTCTTTACACTTCTCAAGTACCTCACTCGCTAGTGCAGCACCCTCTTGAAGCCCTTTGATCTTCTCCTCCTCACTTCCATCTTGTAGGCAAGATAGAACGTTGGCGAAGGCCAAGAAGGCTTTTGCACGATGGTTCTCTTTGTCTGTCTCCAAAACTGTGTTGAAGTACTTACGCGCACCTGGAATGTCCATCTTGTGTAGAGCAATCAGTCCATGCCCCATTGTGGCAGATACTGTGCCTGGATCTAAAATATCAGCGGCATCGAAGAGTTTTTTTGCGCTCTCTTCATCACCCTGTTTGATTGCAATGAGGCCAGCTTCTACTACTAGTCCCAAGTCCTGTTTGAATTCTTCTGCTATTGCCATTGTCAATTATCCTCTAACTATTATTGCCCCTTAACCGCACGTGCCATTGTCATCATTTCATTATGCACAGCACTCAGCGTGTTAGACACCGCCTCAATATATTGCGACATAATCTGCATATGAAACTGCATGTTGAACATTGTCGCCAAATCAACCGTTCCACCAGATGCCTGTTCCAATTGATGCAAGTACTGTTGCACATTTTGTACATACTTTCCCATCCCTTGAATCATCTGCTGAAAGTTAAATGATGCTGGACCTCCTCCTGACATACTCCCTCCTCTAAACCGTTTTCCTGTTCACGCGCTGCATCACCTTTTGAATAGCCAAATAGCCGTGCAAAAGCGCCTGCACTTGATCAAATTCCTTCTGCTCACCACCGCTTCGCAGCATGTTTTTTAGCTGTGCGATGCGCGCCTCGACCTGCTCTTTTACAGCTCGCTGCTTTCCCGGATCTTTTAGGTCCGCCTCTAAATCAAATACAAAATCTGCCATCTTCTTTTTCTGTTTTCCACTTTCCATTCCAAACATGGACACAACTCTCCTATTTATTGTACTCAAGTTTATATTTCAAACCATCCTTCTCGAAGAAGACGGCGTGTGGTTGAATGCTCGTTAAGGTCATTCCTTCAAGAGAGTCGCCACGCATCAATATCTGACCGTTGATCACAACGTTGATGTTAACATCACCATGCTTGGAATAACCAGTTACCTTAAATCGGCCCGGGTAGCGCTGATTCAAATCAATCACCTGCTGCTCTGGGGCAACAATTACAACAAAGTTCTGCACATTGCGCACGCCCGGCAGCTGTCCCAAACTATGCACCAATCTTTCAAACTCATACGCCTGCGCTGAACCCACATAGCCAGCAAGCGTCAACTCGCCTGCTGAGAAGGTAACCGCTACAGCACCAAATTGATTGTGAATCAGCTGCGTTGAAACCTCATCAATGACACCCTCTTCAACAACAACGCGATTCTCAAGCAAACTGAGATAGTTGAAGTGTGTATTGATCCAATCTGTCAGATCTGCCGCCTGCTTTTCTGTGCGCAAATAGCCGTTGAGCACAAAGACCGCCGGCCTTGGGGAATGCATACTGACACCGCGAAAAGAGCTCTGCTTTGAAAGCAGGATGTTCATCTCCTGCCAAACCGCTTCATCATTGACCACATGGTCATCAACCCCTTTGATGAAGCTCAAAGTGTTGAGATTATAAAATAGCTCATCCTTTTCAATGCCAGTTGCCACATGTCCCACGAGGAACAAGCGGCTATTGTTGGGGCTATAAGTATACTTGACAGAGGGGAAGTCCTGCAGTGCCAACCGAATCTCTGAAACATAGTCTTTTGGAGGTGGCTTGAGATCCTTAGTCTGCAAGAGAGAGATCATACTGATAGCTAGAAGAAGTGCCAAGCTGCAGACAATACTCACGTAGATGCTGATGCCCGATTTTGCTGGCTTGGGCTCATGCTCCTCTTTTAGAGCAACGACCTCCTCTTCTACCTCCTCTTCAACAGCAGGTAGCTCCTCTTTTTCCTCTTCAGGCTCCTCTTTGGGTGCCTGGAAGGCTGGTGCCACAATGGTCTCTTGCGGCGCATCTTTGTCGATTACGAAGAAGGCTGATGTTCCAAGAGTGACAACCAGACTGGGTCTAAGTGGCACACGCCCTTGAATCTGCTCTTGATCGACCAAAACGCCGTTGCGACTGCCCAAATCCTCAATCTCAAGATCTCCGTTCTCACTGAGATAGAGCTTAGCATGCTCTCTCGAGACGCTCAAATCATGGAAAACAATATCGCAGCTATTTGGCTCCGTTCCCATGGTGTAGGATTTACCCATTTCAAGCGCAAACTCAGCACCAGTGTTAGGACCCGCGATCACCTTGAGCAAGAAGCGGACAGAGGGTGTTAGATCGACAACAGCCGCAGCGTCCTCTTCTGCTGGGTGGAAAAGAGGTTCCTCTTCATCATTTTCCTCTTTATAACTCTCCTGCTCAAATTCTTCAGAAGGAGCAACTGGCGGTGGCACATCATGGCCCTCAGCAGCTAGATCCTGCCTCTCCTCTTCTGACTCACCTAAATCTTTTTCAACGCCGTCATGAACAAATTCTTCTGTTGGCTCTTGAGACTCATTCTCTTCGATAGCATCTTCTTGCGGCTCTGGCTCACTTGGAGGAGGAATCTCTTCTACACCCTCAGATTCAAGGCCTTCACTTGGAGTCGTCTCCTCATTTGAGGGTTGATCTACACCTTCGGCGGATAGCTCCTCACTTGGCGGCAACTTTTCTTCGCTCGGTTGATCCACACCCTCAGCTGACAGCTCTTCACTTGGAGTCTCTTTCTCATCAGTAGGCTGATCTATGCTTTCGGCCGATAGCTCTTCATCCTCATCTTCTTCCTTGTCTGGATCCACACCTTCAAATTCCAGCTCTTGTTCATCATCTGCGAATTTCTGAACCGGCTTATCACCCGTAAAATCAATCGATTCGCTCACCCCATCAGAAGGTTCAGATCCAAAGGAGAGCTCTTCAAACTCCTCAACGAGATAGAAAGTGAAACTGTTTTGGCCGATGGTGATCACATCCCCGTCATTCAAAGGGCCCTGTGAAACATCTTTGCCATTTAATTTAGGCGTAACACCCTCACTAGCCTGAAAGGCGTACCCATTCTCTGTAAGAGTGATGGTCACAGCCTCTCGTGCCAGAGTAGAGTCTTCAACAACTAACTGGCAACTCTGAGGATCTCGCCCCAATAGCCACTGCTCACCCTCACTTAGCGAGAGCACAACCCCCTTTAGGGGACCATCTGTTGCGATCAGTTCTGCTGCCATCTACCTACTCTTCCCTATTAACCTCAGCAAAAGACAAAGCCTCCTGCCTCCATGCATCTGAATAGTTGACAAAGTCCTCAAATGCATCTCTAAAATCCCTGTAGTTAACGCCTTCAGACAAAGTATAACTCAAAGTGAGCTTCTTCCCTGAATCATCAATGCCCAATGCAGCTCCACCTGTTTGGCGCCCAAGAAGGTTGCCTACCATACAGTTATGCAGAAACTCTTCTGCATTAATCTCGGGCATAGGCGCCAAAGTAGAGAACAGTCTAATACTTTGGTCCTCGTGCTCGTAAACTGCAATGTGCAGGTCTGGTTCGAAGTTGAACACATACCCCCCCTTTTCATTTGGAACAAGGGGCTCATGCATCCCAATATCGCTCCTGAGCTGCTCAAGAAGCCGTTGCATCATTGTTTTTGCTACCGCTTTTGGCCATTATCCCTTATTATAACGGCAAAGCGATATGAACAGAACATCTTTATTCTTGATATTTTCTTTATCAATCTCTACGCTTTTTGCGACGAGTTTCTCTGAATCGGCAACCGAGCCGTGGGGGCCTGACAGCGAGCTTCTGCATCAAAGTTCGCAACCGGCTATAAAAAAGTCACTTCCGAAGCGCGCCTGCATCGCATGCATCCATTTTTTCCAAGATTATATCTCTCCTATTGATGGCCCACGCAGCAGTTTTTATCCCACTAGCTCTCAATATGCTTTAGAAGCTATCGAGCGCTATGGTGTTTTTACAGGCATTGCGCTTGGCTGTGACAGATTGATGCGAGAGAATGGCGAGGATTGGGTTTATGAAGTCATCGATAGGCATGAGGATGGCAATCTCAGGAAGTACAATCCTGTTAGATAGATTTGGCTTGTGCGTAGGCAGCGCGTGTTGGCTCTGAGGGGAGCTGGTCGTTGGCAAGGAAGATGTTTTCAAGACCGATCTCTTTATCAACTCCAGACTTATGCAAAATCTTCTTCACTTCGGGTGAAATGGCAGTGATCATCAACTTACGATCTGTCGCCTTCAAATAGCGATGGATTTGGCGCAGAGCGAGACAGATTGAGGCGTCGATTGTCCAGACATTGAATAGCTGTAAGATGACCACTTTGACCTCATCATCTTCGCTGAGCCGTCGAATTTTGGTTTGCAGCACTTCAGAGGCGCCAAAAAAGAGATGGCCTTCGGTTTGGAGAATGGAGACGCGCGGATCTTGCCTCTGATCATCAGGCTCCATCGGGCGCAGCTTTCCGCTGCTTGTGAAGTCATACTCAATAACAACAGGGACGCTTGCCTCTTTGAGGTAGAGTACAATCGAGAGAATGATCCCAATGTAAAGCGCTACATCTAGTGCAAAGGTGAGACTTGCTAAGAAGGTAGCGATGAGGACAAAGCGATCTGTTCTGGTTGCTTTGAAGCAAAGAGAGAGATCTTTCACATTGACCATTGAGTAGGCGATATAAAAGAGCAATGCGCTTAACGCTGCTGTGGGGATTTTGGCAACAGAATCGGCAAGAGCTAAGACAATTAGGAGCAAAACTAGGCCACTTAGCAGTGAGGCGAAGCGACTTTTGGCATTTAGCGCGCGATTGAGGGCTGTCCTTGAAAAGCTTCCAGATGAGGGAAGTGCAGTTAAAAAGGCGGAGAAGAAGTTAGCGATGCCTAGACCAAAAAGTTCTTGATTATCGCGATATGGCGGCTCCTTTGATCGTGTGTAGTACCTACCAACGGAGGTGGCTTCAAGAAGTGAGATGAGTGCGATGGCAAAAGCTACGGGGACAGCGGCTAGCAAAAGCTGCAGTTCAAACTGAGGGAGGCGCAATTTTGGCAAATCTGTGTAGAGCGGTCCCAGCTTTTCGATTGTATCGATTGGAAAGGGAATAAAGCGCACAACGACAGCCGCGAGTGCGAGAACGATGAGAGGGACTGGGATCTTTTTCGAAATGCGGTAGAGAAAGAATATCGCAAAGAAACAGAGTGTTCCAAGAATTGCTGTTGCCCAGTCGATTAGATGGAGGTGAGCGATGAACTCCCACGCTTTGATATAAATTGGGGAGTGGCCAATCGGCAGGTCGATGCCAAAGAAGGGGTAAAGCTGATTGACGACAATAGCAACGGCGACACCTAGCATATAGCCTAAGATCACAGATCTGCTGACAAATTGCGTGATACGCCCCAATCTTAAGAGGGAAGCGATGATTTGGAAAATGCCAACGATGAGCACAATTTGCATCAAGATATTGAGTGCGGCGGCGTCACGAACAGCCTGCTCTTGATTGCGATAGAAGGTGAAGAGGATTTGAGCGACGCCTGATTGGATCAAGATGGCGATGGCGGTTGTGGGGCCTGAGACTAGGTAGCGAGATGTGCCGAAGGCGGCTGTGAATATGGTACCAAAAATGGCGGCAAAGATCCCGACAGAGGGTGGAAGGTCAGCGACAAAAGCGTAAGCGATGGCTTGTGGAAGGGCGAGAAGGGCAACAGAGAGAGCGGCGAAAAGGTCACGCCAAATGTAGTTGGGTTGGTAGCGTTTGAGGTCGTGCCAAAAAGGGGCCGGTGAAATAGGGGGCAGCTGCATCCTTTCCTCTATACCAGACTCTCTGTTTTGACACTAATTTCAGATTTGATTAAGATCTCTTTCCTAAAAAAACCTAACCCAGAGCACTCTATGAAACTGCTATTCTCTCTTTCTCTCCTTCTTTCTTCTCTTTTTGCTTTTGATGCCACTATTCCTGTTTTACATCTTCCCGACTACTATGATGAGTCAAAGCGCGCTCAATTTTTAGAGCAGCTGGAAGAGGCTTGTTGCGAGGTTGGTTTCTTTGCCATCACAGGGACTGGGGTTGATCCTGATATGTTGGAGCTTGCCTACAGTGATACGGCTACTTTTTTTAAACTGCAGTTTGAAGAGAAGCTGGACTATCAGGCAAAGGATGGTCAACGCGGTTACGTTGTCACTGAAACTGCAAAGGGTGAGGCCAACCCTGACTTTAAGGAGTACTACCATATTGGTCGTGATGTGGGCGGTTTCTACGAAAATGTGTGGCCTACAAACCCAGCAACTTTTTATAGCTCGTTGCGCGCTCTATTTGTCTCGCTTGACAGATTTCAAGCTGTGATTGGTGAGATGTTAGAGAGGCTGCTATTACAAAAAGCGGGATTTATCAATGAGATGATTTCTGATGGTGACTGCTTGCTACGTGCTATCCACTATCCAGCAGCCTGTCCTAAGGACCAGATTTGGGCGGGGGCGCATACAGATATTGATCTATTTACCATCTTGCCGAAATCGACAGCACGCGGCTTACAGGTGCTCAACAAGCAGGATGAATGGGTTGATGTTTTGGTTCCTGATGGAGCGTTTGTGATCAATTGCGGCGATATGCTGGAGAATTTGAGTAATGGCTACTTCCGCAGCTCATTTCACCGCGTGATCGATCCGGGGCTTGGCCAGGAGCGCTATTCGATTGTCTATTTTGTGCATCCAAAATCATTTGATCGCTTAGACCCACTTCCCCATTTTATTGAAAAGACTGGTGGGGTGAGACGTTATGCCAATTTGAATCGTTTGGAGCTTTTGGCTGAGAGATTGATTGATTTGAAGGTTGCCTCCTATGAGTTAATGAAATTTTTTGTTGAATCTGGAGCTATTGAGAAGCTGAAAGAGGTGGGCAGATTTAGTGAGAGTGCCGAGTTAGCGCTTAGGGAAGCGGGCTTTGATGTTTGATCCGCTGTCATTTTAATGCCAAATCGGGTATGATGTTTTGCTATGGTGCTCAAAAAATTAGCTATAGTTGGCCGCCCCAATGTGGGCAAGTCGGCTATTTTCAACCGAATCTGTAAGAAACGCATCTCGATTGTGGATGAGATGGAGGGTGTGACGCGTGATCGCATCTATGCTCAAGCTGATATTTTTGGATATCCTTTTGAGCTGATTGATTCTGGTGGGATTGATTTCCGCGGTTCGGACGCTTTCCGTAAGGAGATTGTTGAGCAGACGAAGGTGGCGATTGAGGAAGCTGATGCGCTTGTGATGATTGTAGATGCAACTGTTGGGCTTTTGGATCTTGATCGCGAGGTAGCGCTTGAGCTTTTGAAGACGGACAAGCCGGTTGTGTTGGCTGTAAATAAGGTTGACAACGCCAATATGGAGAGTTTGCTCCATCAGTTCCATCCACTTGGAATTCCAAATATTTTTGCTGTTTCGGCAACACAGGGGACAGGGCTTGCTGATCTTTTGGAGTGTGCGATGGAGAGGTTCAAGGATGAGCTGCCTCCTGAAGAGGAAGAGACAACGATTCGTCTATCGATTGTGGGCAAGCCTAATACGGGAAAGTCGACGCTTTTGAATTCTCTATTAGATGAGACGCGCTCATTAGTGAGTCCGATTGCGGGGACAACGCGTGACAGCTTGGATGTTCCATTTGAGCATATGGGGCAGCAATTTGTTTTGATTGATACGGCTGGAATTCGCCACAAGAATGCTGAGAAGGATGTGGTGGAGAAATTTGCAGCGATTCGCACGAAGGAGGCGATTGATCGTTCTCAGATTTGCCTGCTGATTTTGGATGCGACGAAGGGTTTGACGACTCATGACAAGCGCATTGCTCGGATGATTGAGAAAGAGGGCAAGGGCTGCATTATTCTGTTGAACAAGTGGGATTTGGTGAAGGGTTACCGAATGGAGAGCTGTTTGAAGGTGATTCGTCAGGAGAGTCCTTTTTTATCACACTGTCCGATTCTATTTATTTCGGCGAAGACGGGCCGCAACCTGAGTTTGATAATTCCTGAGGTTCAGAAGGTGCATGAGGCGTTGACAAAACGGCTATCGACGCATCAGTTAAATACCTTTGTAGAGAAGGCTATTCAGTTGAATCATCCTCCGATGCTAAACGGGAAACGTTTGAGGGTTTATTACTTGACGCAGGTGGGCAGTGAGCCTCCGGTTTTTGTGTTGTTTGTGAACAACAAGGATTTGATGACGGCGACGTACAAGCGTTATTTGGTGAATCAATTTAGGGTGCATCACAACTTTTTGGGTACGCCTCTGCAGTTAATCTTGCGCGGCAAGAAAAAGAGCGACAATCCCTTTGTCACTTAAATCCTCATTATTATATGTTGCCCCTCTCTGAGTTAAAATAAGAGAGATCTATGCCTATTCGAACTCTATTGAATCGAAAGTTTTTTCATAAGATGAACCGCTCAATCAGTAAGAGAGGCTGCTCACTAGCAAACTCGATTAACTTTCATTTAGGGAAAGATCCTGCACTCAATTTTTCTGAAGATGCTTACAGCCATATTTCTAATGGCAAAGAGATTCTACAGGCAGCAAAGGAACATTTCAATTGTGCACTTACCACCAAAAGCTGCCAGCTTCCAACCTCCTCGGTGCGCTGGGAGACATTGATGCAACGCTGTGCCGAGCAGATCAATCGCTTTGCCTCCCTCAAAGAAGCGATTTTTTTCGCTCAGAATTCGATGCCTTTTGATCATCGTGTCGCTGTAAAAAAGCAATATGGTGCTCTACCGATGTTTTACCAACTCCCTATCTATGAGGCGCTACTAGATGGTGAGTTTACAGAGCGTATAGAGCTCATGCAAAAACTACAAGAGTCGCCCTTTTCAAATCCAGACACAGTCTACCATCACTACAAGTTTCGACCAAAAAGAGCAGTGAGCAATGTGCACTACTTCCATATGAACTACTTCCTTAGCTGCACACAGTTTATCAAAAAAACAGAGCGCATTTTAGAAATTGGGACTGGCTATGGCAATCTCTGCCGGCTCTTTCTCTCACAAGATGAGCATCCAGTTAAAAACTATTGTCTGGTTGATGTCCCACAATCGCTTTTTTTTGCTGAACTATTCTTAAGAGCCAATTTCCCCGAAATCAATATTCACTATTTTGAGGGTCAAACAGAGTTAGATCTAAATGAGCCCTCTATTCTCTTAGTGCCTGTACAGCAGACTGAGAATTTTAAGAAGCTTGGTATCAAATTCGATTTGGGCATCAACACAGGCTCGATGGCTGAGCTCTCCTCTGATTGGGTCGATTACTGGATGAATTGGCTAGATGATATTTCATGTCGCTATTTCTATTCTTTAAACTACTGCGGTAACCCGCTTACAAACTGGTCGGAAGGTGCAAATACAATGGCCCCACGCTTTTCGAAGAGGTGGCAATATAGACTGTTGCGCCCAGCCCCCTCAGTGATTGCTTTGCAAGCAGGGTCCGATCGCTACTTCTGTGAGATGATTGCTGAAAAGATGGATGTGGATTTTGAGCTCTCCGAAGAGAGATTGGAGAATAGGTATAAAGAGAATCAATTACAGTTTTTCTCTATGCAGAACTATTACAACGCTCTTGATATTGCACGGCAAAGCGAAAACCCCTCTATTTTGCTCGATATCCTAGATCGCTGTGTGAATAATGCAGCCCGAATTCCAGTGGAATCTCATTGGGTGTTACAGAAGCTGCGCTCAGTACCCCTAAAATCACTTTCATCAGAGCAAATGAAACTGCTTGCTGCATTAGAGCAGAAAATTTCTACCCTCTATAATGAGGCTATGCATGACCTGATTTAAGGAGATACTGAATAAGTACTTTGCTAGAGATTTCTGCAAGATTTCTATCGAGGGAAAGTTCGGAGCCGAACGTCTAACCCCTTGCGGGTTAGTCGAGGCGAGAACGATGCCTTGATAGAAAGATTGTCGGAAGATCTGGTGAGGGAGTTGTTCAGTGTCTCCTTAGGAGATGCAGATGAAACTTGCTCGGGAGCGCCTTTCTCAAAATATTAATTCTATCCCCTTGGATTCAAGACAACTAAAAAAATATAGACTTTCTACTTTGAATAAAATTATCTAGCATTGCTATTGTGCATTTTCTTGAATATGAAAGAGCGAAGAAATGCCGACGACCCTCCCTCGAAAAAACATGCTGCGAAAGACTCGTCAATTTCTGGGTACAACTCTTCACCGAGCTATTCAGAAAACTGATTTTTGTCTAAATCAAAGTAGCTACTTCCGCTTTCCGAAGGACGCTTATCAAAGAATACAAAATAGCACTGCAATCTTGGATGAGGCCAAAGCTAATTTTGCTCGAGCATCCTCCCTTTGCGATAAACATCTCCCTCAGTCTTCTATTAGATGGTCGACCCTGATGAAGCGCTGTTTTGATTATATTGCTAGAGCTCAAACTATTCGTGAAGCCATTGAATTTGCTCAAACAGAAATGCCATTTGATCACAGGGTTGATGTCATACACCTATTTCACGCTATCGCTTACTATGAATCACTGTTGGAACTGGAATACCCAGATCAAATAGAGCTCCTCTATTCCCTTCAAGAATCACCTTTTTCTCGTCCAGAATCTCATTGCAAGCCTCCTTCTTCTGCAAAAAAGAGGGGAAAGGTAAGCAATATTCACTACTTTCACGCTCATATTTTGCTTACTTGCTTCCAGTTTGCAGATAAGATGCATAATCTTCTCGAAATTGGAGCTGGATATGGAAATTTATGTCGGCTCATTTTCTCTCAAAAGCAGTTTTACACTCAGAACTACTGTATTATTGATGTCCCACAGTCACTCTTTTTCGCAGAACTCTTCTTGAGAATCAATCTACCAACTGCAAACATTCAATATCTAAGTGATGAAATACCTAAGCTTTCCACAGAAAAACAGAATATTATACTTGTCCCCATCCAAAATGCTCACTTAGTCAAAAAGATGGGTATTGATTTTGATCTTGGAATTAATTCCGGTTCTTTAGGGGAACTCTCTGAGAAGTGGGTCGACTTTTGGATGAACTGGCTTGATGAAGCCCCATGCTCTCAGTTCTACTCCTTAAATTACTGTGGTACACCATTGACCAATTGGGCTGAAGGCGCCAACACTATGGCCCCCCATTTATCGAAGAGATGGCAGTACAAGTTATCACGTCCAGCTTCTCCTGTCATTGCTATGCAGGCTGGAGGGGGGCGCTACTTCTGCGATCTACTAGCTCAAAAAATGCCCGAGGGCGAATTACCTAGCGAAGAGGAACTCTCGCATCGATATCAAATACTCAAGAAAAGATCTTTTTCTCGACAAACCTATATCTACTCTCTAGACATCGCAAGGCAGACAAACACAGTAGGAATCCTATTAGATATTTTGATGCGCTGTGCAAATGAATTTCCCTATCTTCCACTGGAGTCACACTGGATTCTTGAAAAACTGAACTCTCTTCCTCATGACTTCTTGCCTGAAGAGGATAGGGGCAAACTATCGTCAATAGAGGCGACCATAAAAGCACAGTACCAAAGAGCACTCCACGATTTGGTGTAAATTGAAAAATAACAAGTAACAGCTATTATTCAGAAAACTTATCACGTAGTAAATCAGAGTCGATTTCTCTCCTTCTTATTACTTGGATATGATCGGAGATCTACAATCAATTATTATGTTTGAGAACTCATTCTACCAAGAAGAGATGCTTGATCTACTTAAAGAATTGAGCTATAAAAAGGCATCTGAAGATCTTACAATTGCCCTTCTAAAAAGGGGGATAAACAGTTGAATACCGCAAGCTATTTCACTTGCTATAATCTAAGATTAAAATGGAGACTGCTACAATGCATGTACTTAGAAAACTCAACCACGCTCTTGGTAGACGCGGACAATCATTTGCCCACAAGCTAGGCTATCATTGCAGCAAAAGTTTTGATATCCGCTTTCCTGTAAACCCCTATTATTCCCTCTCAAATAACCTTCTTGAACAAGCAAGAGAGCATTTTGCTCAGGCGATTTCACTGAACTCAGATCATCTACCTGTCTCTTCTCATAGATGGGCAACACTAATGCAAGAGTGCGCTAATAATATTTCGAACTTTCAAACGGTTCGTGAAGCAATTATGTTTGCACAAGATAGAATGCATTTTGATCATCGCATGGATGCCATTCACTATTTCGAGATCTTTCCCTACTATCAAGCCTTGCTGGAGGCTGAATATCCCGAACTCATTAGCGAATCCCTCTCTCTAAAGGAGTCGGTTTTTTCAAGTCCTTCCTCTTTGTATCGACATCTCTCATCAAAAAAAGAGGGCTGTATCAGCAATGTCCATTTCTTTCATACGCACATTCTATTAACTTGCCTCAAGTATGTCGGGAGCATTAACAATATTGTTGAAATTGGAGGTGGGTATGGCAATCTCTGTAGGCTTTTTAATTCTGCTCCAGCATTATCTATCAAAAACTACTGTATCGTGGATCTTCCACAATCACTCTTTTTCTCTGAGCTTTTCTTAAGAGCCAACTTACCGGAAGTGAATGTCTACTACCATACCTCCGATTCAATAGATTTACCGGATGATAAACCAAACATCTTACTGGTGCCTATTCAAAATGCTCATAATATCAAAGATATGGGAATTTCATTTGAACTGGGGATAAATTCAGGATCATTGGGTGAACTAGCAGCTGAGTGGGTTGATTACTGGATGAATTGGATTGATCAAATAAGCTGTACAGCTTTCTATTCTTTAAACTACGCTGGAATGTCATTAACAAATTGGGGAGAAGGAGCAAATACGATGGCACCTCGATTCCCAAAGAATTGGAAATACTCCTTATTACGCCCAGCTCCTCCGATTGTAGCCATGCAGGTAATAAAAGAGCGTTATTTTTGTGAAATTATCGCCGAGAAAAGAGCAGATGGTTCCACACTATCTGAAGAAGAGTTGGCCATTCGATATAGGCACTTACAAGAGTCCATCTTTACACGCCAAGTCTATTTGTATGCTCTGGATATTGCTAGACAAACTGAGAATTCAGAGATACTTTTGGATATTCTTATACGTTGTTCTAACGAATTCCACTACATGCCAGTCGAATCACACTGGATACTCCAGAAGATTCAGCATAAAAAACTCCCTCCTGGAAAAAAACATATCTTTGATCAGTTAAATACTAAGATAAAGACGCTTTATGAGCAGGCTACTCACAATGTAATCTAAGATCTGCTATTCAGGTTCATAGTTGAGAAGGTCGATGAGCTCGGATCGGCTGAACTTCTTCAACACTCCCTGATCATCTGTCGTTACAATCTCCTCCATCAAACGACCCTTCTTCGTAATCATACGATCTATCTTCTCCTCAATCGTACCCTTACAAATCAACTTAAAGACCTGAACCCCACACTTCTGGCCAATCCGATGCACTCGGTCAATCGCCTGATTCTCACGCGCCGCATTCCACCAACGATCATAAAGCACCACAACCTGCGCCGCCGTCAAATCAATCCCCAATCCCGCAGCCTGCAATGATCCAATAAAGACCACACACTCCGGATCCTCCTGAAACATCTTCAACTGCTCCTTGCGATTAGCCGTATCACCCCGAATCTGTGCATATTTCCAGCCGCGCTCCCGCATATAGGCCTCCATAATATCCAGCATCCCCAAATACTGCGAAAAGACCACCACCTTCTGACCACTCGCGCGAGCCTCTTCCATCAACTCAACAAATAAATCCCACTTGCCAGAAGCATACTCTTTATAATGCGAACTCTCCTTGAGCGCCAACGCCGGATGATTACACACCTGCTTCAAGTAAGAGAGCAGCGAAAATATATGAATAAAAGGAATCGAGCTGTCACGATCGCGCAATTGACCAATCAACTCCTCCTTACGCTTGGTCAATGCTCCCTTGTAAAGCTCGATCTGCTTCGATGAAAGATCGCAGTGCGCCTTATCTTCACTCTTCTCCGGCAACTCATCCAAAACCTCACTCTTACGCCTACGCAAAATAAATGGCTTGATCATCGCCGTCAAAAGAGCCTTCTTCTCCTCATCCAAATCACGCTCAATCGGCGTCACAAATTGAGATCTAAACTGCGCCTCTTTCGGCATATAACCAGGAAGTACAATATCAAAAAGTGCCTTCAGTTCCCGCAAACTATTCTCAATCGGAGTACCCGTCAGCCCCACCTTCATCCTCGCATCCACAGCAATCAACGCCGAATGAATCTGACTCGAGGCATTCTTTGCCACCTGCACCTCATCATAAACTGCTACCTCAAAATGGATCTTCTTCAACTTCTCCTTCTCCATCCGAAAAGTTCCGTACGAAGTCAAAATCAACCCCTCCTTCGGGAGTCTCTTCAAAGAGCGATTTGAACCGTGGAAAGTATGCACCTTGATATGAGGCAGAAACTGCTCTAATTTATCCTCCCAGTGATAAATCACCGATGTCGGACAAACCACCAAAAAACGACTCTCTGAAAGCTCCGGTTGATTGAGCACCGCCGCCATCAACGCCATTGACTGATGCGTCTTACCAAGACCCATATCATCACATAAAAGCGCAGACAAACCGTTACGATAGAGAAACCAAAGCCAGTTCAAACCCGTCTGCTGATAAAGACGTAGCTCACTCTTCAACCCCCGCAAATTGGGCTGCTGTGACACCGTAAACTCCCGAAGCTCCTTCAACAGCCTTCTAGAAATATCAGCCTGCGGAGAGTCACCCGTAGGCGCCCTCAACATAGCCGTTGCCTCCAACCTCAAAAACTCCATCGTCGACAAATCAACCGTCACACCACCCTCTGTCGGCCTCACCTTCTTCATCCACGCATAGCTATCTTCAGTAAGATCCACCAAGCCCGCCTCAGTAAAGAGGTAGCTATACTTCTTCTCAAATGCCTCATGGATCTCCAAAATATTGAGACTGCCCTGCTCCGTCGATAAAAAGAGCTCCGCCTTCAAACCTCCCTGCGAACGCACCATATAACCAATTTCAATCTCTTTTTTGTGCGGCCTCTTCATCCGCGGATCTAACTTGGTGAAATACTTCTCATAAGCTGGCAACGTCTCATGCAAAAAGTGCACCAGCTCCTTACCCTCAAGCTCCCTAGACTCACTCACCTCCTCTGGAAGACGAAACTGCGCCGGCAACTCACAAAAACCCTCCCCAGGAATAAAGACAAAATCCCCATAAAATTGAACCCCCTCCTCACCCACAAATGAGGGCAAAATCTCAATCTTTGTCGGAGAAATCACCCTCACCTCCAAGCCACGCTCTGAAATAGGAAGCCTCGTCGTGAAAAAACCAGCAACACCCTCCAACTCCTCGCGATTCACCTTGATAAAAGAGGAGATAGACTCCGCCGCAACCTCAAGGCCCGGGCGAACAACCTGTCCCAAACGCGCATGCTGCTTCGAGAAAAATCCCTGCCCATCATAGTAAATCCAATCACCAAAATCAAAAGCGCCCTTCTGATCCCCATACAACTTAGAGAGAAAAATCAACTTCTCACCCACCGTATAAGTCAGATGAGACTCAATACTTGCCAAATGGGGCTGAAAACCCTCCATTCCATTGAGCCAAATGCGATGATGGTTGACAAAAGATGAGACCTCAGACGGCGGTAATACTGCACTCTCACGATCAAAAATCGCTCCCTCAACACGCACAAAACCACCCGAATAAAAGGCCCACTTACCAAAGAGCCTAGCATCACCACCCTCTTTAATGAACGCAGCAAAATGCCAGTTCCAATCCGCATCAAACCAGATCTTGTACTGCAGCTTGACAACCTCCTCTTGAATAGAGAAGAAACGGCTCATCTGATCTGTATGTTTATCTAGCGCCTGCTCAATTTCCGATGCTGGAATCTCACTTCGAGAGAAGAAATGATCTCCACCGCGAGCAAAAAAGCCGACACCCGGCTGATAGCTCCAGCCATCGATTGACCTGGCTCCTTTGCCACCACTTTCACTCTTTTTCACCTCCACCTTCAAACGATCCTGCTCAAAGGTGATCTTCAACGGCGCTCCCTCTTGATCAGCCTCCACCTTGAGAGGACTTTTGACAGTATGCAGAGTCGGAATCAGCTTCAACAGCTCCTCTTGATTCAGATAGAGTCGCAATGAAGCTGTAGGCCAAACGAAATGAAGCCTGGTCGGGAAACCCTCTTCATCTTCTTCAAAAGTGAGTTTAGCCGTACTTCGCTCTTCTAGAAGGAAGAACCATTTTGCCAAATCAAACCAGTAGGAGAGGTAGAAGCGCAGCTCCTCACTCGGTCTGCCATCTTGCCACCACTCCAACTCCCTTTGGGAGAAGTTAGAGAACTTGAGCGAAGTCTCTGGCGTCTGCTGCGTGCGCTCCTGTAAAATCGCATCAACATCTCCCTTAATCTCAATCAAATCTGGATAGCGATAGTGACCTGACTCACCCTCAAGCTTCATAGCCTCAAAACCAAGGCGCTCACCCAAAAGCTGTGCCATTTTGAAGAAAAAGGAGTGCTCAAATCTGGCGTGTAGAGGCTCATCTTTTTCAAAGATGCGCAAAAAAGCGGCAGCGAGATGGACACACGCCTCATCCTCACTGTCACAAGAGCAGAAGGCATCCTTCAACTTGTACTTCAAGTCAAATTGCAAGAAGGGCCAGTAGCTCTCCTCACCATCGATAACCTCTACCTGATAGGTGGCCTTTCCAAGCTCTACATCACCCACCTTTTTCTGGGCGATTAGCTCATTGGCCGCAGCCGCATACTGCGGCCACGGCAAGTCATTCCTCATAACCTTCGCATTATAAGACTAGAAAAGTTTTACTGCTAGGGTTGCGAGCAGTGTCCCATAGAAAATCAATTTTACAGGCTGAAAACGCCACACCTTATAGACAATATTGACCAGTGCTAGCGCAATCAACGCCGGGTAGCAGAGCTGCAAAATAGGCGTCAAAAAGGCAGCAATTCCTGTAAAATTCAATGTCGATACTAGAAACGAAACAAAGAGCACAGCTCCAAGTGCCGCCGCATAGGGCAACCTATTACGTGTCACATTTTCCGACAAAAATCTACTCGCCACAGCCGCAAGCGCAATCTCCGTTGTCAAACAGGCGAAGAAAACAGTGATAGCTACAATCAAGCCAGCGTAAGGGCCAAGCAGCTGACGCGCCAGCGCTCCCAACATCTCATGACCCTGCACTCCACCTAGTTTAGCGCTGTATGCTGCCGCCAAATAGGAGAAGCTCACATAGATCGCCGTCAAAAGCGAAGCGGCAATCAAGCCCCCAATTCCAGCAACCTTCATCAGTTTGGTCTTGTTGCCATCCTTAACACCGTCGCGCAAGCAGAGCAGCACCACAGAACTAAAGAAGAAGGTAGCCAAAAGGTCCATTGTGTTATAACCCGACAAAAAGCCTGTAGAAAAGGTCTCCCAACGAGTCAAACCACTCTCACCCGCGTGCGGGATGCCAAAAATCCCCTTGAATACAATCACCGCTAACGAAAGCAGCAGAACCGGTGTCAAAAATTTCCCTATCACATTCAAAATCTTGCCCGGACGTACCGTGAAGATAAAAATCAATATGGCATTTAACGCACTGAAAGTAACCAAATTGACGCCAGGAATGCCCCCCAAGAAGGGAGCCAAAGTCGCGTAAGATATCGTGATACAGCGCGGCACTCCACCAAATGGGCCAATTACAGCCAAAATGAGGGCCACAAGAAAAAATCCCGGCAGCTTACCTACGCGTTGAAAAAATTTATTGTAATCTCCATCGAAGAGCAGCATTGCCATGGTACCCATCAAAGGTACTAAAACAGCAGTAAGGGTCATCCCTATGATGCCCCAAAAGTTTTGATCCATACTTACCTGCCCTAGAGCTAGGGGGAAAACAACGTTCCCCGCCCCAAAAAACATGGCAAACATTGCAAGTCCTGTCGCTAAGATCGATGGCTTCCCAGATTGGGTTTTCATCTCTCCTTCTCCTTAAGTTTCGTGTTATAAAAATAAATTAAAATAGAATAGCGCAATCTGTTGTCCCCTGCGGGACAATAATTGTAGACAGGACGGATCTGATGATCATTTCGTTCATCATACCATCCATTCTAACAGAGCCTATCAATAAAATCAAAGTTCGCGGCAAATCGGACAATTATCGGAATTATGCTTTTTCGCAGGACAATACTTTCTCGCAAAGTAAATCATCTGCAAATGGAGCTTTTCCCAACGCTCTTTTGCAAATAGTTTTTTTAAATCCTCTTCTACCTTTTCTACACTCTGCCCCTCAGAAAGCTCCCACCTTCTAGCGCAGCGAAAGATGTGCGTATCCACCGGGAAGGCAGGCTTTTTAAAAGCGTGAATCATCACGCAAGATGCTGTTTTATGCCCAACACCTGGAAGACTCTCCAACCCCTCAAAGCTATCAGGAACCTCCCCACCAAAGCTCTCAATCAACTTTTTAGAAAGTGCGTGGATATTGCGCGCCTTTGTCGGTGAAAGTCCAATTGGTTTGATAATCGTTTCAATCTCATCAACAGACAACTCCACCATCTTTTGCGGACTATCTGCCCTCGCAAAAAGTGTGGGCGTAATCTCATTAACCTTCGCATCTGTCGATTGAGCAGAAAGCAGCGTTGCAACCAAAAGCGTGTAATTAGAGTGGTGCAAAAGCGGAATCTGAGGATCGGGAAAGTGTTCATTCAAGATCTGCTCAATTCGCTCCGGCGTCATTTGCCCACACAAAAGGTTGAAAAGATGGAGCTCAAAATCTCCTCCGAAACATCTTGGCCGATGATGAGCCCCAGCTGTTTCAAAGCCTCTCTCGCATCTTGATTCAAAAACTCAGGAGAAAGAGAGCCAAGCAACCCTTCACGCAGCCGCAGCAGAGCCTCTATCGACTCACCAAGCGCCACATAGTGTCTCTTATGCGTCAACACCAAATCACTGGGCTGCACATTTTTGACACACTCCAAAAGACGTCTTTTTAACTCTGCCAATCCCTCGCCCTCTTTGGCAGAAATAGCAAGCTCACCCTTCGGGACTGAGGCGAGATCACACTTGTTCCACACTGTAAAAGTAGGCTCACATTCAAGCAAATCAGGATTAGTTGCATCAACAACAAGTAGTGTGATATCACTTCTCTCCATCGCTTCAAATGAGCGGCGGATCCCCTCCCTTTCAACCAGATCTTCACTCTTCCTGATGCCTGCCGTATCGGTGATATGGAAGAGCACGCCATCTAGCACAAACTCCTCCTGTACAAGATCTCTGGTTGTTCCAGCAATCTTGGTCACAATAGCGCGCTCTTTGCGAAGAAGAGCGTTGAGAAGCGAGCTCTTGCCAGCATTAGGAGCGCCAACAAGAGTGAGTGAGATTCCGCTGCTCAGCCGCTGCCCCTCCTCAAATGTCTGCCATAGATGGCGCATCCGCTGCAGGAGCGCATCGATATCGGCGATCATCTCCTCTTTGGTGGCAAACTCCAAGCCCTCTTCAGGAAAATCTACCCACGCCTCCAAGATGGCAGCAATCTGCGTGAGCTCCCTTTGAAAGAGCAGAATCTCCTTAGAAAGAGCGCCCTCCAGATGGTTTTGAGCAGAGGCAAATCCTGCGCGTGATTTGGCTGCAATCAACTCTTGAACCGCTTCAGCTTGTGCCAGATCTAGCTTGCCATTCAAAAAGGCGCGGCAAGTAAACTCTCCTGGTTCAGCAGGCCTTGCACCATGTTGCAGCGCCGCCTCTAAAACAGCCGTAGCAGCAAGGCGACCACCGTGGCATTGGATTTCGACTGTCTCCTCGCCCGTATAGCTACGCGGCGCTCTCATGACGATTAAAAGCGCTTCATCTATCCGCTTTTTTCCATCAGTAACAAAGCCGTGGTGCACAGTGTGACTCTTAAAAGAGGAGACTTTTTTTGAAAAAATAGCATCAGCAACAGCAATAGCTTCATCGCCACTGATGCGAATAATAGCAATGCCTCCCTCTCCTACAGCCGTAGCGAGGGCAGCAATTGTCTCTCCTTTCTGATAGGGTCTATGGACAAAATTCACGGTCACATAATAGCAAATCAGTTGCAAAATCACAAGAAATGGTTATAAGTAATACTATGAATCCAATTAACCCCAATCAACCCTCATTTCAACCGCCAGAAAATCTAGGCTCTTCCCTATCTGATGATGATCGAAATTTGATCAAAGAAGCGCATCAATACTTAGATGAGTTCACTGCTAGTATGCAGAAGCTAATGGTTGATCTCTATGACGATGGCCCCGATCTAAAAAGCGATATTCAAAACTTTAAGCAAATTCTAGGGAATCTAATCGACTTTCTCAAGCAGCATGGTCAGCGCCTTGAGCAACTTGGTGAACCCAACTATAACGCCGACTCATCAGGTCAAAACCCCTTTGGCACCTACGCAAACCTCCTCGACTCGCTTAACAAACATAGCCTAAACCTCTATCTATCCAATATTTCTAATAGTCAAGAATCTGAATCTCTATTAGCTGATGTCTACGGACGCCTTGAAGTCTTTGTCAAATATCTTCCAAACGCAGGAGCGTGATGAGAAGGCTGCTGCTACTACTTCTGCAAGCCCTGAACAACTTGCTCACCACTTCTCCTCTGAATTTTTGGAAGAGGTGCGTTTTTTCAACCAAGTTGGTAAAAAAGCAGAGAGGGCTCGCTCGTGATCATAGACAATAAAACAGGCAAAGAAGTCGATGAACAGGTCTATTGCGAAACAGCACTCAAACTACTTTACGCCAAAAACCCTCTCAGCCGCCTTCTCAAGAATGTAATCTGCCGCCTCCCCGCTATCTCAAAACTCTACGGAAGCTGCCAAAATCTCCCCTGGACAAAGGCAAAAATTGTCCCCTTTATTCGCAAATTCGACATCGACGCATCAGAGTTTGAAAAGCACCCCAACCAATTCACTTCATTCAATGACTTTTTCGTGCGCCGGCTTCGCAAAGAGGCGCGCCCCATCTGTAGTAAAATCTGCATGCCAGCTGATGGTCGCTACCTCGCCTATCAAAATATAGCCGAATGCGATGGCTTCTTCGTCAAAGGACAAAAATTTTCACTCCCCTCTCTATTGCAAGATACAAAACTTGCCAAACAATACCAAAATGGCTCCGCAGTTTTTGGAAGACTCGCTCCTGTTGACTATCACAGATTCCATTTCCCCTGCGCCGGAACACCCGCACAAGCTAAGCTAATCAACGGCCCTCTTTTTTCCGTTAATCCGCTTGCTCTAAAACAAAATATCCACAAGCTAACTGAAAACAAACGGATGATCACTCAGATCCAAACAGAAGTGGGCAAACTACTGATGATAGAGGTTGGTGCAACTAATGTCGGCTCTATCCATCAAACCTTTGATGTAGGAAAAGGGGCCCGTGAGGGATATGAGAAGGGATTTTTCTCATTTGGTGGCTCCGCACTCATTTTACTCTTTGAGCCTGACAGTGTGGAACTTGATCCTAATATTATTGCTAATTCGAAAGCGCATCTTGAAACACGCTGTTTAATGGGCCAATTTTTAGCTAGACCACTTTAAATTTATTTGCTATTCACAAATTTCTATGTTTATTGTTTGTGCAGTAGTCACAATTTCGAGCATTGTTTACATCGCTTTCCGCCATTGGGTGAAAAGTGCTCGACTCTCTACTATCAGCGTACAAAAAACACTCGGGCAGATCTCGAATCACATCTCTTTGGAAGAGTGGGACCTTGCAACAGCGCTGCTCATTCCGCTCTTGGAAAATAAGCGCGGTGGAAAAAAGGCAGCGCTTTTTGAAATCCAGATTTTACGTCAGAAGAAGGCGTACAAAGAGGCGCAGCAAAAGGCTATAAAAGCGCGCTCTCACTTTCCTCATGAGCTTATTTTTACTTTAGAGCTTGGAAAAATTTTGCTTAAAAGGGGAAAAGCAAAAGAGGCTTTGAAGGCCTTTGAGAGCTGTCGTGCTATCATGCGGAGCGAATCAGATGTCTACGCCTACGCTAGCGCACTCTTGCAGAGCGGTTATCCGCGACAAGCAATTGAAATGCTACAGCCGTGGCTTGTGCAGACAGAGGTAGGCAAACTCTTTTCCCTCGCTGCGTGGGCTCATTTTGAGTTGAAAGATTTTGCACAAACAATTGCCTACTACACAAGAGCGATTGAGCTCGGCTTTTCCAGCCACAAGCTTCTGATTCAACTTGGTCACGCTTACAGACGCTTTGGAAACTTGGCTGAGGCTGAGGAGCTCTTCAAACGCCTTTTGGAGCAAGATTCGATGGATATCGCCGCCCTACTTGGGCTAGGCAGCTGCTTACAGGAGCGTGGGGAACATAGGCGAGCGCTTCACCTATATCAATCTGGCCCCCTCTGGGAGCGCAAAGATTCTAGACTCCTTCTTGCTGCTGGCATTTGCGCGACAAATGTGAGCAAGTATGAATTTGCAGAACACTACTTCAATGAATTAGCCGTCAAAAAGGCTTCGCCAAAGATTTTGGCCTACTTAGGCTATGCTCAAGAGAAACAGGAGAAGTGGGAAGAGGCGGAAAAAAGTTACAGAAGAATCATTGAGGAGTATCCCTCAAACCCTAACGGCTACCGCGCTCTTGCATGGATGTTTGGCGTTGGAATGTCCACTTCACTCTCACAAGATCAAGCAATCAACTATGCACATATCGCTCTCAATATTGAATCAAATAGTATCACTTGGGAGATATTGAGTGCCTGTGAAGCGCGCATTGGCAACTTTAAACGCGCCTACGAGATCCAAAAAGCTCTTGCAGCCAATGATCAAGATAGAGAAAGTCGCCAACGCAGACAGAGTGCTATGCGCAAGTTGCGATCTCAAACCCCACTTACCCCTACCTGCGTTATTCACACTTTGGTAGCATAGTTGGGATGCATATCTCTAGAAAACTTCACACGCAAACTGTTTGCCCCTGGGAAATTAAAGCAATGCTTATTTCAACGGTGATCGCGACCATCGCTGCTACGCTTGCTCTGCATTATAGGGGCATTTTGCAAACAAGAAAATGGGTTGTTATCTCCATCTGCACCGCAGCAGCACTCACTGCCATAGCTATTTTAAGGATCCCAGGAAAAACAACCCTATTGGAGAGTCATTTGCGCAGCTTCTTGCCAAAGAGTGTGCGACTGCCTCAGCCAGTTTGTATTCAAAAAAACCCCTTCAACTATAACTGGGGAAATAAAAAATTAATTATTGCTCATGATGGAGAGAATCTTCTCGCTATTTTTTGGGGCATTGGCCGCTTCTTAGTTATTCAGCAAGAAGACTGCGACTTTCTCTATCATCAGCTATATATCCGCCGCACTAGAATGCGAGAGGTCGCCTCCATGCAAAGGGAGATTCTGGCACTGTTTCAGTAGTTGCCAAATGGTGGAGACTTCTCTATAATGGCCGCTATGTTGGGACTATTTAAGAAAATTTTCGGCAGCTCTCAGGAGCGCACTGTCAAACGACTCAGACGTCTTGTGACAAAAGTCAATAGCTATGATGAGCAATATCAATCCCTCTCTGACGAAGAGGTAAAGGCCAAAACAGCTGAATTTAAGCAGCGTTTTGCCGATGGAGAGTCGCTCGACTCCCTGCTTCCTGAAGCATATGCTGTTGTCAAAACAGCTTGCCGCCGTATGTGCGGAACCGATGTTCACGTCTCCGGTTATGATCAGCAGTGGGATATGGTGCCCTACGATGTGCAAATTTTGGGTGCTACTGCCATGCACTACGGCCACATTTCTGAGATGCAGACAGGCGAGGGGAAGACACTCACCGCTGCACTGCCGCTCTATCTCAACGCCCTTAGCGGTAAGCCCGTCCATCTTGTCACCGTCAACGACTACCTCTGCCAGCGTGACTGTCAGTGGGTCGGATCCATCTTGCGCTGGCTCGGTTTGACCACCTCTGTATTGACCAATGCTACACCAATGCACTCAAGACGCGAAGTCTACAAAGCAGATGTTGTCTATGGAACAGCCTCTGAATTTGGTTTTGACTACTTACGCGACAACTCAATGGCCTCCACTAAGGAGCAGCAGGTTCAGCGCGGTTATTTCTTTGCTATCATCGATGAAATCGACTCTATCTTGATCGATGAGGCAAGAACACCTCTTATTATTTCTGGTCCTGTGCCTGAGAGCATGCAGATGTATGATCAGCTCAAAGATGGTGCTGCCCTCTTGGTCAAGATGCAGCGCGATCTATGCAATGCACTGGCGCAAAAGGCTAAAAGATTGATTGGAAGCCATTTGGAAGCCGACACCCTACCTCAGGGCAAGGATGAGATGAAACAGATCAAAGAGGCATGTCGCCTGCTTTGGCTTGTCAATCGCGGTATGCCACATCACAAGCTTCTGCGTCGCGCTAAAGAGCATCCCGATTTGAGGGCTGAGATTGACAAGTGGGATCTCCACTTCCACAGCGACCAATATAAGGATGAGAAGGCGGAAGCGATCTCTGAGCTATTGATGGTCGTCGAGGAAAAGAGCAATGACTTTGAGTTGACTGACAAGGGAATCACTGCGTGGGCAGAGGTTTCTGGCGGAACAGTTGAAGACTTTGTGATGCTTGATCTTGGCCATGAGTATGCTGAAATTGAGAAGGAGGAGTTGAGCGACGAGCAGAAGTTAGAACGCAAGCTTGCGGCTAATGCTGAAGATGCTAAGAGGAAAGAGCGTGCTCACAATCTACGTCAGCTGCTGCGCGCTCACCTTTTAATGGAGCGCGATGTTGACTACATCTTGGATCAAGGCAAGATTGTCATCATTGATGAGAACACAGGTCGCCCACAGCCAGGTCGCCGTTTCTCTGATGGTCTACATCAGGCCATCGAAGCTAAAGAGGGTGTGCAGATTCAAAAAGAGACGCAGACCTACGCCACAGTGACGCTACAAAACTACTTCCGCATGTATGACAAGCTCGCCGGCATGACAGGAACAGCGATTACTGAAGCCAATGAGTTCAAAGAGATCTACAAACTAGAAGTATTGCAGATCCCAACCCATCGAAAGTGCATTCGTTCGCAATTTAATGATGAAATCTACATGACAGAGCGGGAAAAGTACCACGCTATTTTAGCTCACATTTTGGAGATGCACAAAAAGGGGCGGCCGCTTCTTTTGGGAACCGAATCTGTCGAAGTTTCGGAAAAGCTGTCACGTATTTTGCGTCAAAACAGCATCAACCACACCGTTTTGAATGCAAAAAACCATGAGCATGAGGCGCAGATCATTGCTGAGGCAGGAAAGCCTGGCGCTGTCACAGTTGCCACAAACATGGCGGGTCGCGGAACGGACATCAAACTGCAAGATGATGCCGCTAATCGGGGAGGTCTTCATGTGATCGGCACAACACGTCACCAGTCACGTCGCATCGACCGCCAGCTCTTGGGACGTAGCGCACGCCTTGGTGATCCCGGTAGCTCCAAATTCTACATCTCTTTCGAAGATCCACTGATGCGCCTATTTGCCTCTCCTAGGCTGACGCAGATGATCCAAAAGTTCCGCCCACCAGAGGGCGAACCGATCTCAGCTAATATTCTCAATCGCAGTATCCAGACAGCGCAAAAACGTGTCGAAGGGCGCAACTACATGATGCGCAAGCACACGCTTGAATATGACGATGTGATGAACAAGCAGAGACAGGAGGTCTACAACTTCCGTAATGAGATTTTGCGTAGCGATGAGATTTTGGAGGAGGCCTACACACTTCTCGATAATGTGTGCGAACAGCTCGCAAGCGAACACTTTGTTTCGCGCAGCCATGAGGGTGGATGGAATCCAAAAGCCTTCTGTGAAGCACTTCTGAGCTACTTCCCTGTCAGCTTCTCCATTGAGGAGTTTGACGATGACCATAGCGAAAGGGATGTGCTTGAAGAGCGCGCAAAAGCAAAAGTGGTTGCGGCCTTTGAAAAACTTTACGCGCAAGAGGTCGAAAAAACTGGCAATGAGAAGCAGACACAAGCAGCTGTTCGCGGAGTCATACTACAAAAGGTAGATGAGCTGTGGCAAGAGCACCTACTTGCTATGGATCACCTAAGAACAGAGGTAAGCCTGCGTGCAGTCGCCCAAAGAGATCCTCTGATGGAATTCAAACATGAAGCGTTTAGACTCTTTCATGACCTAACCGCTCGTCTGCACACAGAAACAGCCAAAAATCTCTTCAAAATCGAGGTGCAACCACCGACTGGTATGTTCGAAGATATCCTGAACGAAGTCAATATGGAGACAAACAGGATGATCTTTGATGGCATGGAAACACCCGAAGAAGAGCCTAATGAGCCTCCTGCAGAAAAAAAATCTGCCCCTCTTTTAGCCTCACCAAAAGTGGGCCGAAACGACCTATGTCCTTGCAAGAGTGGAAAAAAATACAAGAAGTGTTGCGGTCTGGCTGAAGAGTTTGCTTCTTAAAATTTTTATTCATATTTAATAAAAAGATTCCTTTTCTTATGGTCATTGTTAACGTTGTATAAACGATCTCAATTTAGGAGAAGACGATGTTGAAAATGACACTATTTGCGGCTGCATTTGTTGCAAGCTCGCTTTTTGCAACTGAGAAATTCTATTTGGAGCCTGAACAGATTTCATTGACTGGTGAGACAATCCTTGTCCAGCTGAGCAATGATATGGTTGAGGTGGATAGTTTACTGGTGGATCAAGGTGGAGTATATATGTGCGCTGAACATGCACGCTGCCCTCTTTGTCACCGTTCATCGATGATGGATACCCCTTGCCACAAGAGATTGAATCCAAAAAATACCTGTCACAAAAGACTAAATCCAAAAAATACATGCCACAAGCGGCTCAACCCAAAAAATACTTGCTCTATCTCGTAGCACGCCAGCCAAGATAGAGAAGGGGTAGTGAGGCGAGGAAGTAAAAAAAAGCTAAGCTCTGCTTCCAATGAAGGGTGAGCATTCCTTCTTTTGCGAAAAGAAGAAGAAGCATCCCAAAGAGGAAGAAGACGATTCCTGGTAGAAGTAGTAGAAGGGCAACCATCTCACGACTGCTAGTGGGTGCTGCCTCCTCCTTCACCTCCTCTTCTAGGGCGTCATTCCATTCCTGATCACTCACGGCCATGCTTGCCTCTTGGAGGGGCGTTGGCCTTGGGTGAAATTGAAATGGGTCATCTCCCTTGCTACTATTAGGAGATTTTTGGAAAGGGCTTCCCATCTCCTCTCCTTTATAGGGAGTGCGTCCCTCTGGAGGGCTATTTACATCTGCACCGCAGTAGGGGCAGCGCTCGATCTGAATGCTGACGTCTGCATTGCAGTTCCAACAAATTCTTTTTTCACTCTCTTTGCTCATACTGAGGTTTACCAAAATGTATAGCTTCTTATAAAATATATATCCTTTAAGGCGATTATGGACAAAAAGAAATTTGATCTCATTGTGATAGGCAGCGGCCCCGGAGGCTATGTAGCTGCAATTCGAGGTGCGCAGCGCGGCCTAAAGACAGCGCTAATTGAAGCGGGTGAGCTAGGTGGTACCTGCCTCAACCGCGGCTGTATTCCTTCAAAGGCGTTGATTGCCAATGCTGATGTTTTGCGCAAGGTGCGTGAGGCCAATCAATTTGGCATCTCCTGTCAAAATGTAGCGTTTGACTACGCTGCAATGAAGGATCGTAAAGATGGTGTTGTCAATGGAATACGTCGTGGACTCGAGGGATTAATCAAAAGCAATCAGATCACCATTTTCAACGGCTATGGAAAATTCATCTCTGCGAATGAGGTGAAGGTAACTGGTCAGGACAATGAGGTTTTGGAGGCTCCGAAGATCATTATTGCGACTGGCTCTGAACCGCGCGAGCTTCCCTTTATCCCCTTTGATCATGAGAGGGTGCATGACTCAACTTCGATGCTCAACTTGACCAAGCTTCCGAAGAAGCTATTTATTGTTGGTGGGGGGGTGATTGGCTGCGAATTTGCCTGTTTGCACGCCGCTTTTGATGTTGAGGTAACAATTTTTGAAGTGCTGCCTTCGATCTTGTCAACAGAGGGCAAGAATGTTTCACAGCATATGACACGCTCGCTGAAAAAGCGCGGTATTAACATTGAGACCAATGCAGCAATTGAGCGCGTGGAAAAAGATGGTGAGGGTGTCACCTTCCATTTGGCAGATGGCCGTTCTATGTCAGCTGATATGGCGCTTGTCTCTGTGGGGCGCAAATTTAATAGTGACAATGTGGGGCTTGATGTCGCGGGTGTTGCTTGTGAGGAAAATGGCACCATTCCAGTCAATGAGTATATGGAGACAAATGTCTCCAGCATCTATGCGATTGGCGATGTAACTGGTAAGTGGATTTTAGCGCATGTGGCGTCACACCAAGGAATGATTGCTGCGGACAATGCGTCGGGTCTTTCCAACAAGATGCATTATAATGCAGTTCCTTCAGTGATCTTTACAGATCCAGAGGTAGGGACCATTGGTTTGACTCTGGAGCGCGCGATTGAAGCTGGCTATGATGCAACGATTGGTAAGTTCCCCTTCCAGGCGCTTGGCAAAGCTCAAGCAACGCAGTGCACAGAGGGATTTGCACAGATTGTGACAGACAAAAAGAATGGACAGATTCTAGGCGCACAGGTGGTTGGTCATGGTGCTTCAGCTCTAATTGCTGAGATGGCGGTGGCGATTAGTAATGAGCTGACGGTTGATTCAATTGGCGATACGATTCACGCCCATCCAACGATTGCTGAGGCGTGGATGGAAGCTGCTTTCATGGCTTCGGACATGCCGCTTCACCTTCCACCAAGGCCGAAGTCATGACAGATGAGCGCTTCAAACTAGCTCCATCTGTCAAAAGCCGCAGGCTGAATGTTCTACCTGAAAATCCTGATGAAGAGGCGTGCGGACGCTTTCCAAAGTGGCTGCACCGCAAAATGCCCGAGGGCCGCCTTCTATGGAATACCCATGAGGCTGTTGACACACTCCCTACTGTTTGTGAAGAGGCTAAGTGTCCCAATTTGTTGGAGTGTTGGTCGAAAAAGACTGCTACCTTTTTAGCAATGGGCAAGGAGTGTACGCGCAACTGCGGCTTCTGCGATATTGATTTCAATGCCTCTCCTAAAGCTCCAGATCCTGAGGAACCAAAGCAGATTGCAGAGAGCGCCAAAAAGTTGGGGCTTCGTCATGTAGTGGTGACGATGGTGGCACGCGACGATCTGCCTGACAAAGGGGCGAGTCACATTGCCAAAATCATTGAAGAGGTGAAAAAAGAGGCGACGATCGAGGTCTTGACCTCCGACTTTTCTGGTGATGATGCAGCTTTGCAAATGGTGCTCGATGTAAAGCCGGAGATCTTTAACCACAATATTGAGACGGTTGAGAGCTTGACCGGGCGCGTACGCCATAAAGCAACTTATACCAGAACGTTGGAGATTTTGAAGCTAGCGTCAGCATCCAATAGCCTTGTCAAGTCAGGTTTGATGGTTGGTCTGGGCGAGAGCGAAGATGAAGTGAAGAAGACGCTTCAAGATTTAAAAGAGGTGGGCTGTCAAATTGTCACGATTGGCCAATACCTCCAACCAAACAGGCGCAAGCTGCGCGTAAAATCTTTTGTGACACCCAAACAGTTTAACCAATTTGCTGCTTACGGCAGAGAGATTGGGATCCCCTATGTCTATTCGGGACCCTTTGTACGCTCTAGCTACAATGCAGCGGAAATATTTGAGGCATTAAATAATGGATCAGGAAACATTTGAGGAGCAGGCAGTTCAGACTAAGGGATTGAATGGCCATGACAAGAGTCATGATCATGAATTGAACATCGATCCAGATGCAACGTTTGAGCTGACTGATGAGATGGACCATGAGATTTTGATGCATCGCGACGCGCACTTTGGCGGCGACTTTGGTGTAATGCTCAACTACTATGAGCAGGATGGTTTTGGTGTGAATCCCGACTTTGATATTGAGCGCATTGCCTACTTGGCGAGCATCGAGCAGCAGTTGGAGACCAACTTAGCTGCTGTTGTGCTAGATGGTTCAGAGGCAGAGCGAGTGGCAAAAGCGCGCGCAGCCTATAGCAAGCTCAAAGAGGTTTATGAGGGTGAGGGCAATGATCTTGAACGGCTTGTAGCTGATATTTTGCTGACAGAAGAGGAAGATCCAGAAGAGTTGATTGCTGAGGTTTTGGAGCAAAAGGAGCGTATCGCCCCTGAGTTGATGCATATCTTGGAATCGCCAGACGCCTATGATGCACTTTCTCCTGGATATGGTTTGGCTCCTGCTTTGGCGATTCACTGTTTAGGAGAGATGCAAGAGGATCGAGCGATTGTACCGATCTTTGAGCGTTTTGGTGGTGATATGCTCTTTGATGAGGAGATTTTACTGGACGCCTTGAGAAAGATTGGCGAGCCTGCAAAGGAGTTTTTGCTAAGAATTTTACAGAGTCGTCCGATTACATCGGACAATATTCATGCGGCATTTGCGTTGACATCGTTTCCAGAAGATTCAGAGATTGCGATTGCGGCGTATGAGGAGTTGCAGTGTGAAGAGGTGAAGCTAAAGCCTCTTCTTTCGACCTACCTACTTTGTCACTGCGACGCACTTGTTGGAACGGCGCATCAGGAAAGCTTTATTGCGATGGCGCAAGACCCTGATACTCCCAAGGCAATTCGCCTCGAGATTGAAAACATCGTCCGCCACTGGCAGTAGAGTTTGCCACACAAGAAATAAGCTAAGATAAGCTCTGGATAGGATATAGCGGCTGTGCTATGGTGACTGTAAAGGACCATATTAGGACACAACATGATACGCAAGCTGCTACTGTTCACACCTCTACTACTACTTTTTGGGTGTAACACCAGATCCACCATCGCCAATAACCTAAGTGAACGCGACGCAAACGAAATTGTCGTTCTCCTAAATAGCCGCGGCGTTGTTGCAACAAAAATCGAAGCCGCAGCAACTACTGTCGGTGGAGGCGGCGGACCTCAAATGTGGGACATCTCCGTTCCAGCTAAACAGATCACTGACTCCCTCACTATCCTCAACCAAGCAGGATTACCCCGCGTTCGTGGCACCAACCTTTTGGATCTATTTGGAAACCAAGGACTTGTTCCTTCAGATATGCAAAATAGAATCCGCTATCAAGAGGGCCTTTCGATGCAGTTGGCCAATACCATTCGTACGATGGATGGCATCATCGACGCCAATGTGCAAATCACTCTGCCTCATGAGGACGAGGATGAGCAGCAGACATTGACTGCCTCTGTCTATGTAAAGCATCGCGGAATCTTGGACAATCCTAACAGTCTACTTGTCACAAAAATCAAAAGGCTTGTCGCAAGTGCTGTTCCAGGTCTTGAAATTGATAACGTCTCTGTTGTTTCAGATCGAGCTCTCTATTCAGACATCACTCTTGAGCAGGTACAAAGGGGCGAAGAGCTCTCTTATGTCTCTGTCTGGGGAGTGACTGTAGCGCGCGGATCGGTCTCATTACTTAGAGGCATTCTCTACACCTTTATTTTGGTCATCTTTGTCCTTGCCTGTCTGCTTCTTTGGACAGCTTGGAAGACATTGACGATCATCCGCTATCATGGATGGAAGCGCTTCTTTGAACTGGAACCATTTGAGGTTTTTGCTCCACCTCATGAGGAGCCAGAAGAAGAGGTTGGGGGTGAGATTTGAAGCTAAAGGAAAAAGCGATGATCCGTTCGCTTTTGACACATTTTGAGCAAGATAGTAGCTTGCTGCGTTTCTTCGAACCAAAGATGCGAGAGGAGATAGAGCTTCTACAACCGCCAGCAAAGCTTAATTTCCCCAGCATGCTAGTTCCAACCAAATGGATGAATTGGGTGCACTATTCTTGGTTTTATCCCTATCTCTCTACCCTGCCTGTAGAGAGTGCGGCAGCTCTTTTCCCTCTTTTTTCCAAGTCGCAGCAAAGTGGGCTTGCTACAATGTTAAAGATGGAGCCCAAAAGAAGTGAACTCCCTCCTTTTAGCACCTACTTTTTGGCAGAGATTTTGCAAAAAGAGATCCAAAAAGAGGAGGTCATTCCAATTGAGGCTCTCCCACAAGGAGCTCTCAACCCATTGATTAAATTGAAGTGGTCCACTTTGATGCAGATCATCGACACCTTGGGACTCTTTGATCTTGCCTGTGATTTTAGACAGATTGTTGACAAGAGTTTGCAGAAGCGCATTCAAAATGCACTCTCTAAAGAGATGAATCACTTTTTGAGCTTTGCAACAAAGCAGCCAATTAAGTGGACGAGCCCCAAACTCAATTTACAGCATTGGGATGGCGATGCAGCAAAGCTACAGCAGCTTTTACACAAAAGGGGTTTAATGCGCCTTGCAAAGGGAATCTTGCAGGAACATCTCTCATTTCGCTGGCATCTGATTCACCGCCTTGATGTGGGCAGAGCTCAGGTGATGATGAACGCTTTGACAACGCCAGTGGATCAGGCGCTGATTCCGCACTTCAGATCGCAACTTCTACAAATAGCAAGCCGGGTGTGCTCATGAAATTTCTCTCCCTAATTCAAAAAGAAGAGGTGCGCATCGCACCTGATCGCAAGACAATTCCTGCTAGTGAATTTAGTCAACTGCTCACAGCAAAAGAGCTAGTCGAAAAGGCTCAAACACAAGCAGCTGATTACAGAGTTGCAGTGGAGCAGGAGTGTGAAAACCTCAAAGAGAGGGCAAAAGAAGAGGGTTTTGAGGAGGGCCTCTTTCGATGGAATCAGCAGCTAGCTCAGCTCGAACAGGAGAAGCAGAACATCGAAGATGAGCTCAATAAAACTTTGGTGCCATTGGCGCTGACTGCAGTCAAAAAAATTATCGGCAAAGAGCTCGAACAGAAGCCTGAAACCATCACTGATATCGTCAAAACAGCGCTCAAGCCGGTCTCTCAACATCGCAAAATTTCTATCTTCGTCAATAAAGAGGATCTCGACCGAGTCGAGACAGATCGCAACGATATCAAGGCGCTCTTCGAGCATCTCGAAACTTTGGCCATCAAAGTGCGTGGCGATGTAGAAAAAGGTGGCTGTATCATCGAAACTGAAGCTGGTATCATAAACGCTCAACTCGATAGCCAACTCAAAGCGCTAGAGGCCGCCTTCCAAACCTTCTTTGACACACACAAAAAGAGGGAGAGCTGATGCGCATCCTCCTAGCACTTCTATTCATGTTCTCACCACTTCTTGCACAACAAGAGGTGCGCGTTCCTCACGGCTCGCCAGAAAGCAATCTCGTCCTTCCAGGTGGCGCTATGCAGAGCGACTACCCCGATGTGACCACTCAAGCAGTTGTCCTCATCTTTGTCGCCCTTCTACCCTTCATGATCATGCTCCTCACCTCATTCATGAAGATGGTCATCACCCTCGCACTTTTACGAAGCGCCCTCGGTGTGCAGCAAAGCCCACCCAACCAAGTGATCAATGGCATTGCGCTCATTCTCACTATATATGTTATGTATCCAACTGGATATCAAATGTATGAATCTTCCAAAGATATCATCACGCACAAGGAGCAGCCGGACAAATTGTTCTCAGGTGATACGGCGAATATGGCGCTTGCGATTGTTAATCGGGCAAAGGAGCCACTGCGAGACTTTTTGATTCGGAATGCGAATAAGAAGCACATTGATGGTTTTTTCAAGATTGCGGACAAGACCTTTCCTGATGAGGTGAAGAAGTTTTTGACAAAGCGGGATTACATTGTGATAGTTCCAGCTTTTATTACGACGCAGATCAAAGCTGCGTTTGAGATTGGGGTGTTGATCTATCTACCATTTTTTGTGATTGATCTTGTCACCTCAAACATCTTGCTTGCGATGCAGATGATGATGTTATCGCCGCTATCGATTGCCTTACCGCTAAAATTGCTTTTGGTGGTGATGATTGATGGTTGGACGGTTTTACTTGAAGGATTGGTATTGAGTTTTCACTGATGATGGAATTATTAGCTATTACATACCGCAGTGTCATCTATGAGTACACCTACCATGCACTCTTGATGATTTTGATGATCTCGGGACCTCCGATTGCGATTGCATCGATCTTGGGTCTTTTTGTTGCTGTCATCCAGGCGGCGACACAGATTCAGGAGCAGACATTTTCTTTTGCGATCAAGATGGTGGCTGTGATTGGAACGATTGTGATGATGGGTGGCTGGCTGGCCAACTTGATTGTGGGTCTTGCCAACCAGGTCTTCCACAACTTCTATAAATATAAGTCTTAGATGGATTATCTAACCTTCATCTTGAGCTACAATCTATGGGATACCTGGGCAATCTTTCTGCTCGGTCTAGGCCGACTGGTGACGGCGATATCGATGGCGCCCTTTTTCGGAGCTAAGCTTTTGCCTGCCTCGGTCAAGATTGGTTTTGGTGTAGCGCTTAGCTTCATCTTTCTTCCCTTCTTGATTGTTCAAAATACGAGTCACTACCAATTTGATATTCTTTTCTCGCTCTTGATGATCAAGGAGATCTTGATTGGATTCGTTTTAGGTTTTTTGATTTCGATCCCCTTTCAATTTGTGCAGTCAGCAGGGGCAATCATTGACCACCAGCGCGGCGCTTCTTCCTTGCAAGTGATGAACCCAGCTCTTGGTGCGCAGACCTCTCCTTTGGGCACACTCAATAACAACATGATGATTGTGATCTTCTTCACAATTGGGGGGCCGCTGCTCTTTTTTCAGGGACTCTTGACCTCCTTCTCGGTCTTGCCGATCCATGAGTTCTTACCTCCCGCCTTTTTCTCCCACGATGCACCGCTATATATATTGATCATGCGTACGCTGCATGAGATGCTGCGAGTCATGATTCAGCTAGCAGCACCCTCTCTTTTGGCTATGCTTCTCTCTGATCTCTTTTTGGGAATTGTGAATAGAATGGCGCCACAGGTGCAGATTTCCTTTCTTTTGTGGTCGCTCAAAGCCTTTTTAGGAATTGCTTTTGTCTGGCTGGCATGGTTCTATATCTTGAAACAGATGGATGTGGAGGCGAAGAACTGGCTCAAGGATTTCGCTACGGTTGCTCGACATCTTGCAGGAGCTCCTTAAAATGATCCCATATCCTTTGATAGCTCTCGGGGATCATAGGTAGCAACTCTTTGTCTGTAATCTTATATTGTAGAAGTGGGCCTATTTTCACGATTTGCCCCGGGGCACAAGCAAAACCCTTCACAGGAATACGAATCTCTTCAGAACTATACCGAAGAACACACTCATCGGCTCTCTCTTCAAAAGCCCACCTTTGCAGAAGTTGGACGAAATCTATCTCTGGAGCAGAATCGCTAATTGAATTCTCTGAATCCACAATTGAATTCCCAACTGGATCCCGCTTCCAAGGCTTGCGTCCAATTAAACAGGCAAGAGCCACCAGCATCACCGCCTGGCCCGTAAAGAAGGTCGGGACAACCGCCTTTTTACCCAAATAATCCACCAGTGGACCGCCATACCTCGCAGAGAGCGCCCCAAAAACCATCGCGGTCGCTGCTAATACTGCCACAGTTAATAACGTCAGAGAGATCGGCTCCTCGATGCGCCTCGGAGGCAACTGCGAATTTGATTCTAAACAAGAGAGTCTCATAAAGATATGTTAAAGGATTTCTTAATAAATGTCAATCCACAGTCTTAAAGATAGTATTAAAATAATTCATACTATGTTGCTATTTATTCGAGACTTAGGTTATTCTTCTCCCGTTAAATACTGGGTAATTATGCGTTGGTTTCCGTTTATTAACCTTACACTAGCCGCTCTCATAGTTGCAGCTCTTTTTGGTACCGTCTTTCTAGCGATACCAAATCAAGAGCCGTGGACTCCACCCCAAAATCCGACCACCCTCAAAGAGCTTCCCAAAAGTGGATTTGATAGCTCCTGTTTAGAGGGATTCCATAAAGGCCCCTTCGCTTTGGAGTGGAATGAGCCCAAAATGCAGCTGCCCGATCTCAATAATGAGCTTCTCTACTACGGATTTGTCCAAAGGCCCGATATCCCAGTCAATCAAAAGCTTGTCCACCTCTCTATCCAAGGTCAAGAGAGAATTGAAGCCTTTGACCTATCAGAGCCTGTCTACCTGCTTTACAATGGAGCACCGCTGCAAGATGCGACTGGCCGGATCTTTACACAGCGGGGAGACGCTCTATCGAGCTATAGCTTTAGCCCTGAAAACCTGCCTACCACATTGTGGTTGGAGTTTGGAGCGGCATCAGCCACCTCATTACAGATTATTGTTAATATGTTGGATGAGCATGGTGACTTGATCTCTTCTCCGATTAGCAACCACTCCTTTCACCTTACCTCGAGGGAGATCCCCAGATTGAAGCAGATGGGATGGGAGCTCGATGGTACCCGTGTCGATTCTACACTGCTGATTCGCCAAAAAGCGCGCTGGGTGGGTCAAGATCTCTTTTTGGAGGAGCATGGTGGAGAGGAGTTTGCTTCCACGTGGAACAAGGAACGAATCGACTTTGGCCAGGAGGAATCCTATAGCTGTTTTGTCTCGGTAGGGACGCAGCTTGTTTGGCAGGATCACAAGTGGCAGCCAGTTGAGGGGCAAACTACAGTGGGTCTACCGCTTTTGGTGGTGAAGAAGGTAGAAGAGAGGCTCATCTCATTTGAGTTGTGGGATCCAGAGGGACGTGGCAAGACGTTGATGACGCTTGTGCGGGCGAAGGATCTGCATGGGTTGCCCAACCTCGATGAGGAGTTTAAGTTTATTGGGGCGAAGACATGGGCTAAGTTTATAGTTGAGTCTCACAATGAGCGTCTCATATTGCAGCCGCACGACTGGCTCGTGCTTACAGAAGAGGGGTGGATCTCGCTCAGTTCTCCAGAGTTGATTGACGACTTTGTGGAGAATCGTTTGCAGGGTCCCCTTTTGATTTTAGACAAACTGATCAAGCAGAATGGAAAGCAGGTGTTGACAGGTCAGCTGTTCAACACATCACGAACTGAAGTAGAAGCGATTGAACTTTCGACAACCTCCAACTCCTCTTTGGCAAACAGCTATTCGATGCCGCCTACGGCACCTTTGAGGCAAAACAATCAATTTGATTTTGAGGATGATTTAGAATGAAGAAGTGGTTTCTTTTCTCACTTTCCCTAACAGCTCCACTTTTGGGCCAGACCATTGCTGAGAAAAAACTCAGTCTTGGTGGCAGTGAGTTTAGCTCTGATCTTGATGCGCAGCGCATTGAGTCACTGCAATATGTTAATGAAGCGCTAGCGCAAAAAAGAGCTGAGTTGGCTGAGCTCTATTCTGCGGAGGCTTTAGATGGGGATCATCAAGAGCTGCTGGGCAAAGTGCGTCAGCTGCGCGGTGAGATCAATGAGATTGAGGAGATGTGGCGTCATGAGACTGCCTCTTCACAATTTGGGGAGACTCATGCGCTCTGGCATCAGCCAGAGTCGACGGTTCTGCAGCTTGTGATGGACTACGGTACTGCTGACTATCTCTATATGGTTCCACCCGATATTGGTATGATTCACTGCTCTCTCAACTCTAACCTTCCTATTCCACGCGAATCGTGGAGTGACTGTTTGGAGCTTATTTTGGCGCAATATGGCATTGGAGTGAAGCAGCACAACGCCTATTTGCGTGAGCTCTACTTTATGCGCGCTGATCTCTCTGCAATTGACCTGATTACCGAGAATCCAGATGAGCTAGCACTTCTGCCTACAAGGGCAAAGGTCTGCTTTGTTTTGACGCCTGATGAGACAGATCCTCGGCCAATGATGAGCCATCTACAGCGCTTTACTAACCTAGCTTCCACCGACATTCAGGCAATAGGGGGGAAGCTCTATATTACAGGTTTGGCGCATGAGGTGATTGAGGTATTGAAGCTTCATAGCTTCATCAAGAGCGGTAATGGCTGCCAAGACTTTCAAGTGGTCAAACTATCGCGCATGGATGCGTCACAGATGGAACGCATTCTCAATTCAGCCTTTCATGAGGGGCATGGGGCGAGTGATAGCTCCTCATTGCGTGTGATGAAATTGGAAAATATGGGACATAGTCTCTTTTTAAGTGGAACGAAGGAAGAGGTAAAAAAGGCGCAGAAGCTGATTCGCAATCTTGAGAGTCAGATCGAAGATCCGCAAGAGAAGACGATCTTCTGGTACACAGCAAAGCATAGTGATGCTGAAGAGCTTGCCACAGTTTTAGCCAAGGTTTACGACCTTCTATCGAAGGGTGATTTTACTGGAAAGCTGCCTACAGTTGGTGAGAAAAAGGAGGAAAAGAAAGACTCCTCTTTGCCAATTGCCAACAAAGTGGTGGGACCAGCAACGAGTCAGAAGTCACACAAGACTGCAGATGGACGCAACAACTTTATCGTGGACGCCAAAACAGGCGCCATCATTATGGTTGTTGAGATCAATGCCCTTCCAAAAATCAAAGAGCTTTTGAAAAAGCTGGATGTTCCGAAGCGAATGGTACAGCTCGAGGTGCTTCTCTTTGAAAAGAAGCTGACCAACAAGAATAAGTCTGGTCTCAACCTGCTTCACATTGGAAGCGAAGCAGCCAAGGCTGCAAAAGCCGCGGTTACCTTCAACGGCGGTGGCACTGGAATTTTGGAATTCTTCATTAGCCGTAGCAAAGAGAAGAATGGTGTGCCTCCGCACAATATCGCCTACCAATTTCTGCTTTCCCAAGATGATGTGCAGATCAATGCAAGTCCATCGATCACAACGATGAACCAGACGCCGGCGCAATTTGCTATCGTTGAGGAGATCTCGATCGATGCAGGTGCTAATGATAAAAATGGCCGCGTCTATAACCGTGCCCAATATGGCATCATCATCGAGGTCACGCCTACCATCAATATTGAAGAGGGTGAAGAGGGCTTTGTTACGCTAGACACAGACATCTCGTTTGATACAACAAAGCGCAACAAAGATGACCGTCCCGATGTGACGAGACGGCATATCAAAAACCATGTGCGTATTGCAGATGGTGAGACGCTGATCCTAGGTGGTCTGCGCCAGAAAAATAGCCATGATAACAAAGATAGCATCCCATTTTTGGGTGAGATCCCTGGTATTGGCAAGCTCTTCTCAACAACAGATATGAGTGACACTTCAACGGAGATGTTCCTCTTCATTACGCCGCATATCATTGGTGATCCAGGTGAGGCGACCCAAAAAGCGCAGCTAGAAGAGCTGAACAAGAGACCTGGCGATGTACCGGAATTTTTCCATGAGCTAGTTGAAGCAAAGGGACGTGCAAAAAAGCGATTTTTCGAGGGCAGCATGACGACACTCTTTGGACGCAAGAAAACACAGACAAGCGCAATTCGCACATTGAATGAGGAGTATGACGGTAGATGACAGTAGAGAGTGACCCACTTGCTTTGGCACAGTCCTTGGGAATGGAGGTGATGAATTCACTTGCCGACCACCCGCTCATGCCAGATATCGAGAAGCGTCTTCCCTACACCTTTGTCAAAAAAAATAGCGTTCTGCCAATTCATGAATCGGATGGTCAGGTCACTGTTGCCACCTCGGAACCGCTTAATATCAATGCCTTTGATGAGCTACGTCTGATCTTTGAGAAGGAGATTCACTCCATTTTTGTGCCGCATGAGGAGCTCCTAGGAGCGATCAACCTCTGCTACCATCAGAAGGAGGGCTCAACCTCTAGATTTATTGAAGATCTCTCACAGGAAGCGAAGGAGCAAACAGGCGACCGCCTGAGTGAGGACTATGATCTACTTGAGACTGTCGAGGGTGAAGCGCCAATCATCAAACTGCTCAACCTAATCTTGAGCGAAGCAATTGGTCAGGGCGCCTCTGATATTCATTTTGAGCCCTTTGAAAATGATCTACGAGTGCGCTACCGCATCGATGGTGTCCTGCAGCCGCGCCACTTTCCAGCTCCTGAATACCAAAATCAGCTGCTGACTCGAATCAAGGTTCTAGCGAGGCTGGACATTGCCGAGCATCGTCTCCCACAAGATGGACGGATCAAGCTGACGATGGGTGGCCGAGAGATTGATTTGCGTGTGAGCACCGTTCCTGTGGCGCATGGTGAGCGCATCGTTTTGCGTATTTTGGACAAGGCCAATGCAATTGAGTTGGATCAAATCGGTATGCTCCCCTCTGTTTTGGATCAATTTCGCAAGATGATCGCACTTCCTGAGGGGATCGTCTTGGTGACAGGCCCAACGGGTAGTGGTAAGACGACGACCCTGTACAGCGCCTTGACAGATACCTACAATGAAGAGAAGAATATCATGACGATTGAGGATCCTGTTGAGTATAAGCTCAAAGGAATTGGTCAGATTGCTGTCCATCCAAAGATTGGCCTCAATTTTGCAACCGGTTTGCGCCATATCTTGCGTCAAGACCCTGACCTTGTGATGATTGGTGAGATTCGTGATCAGGAGACTGCTGAGATTGCGATTCAAGCAGCACTGACCGGACATATGGTCTTTTCGACGCTGCATACCAATGATGCAGCATCGGCGATTCCGCGATTAATCGATATGGGGATTGAGCCTTACCTGCTTTCCTCTTCGATAGTTGCTGTATTAGCGCAGCGTTTGGTGCGCAAAGTTTGTCGCTTTTGTCGTGATCGTTATATACCTACTGATAAGGAGTTGCAGCAGCTGGGCCTTAGTCGTGAGAAGCTCAATGGTGGCGTTCTCTATAAGGGAAATGGCTGTGCGAAGTGTCATAATAGTGGTTACAAAGGGCGTCATGGCATCTATGAGCTTCTAACGGTTGATACGGCGATGCAATCTGCGATTGCGAAGGGGGCGACAGCTGCGCAGCTGCGTGAGGTAGCGAAGCAGAAGGGGATGCTCTTTTTGGTGGAGCATGGGGCTCATTTGGTACGGGCTGGGGTGACGACCACCTCGGAGGTTCTCCGAGTTTCGAGGAGAAACTAGAAGATGAAAGTGAGCTACCGCTATCTCAACCGCGAAGGTCAGAAGAGGTCGGGGGTCATAGAAGCTAGCTCGCTGCAAGAGGCGAAAGAGAGGCTGATGCTAGATGGCATCTATGTCATCTCGATGCGTCAAAAGAGAACGCTGCGCACAAAATCAACTGATCTTTCTAGTGAACAACTTGCGCTTTTTACATCGGCGTTGGGCCATCTTCTTGAGGCCAAAATTCCCCTCTTTGAGAGCTTACTCTCGTTAAAGGAGCAGTATTCAGCAGCCTCCTTTTTCCCAACCATAAGCATGCTGTGCGATGAGATTCGTGAAGGCAGCAGCTTAGCAGATGCGATGGCAAAGGCGCCCAAAAGCTTTGATCAGCTCTATGTTTCGATGGTGGCAGCTGGAGAGTCGTGTGGGAGGTTGGACGAGACACTACAAAAGCTGAGTCACCTTCTGCAAAAGCGGAGCCGGCTGAAGAAGCAGCTTCTGACAGCCTCGCTATATCCTCTGATTTTGCTCTCATTTTCATTTCTACTGATTGTTGTGCTGCTCACCTATGTGGTGCCCTCTTTGGAGGTACTTTTCGCCGATATGGAGGTCAATCGATTTACGAGGATTGTCTTCTTTGGCAGCCATATAGTGACAAGGGGATGGCCGATCTATTTGCCGCTCATGGGGGCTACTGTCGCTGCGGCATTATATTATTGGCGCAAAAAGCGCGACTACTTTGATCGAGCTGTCTTGCATATTCCAGTTGTAAAGCGGGTGATTATTCAGACAGCCTTGGCCCGTTTTTGCCGTACGATGGGCAGTTTGTTGGAGGGGGGTGTTTCGATTATTTCGGCGCTACAGATAGCGCGTGGTGTAATGAAGCAGCCTCTCTTGGAGAGTTCGATTGAGCGAGCGGAGCAGAGAATTATTGAGGGTAGCTCGCTGAGTGTGGAGTTGGCAAAGGCGAGCTGGGTGCCTCAGATGGTGCCGCGCATGCTGCAAGTTGGTGAGGAGGGGGGTAATTTATCGGGTATGCTAGGCAAGGTAGCGGATCTGTATGAGGAGGAGATGGAGAAGCTGCTTGGCCGTATCTGCGTTTTGGCGCAGCCAGTTATTTTACTATTTCTCGGCGCTGTAGTGGGGCTGATTATGTTGGCAATCTTACTGCCGTTGACAGATGTGAGCGGTTTTATGGGAGGTTTTTAATGAAGAAGAAGAAAAAGCGCTCAATCACGTTGATTGAGATTATGATTGTGATCCTATTGATCGGTATTATTGGGGGTACTCTTGCCTTCAATATGCGTGGAAGTATGGATCAGGGGCGCGCTTTTAAGAGTGAGCAGAACATTTTGCGTGTGCAGGATATTTTGCTTCTCGAGACAGCGCAAACTGGTAAAGAGTTGAGTGAAGTTGTGACGCGTTGGAAGGAGGTTGTTGCCTCATCATCGATGGTGAAAAATGCGAATGAGCTTTGCAAGGATGGTTGGAACAAGGAGTTTGAAGTTTCAGCGACTGGTGATGATGAGGTAGAGGTTCGTTCTGCCAAGCTGGATGCATTTAAGAAGAAAAATGAGAAAAAGGCGTAGTTTCACACTTTTAGAGATAGTGCTTGCACTGGCGCTTGTCGCTTTTGCGACGACAGCTCTATGTCTGGCTATTCCAGCTTTTCTTTCTAAGCAGCGCTTTGAGAAAGAGGTGCTGCTTGTTGAGCAGAAGCTGGCGCTTGTGCAGGAGCTTGTCTTTGACTGTGATATGGCAATCAACCTTGTGATTGAGGGTAATCAGCTCTCAATTGATCCTGGTTGCTCCCTGCCAAAGAGGTGGATCAGAAATCCAAAGCCTTTCTCGCAGATCAAGCAGATCGCGTTTGATGGGCAGACAACTGAGCGGTTGGAGCTGCAGTTTGATAACGAGGTGGGTGGCTGCCCGAGGGGTGAGCTCACTTTGATCGGGAAGAGGCAGCAGGTGACGTTGAGTCTTCTTGGCTACCCCGGCAAGATTGTACGAGGGAGGGAGGCTCTATATGGCAAAAATGCGCCCTATCCGCAAGAGCTGCTTTCTCATTCTTGAGTTGGCGGTCTCTCTCTTTTTGATTGCGCTTGTTCTCTTTCCCCTGCTTGTTCCCAATATCAAGCTTATGCGCGCACAGAAAAATCGGATTGAGAGAAATGACAACTTCTCAACTGACAGACTGCTCTTTTGTAAAGTGAAGGAGGATTTTTTTGAGGGGTGCATTCCTCTTGATCAGCTTGAAGAGGGCTATGTGACTACCAATGGCTGCACAGTATTAGAGGTCGATCGAACAGAGCGCTCCTCGCTTCAAAAAGAGGGTCTTTTGGTTCAGGTACAGACACCTTACCGCTCGCACACACTCTATATTGAGGGGCGGATGAATGAAACGTAGCTTCTCTCTTTTAGAAGTTTTACTCTCTTTTACTCTGACACTTCTGCTGGTTGGTTCACTAAGCTTTTGCTATCATAGGATGGCAACTAGGCGAGGCCAGATGGAGAAGGGAATGTGGCCTAAAGTAGAAAAGCGCTACTGCCACCAGAGATTGGACAAGCTGTTTGGTTCAGTTGGAGCGCCCTTTTTTACTAGTGACCAGCGACTGCCCAATCTTTCAAAGGGCAGCTTAGTCTTCACCTTCGATCGTGGAATTGGCCAAGACCCAGCTCTATCGGGTGAGGTTGTAGGGCGGCTTTACCACGATCCACAAACGAAGCGTCTCTGTCTGGGTGTTTGGCCGATGGAGGGACAGGAGCCATCTGAGACCTATATTTTGTTGAGTGATGTGACAAAGCTCTCATTTCGTTTCTATCAGCCTCCTGTTGATATGGAGCATTCTTTTTGGTCTGATAGCTGGACTTCAAGCCATCTTCCGGCGCTGATGAGGATTGAGGGTGTGCATGAGGGGGAGCCTTTTATTTTTGCCTTTGATCTTGGTTCAGCGATCAGCTATTGTGGGGGGCGCGTATGAATCCTTTATTACTAACAATGACTTTTTTGACAGCAATTGCCATTTTGACGAGCAGCGAGATGGTGCAGCATATTGATGATGCTGTGAAGGATAGTGCTTTTGAGAGTTATACCAATTTATCACAGCAGTGTGAACAGAAACAGGCGCTTGCCCATTTTGAGGAGTTGAAGGAGGAGCGCGCTCCAGCTTTGAAAGGATCTTCTCTTAGGAAGCGAGGTGAGTATGAGGGGAAGAGTGCGAAGTTGAATTATGATCGTGGTCGTCCGCCAAATAATTCGCGGATTAACCTCTATCTGGTGATGGAGGGGGGATCTGAGAGTATTTATTATGAGCCGACTGCGCGTCTTATTCGCGAGCTTTATAGTGGACAGCCCTTCTTTGATGAGGTGGCGCAGGCGGAGTATCGCATATTGGATTCGCTTGTGCACTATAGGGAGTTGGCGAAGGACTTCTTCTTTGTTGATGAGCTGGCGTCATTGGAGTTTCGTGATAAGGAGGCACACCGCTGTTTTTTTCGGATGTTGAAGGGATCACCATCGCTCTTGCACTATGTGACGTTAGATACGAAGGTGAGTGGGAATCAGAAGAAGGCCAATTTGATGTTTGCCTCTGATGAGGTGCTGCATGTTTTGGTGCCTAATCAGAATCATTTTGATGAGATTTGTCGCTTTAGAAAGCAGCTGTGGGAGCAGATCGAGTATCAAGAGGCGAACCGGAAGAAGCTGCCTAAAGATGAGGTTCGAAATCGAACCTATTATAAGAATGAGCTTGCAAATTTCTTAGAGCGTATTGATTTGGGTCTTTCAAAGCGCTTTGATATTACTCTTGGTAAGAAGGGCAATGTGATTTTTGTTCAAGATCCGGCTTCGCTTATTGTGAAGCGCGAGCGCATTATGAAACGTCACCTTTAGGAGACACTGAATAAGTACTTTGCTAGAGATTTCGGCAAGATTTCTATTGAGGGGAAATTCGGAGCGGAACGTCTAACCCCTTGTGGGTTAGTTGAGGCGAGAAC
>JAJACG010000023.1 GCA_022601635.1 Chlamydiales bacterium | reverse complement strand
TCAGAATTTTTGATTCGGCTAAATTCGGAGACGAGAGCTAACCACTTGCTGGTTAGACGAGTCGAGAATGACACCGAATCGAAAATTGTGGCGGAAGATACCAAACGGGAGTTAAGCAGTGGCTCCTTACTGGCACTGGCTGTGCAGCTTGCCAAAAAGAGTAGGAAAAGAGGTAGTAGACGCATAAGTTCAAGCTAGCCTATTGCCAGATTTTCTGTCATTCAATAGATTGAGACTATGAGTGGACGCAGTTGGCTTATCGTTATCATCATCACCCTATCAGTCATTACCACAGCTGCTCTATTTTACTCAGCGTGAAGGTGGGGCTGGCGGTAGCTTGAGGCTGCAGCTGTAGCGCATATCAGCCTCATTGTGCTCGATGACAAAGTTGAAGGCCCAGCGCTGGAAGAGCGTTGTTCCAATATCTAGCTTATACTCCGCAAATGGTCCCTGGTTAGTGCGGTTCCACCCATTGCGTAGATCAAACTTAGCCGTCAGGCCCGGCATTGGTCTAAAGAAGGTGCGGAAGAGGAAAATCTGCCTTCTGTCTGAGAGAGGAGTCTCCAAAAGCTCATCAGCTGTGCGCGTCACATCGAGCATGAAGTTAAAGAAATCCTCCTTACGGATGTAGTAACGACTCCTTCCTCTATAACCAAAGCCAACCGCAAAGTTCTCATTGAATGTCCAATCCAAGTAAGCATTTAGGTAGTAAGGATTGTGGTAGGCAAAGCTATAACCGCTACGTAAAGAAAAGTTCATCCAAGGTATTGGCTTAAAATCGAGATCAAAAAAGCCAGTTGGGATGGTAACAGGCAGCGCCGTCTGATTGAAGAAGGCGTTAGCCCACACATCAAACCAGAGCCAGCGATCCGTGCAGCTCTTATTTAGATAAAAGCTGTTAGAGAGTCCAAAGCGCAGCTCATTTAGTCGGCGGATTCCATCATCAATAGAGAAGATAAAATGGTCCTCCAGTGGACTTGCTGGATTGGTGTAATAGGTGTAGTGAACATAGGGCTCCGCTACATGTTTGAGGCAGCCAAATTGCTTGTGAACCGAGCTGTCTAGATCAACCCCAAATTTGCCCATCGCCTGTCCCACCTGATCAGCACCTGGACTATTAATGTAGTAAATGGCTGTCAAACCAGCAAAAGGAGTCGCTGTTGCCCACTTAGTCTTAAAGGGACGTGACAAGTTTGGACAGGCTGAAAATCTACCACCATTAAAGTTAGTCTGCGGAGTCACAGCATCTGAGAAGATATAGTTCAAATAGCCGCCGCTCAGCTCCCCCGAATAGAGGATCCCAGTATGCCCAATCTCATTAGGACGAGCATTTAGAGTAAATAGCGGCAGACGCTGGTTGACCGATTGGAAACGGTTGACCTGAATCACACCCTCCATAGCCGCAATAAAATCCTTTGCCTCATTGCGTAGCAAAAACTTTGTAGAACCCGCCGTTTTCAGATCAAAATCCTTGGTTCGGTAGGTGTAAGCCATCTGGCCATCACTCACGAAGTCGTATTGCGCTTTCACAGTAAGTGATTTGCCAAAGTGGCGATTGGCATAAGTTCCCTGGTAGCGCCACCTATTTCTCTTCTCAGGATCATCAATCGCAAGATCGTGAACCCAGTAGTTACGGCCATAGTAGGCAGCATCAGACCAGGCAGGATCAAAGCTTGTATCAATTCCCACACCAACCCCGTGACGGAAGAAGCCGTCGATGCGTGCCCACGCCTTGAGATCATTCCAATCGAGGAAGTTGTAGACCAAGCTTAGGTAGGGATCCATGAATCTGCCCCACCCAAATTTGACAGAGAAGGGAGATCGGCTCATCCGCTTTAGGTTGAGTTTGATCTTTGGTAGGTAGAGCAATGGCGTTTTCATCACCTTGATCTTTACATTGGATGCGCAGGCGATACGGTTTTTAGTCAGAGTCAGCCTCTTAGCACAGACGCAGGGATCATTTTGCCCCTTGCCTTCTGAGGTGGTGACATAGCCATCATGGACGATCAGCTCACCGCCTGAATCGATGGTCATCTCACGGCCGCCAACAAACCAGGGTGGAGAGGCGGTATAGCCGTTGAGGATGTAGCCTGTTTCACTCATGAAGTCGTAGAAAATAGCATCCGCTGTAATCACCCAAGGACCGTAGTCAATCAAGACATCGCCTTCGCAGTAGACGTTGCAAAGAGGAGGCGTGTGATTTTGCTGCGTCACATAGCGAATATGCTGCGCTTGGATGCGGATCTTAGGCGCTTTGAGTGTTCCCCCCTCATTAGTAGTGAGGATGCCCTCTTTATAGACAGGGTTTAAGAGGTTTACCTCAACGCGCTCCATCCCTTCAGGGCAAGGGGAAGGACAAGTTTGTTCAGGCTCACAAGGAACGCATTCCTCATACCAGAGCTCTGGTAGGCCGTAGTCCCAATCAGAGTCGGCGGCAAGAAGGGTGGATGATATAAGTAGTGTAGAGAGTATTTGCTTCATTCAGTTAGTTATACAAGCTGAGCTTAGGAGGTCTTTTGGTTGATTTTGCTCTGACGATCCCTCGCTTGCCCTACTAAGACATACTGTCTACGCTTGCGATCGATCAACTTACAGCAAAATTTCCAAAAGTTCTGGGTGGCCAGAGTCTTTGTTAGCCGTGCCTGCTCCATTATTCCGTTGTTCGTATCAAAAGACCGGCTAAAGCATACCTGTTTTTGGGATTTCCGTAAGCAATTGTATGGATTAAAGTTTCTACGCCCTTCGAACTTTGGCGCACAAGCAGTGCTTCTAACGCCTCAATGAAGAATTTAGAACTCTCTTCTGCACTAAGAGTAAACTGCGTCTCACGATCCTTCTTCTTTTCCTCTTTCAGTTGAATCAGCAGGGAATTTTCATTCTTTTGAATCCAACTGATTAATTTTTCTTCAAAAAGGCCGCGCTCCCCAAGTTTGTAGAGCGCCAGATTGCAGTAGTTGCGTACAAAAGGAGCCCCCGCTTTTTGCTGCATCTCTCGCAAAAGCTCTACACTATTCTCTGTTCGATGGTTGCCCAAAAGCTGCACCAGGAGTGGAATCAAACTCTTTTTCTGACTCTCAAAAATCCGCCTTGCAAGAAAGAGAAAATCCTCTTCAGGTAGCTCCAAGCAGGCGGTCAAGATCTGCTGCTTCATCATCTCGCTCCGAGCCACAAGACCCATCATCTGACTCTCTTTTTGCTTCGCAGAGCCTGTCACTTTCCAAGCTATCAACCCACCTGCTGGAGTCGGAAGCGGTGTGAAGCCAATATCATCATTGATCAGCAGATCAGTAAGAGGGGGGAGGCACGCCCTCTCTTTTTGCTGTAAAAGAGCCAAGGAGGCATTGATCGCTACGTTACGATCTTCGCTGCAGCTCAATCTCTTAAGCAGCTCTTTCGAATCACGATCTTCACATGGGGCTAAGGCAGCAATCGCCAATAGATTGTAATTCGCTGCCTCCTCTTGCAAAATATGAATCGCCTCTTTGTTTCCTAATTTCTGCAAAGAAAAGAGTGCTGTCAGTCGCACCTCATCCTGCCGACTGGTCGCTAACTTCTGTAGAACTTTGATTGAACTGCGATCACGCATCTCTCCAAGACAGATAGCAGCAGCTTCTTGCTGCACAAAGTGCGCATGTTGCGCAATCGAGCGCACCTGTTCCAAGAAGTCATCACGCTTTGTCTTGGCGATCGCTAGTAGCGCCTGTGTGCGTACCAAAAAATCTTGGTCAGAGAGGTAGTGGCGCAGCATACGGTTGGCTTCAGGTGTGTCGATGTGGACCACAATCTGTGGAAAGAGGATGCGTACAGGAGGTGGGACCTTATAGTAGAGCGCCTCTAGATGATCGATGACGATGGGATTGTGCTTTAAAGCGAGTTGATAGCACGCCTCGAGTCTAGTGAGTAGAAAGGGGGAGTTGAGCGCTTCAATCAACAGAGAGTTAGCACTATCATCGAGGTAGCCAGAGAGGAAGTTAAGGGCAATCAGCTGACTCTTCATCTCTTTGCTTTTGATGCCTCTTTCTAAGATGGGAATAAAAAGAGGCGACTGCGCAATACCAGCGCCAAAAAGAGAGAGTTGGCGGATTTCGGGATCGGGATCGTCAGCTCCGCGCAGGAGCAGGGTCTGCCCCATGCTTTGGAGTAGGGAGTAGTCCTGCTCCTCCTCAAAACCAACCTGTTCTAAGTAGCGCACAAGCGCCTCTTCTACCTGACCTTTGTGGGTCAAGTGCAAGATACGACTTGCAGAAGCTTCGGGAAAGGCAGCAAAGAGCTGACTCAATAGCAGTAGGAATATTAAAGGTATTGCCATAGATCGGTCCCCATCTCTTTGAGGACTGAGGCAACTGCTCCAATTGGCAGACCCATCACATTGTAGTAGCAACCCTCAATTTTCCTGATGATAATACTGCCGCCCATTTGAATGCCATAGCCACCTGCCTTATCGGTTCCCAAAAAGGCTTTGTGATAGAGTTTCAGGTCTGATTGCGGCACCTTATGGAAGAGCACCTCAGTCTGCTCATAATCAGAGGCCATTAAATCGCCTTTGATCGCTACAACTGCTGTAAAGACTGTGTGCCATTTACCATTAAAGGTTTGAAGCATCTCAAACGCCTCTTGGTCATCCTTCGGCTTGCCGTAGAGTTGTCCCCCTTTGAAAACCACAGTATCTGCGGTCAAGATGGTTTTGCCTTGATGCTTTTTTGCCAAAGAGAGCGCCTTGCCCTTTGCTAGCTTGGTAGCAAAGGCGAGCGGATCACCCTCATATGTTTGAGCCTCCTCATCATAGGGAGGAGAGTCCTGCTCAAAGGGCAGCTTGAAGTATTGTAAAATTTCTTTGCGCCTGGGGCTTGAAGAGCCGAGTATTAACATTTTTGTGCCGAAATTAGGGTTGCGGTTCCACCAAGAAGACTCTTTTTGTGGACATGAACAAAGCCCACTTCACTCAGCTGCTCCATCAGCTCTTCAGGAGAGGCAAAACTCTCAATAGTCCTCTTCAAGTAGCGGTAAGGGAGTGGTTTTTTGACCACAAGTTTGCCCAAGAGGGGAACCATTGCTAGATGTAGTTTATGCCCCAGAGCCATAATCCCTGAAGGTCTTGTCAATTCCAAGATGGCAAATCTACCGCCTCGCTGCAAGATGCGGTAGGTTTCTTGGAAACAGCGCATTGGATCCTTCACATTACGAATGCCATAGGCGATCGTTGCTGCGTCGAAGGCGCCATCATCAAAGGGCAGCTTTTGCGCATCGCCCTCCTCAATCAAAAAGCGTGGTTCAAGGTGGGCACCCTTTTTCTTGGCAACTGAGAGCATTTGAGGGCAAAAGTCAAGCAAGACAGTGCAGCTATCGCTATTTTGTTCCAAGAATTTGAAGGCAATCTCACCCGTTCCAGCGCAAAGATCGAGAAGATGGTTGGCTCTCTTGACAGCGCGGACAAGCTCGCGGTTCCATCTATGATGAAGACCAAACGAGAGAACGCTGTTCATTCTATCGTAGTCAGAGGCTATTGTGGAGAAGGTCTCTTTTACACTCAAAGAAGTGCTGCAAGCCGCGTTCATCTTGATCATCCAGTTGGTAGTGACAGAGATTAAAATAGTCCACAAGCACCTTTTTAGGGAAGTTCTGTTGTGTAGCAAGCGCATCGATTTCATCCCCAAAACCTTTGATGGATTCAACAAGTGCTTGCTCAAGCTCTCTGCTATCAACTCCCTTTTGTTTTAAGAAAAGAGCAAAGACAAAGGGCAATCCTGTCTTTTCAAACCACCAGGCGGCTAGGTCAATTGTCCTAAAACCCTCAATATGGCGCTGTCTCAGAGCGTCATCTCCAATCAAGAGGAAACTCTCACCTTGGTCACTAAAGGTTGCTTGCCCATCGCATAGAATTTGAAGAAGGCAATTGGCTGTAGAACTCTTAGGATCAAGTCGAATCGAAGCACTCTCAAGTGGACCTTTCAAGTAGAGGTTGACACTCATAATTGAGCCTCTTGCCGCTAGTCCTAAATGAGGCAACCTTTCATAATCACCCTGTAAAACCTCAATGCTGCTGCAAAAAGCGGCATCAAGTTCACCTTGCCGCATCATCAAATTCAACTTGGAGGGCACCTCATAGATGATCTCAAAGGGGATATGCGCAAAGGGAGCCACATTAAGAAAGGGGACGAGGCCTACCCTCATACATCTCTCGAATTGGTCAGCTTTGGAACGCGACCAATCGATGAGATCAACTTACTCATCGTCTCCACATTCATCTCAAGCTGAACGCCACCTGCCATCTGAATCACCTTCTCTTCAAGATTTGTCGAAGAGAAGTCATTGGCGCCACATCGCAGAGTCTCCAAAGCAAACTCAACTCCAAGGTAGGTCCAAAGCGTTTTGATATTGGGAATGTTGTCCAGCATCAATCTGCTAACCGCATAGACCAATTTCAAGTTCTTTGGTTTGAGTCGGTTCTTTCGCTTGCCAAGAGAGTTGTCCTCCTCACCAAATTTTAGAGGAACAAAGGTCTTGAATCCGCCAGTTTTGTCCTGTAAATCACGCACCTTTGTCAGGTGAGTGATGATGTCATGATCACTTTCCACATGGTTAAAGAGCATGGAAATATTGGAGCGCAGCCCTAGTCTGTGGACAAGTTTATGGATGGCTAGAAATTCATCAGAGGTGATCTTGCCTGGAGCTATCTTTTTGCGCACCTCTTCTACCAAAATCTCCGCGCCGCCTCCCGGTAGAGAGTCAAGCCCCCAGCTCATCATGCGACGAAAGACCTCTTCAATTGAAATATTGTGCAGCTTGGCTAAAAAGTCATATTCCACCGGAGTGAGCGCTTTGATGTGGATATTGGGATCAAGTGCCTTGATGTAGCCAAAAAGCTCCTCATAGTAGTCGAGGTTACAGTCGCGCCAAAGGCCACCAACAATGTGCACCTCCGTTAACTTTCCCACAAGGGGGCGGATGCGCTCCTCGATCTGTTTAGGAGTGTTAAACCACGCCTTTTTCCAGCCAGGCTTGGCATAAAAGGAGCAGAATTGACAGTTAAGTTCACAAAGGTTTGTGGGATAGAGCATTAAGGTTGAGGCAAAGGTGACAACATCGCCTACTTGTTCAAAGCGCCGCTGGTCAGCTCTTTCACAGACCTCAGCGATTTCATCTTCATCGGTTAGCTGTAAGAGGCGTAGTCCTTCATCAGCACTGATCCTCATCGTCTTCGGGCTTTTTGTCGCAGTCATCGTTGTCCTCGTCGCATTTTTTAGACGTCCCGCAGATCTTGCAATTTGACCCATCTTTAGGCGTCCAGCCGCATCCTTTGCTCAGTTTGTTCTTTCCCGTGATGATACGGCCAATCGCAAGACCAATGACTACAAAGAGCATGATCACGATCGCCGCAATGATTGTTATCCAAAGTGTTGTCATTTCTTCACCAAGTCGACCCAAATAGGGGAGCTCCACGCCATCTGACCATCCTCTTGCGTCACACGCAAGTAGTAGTAGGCAAATGGATCGGATCCCTTCACATTGAGCGTCGCCTTTGTAAGATCCTCCATATCGTCATAGAAGTAGTCGATATGGTACTCATCCTTCGGCGTAATTGTGTGTAAAATCTCTCCATTTCGGATGATTTCTACAAGCTTTAATTTGGTTGTGCCTGCCACATAACCAGAGATATGACGATTGACGGTAAGGCCGCTCTTCACAGCTGTACTCAGCTCAGACCCCATCGGTTGACCGGCAATATAGAAGCCAGCGATGATGCGCGCACCAGTAGTTGCATAGCAGCGGCGGTTTTGCAATGCCTCAAATATCTGCTCACGACTGTATTTAGGAGCAATAATCCCAGTCAGTCCGCCCGAATATTGCGTCTGCTTATTCTCAAAAAAGTCGCTGAAAATGCCGCGATCATCCAAGCCCCCAGCAACAAATCCAAAGCGCAAATTCTTCTGCAGAGCAGACTGGATATTGCCGCTATTATCCTCTTTCACCTTGCCCTTGATAGGGAAGGGATTGGACTTCAAACCTTCCGAGCAGCCCCATGCATTGTAGATTTCAACAACTCGCTCAAACTCAGGATTGAACGCTTTGAAATCAAATGAATAGCCCTTGCCCATTGTGAAAAGAGGTACCGCAATTGCCTCTTTTGGATTCAAACATTTATAGAGCTTTTGCAACGAGGATGCCTTAGCTTCCTTACGACGCAAGATCTGTTTGCTATCCTTCAGGTAGAGGATTTGACGTATGCCCTCGCTTTTGGGATCACCCACATATTGGAAGCCCAAGAAGGTAGCAAAACGATCCTCTTCATTGAACTCCAAGATGTTTTGTGATAGTCCCTTCCACTGGTCATTGCTCGTCTCATCTACATCTTCAAAAGGGGATGAGGCGAAGAAGTTGTAAGCCTTCTCATCGCGCATATGGCGCAATAAGTTCTCCATATCTTCGGCGCTATCAAGTCTTTCAGATTCGCCATGCAACTCACCCCAGAAAAGAGAGCGATCGCCCTCCTGGAAACATTTGATTGGCGCGCTCGTAAACTTCTCCTGAGTTTGCATATTAAGCAGCTGAATCTTGTAGATACCCGCCTCATTAAAATAGAGGTTGGGCAGCGTCACAAAGCCTGTCTCGGGAACAAAGAGTTTCCAGTTAAGATTTTCACGCAAATGCTCATAGGAGAGGTCGATCATTGTGCCTTCAGGAGCGTGGCTAGTTAGATTGCCAAACTCATCCTCGAAGCGAACGACAATGTCAAAACGCTTATTCTTGGCGACAAAGGAGGGAGTCAAAACCTTAATATGGTGCAGTTTGTTGCCGCGAATATCCATCGAAAAGACTTCAGGCTCTTCGTAGTTACCTTTGCCTTTAGGGTCGACATAGAGATTGAATGGGCGTCTGCGCTGAACTGTGAGCTGACATTCATTTCCTGCTTCAGCATACTGTTCTGGTTTCGCATCAGGCAGCGTTCCAACAACAATTGACACCTGTTCTCCCGCCTTAACAGTGCCTGGAAGAGTGAATTCAAATTGTGGGATGCTGCTATGTGGAGCTTCAATCTCTTTACCTTCAATGATCTCATTGTTTAGGAGACCGTAGATCACATTGGCGCCCTCATCGAGATTGCATGTTGGGGGCTCCCAATCGATGTCCCGTCCTTCAGAAAGAAGGTCAAATTTAAGCTTTGTTCCTTCTGGGAGGTTTGTAGCGGGTTGGTAGTGAAATTTCCAAGTGGATATTTGGCCGGCTCGAGCCATTTGAGGCTCGCTAAAACAACAAGATCTTCGCATAGCCAGGGATCATAGCGCCCCATTGATTTTCAAGCAATCTTTGTCTGGAGGCAAAAGAGAGCGCCTTTACAAAAATTGGAGGAGACATTGAATAACTCCCTCACCAGATCTTCCGACAATGTTTCTATCAATCGCAGGTTAGATCGCCAATAGCGCTTTGTCAGCGCTCTCATAGATCTTGAAGTAGGGCAAAAAGCCGGTGATGTAGAGTACGTTTTCGACCGCTTTGGGAACGCAGGCTAGTATCACCGCACCCTGTTTTTTTTCAAAATCTTTGCTTACCTGCACCAGGATGCGAATTCCGGCACTTGAGATATATTCCAGTTTGCTAAAATCAAGGATTAAATTTGCTGTTCCATTTGCTAGTAGTTCTTCGATCTTGGCCTCTACATCGGGGGCCGAGCTGCTATCAAAACGGCCCTTCAACTCTAGAACAATTGCCTGCTCTTTTTTTATCTCAAAAACTTCCATGTAACCATGCATAAATTCCTTGTAAAAAATTGTCAAGCAGTCTACACTTGCATCGTGTTAGCCACTGTTGTTGTGCAGGATATAGAATCTCAGCAGCTACTTTATTCACAAGGTGATGTTGATCGACGCTATTCACCCTGCTCTACTTTTAAGGTAGTGCTTGCAGCTATTGGCTATGATGCGGGCATTTTGCTGGATGATCAGACGCCTCTTTGGGATTTTCAGGAGGGATTTACAGACTTTTTGCCGGTGTGGCGAGAATCTCAAACGCCCAGGAGCTGGATTGCCAACTCCTGTGTCTGGTATTCGCAGCTTCTAGTGAAGCAGCTCGATCTGCAGGAGTATGTGACGCTTTTGGACTATGGCAATGGCGATGCGCTTGCTCAAGATTGCTGGCTTAGCTCATCGCTTGAGATCTCTCCTAGAGAGCAGGTGGAGTTTGTGACTAAGCTTGTGAGAGAGGAACTACCTCTTTCAAAAGAGGCGCAGCGAAGGGCAAAAGAGCTTCTCTACTCAGGTGAGGGAGATCTCTTTGGCAAGAGCGGCTCAGATTGCCGCACAATTGGTTGGTATGTGGGCTGGCAAGGTGGCCGCTCATTTGCCTGTATTTTAGAAGGCAAGGACGCCAGCGGTGCACTTGCGAAACGCTATATTAAGGATGTTAAAATAGATGGCTTATCCCGTAATTAATGATTACTCCTCTCTCTACAATTATGTAGATCAGTTGATTACTGAGCAAAATAACTCGTTTGGAGATGGTGTAAGGAAGAGGGTGTCAAATTTTGTTGTCACGAAGCTGATTCTTGGAGCTCCACAAACTAGGCAGGCCTTGATTGATTCCATCTTTCAGAATCAAGAGCAGATTCCTGAGAATGATGGCCGAACCATTCAAGTGGTGACAGGGCATGAAACATCTGTGCAGCGGCGAGGAGAGATGATTCACTTTTTTATCTGCAACATGGCAGCTGGTCTATCGCAATTTAGACAACAACTTCAACCAGAGCTTGATGCTATCAATAATAGTGCTTAGGGAGACACTGAATAACTCCCTCACCAGATCTTCCGACAATCTTTCTATCGAGGTATCGTTCTCGCCTCGACTAACCCACAAGGGGGTAGACGTTCGGCTCCGAACTTTCCCTCGATAGAAACCTTGCCGAAATCTCTAGCAAGGTACTTAATCAGTATCTCCTTAGAGCGCATACTCTGAGCTCTTCTGCTCTCGAATCACAGTCACTTTGATCTTTCCTGGATAGCTAACACTCTTTTCTATTTTGCGTGCCAAATCGCGCGCTAGCTTTAAGCTGTGCGCATCATCGATCTCTTCAGGCTTAACAATGACGCGTAGCTCCCGGCCAGCAGAGAGAGCATACGCCTTGTCGACCCCATCAAAGTCATGAGCTAGCTGTTCCAGCTTTTTGAGCCTTTGGATGTAGCTGGCGACGCTCTCTATTCGAGCGCCAGGTCTGCCTCCAGATAGAGCGTCAGCTGCGGAGCAGAGCACTGCCTCAGCTGTTTTGGCTACCATCTCATCATGGTGGCAGCCAATTCCATTGGCTACATTGTGGCTCTCCCCATATTTGAGAGCCAAGTCATGCCCCAAAAGTGCGTGAGAGCCCTCCTTTTCAGGTAGGGCAGCTTTGCCAATATCATGGAGCAGACCGATTCTTTTGGCTAGCTGACTATCTAATTTGAGCTCTTCAGCCATGATGCGCATGATGCGGCTCACCTCAATGGAGTGATCCAAAACATTTTGGCCATAGCTGTGGCGGAAACTGAGTTGGCCGAGCAGCTGTAGAAGTTCGGGGTGCAGCCCCAAGACGTTGGCCTCCAGAGCTGCCTTTTCACCGCGCTCTTTGGTACGCTGCTGGATCTCTTTTTCCATCCGCAACACTACCTCTTCGATGCGTGTTGGATGGATTCTTCCATCGCGCATCAGCTCTTTGAGGCTCTGTTTGGCGACCTCTTTGCGAAAGGGGTCAAAAGAAGAGAGTACGATGGCGTGAGGAGTGTCATCGAAGAGGAAATTGACACCGGTCAGCTTTTCTAGTGTGCGGATGTTCTTGCCCTCTCGACCGATAATGCGTCTTTTCATCTCATCGTTGGGAAGAGCAACTGTTGTAGTGACCACATCGCTCACAGTTGGAAGGGCAAGTCTGTTGATTGCAGTGGCAATCACCCGCGCTGCATCTCGGTCTGCCTCTAGCTCCTTCTGCTTTTTTCTTTCTACAATCGCAGCGAGAGTCTCTAGCTCTACCTCAGCAGAGAGTTTATTGAGCAACTCCTCTTTGGCAGCAGCTGTTGAGGAGCCGAGTAGCTCGCGCTCTTTGTTCTGTAGCAGCTCCTCTTTCTTCTGGATCTGCGAGAATTTCCGTTCAAGTTCAGTAGCACGCCTTTCCAATCTCTCTTCGCGATCCTGAAGTCGAACCTTCTCTTTATCCAGCCTCTCTTGGCGCGTGTGCTCATCTAATAGCGCCCTTTTCTCACGCTCCTTCAAAGAGAGCAAAAGCTCCTGCTTCTGCTCCTGCATGTCACTCTCCGCTTTGTGGACGATCTCCTGAGCGAGTCTCTCAAAACCCCCCTTGCGCACCTTGAAGATGATCCAGAAAAGAGCGACGCCTACCGCAAAACTAATGATCCACATTTTTGGGCCTCACTGTGATGCGCACCTTCTCCACGCTTCTTTCAGAGGAGCTCAAAACCTCCATATCAAAGTGCTCATGGTGGATTTTAAACCCTTTGCTAGGAATCATACCCGCTTTGTGGAAAACGTAGCCGCCAATTGTGTCATATTCTCCCTCCTGTGGGATCTGAATATCAAAGGAGTCCTCGGCATCAATGAGGCTCATGCGCGCATCAACGACCCAGCCATTGCCACCTGGAAGAGGAATGTAGAGCGTCTCTTCATCAAAGTCATATTCATCAGCAATCTGGCCAACGATCTCCTCCAAAATATCCTCCATGGTGACCACACCCTCTGTGCCGCCATACTCATCCACCACAATTGCCATATGCATCAGTTTGGTGCGAAACTCCTGCAGTAGGTGAGAGACGCGCTTCGTTTCAGGTGCGTAGAAGACACCTTTGGTTAATGGCTCAATCGGATTGTTTAAAACGCTTGGATCTTGCTTTCCATCAGTCACATCCATATAGAGCTGAAAGAGGTCTCGGAACATCAAAACGCCCACAACATCATCAATCGACTCACCATAGACTGGCACACGGCTGTAGCCCTCCTCGGAGAGTTTACGCGCTGCCTCTTTCACAGAGGTTGTGGCTGGAAGGCTGAAAAGATCAATGCGCGGTACCATCACCTCGCGCACGATGCGCTCCTTGAACTTGACAACAGATTCGATTAGCTTTTTGTCGATCGGGTCGAGCTTCTCTCGAATATTGGAGTTGTAGAGGATGTGCAGAATGGTCTTTTGCGTCTCCTCAATAGGATTTTCCTCCTTCTCACTCTCATGACTCTTTAAAAAGAGAGATAAAAACCACTGATAGATCAGAGTAATTGGGTAGGCGAGGTAGAGAAAAAAAGAGGAGAAGAAGAGGGTAAAGCGAAGTGCCTTTTCTGGTGAAGCGCCAGAGCAGAGACGAGGAAAGAGGTCGCCAATAAAAAGCCCCAAAATAAGAGCCACCACTGGAATGTACCAAAGCTCTAAAATGGGCGTTGCCCAGAGGAGAATGACAGTGGCGTAGGCAAAGCGGGATAAGTTGGCAGCGATTCTTGTAGAAAAAAGCAGAAGGTCAAATTTTTGAGAGAAGACAGTATAGAGAGGGTAGTAGAAGAAGTTGCCCTTCCAAGAGGGGAGCCTTTCCTCCACATAGGCTTCACCAAGACGTACAATGGCATTTTGGGTTGTAGAGACAAAGAACATCCAGATCAAGAAGAGGATGGCAAGAAATATATAGAGCCCAATCATTTTGTCACAATAACAGCCTAAGAACCTCGATTCAAGCAAATCTTCAACTGGCTCAAATGGTCCATGACCTTCTGCTCCATCTGGCGCATCACATTTCGATCCGCCTCCTCAATGTCATCATATCCAAGAAGGTGCAAAATACCATGCACTACGTAGAGTGTCGTTTCGGTATAGGGATCACCACCATAGTCAATTGCTGTCTTAGGGCAGACAAAAACCTCTCCTAAAATCTGATAGCCCAAAGAGCGATCGGAGTCCATTGGAAAGGTGATGCAATCTGTTGTGGTGGGGTCGTTAAAAAAATCTTCGTGGAGACGGCAAATCTCTGACGTCTCCACGAAATGAATGGAAATTTCGTCCGGGGTACTCTTCAAGAGGGCGAGCGCCTCTTTGACAACAGCCTGCAATGATTGAGGGTCAATCGAAAGATCAGCCTGCTGATCGAAGAGTAGGACCTGCGTCATGCTTGGACGTTAGGTGTCTTTGGTAGGCCTGTGACCTTCTTCTCTTCTGGAGTCCAGCGACCCAGCTTCTTAAGCACCTCGACGCGCTCGAAACGCTTCAATACATTGCGCTTCTTGCCGCCCTTGTTCTCTTTTCCAAAACTTTTGTGTCGGCTCATCTTACTTCACCTTTGCAATGAATGCGTTAGCTTTGCTTCCAAGCGCATTCTCATGCGGCTTGTATCCCACAGGAAGATTGTCCTCCTTAGGGCCTGTTTTTACTGAGGGAGCTTTGTGCTTGCGCGGCGAGCGGTTGCGACGCTCCTCTTTCTTTCCAATTCTTGTCATAATATTTTATTCTCCGTTAGAGGGAAAAATCATAGGAAAAAAGCAAATATTAGGCAAGTAAATCGTCGAGGGGAGTCTCTTTGTTGATGACACCACAGGAAATAATATACTTGATAGCCTCTTCCACCTTCATCTCTAGGTGGATTACCTCCTCCTCACGATACATGATCAAGTAGCCTGAGGTGGGGTTTGGTGTGGTCGGCACAAAGACTGAAATTAATTTTGAACCAACAGTGGCATCGCAGTTGGGCGGCGCAGATCCGCTCACCAACCCGATGCAGTAGGCACCATGGGTGGGAAAAGGGACCATAACCACCTGCTTAAACGATTTAGAGCTGGAGCCAAAAATGGTGCGGATGATCTGCTGCGTCGCCTTGTAGATCGTCTTGATTACAGGGATTCTGTGGAAGATATAGTCATAAATCGAGATGAGCCAGCGAAAAAAGACCACTCTTGCCAAAAAGCCCAATAGGACGGTGAAGGTAAAGAGTAGTCCCAATGAGACAAGTTGCAAAATGAAACGCACAAGACTTTGGTGATCTTCATAAAAGCCATTTCCGACAAAGAAGTGTTCGATGGCACCAACAAAAGGTTTGGTCAGAAAGTTGACGATGAAGGCGATGACCAAGATGGTCAGTGCGATCGGGAGTAAAATGACCAACCCGGTGAGGAATGACTGCTTAAACCACTTCATATTCTTAAACCTAGCATATTTTGTTGAATTAGTCGAGTTTGTGGGGTCTTTTGGCTGATTTTACCACGATTTGACCGATCTCTCGCTTGCCGTATTAAACATACTGTCTGCAGCCGAGATCGATCAACTTGCAGCAAAATCCCCAAAGGTGATTCCTGTCCAATTGATTGAGAAAAAGCATAGGAAAAAGGCTTCTTTGGAGCGCGAATCAAAATACTTTGCAGGTATGTAGCTTTGAATCTCATATTTCGACTTTGGAAACACAGCCAATCTAGCATAGTATTAATATATTGACCAGACTACGTCTTGAGTGATGAGATCAATCTCATCTGGGTAGACCTCAATGCGATCACCGGTCTTATAACTGTCACGCCTCGACTTCACGCTCATCGTGCTTGCATCAAAGCTAAAGTGATCCTCAAACGCTGCAAGTGGCACAAAGCCTTCTAGCAAAAACTCTCCAACTTCAAAGACGAAACCATTTGGTTTTACCGCGGTTACAACAGCTTCAAAGTGATCGCGATTCTTCGCCTTCATCTGCAAATAGCGCAACTTCTTCAAATTGAGCACTGACCCTTCTGCTCTAGCAGAGAGTCGCTCCTTTTCGGAGCACGCCTCAGCAATGTCATCTAGATCATCAACAGGTTCGCCTAAAAGTGCGCGGTGCACCATCAGGTCGACGTAGCGGCGAATGGGGCTGGTGAAGTGGGTGTAGTGCTCCAGACTCAAACCAAAATGACCAATGTTGTCTGTAGAGTAGATGGCCATCTTCATCGTGCGAATAAATAGAGTCGCAAAAAACTTTCCAAGCGCAGTTTCGCGCACCTCATCAAAGAAGAGTTGTAGCTCTTCAGCCTCTGGTTTTGGAGAAAGCTTGTAGCCAAGAGCTGTGACTGTTGCAGCGAAATCCTTCATCTTTTCGTCAAAAGGCTCATCGTGGACTCTGTAGGCAAGTGGTCTGTTTTTGGAGGTAAGGTGTTTGGCAACAAGAGCATTTGCTGCAAGCATGCACTCTTCCACAAGCTGATGGGTGATATCATATTCAACAATTTCCACATGCGTGGGCATGCCCTTGCTATCCAGGCGCAGCTGCGTGTCGGGTAGAGCAAACTCAATGCTGCCGCGCTCAGAGCGTCTCTTTTTCAATACATGGCAGAGCTTTACTAGATTCTCGAGAAGCTCTTTGTGGGGGCTTTCTTTGCCCTTCAGTACCTCATACGCCTCTTCATAGGAAAAGCGCTTGTTGGAGTGGATGACGCTTCTACCAAAGCTGTAATCAACCACTTCACCCTTGGAATCCATCTCCATCATCACTGAAACAGCGAAGCGATCAACCTTTGGCATCAAGCTGCAAAGGTTACTTGAGAGTTCATGAGGGAGCATGGGGATGACCGTGCCAGGCAGGTAGGTGGAATTGCAGCGCTTCTTCGCTTCATTGTCCAAATGGGAGCCTGGCTTAACATAGTGGCTCACATCGGCGATATGAACGGCGAGATGAAAATGGCCCCTCTCATCTACCCTCAAAGAGAGAGCGTCGTCAAAATCTTTTGCTGTCTTAGGGTCGATTGTAATGGTCACAAGGTCGCGTAGATCGAGTCGATCTCCAATCTCGCCTACACTCGTGCCAAAAGCTTTCGCTTCCTCGCGGACTTGAGGGGGGAAGTCGCCCTCTAGCTCAAATTCTTCAATAGCAGCGTTGATATCGCAACCGGGCTCAGATATATGACCCAAGTGGTCAATCATGCGGCCAACAGGCTCCTTCTTCTGACTGCCCCACTCTTCGATCTGAATAGAGATGCGATCGCCAATCTGAAGCTTCTCCTGACACTTAATGCGCATAAGTTCATCGCCAAGTAGGGGAACATAGGCGTAGGGGATTTTCTTGTAGATCTCGCAGATGGTGCCAGCAGCGTGCTGTCGCCCTCTTTTGAGTACCTGTTTGATCTTGCCCTCTAGCCCCTTCTCATTGCGGATGGGGGAGACTTGTACTTCGACTTCGTCTCCATCGACAGCGCCGCGCATCTCTCGCTTGGGGATAAAGACCTCCTCCGCATCGCCTTTGACAAATCCGAAGCCGCGGCGGTGAGCGCGCAAAGTGCCTGTTATAACTCTCATTCTTCCTTCTACTTAAATATGTGTCGGACTATACTATTCATTTAAAATAACATCTAGTAAAAAATGTTAGTCTGTTCTGTAAGCTCGTCCACACCTTCTGAAAAGATGGAGATCGCGACCCTATCAGTGATCACAGTTATTTTTTTAACTTCAGCTATATTTCTGTTGAAGCAGCCAAGAACGATGCCTGGTCCACAGATGTTTGGCGTCTTCGCCTCCGCTTCGACAGCTCTGTCTCTCTCTCTATTATCAATTAAAATAATATCTTTAATCAAATCTTAATATCAACTTAACGTTAAATTATTATAATTGAGCTATATAGGTACAAAAAATGGAGTTTTACTATGGCAAGTCCAGTTGTTCGAGGGGAACAGTCCCATTTTGAGGTTAGAAAAAAGAGAGCGCACCAGGGGATGACAGCCTCTGTTGCATTAGCTGTGATTATGGCGGCTGGTGCAGCCTATTTGATGTATAGTGGTAATATCGCTCAATTTGCGAATAAGGCTTACTGTGTGGCTGGTCTTTCTGCGTCGGTAGGAGCTATGGCGGCAACAGCTGGAGCGATTTACCTAGCTATCTATGCTCGTCGCCAGCATCCAGAAGTAGCAGGCGAAGTAGAAGAGATTGATGATCCACAGCCACAGCCACCTGTGAATTTAAATAATATTCTTGATGAAATCAATACATCGGAAGGGCTGGCAGGGCATGCTCAAAGAGATGATCTATTCGATCATATCTTTACAGAAAGGCAAGACAGAGTTGGTTTGGTGACTCCGGGTGCTGTTTTTGTTCGCTTGCGCAATAAGGCAGAGCATCGTCAGGAGATTGTGGCTCAGATGACGCAAGAGCAGATTGAAGCGATTCGCAATGCGAATCAGCATGTGGGGGTGAGGCTAATTATGCATAATCTGCCAGAGGGTGATCTTGATGCTAAGTATCAGTCGCTCTTTGCCTATGCTGGTGGGCAGAGTACGTTTTCCGAGTTTGCCAAAGCAAACCACACAAGAAAGCAGGCGCTCGATCTCTTCTTTGATCATATCAATGATGGGTTGGAGGGGAGGTTTGCGATTCTGCAGAACGGTCGCAAGGATTCATCTAAGCGTTTGGCTCAAGCAGGGAATATGGAAGAGGTACGTCAGTACTACCAAGACCAAGAGCTACCAAAAGTTTTTCAAAAATAATATCAGAGGGGAGATTGTATAATGGTACAACCGATTCAAGGTTTTACAGTTGGAAATCAGCTCGCAAGGCAACATGCTCTTTCTAAAGCTACTGCGATTACTTTTGCAGCGCTTACTGTTATTGCTGCAGCAGCAGTGATTACAGTTGCCGTACGTGGTAACTGGAGCATGAATCTTTACAAGGGTACGCCTTGGGGTGTCGTTGGTGTAGGCGCTGTAGCTATGACTGTTGGTGCGATTGCGAACAGCATTATCTTTGCTAAGGTTGCAAGAGACAAAAGCGCAGAAATCGAGCTGTTCACTCACAAATCTAAGCGACTAAAATGGGATCTATCTACTATGACACCGTCAAAAAGAGACAATGAAGTTAAGCAGATTGTGAGTAAGAAACCACAATTTGCAAAGCTGATTGTAAATCCATCATGGTTAAACTGTGTGGAAGCTGCTGATTATCACGCCGAGTTTCAAGCTCATTACTGGTCAACTTTTACTTCAGTAAAAGATATGCCCGATGTCCATAGAGTAGCCTTTGTAACTTGGGTGTTGGGGCGTCAGGGGATGCCTGAAATGTTTAGGCAGTCTGCAGATAAAGAAACGAAAGAGGCTCTTGTGGCTGAGATGACCAAGAGTCATATCGAGCGGATTCGTAAAGCTGGTGTGGAGACTGTGAAAGAGGTTGCAAAAGCGCTTCCTAAGGGCCGCATGATACAAGAGAAGGATCAGGATCCTGAATATGTCGAGGATGAGATCGATACTAAATATGCTAAGCTCTTTGCTGTCGATGGTGGCGGCCAGGCTCTTGGAGAGTGGGCAAAACAAAATCCGATGCGCGCTCAGGCCTTAAACCTCTTCTATGACAATCTCAACGCTGACAGAAAAACACCAGCTCCACTTTGTAGACGTCAAGCAGAGGCGAGACAGGAAGCTCAAAACGGGCTTGGTTTCAATACAATCATAGATAGATATGATGGTGTGCACCTGCCCAAGATCTTCAAACGATCTTAATATAAGCATTAATTAAAATTTAATATTGATGTGATACAATACTCCTTAACAAACGTTATAGGAGTATTGTTTTATGACTAGTTTAGGACCCCTTATGGGTGGAAAAGCGTGGAGTCGCGACTTGGATTCTCTTGATAGAGGCTCTATTCAGGTCATTTCTCGCCCGTATAGGCCTCGATCGGATCTAGTAGGTCGCATCATTTTTATTGCTTATGTTGGCCAGAAGCAGACTCTCTCCTACATCAACTCACGCAAGATGGGGCTCATCTTTGCCGCTATCATCACTGTCGGCTCTCTCCTCCTCCTAGCCGGGATTGGACGTGGCGCGATGCATCTAAATAAGTGGCCCTCTCAGCTCTGCTGCAAACAGTGGGCTCACTGGGGTGGTCAGCATGCCTTCTCAGCTGGTGCATGCGGCCTACTGATGGTTATTTTTGGTGGAGCCATCTACTCCCACTTAAAGGGTTGGACTCCCTCTCAGGCCAAGCTAGAAACCAGACATAAGCAATTCGAGCTGAAAGTTAAAAAGAAGCGGGCAGTTGATCAGATAGGGCGGAGAGCTGAGGTTAGTAGACAGCGCAGAGCTTCTTCTTCTGACGATCCCAGTAGTGTTTCCTCTTTGAGCGATGCTTGACCCAATAGGGGTCTATTGCTACACTCTTACCCCTATGAAATATGACCCAGATGAGATCGAAAAGAGGTGGCAAGCCCATTGGAATGAACATCAAACCTTTAGCGTCGAGGATTGCTCCAATCGAGAGAAGTACTTTGTCCTAGACATGTTTCCCTACCCCTCAGGTGCTGGCCTCCACGTCGGCCATCTAATCGGCTACACTGCTACCGATATTATTGCTAGATACAAGAGCGCAAAAGGCTTTGCCGTCTTACATCCGATGGGCTGGGACAGCTTCGGCCTGCCTGCTGAACAGTATGCTATTCGCACTGGCACGCATCCCGCCGTCACCACTGATGTCAATATCCGCAACTTCAAAGAGCAGCTCAAAAGCATGGGATACGCCTATGATTGGAATCGAGAGATCCGCACAAGCGACCCCAAGTTCTATAAATGGACACAGTGGATTTTCACCAAACTCTATGAAAAGGGGCTCGCCTATCAAGCTGACATGATGGTCAACTGGTGTCCAGCTCTCAAAGCTGTTCTGGCCAATGAAGAGATCGAAGAGGGGCGCTCCGTAGAGGGTGGGCATCCAGTAGAAAAGAGGCCTCTTCGTCAGTGGGTTTTGAAGATAACAGACTATGCAGATCGTCTTTTGGATGATCTAGATGAGCTTGATTGGCCACACGGTCTGAAAAAGCTGCAAGAAAACTGGATTGGAAGAAGCGAAGGCACGCATGTTCACTTCCCAGCTGGTGATGAGAAAGTTTCCGTCTTCACAACGCGTCACGACACCATTTTTGGCGTAACCTTCTTGGTGCTCGCGCCGGAGCATCCTCTTGTAGAAAAGGTGACAAGTGGCGAGCAGAAAGAGGCTATTGCTGCCTACCAAAAGGCTGCCGCTTCTAAGAGCGATTTGGAACGCGCGGAATTGGAAAAAGAGAAGAGTGGCGTCTTCACCGGCGGCTATGCAATCAACCCAGTCAATGGGGAGAAATTGCCCATTTGGATCGCCGACTACGTCTTGATGAGCTATGGAACAGGCGCTGTCATGGGCGTACCTGGTCACGATAGCCGCGATGCTGAGTTTGTAGAAAAGTATGGTCTTGAGAAGAGACAGGTGGTCGATGAGGGAGTGATTATCAACTCCAAGAGTGATCAACTCGATCTCAATGGCAAAAAGGTTAAAGAGGCGAAAGAGCTGGCAGCTGCTTGGCTCGAGAAGAGCGGTTATGGAGAGCGCACCATCAACTACAAACTGCGCGACTGGCTTTTCTCACGTCAACGCTACTGGGGAGAGCCCATTCCTGTCTTGCATTTTGAAGATGGCTCTATGCGCACATTGAATGTAGATGAACTGCCGCTTCTACCTCCTGAAGTTGAAGAGTACAAGCCAAGCGAGACCGGTGAGAGCCCTCTTGCCAAGGTGCGCGAATGGGTCGAAGTGGAAGATGGTGGTCAAAAGGCGCTTCGTGAGACTAACACCATGCCGCAGTGGGGCGGCTCATGCTGGTACTACTTGCGCTACATCGATCCGCAAAATGAGCATCTTGCGTGGGACCCCCAAAAAGAGAAGTATTGGATGCCGATTGACCTCTATGTGGGCGGAGCAGAACATGCTGTCTTGCATCTGCTGTATGCTAGATTTTGGCACAAGGTGCTCTATGATTTAGGTCTAGTTAGTACGAAAGAGCCTTTTAAAAAGCTCTGCAATCAAGGGCTAATTGTCGCACGAGCCTTTCAGAAGAGAGAGGGGGGCTATGTCGATGTTTCTGAGGTTGTGGAAAAAGATGGCCGTTTCTGCCACTGGGAGAGCGGTGAGGAGCTCGTCTCTTCTGTCGAGAAGATGTCCAAGTCAAAGCTAAATGGCGTTTCGCCAACAGAGGTGATTGAAGAGTTTGGTGCTGATGCTCTGCGTCTCTACTGCATGTTCATGGGGCCGATCGACAAGGAAAAGGTGTGGAATACGGACTCTGTGGGTGGCTGCAGACGCTTCTTAAACCGCTTCTTCGAGATGTGTACCTCTGATAAGGTACAAGCAGATGGCGATGGGTTGAAATTGGGTCATAGATTGATTGATGGTGTGGAGCGCGATATAGAACAGATGCAGTTCAACACTGCTATTTCGAAGATGATGATCTTCATCAACGAGATGATTCCGCAAAAGAGCTATTCGAAAGAGGCAATATTGATGGCAATCCAAGCGCTTGCTCCTTTTGCTCCCCATATGGCGGAAGAGCTTTGGATTCACTTAGGACAAAAAAGCAGTGTTGCGCACGCTCCATGGCCTGCAGTGGATAAGAGCCATCTTGAGGATGAGTCGGTTACCTATGTGGTGCAAGTCAATGGACGTGTGCGAGAGCGCTTTGAGCTAGCCAAAGGTTGTAGTGAGCAGCAGCTGATGGAACTTGCTCAGAAATCAGAGCAGGTGACAAAACATTTGACTGGAAAGATTGTTAAGGTCATCTTTGTCCCTAACAAACTCCTTAATATCGTGGTGAAATGACATTTCCTCTTCTCTACAACTCGCTTCTTCACCTAGTGGCATTGCCAACTCTGGGGAAGATGGGAGTGGAGATGATGCGCACGAAAAAGTATCGCTCAAACTTTCTGCCACGCCTCGGCGCTGGTTTTCCTCATATTGAGAGCAAAGGCAAGCAAGTTGTTTGGATTCATGCCGTCTCAATGGGAGAGACTAAAGCTGTCGCCCCATTAGTTCGCAAACTCAAAGATGAGAATAGGGTGATCATTCTCTCAACTGTGACCGAAACGGGTCACCGTGAGGGAAAGAAGGTGGCCCCTGAGGCTGACTACCACGTCTACTTGCCCTTTGACCTAGCCTATATCATACGTCCCATCATCAAGAGAGTGAAGCCAGACCTTGTCCTGCTTACAGAGACAGATTTTTGGTTCAATTTCCAAGATGCAGCAAAGAAGTGTGGTGCGAAGCTCATTCTGGTCAACGGTAAGCTCTCAGAGCGTTCACTCAAAAGATATGAGCGCTTTCCACTCTTTTCGAATAAGCTGCTAGGCTCTTTTGACAAGTTGCTAGTTCAAGGCGATCTCTATGCTCATCGCTTTCGCAAGCTCGGCATCTCACAAGTAAAGGTGACGGGTAATATCAAGCTAGATGGTATGGCAGATGAGGAGACGCTGCTAGATATCAAAAAACTACAGGTCGATGGACCTCTGCTGACCCTTGGGTCAACGCATGATCCAGAAGAAAAGCTCTGGATCGCAGCTCTCAATCGCATCTGGAAACGCATTCCCGATCTGAAGGTCTTTTTGGTGCCGCGCCATCCAGAACGCTTTGATGCCGTTGCTCGCATGCTCGCATCGGAAAATATTCCCTTCCACCGCTTTAGCAAGAGACCCTACTTTGGTGAGGCAAAAGTGGTCCTAGTCGATGCAATGGGACTACTAAGACAGTGCTATAAAATATCAACACTCGCCTTTGTAGGTGGCAGTATTGCCAAAGTGGGAGGACACAACATTTTGGAACCAGCTTACTATGGTGTGCCTGTGCTTTATGGTCCTCACATGGATCAACAGCCCGATCTTTTGGATCTAATGCGTCGCTATGAAGCAGGCTTTTGTGTGCGTCATGACCTTGTTCAAAAAACGGTTGAACTGCTGCAAGATGAACAGAAGTTGCGCACAATTGGCGAGAGGGGAGAGCAGATGATGAAAGAATCTCAAGGAGCTTTAGAAGAAACCTTGCACGAAATTCAAAGCGTGTGATAAATTGCTTTTCTTATCGCGGGATGGAGCAGTGGTCAGCTCGTTGGGCTCATAACCCAAAGGTCGGAGGTTCGAATCCTTCTCCCGCTATTTCCCAGAAAATGGGGCGGCATAGCTCAGTTGGTTAGAGCAACGGAATCATAATCCGTGGGTCGTTGGTTCGAGTCCGACTGCCGCTATCGCCTATGTGGGGGAATTGTTGTGCGGAAGACGAAGAGCACACACTCTCCCAAATCCTCCTGACTATGACTTCCAATAAACAGAATATCAAACTTTAAAGTGTCACCTTCAATTCGTGGATTTGTGATCCTGCTAGCTGTTGAGCGTACCTTCGATCCATTCTTTTTATAGACAATCGAGGCGTTGGTTTTATCTTGGTAAAAGAGATTCTTCCAGTTATCAACAACATCTTGGACTGACATCACGGTAGCAGCTGGATGGGGGATGACTGTATAGGTGACCGCCATGCGGCTGACATCTCCCATAACAAGGGTGTTGCCCTCGATTTTAGTCTCTTCAGAGTGCAGAATCAGCAAGAATCGACGTAAGTCAGGCTGAGCGCTTGTCAGAAGAATCATAAGTGGTATTAGGGCAAGTTTACGAGTCAAAAGTCTTGAGCTCCGCTTCCAAAATTGTTTTACCTCCTGCACTGAAGGGGAGCTCAGCGTGGATCATGAGGACAGATTCGCCAAGGGAGCCTACGAGCACCTCATCCAGCTCGACGATAGAGAAGCTGATAGTTCCATCGCCAAAAGTGGGAGGTTTTAGGATCAGAAGGTGTTCTTGAAATTGATCGCCCTGCCCTGAGAAGACAAGCAGAGCTTTGGGAGAGGCCTCATCAAAGATTTCACTCCAGTTGTGAAGAAGCATTGCAAGTGGCATCCCCGCTGTTCTTCTGCCGCCATCTGCTGTGAAAGCAGCGACGAGCGAGCTGTCTGTTTTGAGAGTGAGAGTTGACTCGCTGATTTCGGTCTCTTCTGCATGTATAGTCAAAACCCATCTCTCTAAACCGGAGCGGTAGCTTGAGCAGAGAAGGAGTGTGATAAGTGCGAGAACTCTCATTTCTGCACCTCAATAAAGAGAAGTGTTTCCCCCAAAGAACCGCTGAAGGGGGTGTCCAACTCTTTGATGGAAAAATGAATAGTCTCTCCAGAGTGGCTGGGCGCTTCTAAAATCAGTAGGCGCTCTGAAATCTTGCCTCCACCACTTGTGGAGGCAAGAGTAGCCTTTGGTGTACCATGAGCAAAGATGGAGGGCCAATCTGCAAATAGATCGCCTACTGTCATCATATCAGTATTTCCATCAAAGGAGGCGATAATTTCATTGACTCCTTTTAGGAGAAGACTGCTCTGATTGATCTGTCCTGCCTGTGCATGCACAACAAAGAGCCAATTTTTGGGAGTGGCGCTCAGCAAGAATAGAGAGGCAAGAAGAAGGCTAAGGCTGCGCATGGCTCTCCTTGGTATTGATGAAGATCATTACTTGGCCCAATGATCCCTGATAGCTTTTGCCCACTTCAAGAATGGGGAAAATAAGCTTTTGATGTTCAAAATGAGGTGGTTGTAGAATAACTAGGCTCTCCTGAAGCCTTCCTTGATCTGTTTTGAAAACCACTTTTGCATTGGGAGGGCGGTTGCCAAAAAGATCGACCCAGTTTTGAACAAGCCAGTGTAAGTTGAGCGCTTCAGTGTCACGTGAGTCGCTGTAGGTGATTGAGGCGATCAAATCGTTCTGATTTTCGACGATTAGCTCAGAGTGGCTCAAGTGGGCAGAATCAGCGTGCATCACCAAGATGGTTGATTCTCGAACAAAGCTGCAAAGAATGAGTAGTAAGGCAATGTAGCGCATAGGCGAACAATAGTTTTTTTGAAACAGAAGATCAACGATTATTTTGACAGTAGAACATTGTAGAGGCGATACACAATATGGTACCGATAGCAATGCACTCCAGGGAGGCAAGTCTGTTTATGAATTTGCGGTCACCAAAATAGCCTTCGCTGTTTAGCTCACCAGCTGTTCCAATGATCACCAAGGCAAAGCCGATCACTCCAGCTGTGATAGATAGATTTCGTATATAGCTAGTGCAAGGATCAATCGGCTGCATAAGTATAAAATAATAGTTAATGTCGACTTTTTTTTGAATCCCATTTATTCTAGTGATCAAAAGGAGAGGTGATGACAGTAGCTGAAGCAACCGAATCAAGAGAGTGGTGCATTTTGGAGAATAAGGGGCAGAAGATTTTCGCTGTCTTTCATAGGCCCAATTGTGAAAAACCAGTTCCCTGCGCTGTCATTATGCACGGTTTTGCCAGCAGTAAGCATGGCACTAATCGATCGCATGTTAAGCTTTCCGAGAAATTAGCTGAAGAGGGCATTGCCAGCCTGCGCTTTGATTTCCGCGGCGCGGGTGATAGTGAAGGCTGTCTTTCAGAGGTTTCATTAGAGGATATGGTAAGCGATGCTATCGTTGTTCTTGAGCATGTTTCCAAGAATGAGTGGGTTGATGCAATGCGCATTGGCGTGTTTGGCAGCTCTCTTGGTGGAGCCGTAGCGATGCTCTCCTCTGTCGCCTTTGGCAATGTGAATGCTCTTGCGCTTTGGGCTCCTGTAGCTAGTGGTGAGCTCTGGTACCGTGACTTCATCTCCCAAAATCCTGAAAAGTTGAAAGAGGATCCTAAAGAGGTGTTGAGTCATTATAAGGGGGTGCGCCTCAATCCCGAATTTCAAGAGCAGTTTGGCCGTCTGATGGCAGCGCAGCTTCTGGAGAAGATGGATGTACCGCTACTTCACATGCATGGTGAGAGCGATCAGACTGTCTCACTGCTACATCAGAAGGTCTACAAGATGCATAGTGAGGGTAAAACCACACCGTCACACTTCATCTCCTATCCTGATTGTGCTCATACTTTGGGTGAGGAGAGTTGCACCTTTGAGGTGATGGATGAAACTGTGAGGTTCTTTGGGGAGCATCTATGAGTTTGAGCGACTTTCGAAAAGATTTTGAGCCGCAGCTGCCCGAGGTTTTGCACGGTGCAGTGGAGTTGGTGCAAAAGCAGCAGCTGCCAGTAGATGGGCAGATTCAAAGGCTCTTTCCACGCACCTTTGATCAAAAGTTGGTTCACTTCTCTAAGGGAAAGTTGGAGCCGATCCAGATGAGAGTGGGGGTTGTGCTCTCTGGTGGACAGGCGCCTGGAGGCCATAATGTCATCGCAGGTCTTCGAGATGCACTCACAGGTCCACTTTTTGGGTTCTTGGGTGGACCAAGTGGAATATTAGAATCTAGTTCTATAGAGATCAAAGATATGGACCATTTTCGCAATAGTGGCGGATTTGATCTGATTGGTTCTGGGCGGACTAAGATTGAGAGTCGTGAGCAGCTGGCTCAGGCGCTTGCAACAGTGCAGAAGATGGAGCTAGATGGTCTTGTGATCATTGGTGGGGATGATTCTAATACGAATGCGGCTCTGTTAGCTGAGTATTTCTTAGAAAATGGCTGTAGCTGTTCGGTGGTTGGGGTACCAAAGACGATTGATGGCGATTTGAAGAATGACTATGTGGAGAGCTCTTTTGGTTTTGACACGGCGACTAAGGTCTATTCAGAGTTGATTGGCAATCTCTGTCGCGACACGCTCTCTGCCAAGAAGTACTACCATTTTGTCCGGTTGATGGGGCGTTCGGCGTCTCACATCGCGCTTGAGTGCGCTTTGCAGACGCATGCCAACTTCACCATCATTGGTGAGGAGGTGCAGCAGCGAAATCTCTCATTGGAACAGCTCTCTCAGCTTGTGGTTGATATGATTGAGAAGCGCGCCCAATATGGCAAGTATTATGGTGTGATCTTGGTGCCTGAGGGGTTGATAGAGTTTATTCCTGAGATGAAGAGCTTGATTGTGGAGCTTAATCGTGATCCAGAGAATCTTTCTGCTAAAGCGCAGGAGAGTTTTGACTCATTGCCGGAGCAGATTCAGCGGCAGCTGCTTTTGGATCGCGATCCTCATGGCAATGTTCAGGTGGCTCATATTGAGACTGAGAAGCTATTGATGGCGATGTGCCAAAAGCTCTATTCCGGAAAGTTGAATGCGCTTTCGCACTACTTTGGCTATGAGGGACGCTGCAGTTTTCCTAGTAATTTTGATGCCAACTACTGCTATACGCTGGGCTATATGGCCGAAAGGCTGATTGCGGCGAAGGTGACTGGCTATATGTGCGCTGTCAAGAATCTACATTTAGATCCGTCGCAGTGGGAGCCCTACGGCTTGCCTATCTGCTCTTTGATGCATCTTGAGGAGAGGAAGGGCAAAGAGAAGCCTGTGATTGAGAAAGCGCTAGTTGATCTCAATGGTGCTCCTTTCCAGTACTTTGTACAGCATCGTGTGCAGTTTGGGGTGGAGGATGATTATCGCTATCCAGGTCCGATTCAGTTTTTTGGGCCAAAAGAGCTGGTCAATGCACCAACGATTACCCTACAGATGGAGAATGCAACTCAAATTCCGATAGGATAGAGCTGCCTCTTTTAGTTAGTTTTAAGTCTCTTGTAATCTGTGGGTAGGATAGAGTCGCCTCTTTTAGTTAGTTCCAAATCTCTTCCAACCTGTGAATTGGTTCGAGTCAAATTCCGATAGGATAGAGCCAGGTAACACCGAGTCCCCAGTAGTTGTCAGGGAAATTACGTGCATGAACGTTGTACCAAAAATTGCCCATCAAAGTGCCCCAGCCAATTGATTCACGTTTAAGAGAAAGTCCGAGATTGATCAGTTGATGGTTGATGCCAGCATATCCGGGGAAGCGTTCGGCTGGGTTGATGTCGTGGCTGCCCGTTCCATAAACCAGTTCTAGCATGGGCGCCATGATGATGCGGCACACTTTAAGATCTAGCTCGGAGACAAGATGCCACCATGGGTTGCCCTTATTGGCCATGCCAAGACCTGCATAGGCCCAAAGGCGCATCCACCACTCATCGCGGTAGAGAAACTCCCGTCCTGCTGAGATATTCAGTTCGCTATTAAAATTGCCATGAAACCAGCAGCTTGTAGCGCTCAAGAAGGCTGATCGCACAGCAAATAGCGTTGCTCCCGTTGCGACTGTGGCATAATCTCCACATGCCTGGTCATAGAGCAAATAGCGCCCCGTTAGCTTTGTCGCCTGATAGGAAAAATTAACCTCTGTTGCTGGGTTGGAAGAAAAGAGCACTTCAGCTTCCACATTCCAGCGCGGCCACACCGTCATCCCAAAACTAAATATGGCGTTATTGATCGGGTTTTGGAGATCAAAACTGCCGAGAGGCGTCTCAATACGCTTCTCATGTTGGTAGAGGTAGTCAGCGGAAAGCTGAGGCTCAAAGAGGGGAGAGAAGTAGGGCGACAGCTCTGTCGCCGAAAGGGGAAGACAGGCAAGCAAAGGCAGTAGTTTCTTCATTCGATTCCCTGAGCTCCAAGCCATCTCTCCGCATCAATCGCAGCCATACAGCCACTTCCTGCTGCTGAGACTGCTTGGCGATAGACTGGATCTTGCACATCACCTGCTGCAAAGACTCCCTCAATATCGGTGTAGGTGGTACCTGGCTTTACAAGCAGATAGCCCTGCTCATCAGTTTTGAGCTGCCCATTCAAAAAGTCAGTATTGGGCTTATGACCAATAGCAAAGAAGACTCCAGCCGCCTCACGCACTTCACTCTTCTTCGTTTTTAGATTCTCAAGAGTCACTGAACCCACCGTCTTCTCACCATCAATCTTGGTGATCACTGAGTCCCACAAAATCTCTACCTTAGGATGACTCTTCGCACGCTCAGCCATAATCTTTGAAGCGCGCAGCTCATCTCGCCTGTGAACTAGGTAGACCTTAGAGCCATATTTGGTTAGGAAGATAGCCTCTTCCACAGCAGAATCTCCACCACCAATCACATAGAGCTCCTTGTCGCGAAAAATAGGCATCGCACCATCACAAACAGCACATGCAGTCACACCGCGCTGCCAAAATCCATCCTCTCCAGCCCCATCAATCTCCAAACGCTTCGCTGTCGCGCCAGTCGCGATAATGATGCTGTCCGCCGTATGACTCTCTTTCGCCTCAACCTTAAAGGGACGTGAACTCAGATCAACAGATTTTACATCTTGCTGTAAAAGCTTGGTACCAAAGCGCTCGCACTGCTGACGGAATGCATCCATCAGAGCTGGACCTGTGATACCTTGTGGAAAACCAGGAAAGTTTTCCACATCGGTTGTCGTCATCAGCTGGCCACCAGCTGGCCCTGAAAAGAAACCCTCAAAAACAAGAGGTTCTAGATTGGCTCTTGCAGCATAAAGTGCTGCTGTATAGCCCGCTGGGCCCGATCCAATAATAATCACTTTGTGATGCATACTCTCTACTCCATAAATAACGCTGTCGCTGTTGCATAACTTTCACAGTGGCTGATCGAAAGAAGGATCTGCGCTTTTGGATAGAGCTCCATCAAGCGCTTGGACAAAAAGACCTCTGGCTTGCCCGCCTCATTGTTGATTACCTCGATTTCATGCCACGTCATCTCACCCACAAGGCCGGTCCCAAACGCCTTTAAAACCGCCTCTTTTGCCGCAAATCTGCCAGCAATTTGCTGCCACGGCTCACTATATTTGGCGCAGTAAGCTCGCTCATTTTCTGTCAAAATGCGCTCAATAAAACGCTCACCATGCTTACTATGAGCCTTTTTGATGCGCTCTATCTCAATGATGTCGGTGCCAATGCCCCTCACGCTTTTGCCACTCGCAAAGCTGAGACATAGTATTGAATCGCTCCAATCACAAGGGCAATACCAACTGCTACATCAACAAAAGCGCGCACAGCTGGCGGTACAGGTAAAAAGCGTAGGCTCATTCCAAGTCCCATCATTCCAAGAATAAGGAAGTAGAAGGGCTTGCTGTAGAGGTTGGCAATAGAAGTTGGTGCTTCTAGAGAAGCGATGCGTATCACCTGCTTTCTGGCAGCTTTAGACATAACAAAACGTCCCTTAGCATACCCAACAGCAGTCGCTGCTGCAAAGAGCGGTAGAGCGTCCGAGAGTGTAAGACCAACACCAAGGAGAGAAACTCCGATGATTAGCCATAAAGTACCCGCTAAAAAAATAAGTGTGCGGTGAGAGAGCATCATATATTGCCTTTTTTTTAGGCGCAGTATATAATCTAGCCTCTTTTTGAGGTATAAAAATGTTAGCGACTTTAGTTTGGGATCCCAATAGAATTTTCTTCAAAATCCCCTTTATCAACTACCCAATCACCTGGTATGGCTGCTTTTTTGCTGGCGGCTTCATGATGGCCTATGTGATTTTGCGCCATATTTTCACCTATGTTTTGACTGAAAAGGGCATTAAGGACCCTCGTGAGGAGTCAACACAGCTATTGGATCGCTTTGCGATTATCTGCTCATTTGCTGCGGTTGCTGGGGCGAGGCTGGGCTATGTCTTCTTCTATGGCTGGCCCTATTTTCGCCACCATCTGATGGATATTCCAAAGGTTTGGGAGGGGGGATTGGCTAGTCACGGCGCTGCTGTGGCAGTGCTCTTGTCGCTCTTCTACTTTGTCTGGCGCAACAAAAAGCGCTTTCCCTATCTATCTTTTTTCTTGCTGTTTGATGCTTTGGTGATTGCAGCGGGCTTTGCAGCGGGATCGATTCGATTGGGCAACTTTGTCAATCAGGAGATTACGGGATTGGCAACAACAATGCCGTGGGGTGTGATTTTCCTGCATCCGATGGACAATCAAGCTGGGGTGCCCCTTCATCCCGTGCAGCTCTATGAGTCGATCTTCTACTTCTCGCTCTGCGTCACGCTCTACGGAGTGTGGCGTCTGCGCAAAAGGGAGCTTGGCAGCGGCTTTATGTCGGGCTGCTTTTTGATGATCATGTTTGCCTTTCGCTTTATAATTGAGTTTTTGAAGATGCCTCAAGGTGAAGTTCTTGCTGCAGATTTTCCGCTTCGCATGGGACAGATTTTGAGTATTCCCTTTTTCTTGCTGGGACTCTTTCTTTTGATTAGGAGGCGTCGCCGTGCAGAAGCGTGATCGTATTCTTGTTTTGGGGGGAAGCGGCATGGTGGGCAGCGCCTTTTTGCGTCTTCTGCGAAAGGAGGGTTTTGCAAATCTCTTAGCGCCATCGCATACGGAGTTGGATCTGTTGGATCAGGCAGCTGTGCGAGCCTATATGTCTGAGAGGCGACCAGATGTTGTGTTGGTTGCGGCGGCGCGAGTTGGGGGGATTCATGCCAATTCTACCTATCCGGCGCAATTTCTCTATGAGAATATGATGATCGCATCCTTGGTGATCCATGAGGCCTATTTGGCGAAGGTGCCACGTCTTCTCTATTTGGGAAGTACCTGTATCTATCCGCGCGAGGCTACGCAGCCGATTTGTGAGGAGGAGCTTCTGACCAAGCCTTTGGAGAAGAGTAATGAGGCGTACGCTTTGGCTAAGATCTGCGGCGTGAAGTTATGCGAATTTTATCGCCAGCAGTATGGCTGTGACTACATTTCTGCGATGCCGACCAATCTCTATGGAATTGGGGATCAATATCATCCTGAAAACTCCCATGTGATCCCTGGGATGATTCGCCGCTTTGTAGAGGCAAAAGCAAGTGGAGCAGAGTCTGTCACCATCTGGGGAAGTGGCACACCTTTGCGCGAATTTCTCTATGTGGATGATTTGGCAAAAGCGCTGCTCTTTTTACTTCGCAACTACCATGAGTCGGGGCCGATCAATGTGGGTGCTGATGAGGAGTTTTCAATCGCTGAGGTGGCGCAGTTGGTCAAGGAGGCTGTGGGTTTTGAGGGGCGACTGGAGTATGACCGCTCTAAGCCAGATGGCACGCCGCGCAAGAAGAGTGATTGCAGTAAGCTTCATCAGATGGGCTGGCGGGCTAGCACTCCCTTTCTTGAGGGATTGCGCATCGCAGTAGCGGACTTTGAGGCTAATGTAGCAGCTTCTGTATGCCCTTGACCGAATGAGCTATTTCTGTTGTCTTGCCGTCGATTCCTTTCTGAATCTGCTTGACTGAGGTCATTACTGTGGAATGATCGCGAGAGAAGATATCTCCAATCTTCATGAAGGGGAGATTGAGCTCATTGCGACAAAGATGCATAGCGATCTGTCGCGGTAAAACGCATTCGCGTGACTGCGACTTGCTCAAGATATCATCCATCTTAATGCCGTAGTAGTCGGCTACTGTTCGGATGATCTTTCCTGGGGTGATGACCGCTTTCTCCTCTTGCTGGATCAGATCAGTCAGCGCCTTTTTAACCGCCTCCAGCGAGCTTGGGGCAGCTCTTCCGAGTCCTTTGTTGAGGTGAGTTCTCAAGATAAGCGCATCAAACGCTTTGAGCAGAGTTTTGGCATTGCTGCCAAAGGTGTCGACCAAAAAGTCTCGAACATCGGGCTGTAGAGCAAAATTGAGTTTAGCACTCTTTTGTTGTAGCAGCTCAAACATCTCATCTTTGGGCAGCGGTTGCAGAGGTACTGTAATGCCCCACTCAAAGCGGCTAACAAGGCGTGGCTCCACATGCTTGAGCTCGGAGGGGGCGCAATTTGAGCTCAAGATGAGCTGCTTGCCTTCGGTATGGAGTGTGTTGAATGTGTGGAAAAACTCCTCCTGCGTCGCTCCTTTCCTGGAAAAGACTTCGAGATCGTCAATTAGAAGGGCGTCTACATTGCGGTAGGCTTTGCGGAAGACCTGCATCTCACCAGTACGAATCGCTTTGACTACATGCTCGGTAAAGGTGTCAGAGCGCACATAGAGCACTCTCTTGCCACTTTCACGCATCATATTGGCTGCTGCCATCATGAAGTGGGTTTTGCCTGTTCCAGCTCTTCCAAAAAGGTAGATGGGATTGAAGGCGATCTCACCGCCCTCACACACCTCCAGGAGTAGCTTGAAAGCGAGCATATTGCTCGGGCAAGTGACAGTCTGTTCAAAGGTGGCGTTTGGATCTAGCTCATCGAAGGTGAGATCAAAAGCGGGGAGTGCCTGCTCACCCTTCTTGCGCTTCTTCTGCTTAGGCTCCTCAGAGGCAACCTGAATATGAACCTTAATCTTCTTATTGTTATTGTTCACAAAAGAGCTTTCAATTCGGGGACGCAGGTGCTCCTCAAACCAGATCGACTTGAAAGAATCTTTTGCTTCTAGGTAGAGGTTTAGCGCGTCAAAACGCACCACCCTTAGGGGGCGTACCCACTTCTTGACAATTTCACTGCCAAGGTCTTGCTCTAACTGCTTTAAAAAATCTTCCCAGGCACGCATGAATTCCCCTTCATAGTACTGCTAGAAGTTATTTTCTACCTTTTTTTCTAGGAGTGATGATTTCTACATCAGGTCCCTTCTTGTCCAACATCTTGTTGGTGAACCATTGCTGCAAAATTCCAAGCAACATTGAGCTCAACCAGTAGAGGTTAAGTCCAGATGGGAAGTTGTAGAACATGAAAGCGAAGACAAGGGTCATCACTGTCCCCATGGTCTTTTGCTGCCGCTCTTGGTCAGTCAACTCCTCATCCTTCTTCTTTCGCATCATCAAAGAGAGACGTTGCTGGAAGAACATCACCACACCGAGCAGGATCGGTAGGAGGTGGAGCTGAGTGCCGATAAAGAAGATGGGCGTCTTCCAGGAGAAGAGCACATCAGGTGCAGTCAAATTATCGATCCAGCCAGGAATGAAGCTAGCACCACGAAGCTGGAAGGAGGATTTGAGTAGATCAAACATGGCAATCAAGAAGGGGAGCTGAATCAAGATTGGGAAACAGCCCATGAATGGGTTGACCTTCTTCTCTCGATAGAGCGTCATAATCTCGACCTGAGCTCGCTTTGGATCCTTCTTATAGCGATCTTGAATTGCCTTCACCTGAGGTGAAAGCAGCTGCATGCGGCGCATCGATTTGAATGACCATGCGTTTAGCGGATAGAGCATCAAACGCAAGAATAGGGTCAATAGGATAATCGATAGACCCCATGAGTGGGTGATCTTATGAAAGAACTCCATCACGACAAATAGAAGCTTAGCAAAGGGCTTGGAGATGAAGCTGAACCAGCCGTAGAATGTGCGGCAGTCGATGTAGTGTGGGTTCTCATCACCATAAAACTTGTCCACAGCTCTCAATGTAGCCTCTTCAAAGGGGCCAGCATAGATTCTAAAATTGAAGGTGCCCCCTTTGCTTGGGATAGGCAGTAGCATCTCATAGCCTGGATACTTGCTCGCTGGATAGGGCTGATGCTGCGGGTTGATCAAGCTTAATCTGGTAGGCGCAAGCTTACCAGGTACATTTCGCACTTTAAAGCCAGCGCCAATCTCATCTAGAGGATCGAGAACAACACCCAGGTAACCATTGGAGTTGACCATCCACTGCGGATGAACAGATCCAACTGAAACACTCTCTCCTACCTTAGGAAGGTGCACCTTCTCCATGCTTCCCTTGCCCTTCTTGAGCATGCGGTACTGAACTATTGGATTGCTAGTCTTGGAAACAATCTCCACATCTGGAATTCCAGAGGTGAGCCAAAGGCCTCTCGCATCACCAGCAATGTTGAGCTCCAAGTTCAAGACGTAAGGAGCGCCATCTGCTCCAGGGATCAAGGTGTAGCTCTTTGTGATGCGGCGGTTGGGCTGCGTTGCTTCAAAGACAATCTTGTCCTTGGTAAACTCTTTTACAGCGTAGTTGAGCTCTGCCATCTCAGGATAGTCTGACACAATATTAAGTGCATAATATTGTGGGTCAATCGCTCTATCTCCTACAATGGAACGTCGAAGTAGTGGGTAGTAGCCGCCCACATGACCTTCAGGGTGACTCTGTCCACCTGGGGTCAAATAGCTCTCTTGTGGAAAGTGATCATTCTCTGGGGAGTCTTCGCCAATCTCACGGTCTGCCTCAATCGAGTTGACCACGCTATAGGGGTTTTCCTCGCTGTGGAAGGGGAGATTGATCTCAGCAACAGCACCGCCAATATTTGTGAAGACAATCTGCTGGTAGGGATTTTCTAAAACAAAGAATTGCTGATTTTGATGGGTGACAACACGCTCTTTCTTTTTCTGTACAAGCTCGCTCAAAACAGGGATGTGCTGCAATGAGATGTAGGATTTACCCCTAGATTCGTAGAAGCCGGCAGGGATATAGCCTCGATCACCCTTGATCAAAACAAGAGCATTTTCCTGTGGAAAGCCGCTAAGTAGGTCGAAAACACCATCGTTGATTTCAGCCAAATAGACTTCGGGCTGCTTGCCAAGCGTGACAAGCTGTAGGTCAAATCGACCGCGCTCTGGAATAGAGGCAACTGTGAGCTCTTCAAACGATTGAGGACCATAGACAACCGGACCTCTAATGACAGACTGTTTTGATTTTAAATAGAGAGTACGCTTGCCAACTGAGATGCTGTCTGGCAGATACTCAGTCCAGGCGATTGTCAAGATGTTCTCACCATCGCGAACGCCGCTTTGCCCATCGAATGCGACCAGCGGCAGCTCAGATACTTTTGCTATGCGCGCCTCATATTCGGCGCGATTAGCGACCATCTCCTTCTTCTTTTTCTCTTCTTGAAGGAGTCGGATTTCACGATTTTTTTTATCATTTTGGAGGGTGAAGAAGTAATTCATTCCCAGAAAAAGGGCTGCCATCATGACAACATAGACTATAGAGCGTGTATTCATGGAAGGCAGGGTAGCAGAAGCGAACTAGAGTATCAAGGATTCTATTGCTCGTTAAGAGACCGCATGCCGTAGTAAAAGGAGAGCCAGGGGTGACCTTGCGGGTTCGCACCAGGAGCAGCACCACAATTGTGCAGAGGAGGATTTTCTTTGGGGAAGGCTTGACCCTGCATCGGGTCAATGATCCACTCTTTACCGTCAATCGAAGTTTCAATCCATGCGTGTCCACCGCTTAAAGTATTCGGTATTGTGTGGCCTGAAAAAGGGCCGTTATTAAAACAGCGTCTCACAGGCACATAAGCAGAAACAAGAGTGGCTTGCAGTCCAAGTTGATCTGCAAGAACCTTATAAAGTAGAGAGCGGTGGCGGCAGACACCTCGGCCTCCACGTACAAACTCACCTAATAAGAATTGGTCTTTGATATTCCAGCTCTCTATATCTTGTGCCAATAGATCGGTTACAAAAAGAGTAAGTCTCATATGTTTCTCTTTGTCAGAGTAACCATATTTTTCAAATTCTCTTTGCAGGTAGTTGACCAGCTTTCTAAGTACCACATCTCTATCTAGATCAACAATTACAAAATCTTGATCGCGGTTGGTTTGGTCCGCTGTTGCACTGTCAACAAAGCCGTTTGGGATTGGGGCTACAAGATCTGCGCGATGAGTTCGCTGTAAAGTGTTATAATACTCAGTGCTAGCGACATGTTGAGGGATTGGTTTTTCTGGATTTGAGTAGAGAATAGTTGCATTTGGACCTACCTTGAAGCAAAAAGCGAGGGGAATAGCGCTGCTAACTACAATATCACCCTCCTTCAGAATCATAGAGGGGCGATTCGCTCCACAGCCATAGAGATAGGGATATCTGATTCCATTAATCATAAGAGTCAATCCCTGTGAGATACTATCAAAGTAGAGTTCCAGCTTGTTTCCTACACGTTTGAAGGCGCAGCCAAATATGTCTTCAAGATCTCCATTAATAAGTTTTAGCGGGGCATTCTCCCACGACTCTAACTCATAGAATTGTCCCTCTTCAAGCTCCATGTGGTGGTCGTCCAAAATCGGCATCGGCTGATTGACAGGACAGCCTTTATAAGCCCAGATATAGTCATTTGGAGTCTCTCCTCCCACATCAGCCATAATCGCATGGTTTAAGCGCGAGATACGCTCCATATCCATGCAGCTATTTCGGTTGCAGTTCCAGCTTTCAAAAATATTTTCTGTTTCCTGACGAGTGTCACCTTCAAATTTGGGAAAGATTTTTGCAGGGAGTGATTCCGTAGGCCCAATATCTGCAGCTGCTCCTGCTCCTGCTTCTGATTTGGCAGTAGATGTGGATCTATTTGGTTTTTGAGGAAGGGACTGCTCCGTTTTTCGGCCGAAGATGACTAAAAGAGCAATCAGCAAAAGACCTGCGCCTGCTGTCCCAGGGCCAACAGTGAGCGGATTCAGCGGTAGATGCTTGCGCATAGGGAATCGACTTAGGGCTAGCAGGGCTAAGCCTGTAATCAGGGCAAAAGATCCAAATACAATGGCGCATTTGGTTGAAGCGGAATATCTTGAGGTAGGGTTAACCATGCACCCATTATATCATACTAATATTAAGAATAAGTAAAGAAACAGAAGTATTTGTCTAGAAGGGCTCTCCTCTATATAGTCATAGAAAATTCGAAGTTATAGGAGTCTTTTGCTATGCCGAAAGAGAATGTAGGGGACTATAAGGTCCTGAAGCAGATTGGAAGGGGCCCTTTGGGAGAGGTGCTTTTGGCTGAGCACCGCTTTATCAAGAAACCCTACGTTTTGAAGGTCTTGCCTGAAGAGCTCTGTCAAGATCGCAATTTTATGCAGCACTTTGAGCAGGAGGTGAGTCGCTTTGCCGCTTTGGAGCATCCTCATCTGGTGCGCGTTCACAACGTCTCATTTTGTGAGGGAACCTACTTTTTGGTGACAGATTGTGTCGTTGATTCGATTGGAGAGACCACCAATTTGGCGCAGTTTATGGCGACACGCAAGGGCCATATGAGGGAGGAGGAGCTGCTGATTTTAGCGAAGCAGGTTGCCTCTGTTTTGGATTTCATTCATGAGAAGGGTGTGGTGCATGGCTGTCTGACACTGAATAATATTTTGATGGGGCCAAAAGGTGATATTTTTGTTTCTGATCTAGGGTTATTGAAACTACTTCATCCTGGTGCGATTTTGGCCAAAACTTTCCAAGCAGTTGCTGAGTCGGTTGGTCTTGAAGAGAGTCGAAGTGGTGAGGAGCGCTATTTGCCCACGCCAATTGAGGCGGACCAGCTTTCTAAATTGACGCAATCCTTCTTACAGGGCTACGCCTTTTTGGCTCCTGAACAGAAGTTGGGAGAGATGATGACCGAGAAGGTGGATGCCTACGCCTATGGCACACTGCTCTACTACTTGATTACAGGCTACTTCCCAGAGGGGCTTTTTGAATCTGTTGCCTCCTTTGCTCCGGAATATCGTTTTGATTGGGACAGTGTGATCACAGCCTGTTTGGCTAGAGATCCAAGCAAGCGTCCAGAACTTCTTCTACCGCTATTGGAGAAGACCAAAATGCAGACTATTTCTGTTCAAGCGCAGCCGCGCAGCTTTCCTGAGGCTGTGAAGGAGGAGCCCAAAACAGTGGAGGCAGTCAAAGAGAGGCTGATTCCAGATGCTGTTCCTATCATTGAACGGGAACCAGTACCGCAATCACCACCCCCTCCCTCATTGGAGAATAGTGTCGTTGTAGAAAAGAAGGATGTGAGTGAGGCAACGCCGCAACCGATGACGCCGACCGAAGGCTATAGCTCTGGTGTCAATACGATGTTAAAGCGCGATCCTGTAGTGACTAAGTATGAGCCCTCTCACGCGGAGAAGGTGGTGATGGAGCCTCTGCAAACCGAGATGGTGATCATTCCAGCAGGAGAGTATTTACGTGGTTCTAATGAGGGGAATCGCGACGAGTCTCCACGTCACAAGGTTCAAGTACGGAGCTTTGCTGTTGATGTACATCCAGTGACCAATGAGCAGTTTATGCGCTTTTTGGAATATATGGGTGGTGAGAAGGATCAGCAGTACAACGATATCATCAGATTGAAGGAGTCGCGTGTCAATCGTACAGGGGGGCGACTTTCGATTGAGTCGGGTTACGCCAAGCATCCCGTAGTTGGCGTGACTTGGTATGGTGCTGTTGCCTACGCCAGATGGGCAGGTAAGCGTCTGCCGACAGAGGCGGAATGGGAGATTGCTGCGCGCGGTGGTTTAGAAAGTGCGCCCTACTGCTCTGGTGACAACATTGAGAAGAATCAAGCCAACTTCTTCAGCTCTGACACAACAGCGGTCTGTAGCTATGTGCCAAATCCCTACGGGATCTATGACATGTCTGGAAATGTCTATGAATGGTGCCAAGATTGGTATGGTTATAACTTCTATGAGAGCTCTGAGCAGGAGCCAGACAATCCAACTGGGCCGCTGCAGGGTGTCTATCGCGTGCTACGAGGTGGTTGCTGGAAGAGCTTGAAAGAGGATATGCGCTGTTCACATAGACATCGCAACAATCCTGGCACAGTGAATGGAACCTACGGATTTCGATGCGCAGCCAATGTGAAGTAGACTACCGCAAGCTGTGTGATGAGATCTGGGAACACAACCACTACTACTATGTGGAAAATGCGCCCAAGATTTCCGATCGTGAGTATGATCATCTGCTCAAAGAGCTTGAGCAGATGGAACGGGCACATCCTGAGTGGATCTTTGCTGGATCTCCCACCCAGCGAGTAGGCGAGAGTTTGGTGGGCGGTTTTGAAACTGCCAAACATACAGTGCCGATGCTCTCACTTGCCAACTCCTACTCTCAAGAGGAGGTTGAGGAGTTTGTTGCGCGCATGCAAAAGCTTTTGCACAAGAGCGATATTCCACTTGCCTGCGAAGTCAAACTTGATGGCATCGCTTGCTCTTTGCGCTATGAGGGGGGCATTTTGGTACGCGCTGTGACGCGAGGAAATGGTGAGGAGGGTGATGTGATCACCTCCAATGTGCGTACTATTGCTTCACTGCCTCTACAACTTAGAGGCAATTTCCCAGATCTGTTGGAGGTGCGTGGTGAGGTTTTTATGCCGAAAAAAGCGTTTGAGAACCTCAACAAGCGCTCCACCAAGCAGTTTGCAAATCCACGTAATGCAGCGAGCGGTTCGCTCAAACTACTCGATCCAAAAGAGGTGGAGAGAAGAGAATTGGCCATTTTTCTCTATGGTGTTGCTGAGTGCTCGCATCCTTTGAAGAGTCATAGCGTGGCGCTCAAGCAGCTGAGCAATTGGGGACTCCCCGTTGTTGCTGAGCATGCATTTTGTTCTGATTTTAAAGAGGTGATGCATTTTGCTGCCCAAATCGAGAGTAGGCGCGAATCTCTGCCCTACGAGATCGATGGTGTGGTGATCAAGGTGGATGATCTGAAAACGCAGAGTAAGCTTGGATCAACAGGAAAGAATGTGCGCTGGGCGATTGCCTACAAATTTGCTGCTAAGCAGGAGCAGAGTGTGATTGAGGCGATCACAGTCCAGGTGGGCCGAACTGGTGTGCTCACTCCTGTGGCTGAGCTGACGCCTGTCTTTGTTGCAGGAAGTACGATTTCTAGAGCCACTTTGCACAATGAGGATGAGATCAAACGCAAAGATATCCGTATTGGAGATCACGTCTTTATTGAGAAGGGAGGAGATGTTATCCCCAAAGTGGTCTCAGTGATCACCTCAAAAAGAGGGGAGGATAGTCGCCCTTGGAAGATGCCAACCAAATGCCCCGCTTGTGGCACAGCTGTTGTGCGCTCTGAAAAAGAGGTAGCTGTACGCTGTCCCAACAAGAGCAGCTGTCCTGCACAGGAGCTGCAGCGCATCATCTTCTTTGCCAGTAAGGGCGGCATGGATATTGAACACTTGGGCAAGAAAGTGGTGATGCAGCTGGTTGAGCTTGGGCTAGTGGAGACTATCTCCGATATCTACCGCCTTGATGAAGAGGCGCTTTTTCAACTGCCTAATTTTAAAGAGAAGTCGGTACAAAATGTTCTCAAGGCGCTAGAGGCTTCAAAAGAGGTCGCCTTTGATCGCTTCCTGCTTGCTCTTGGCATTCCCTTTGTTGGTGCTGAGACAGCACATCTTCTAGCTCAAAAGGCAGGGAACTTTGAGGGACTGCTTCAATTGAATGAAGAGCAGCTTTTAGAGATTGATGGTGTAGGACCTGTTGTGGCGCAAGCTGTAGTCACCTTCTTTGCTGATGAGGGCAATATAGAAGAGGTAGAGGAGCTGCTCAATGCAGGCATCACACTGGTGGAACTTGAAGCAAGCAGTTTCGAAGGGCATCTATTTGAAGGCAAAAGCTTTGTGTTAACTGGGGCGCTCGAGCACTATACGCGCGACAGCGCGAGCGCACTGATTCGTGAGAGGGGAGGCAAGGTGAGCTCCTCTGTAAGTAAGAAGACAGACTTTCTACTTGTGGGAGCTGACCCTGGATCCAAATTTGATAAAGCTCAGAAATTGGGCGTCAAAATCCTCACTGAGAATGACTTTCAATCGATTCTTTAGGAGACTCTGAATAACTCGCTCATTGAATCTTCCGCTAATCTTCGCACCGCTGTATCATGCCTCGACTAACCCGCATGAGCGTCAGGCTCCGAATTTCCCAGCGTCGCTAATCTTGCCAATCGCTAAGACTGAGATGATAAGCGAATAGCATAGATTATCTACTGGTTTTTATGGGATGTTGTTGATTGGATTGGTGATGTGCTGCACCGCGTGTGCACCGTCATCATTCGTTAAGGAAAATGTAATTTTTGGACTTATAACGTTTTAACCCGAGTTTAAACAAGCATAAAGCTAGGGCGTATAAACTCAGTGTCCCTGTTAGGAAAGCGAGAAATAGATATGGTTTTCCTAATAAAACAGTGAGCCTGGGAAGAGTAGCTGTTATTAAAAGAGGGGTAAGATAAAGGATCCACTTTTCTCTACCTTGAAGAGCTCGCCCAACCGGAAAGAGAGAAAGTGACAGGATTACTTGTAAGAGAACATAGGAGAGTTGACTTCCTCGTGAGCTGAAAAAGGAAAGTGAACCAATCAAAATAACAACGGCTGCAAAAGCAAATGTCAAAATAAATGAGCATGCTAGTGCGCGAATTCCAAGTGATGGACCATACAAAAATGCGATGAAGATCATTGTTGCAACTCCTTGTATAATTTCCCCAAGTGAAACTAAATTTGATTTAGAAATTGCAACCAGAAAGAGGGGAGAGCGCGGTTTTGCAAGGTAAGATTCCAGCTCGCCATTTTCTATATAAGTGCTTAATTGATATAGGCCTCCTGCGAATACATTTAGGAGGCCCCAACCTGTAAGAACCATCCCGGTTGATGCAAGATATTCCTTAGTAGCCTGAGGGTCATCTCCAATGCTTAAAATAGCGAGCAGGTAAATTCCATATAGATAGAAGCTATTATTAAGAATAACCATAATAAGAGAGGAGAAAAACTCAATAGGCCTTTTTAAGTGTGCAGACCATTGATTTTGAAAGGTTATGAAGAATAGTCTAATCAACTTTATCCCCCGAAATTATGGTAATGGTTACGCGAATATCGGTAGAAAATTTTCCCAATTATCAAGAGACAAGCAGCTTGAATAGAAATTCTGATCAACCAATGGATAAGTGACATTTGATAAAACTCACCTTTAATGGAGAAGTAACATGGTTGAAATACTAGATCGGAAAAAGGAGTATTTAGGAAAATTTTATCCCAGGGAGAGGGAAGGTCTGACAGCGGGGCAAGCACACCTCCAAAGATGAGGAATAATTTTCCAAATAAAAGTCGGAAGTTTTTAACAGCATAGAATTGGATTTGGATGCATGTGAAGATGAAGGAATAAAGGATGTCTAGGAATGTTAAAAGTGGAAGTAGAGCTAGGAAGCGAAAAGAGGCATAAAATGATAAAGTCAAGCTCCCAGTAAACAAAGGCATAATGCCGATATAAAGCAAAAGATATAGAACTCTACGATAAAAAGTTCGACTAAAGCTAGAAATCGAAGTGTAGATAGGCCAAAATCTTGGTCGAACAAAGGATAATGCAAAATCTGTGCTTCCGCGATCAATTATCGGGGCTCTTAGCGTAGTCATAAAAAGAATTTCAGTTAGGCCAATGTAAGCAAATAAAGCAACTGTTCCAAGCGTGGAAGTATTGTGATTTAATCCTAACCAAAGCTTCGAAAAAATCCAGATAAAACAAGGATAAAGGATAAATCCAGCAACCGTAGAACTTAAGCTTGATTGCTCTTCTTGAATTGAGAAGAGAGCAAACTTCCCATAAAATTTAATGGTGCTACTCATTTTAATTCTTTTCTCCGGTATACCATTGGGTAATAATGGATTCTAAATTAATTTCTTCAACAGATATATCAAGGATATTGTCCTTGTAGGTTTCCATAAAGTGATCAATTGCCGATATAGGTGATATTTTTTGGATATCAATTTGGTATTTTTTCACTAAATGATTATCTTCAAGCATTTGAATGCCAGGTTTGTATTCATAGCTCCCATTTGAGATGGGTTTTGCAAGGGTGAGCTTAATATTCCGGGCTGAAGATAAGTTTCCTTTTAAGCCTCGAAGTGGTCCATCATACCCGATGACCCCTTTGTTAATTAGAATAGCTCGATCACATAAAGCTTCAACATCATTTACATCATGGCTTGTTAAGAGAAGAGTTTTTTTTTCTTCTTTTTGCCATTGTCTTAAAAGAGAGCGAAAGCGAGCTTTTCCAACTATATCTAAACCAATAGTTGGTTCATCTGCAAGAAGGATCGATGGACGATGGATGAGGCTTGCAACAATTTCACATCGCATTCTTTCTCCCAATGAAAGCGTATTTGGAGTTGAGTCAAGCAAGTGCTGAACTTCAAAAAGCTCAGTCAAAGTTTGAATCCTTTTCTGGCAATCTTTTGAAGACAACCCATATATTTCACCAACCATTTTCAAACCTTGTCGAATCGTTAAAAACATCCACAAGTTGCTGCGTGTTCCAAAAACTATACCTAGCTGTTTGTTTGCTTGCATCGAACCTGATGGATAATTTGCGATCCAAGAATCTCCAGATGTGGGCTTTAAAATTCCGCATAGAAGCTTGATTGTTGTGCTTTTACCAGCGCCATTTGGGCCTAAAAATGCTACAGATTCACCTTGGTGAACATTTAACGACAGATTTTCTACAGCTTTAACAAGCTCTTTCTTTGCGAACCAAGATGTTTTTTTTCGAAAATTCTTCGATAAATTGGCTGCTTTTAATGCATATGGGCTCATTTATCCCTCGTATTTTGAGTAGTATGAGGAGAGCAAAATCTGCACTCATGGTTTTGGTTTAAGGTAAAAAAGTTATTATTTGCAAAGGATAGAATGTCTAGTTGCATGATTCCTTTAAGTATTTGAGGTTGATCACATCCAGAAAGAAAACGAGCAGCTTCAAAAATTGCTAGGGAACAACAAGTAGCGATCGGCGGAGCAAAAGCTCTTTTTTGCACATGTGGACTTCGATTTTCAGGGTTTAGATCTGAGCAGGTAGATAATGCATGAAGCGCGCAGAAATAGCAGGGGCTTTTGCCTGGAAGATTTAGTGGGCCTATCCATGAGCCTCCAAAAGTAAGACAAGGCTTTTTCATATCTAGAGCTGCTTTAGCTACAATACTTGCTGGGTGGCGATTAGTATGATGAAGGGGGACGTAGCTAAAAGGGTTTATGATCAGATCGGAATTTTTTATGATGGAATATAAATCTTTAGGTTTTTGGACCTTTAAATTGTGACCAACGAAATTTATATGCTCATCACATTCTTGTATTTTTTCTTTACAAACTGATGTCTTGAGCTTGCCAAGGTCTTTTCTTGAATAGAGTATCTGCCTGTGTAAATTTGTAATTTCAACTCGATCAAAATCCACCCCTATGATGTTTTTTACTCCCATCCGAGCACAGAGAAAAGCTGCCCAGGATCCATACCCACCGAGGCCAACAATTACTATTGTCCGATCTTGTAGGTTTTGGTGAATGGTACCACCAGAGAGGCCTTGTTTTTCGAAGCTTGTAAAAAAACGCTCTTGTCGATCGTAGAGGGCGTTTTGGGGAGGATAAGGAGTTTTTTTTTCTTCAATAAGAAGGTTAAGTGAATTAAGTTTTTCTAAAACAGTTTTCAGGAATTTTTCATTAAGACGATATTTTTTTGCGAGAGCAGAGAGGTCGCTGGAGCATGGTATGCCTTGTTGAAGATCTCGAAGAAAAATAGCAACAGTAGGATATTTTGATGAAATACCAAATTTTTTTCCTAAAAAAAAAGAATTCAACTCAAATTGATTGCTCGCGCTTTCTCTCAACTCAAGGCTCGCTTGTAAACGTAAAATCATTGTGCAGTTCCTTTTGGAATGAGGCCCATTGTGAGAGAATAAAGAGGAATGCAATCATTCGGGTCAATGTTAAGAAAGTTACACATAGCGGTATCTCGCATCGCAGGGGAAGGAAGCCCCCCAACTTTGTATTGCATCCCTTTAATGAGTACTTTTTGCATGAGTCTGCCTGAATCAATATAAATTTCTCTCAAAGCGCGATCATATGGGTAGCACGTTTGTGCCTGGTTCACATCAACAGAAAGCAATAATAGAAAAGATGCAGAAAGAGATGCTGACATTCCGCATAGAAGCTTAACTACATCATTACGAAACATCCCCCCTTTAACAGTTATAAGTCCGTGTTCTTGAGAATTATATCTATATATTCCTGGGGGAATGCTTTCTACATTAAAAACAACCAAATAATAGCACCAAATATCAGAAAAAAGTTCTCTCTTAAGCTCTTGTAGAAGCTGAGAAAAAATCTGCAAGCGGAGAGGTTTATCTTGGAATTTGCGATGGGTTTTTCGACTTAACAATGCTTCAATCGGAGAAATGTGTTCCTCAATCTTCTCACAGGGTAATAAAATATCAATATTTGATGGTAATGAGGAAGGTGGATGATTTATGGGGTTTCCTTGACCCTGAGACAAAAGATAATAATCCAAACAAACCCCCCATTTCCTTTGCAACCAATGGTCGATTTCAAGGTTTGCATCGTCTAAAGAATTAACTTGATGATTGAGAATGAGATCTATACTCTCCTCAATAGTGCAATCTTGTGAGCTGTTTTTTAAAGGAGTTTTATAGGAAACAGGATGAGTTTTTGATGTGGTAATACTCAAATAATTGTAATTCATACGGCCACCTCTTTTCTTAGAGTAATGAGAGCCATTATACCCTCCTCAAGTTTTGAAGCGCCAATAGCATCTAAAATCTTAGATTCATCGAAGCGAAGATGAGGGATTGCAATCATCCCTAGCTCATTACTCAATATCTCAATTGAAGCTATAAGATGGCCCGCATCCATGTGAATAGTTCGAAAAGTTCTAGGCTCCCGGTAGCGGTACATATTTCGTTCAAAGACAGACGAGATAATAATAGTACCAAGGCAATCAGAAGAAGACAGGTTGTTTGATGAGGGAATTACTAGACTTCTGTCAAATACTTTGCTTATTTGGTAAAGCGAAGCAGGGTCTGCTTGAATATGATATAGCCCTTTGTGCATGTTTAGGGTAGAGGAAGGAGTAAAATAACCTTCAGAGGGATGGCGACTTCCTCCTGATGGGCTCGTTCTACGCATAAGGGGGTTATCTATCCAATGGCAAGGCTTCTCTCCAATTTTTCCAAAAATACAAACCAATAAGTACTTGATTCGATCCTCGGCGGATAGTTGTTCAATTTCATGACTCGAATGAAATTTAATGGCAGGTAACGAAATAGTCCTAACTACTTGAGTATATTTTTTGCAACGGAAAATATCCGGTTGCTTAGCTTGGAAACCCATCATTCTTTTGCGATCAATACCATGGCCTTTTCCTTCTTTTGTATAATCCAAAAAAGGAGCATCCCATGTATAAAAGTGATAGTCAGCAGCATTGGTCCAATTGGCATTTTTCCACTTTTGTACACTGGTATGAGTACTCATTTCATTTTCTAATGAGAATAAAATTTTTTTTCTCAACCAAGCTTTTTAACATTCTTTCGAATGACTCTTGAGTTGCTTTGATTTTCGAATTGATGATTTTGAATAAGTCAGATTTCCGAATAGGTTTGGCGCAACAAACAGTCATGACTGCAGCGAGAACTGGGATTGCATAGGTTGTTTTCTGTATTTGCTCTTCAATAGCCCAATAGTATTGTGTATAAGAACTGGGAGTGCGCAGTTTTATTGCAGGATTTGCTTGATAATACTCTGACATAAGATAAAGTTTCTGTGAAGATGGGGCTTCAAGCCCCATCACGTTTACTGATCATGTTGTAATGTAGGCTGATCAATTTGCTCCAAAGCAAAAATCTCGAAATCTTCGTTTGGAGTTTCTTGAAGATTTTGATGTTTTTCCATATATTCATTTTCCATGTAACCTCCTTTGCATTAGCTTAGTTGTTCGTTTTTCTAGAGTCGTATGGAATGTATTTAGAACCAGCTGGATTTTGATGTCAACGAATTCTATTAGGGCATAAGATCTCTAGGAGAACACCCAAGAGCTTTTGCAATGATCACAGTATTTTCCAGTGAGATATTTCTCTCTCCTCGTTCGCAAGAACCTACTCCGAATTTCTCAGCGTCGCAAATCTTGGTAGAATCTCGAATAACTACCGTTTGGCAGATTTTATCAGAATTTTTGATTCGGCTAAATTCGGAGGCGAGCACTAACCAATTGCTGGTTAGTCTAGTCGAGAATTCTGACAGAAGATGCCGGATGGGAGTTAATCAGGGCTTCCTTTAGTGATCGGCAAGACTTCTATCAATAGGAAGTTCGGGACCAAAGGATTAACAAAAGGTCTATTCTTCAAGAATTCCAATAAGTGTATTGTGTGAATAGCTGTGAAGCTTGACTCTCTGCAATGTACCAATCAATTCATCGCCCCCTTCAAAGATCACATTGCGCCAACAGCGGCTTACCCCTTTTAGATGTTTGCCATCTTTGTTGCGTCTCTCAACAAGTACCTCAACACTCTCACCAAGCTTTTCCTGTAAGAGCTCCTGAGCAATCTCCTGATGCAGAGCCAAAAGCTTCTGGTGGCGCCTATTTTTTACCTCTTCAGGGATATCATCCACCCAACGCTTAGCTGGTGTGCCTTTGCGCGGACTGTAGGTGTAGAGAAAGGCGTTGGAATAGCGAATATCGCGCATCGCCTGGCAGGTCTCTTCAAACTCCTCTTCCGTCTCTGTCGGGAAGCCAACAATCATGTCTGTGCCAAGCGCTACATTTGGCACAATTTCACGCAGCATCGCTACCTTCTCATAATACTCCTCCTTCTTATAGATGCGGTGCATCTTGCGCAAAATGCGCGAAGAACCCGCCTGAAGAGGGAAGTGCACATGCTCACAAAGAGAGTCGAGATCGCGAATCGCCTCCATTAACTCCCGCGTGATATCGACAGGATGAGAGGTCAAAAAACGCACACGATTCAATCCATTGATCTTGTCCAATGCATAGAGAAGATCGTGGAAACGCACATCTTGATTGTCCTTGCCAAAACTATTCACATTTTGACCAAGCAGCGTGATCTCTCGATAGCCAGAGTCAATCAGCTTTTGACACTCAGAAACAACATCATTCAGAGGTCTAGAAACTTCTGGTCCTCTTGTATAGGGAACAACGCAGTAGGTACAATATTTATCACATCCGCGAATGATGGAGACATAGGCCTTATATTTATCTTGGCGCTTAGCAACGGTGTAGTCAAGTTCCTTGGAAAAGCGGTCATCTGTGCGCAGAACCTGTCCCTTTTGCTCCAATACTTCATCTAGGACCGTGTTGAGGTCATGGATGTTGTTGGTGCCAAGGACAAAGTCGACGTGAGGCAGCTTGCGAAAGAGCGTCTCTTTTTTGGCATTGGCCATACAGCCCGTGACGCCGATGATGCATTTTTTTTTCTTCCTGCCAAGCTTGCCTAGCTTGCCCATCACCTTTCTTTCAGCAAGATCGCGAATGGAGCAGGTATTGAAAAGAAGAAGGTCTGCCTCCTCTTCTTGGTCGGTTTGGACCAGGCCACGCTCTTGGAGGAGGCCTGCCATCACTTCGCTGTCCAGTTCATTCATCTGACAGCCATATGTACGTACAAAAAATCTCTTCATATCAAAGGCATCATAGATTACAGTCTTGCCTTATTTAATGTGAAGGATATCGTAATGGATCTTATCAAATTTTTGCATGTCGCCTCTGTCTTTTTTTGGATTAGCTGCCTACTTGTTTTGAGCCGCCAGCTTGCCTATCAGAAGGAGGCTCCAAGCCAGAGATCCTACTTTCAGGTTGAGCTGCCAGCGATGTGCCTGACTATATTGACTGGGCTATTACTGATCTTCTTAAAAGGGGTCGACTGGAAGGCACCCTGGCTCCATATGAAGCTCACTTTTGTTGGAATTCTGGTCATGGCTGATTTGCTCTTCTTGGGAAGGTTGATACAGAAGAAGGGGGGAGTTGGTAGTAAAGTTTTACATTGGGTGGTTGTTTTGTCGCTGCTAGCGGTTTTGGCTGCAATTTATGTGATGAAGCCAAAATTTATGTAGCTTAAAAATCGTCAGATTTCTATTATAGCTGCCTTAACGGAGATTTCGATGAAACAGAAGAAAGAGACAAGAACGACAGAGGAAAGACCTCAGGATGTAAAGAGACAGTGGTATCTTTTTGATGCTAGTGGTAAAACTTTAGGTCGTTTTGCAGCTGAAATAGCTAAAATTTTACGCGGCAAACATAAAACCACATTCACTCCAAATGTAGATATGGGTGATGGTGTGGTCATTGTCAATGCGGATAAGATTGTGGTTTCTGGTAATAAAGAGGCGCAAAAGCTTTACCGCTACTATACAGGTCATATCGGCGGATTGCGCGAGGTGCCTTATAGAACGATGCAGGAGAGAAAGCCTGACTATATCATCAGACGCGCTGTGGCAGGAATGATGCCCAAGAGCCGTCTTGGCAAGCAACAGCTTAGAAAGTTGCGCATTTTCAAGGGAGAAGAGCATGATCTTACCTCTCAAAAACCCATAGCAGTAGAAGTATAGGAATGACCAAGAAGGAAATCGAAGAGGTAGTGGCAACAGGCCGTCGTAAGCGCAGTGTATCAAGTGTTCGTTTGCGCCCAGGTAGCGGAAAGGTTGATGTTAACGGCAAAGAGTTTGATCACTACTTTCCTCTACAAATTCAAAGAAAATCTATTCTAGATCCTCTCAGCACGCTAGAGCGTGAGAAGAACTACGATATCATCATCCGCGTAAAGGGTGGTGGAATTGAAGGTCAAGTGATTGCAACCCGTCTAGGTGTTGCACGTGCCATTGTTAAGGAGAACGAGGAGCTGAAGCACGAGATGAAGCGTGCCGGCTTTTTAACGCGCGACCCTCGTAAGAAGGAGCGCAAGAAGTACGGACGCAAGAAAGCGCGTAAGAGTTTCCAATTCTCCAAGCGGTAAGTACTTGGATTTCCCCCTCCTCCTTACCGTGGAGTACTGGGCCCTTCCAACTTTGTTGGAGGGGCTTTTTTTATCCACAGAATTTCCAAACTCAAGCTTTTCTTAGTTCAGATTCAGATCTTCTGGAATCATAGAGAGTGTGGCAAAACGTCCACCCATCTCTCTTAGTAGCTCTCCCCAGAGCTTCTCTGGTGGGATTTCAAAGATGTGCTTTGCGTTTGCCGGGTGTAAAAACCATTGGCCGTCCAAAAACTCCCGTTCTAACTGTCCACCCTGCCAGCCAGCATAGCCAAAGCAGAGGCGTAGCATGGGGCCATCGCTCTCTGTCACGCTCTCTTGTAGAAATTGCAGATCTCCCCCCAAAAAGACTCCCTCACACACCTCAATCGTCTGATCGGGGATCTCCTTACAATCATGTAGAAGCATCATCTGGTTGGTTTGGACAGGTCCTCCCGCCCTTGTCTGCACCTTTTCGCTATTCATCGATTCTAAAGACATCACCTCCTCTGGCAGCTCAAGCTCGAGAGCCTTGTTGATGATGATCGCAAAGGAGCCGCCTGGGCTGTGTTCGCAAAGAAGCGCCACGCTCCTAAAAAAGATGCCCGATTCAACATCGGGAGTGGCTACTAAAAGAGTTCCCTTTTCTAAATGGGAGTGGGGTAGCTGTTCCATTATTCACATCTCCTCAAAGTCTCGTTATAGTTCTTCAGAGTGCCTAATAGGTGCTCCAAGCGACCAAGTAGCTCGCGGTAGCTCTCATTGAAGCAGGGGTCATTCTCTGGATTGGAATATTTCAACGCCTCAGAGACTCGATCAAGCGCTGTGGAAATCTCACAAAGCTCACCTGACATATATTTACTAAAGTCCTCAGGGCTCTGAAGCTCTTCCATCTGCTTGACCTTAGCAGTTCTCTTTCTCTGCCACTTGCGATCATACTGGAAGAGTAAACCGTAGTTGCTAACATCAGAGAGTACAGTCTCCAGCTTGCAAACAGTTGCCTGAAGCTGTAAGTAGAAGCCATCGCTGTTAATTAAGCGAGAGATCGTGCCCTTGCCATTGACTATCTTACCGGCCGCCTCCTCTACTGTTGTAGCAGCTCCGGCAATTCTAGCTGGTAGCTGATTGTCCTTTACCTCATCCAAGACTGAGCACGCCTTTTGCATCGCTGAGTCGACTGAGGATGCAGCAGAAGCAGCCTTGGTCACAACCTGTGAGTCCATCGCCTGTTCGATCAGCTCATGAAAATCCTCAGCTGCGCTGTTGATATTCTCCATGCTCTCTTTTAGAAGAGGCATATTTTGATCCAAGAAGCTGGTCACCTTGCCAAGTAGATGGCTAAAATCTTCAATCGCTGACTGAATCTGATCACCGCTTCTTGCAAAAAGCACGTCAGCAGTGATATTTACTGCCGGCTTAGCACCGATTGGCGTCGCTCTTGGAGTGATCTCAATCAGCTTCTCACCAAGTAGCCCCTGCGTTGAGAGCGCAATTTGATCATAGCTGTAGATTCTGACTTTGGAATCCACCTTGGCAGTCACTTCGTAGAAATAGTAGTTGCCAAATGGATCGGGTTTTTCTTCCCGCGCATTAGGAATTTCCTTGATCGAAGTGACAGTACCAACAGGCTTTCCACCAAAACTGACGCGCGTACCAATGGTGATGCCCTCCACGTTGGTGAAGCGGATCTTCAAAGTGGTCTTGCCATCTCCTACAGTCGGCTTGAGAAAGAGAAAGAGCCAAGCGACCGTGCTTATTGCAATGATCACAAAGATCCCTAGCCAAAATGCTTTTCCTTTATCTGAGGTCATCGAAAGTATCCATTGGGTATTGAGTTTTTTAAGAATGATTGGATGAGTGGATCCTCTATTTTCACAAACTCCTCTTTAGTTGCGATATAGGGGATCTTTCCATCGTGATTCAGGGCGATCCGATCCGCCACATGGAAGGTGCTGCAGAGATCGTGCGTTACAACAATGCTTGTCGCATCCAGCTCATCTTGAATCTGGAGGATCAGGTCGTTGATCTGCATCGCAGTAATCGGATCAAGCCCTGTTGTAGGTTCATCATAGAGTAAGATCTTTGGATGGTAAACAATCAATCTAGCAAGAGCTGCTCGCTTGCGCATGCCGCCCGATAGGTCGGAGGGCATCAGATCCTCAGTCCCAGCTAGCCCTACTAGCTCGAGCGCCTCGTAGGTGCGCTCCAAAATCTCATCCTCACAGATCTTATGCCCTTTGCGTCTCTTGTGTTCCCTCAAATAGAAGGCTGTATTATCACGAATACTTAGCGAGTCAAATAGAGCGGCTGCCTGAAAGAGCATGCCCATGTGATCAAGGGCTTGATAGAGTCTATGTCCCTTGAGTGGAGAGAGAGCTACATCATCAATATAGATCTCTCCAAGATCAGGCTTTTCCAACCCCATAATATGACGCAGCAAAACGCTCTTTCCCGCACCAGATCTGCCCAAGATCACCAAAGTTTCTCCAGAATTGATTGTGAGATCAATCCCTCTCAAAACCTCCTTCTTGCCAAAGCTCTTGTGAACATTTGCACAGCGTATAGTCATGGCAGCCCCCAGTGTTCTTGCAAGAAGATGTGGAAGCTGTTCAAACCAACTGTCATCACAAAGTTCATCAAGAGAATATAGGAGTAACAGATCACAACAGAGTTGGTCGTCGCCTTTCCAACGCCTGCAGCGCCGCCCTTAGCTTGAATACCTTTGTAGCAGGCAATCGTGCTGATCAAAAGACCAAACACAAAGGCTTTGACAATACCCTCCCAGAAGTCGAAGTAGGTGATGTTCATTGGCATGGGGTCAAAATAGGCCTCAGGAGTCATATGAAAGACAAAAACGGAGATCAAGTAGCCACCAAAAATTCCCAAGACAGCACTAAAAATGGTGAGAAGGGGCAGCATAATGCAGCAGGCGATGATCTGCGGTGCAAAGAGATAGCGAAGCGGATTTACTGACATAGAGTGCAGAGCGTCAATTTGCTCAGTGACTTTCATTGTACCGATGGTTGCAGTAATTGCTGACCCAACTCGCCCCGTCACCATAAAGGAGGTGAGGACAGGGCCGATTTCTGTCAGCATACCTTTTCCAACTAGGAGACCGATGGCGCTACTTAACCCCTTATCACCCAGCTCATAGAAGGCTTGCGCTGCCAACACAAGACCTGTTGAGAAGCCGGTGATTGCGACCACTGGTAGAGAGAGCACACCCACATTATAGAATTTGTCTAGGATGAGCGTCCAAGAGGGAGGGCGTTTGATTGTCACCCAAACAGTTTGGAGGAAGAGAATACACCACATCCCTACGCTAGCAAAGGAGTTGTAGAGTATGCCAATATAATAGCCCATTTCGTCATACTAGCCGCAGTAATGTTTTATTTCAAACGCGGAAGCGTGAGCCAGGATTGCGTTTTTTAGGCTGAGAGGCTGGTCCTGGTTTTTCGTTGACACTTTCCAGCTCATTTTGCCAATAAAGAGAGCTCTCAATGAAGAGATCGAGCTGCTTTTTCAGCTCTGCGCCTTCGATTTGCGGGCTGAAGCGTTTATGTAGGTAGACAACTGGCTCATCTGGTTTCACTGAGAGTGTCTCCTCCATCTGCGAGTTGGCAGTGAGGGTTGCTCTCAAAAGAGCGCGTTCGCGATCTGGATCTACTTCACAGATCGGTGTGGAGAGCAAAATGGTGCTCGGAACTAGGTGGTCGTCATATTCGAAGAGAAGGGGGAGATTGTTGCTTTTCATTACAACCAGGCAGGCGCCATGACGATCTGGTGAGAGTGTCGTAAATCGCAATAGCGATGAAAGCTCTTTAAGAAAGGTAGAAAAATCACTCATGCCATCAAATCCTTTCGTGGTTGAAAGCCTGAGCTAGAGATGGGCGACAGGGGAGTGAAGTCCTTCCAATTAGATAGCTTTTGCGACCAGTGGTGGTAGACATTGATCGCACGATGCAGCCACTGCCAGCATTCTTGCAAACTGCTTCCAGCAGAACTCACCGCTCGCAGATAGAGCGTCACCCCTGCCGAATCGAAAGCAAGTGTACAGCCGCCTGTGTCTACTCCCAAAAAGTTGGCAGTAGCTAGTTGCTGCAGATGCTCCTTTTGAGGTTTGACTAAGAAAAAACCGAGATTCATTTCTATGATGATCGAATCATCGCTAGCCGACTGCTTGATCACAAGACGCGTTTTGTCAATCTCAAGCTCCACACGACCACTTTCCAACGCTCCCTTCGGTGGACGACTCTTCAATATCGTCCCAAAATGATCTAGCGTCTCAGCAAAACTATGCGTCATCTACCACCATCTTGATTTCGTCAGAAGAGAGCCCCAATATCTTGAGCTCGTGGCGATCAAACTTTTTGCTTTCATCGGCAGTAAGAAATTTACCACCACTAAAAGAGTGTTCCAAGATGGGGGTCGCCTCCACCTTTCGCAGCAGCCCTCCCTGCTCAACTGGCTTGTTAAAAAATCCCTCTCCCTGAGGCGATACTGGACCAACCAAAAGAGTTCCCTCAATTCTTCCTTTATCCTATTATAGTTCATCAAAGGTATGGATATGAAGAAGTTTTTTGAATCTAGAGTGGTGATGGTCGGAAATGTGGCTGTTGGAGGTAAAAATCCAATCCGCATCCAATCTATGACCACAACAGATACAAGAGATGCTCAAGCAACTGCTGACCAAATTATTAAGTTGGCAGATGCGGGCTGTGAAATTGCTCGTGTGACAGTTCAGGGAAAGAGGGAGGCTGCAGCGTGTGAGCAGATCAAAAACCTCCTTGTACAGAGGGGTTATTCAATTCCTCTTGTGGCCGATATTCACTTCTATCCACCTGCTGCCATGATGGTTGCCGATTTTTGTGACAAGGTGCGCATTAATCCGGGCAATTTTGTGGACAAAAGGGCGAGTTTTAAGCAGATCGACTATGATGATCACTCCTATGCGGCAGAGCTGCAGAAGATAGAGGAAAAATTTTCTCCCCTTGTGGAGAAGTGTAAGGGATTGAAGCGTGCGCTTCGGATCGGCACGAACCATGGATCGCTTTCTGACCGCATCATGAATCGCTATGGTGACACAGCAAAGGGAATGGTAGAGAGTGCTTTAGAGTTTGGGCGCATCTGTAGAGCACACGATTTCCACAATGTGATTTTTTCGATGAAGGCGAGTAATACAGCTGTGATGACGCACGCCTACCGTCTGCTTGTGGAAAAGATGATGGAACTTGGTTGGGACTATCCGCTGCATCTTGGGGTGACAGAGGCGGGCGAGGGAGAGGATGGTCGAGTCAAGTCAGCAATTGGCATTGGTTCGCTTCTTCTCGACGGTTTGGGTGATACGATTCGTGTCTCTTTGACGGAGGATCCGTGGCATGAGATTCCACCCTGTAAAGAGTTGGCTACCTTTGTTCGAAAGAGGGACCATCTAGCGATCACCTTTCCTAGGCGCAAAGTGAGCAATCCACTGCATCGAGATGGCGCTGTTGTCCTTAAACTCTCTCTATCAGAGGTGGAGAGCGATTCGTTTTTTGCAGATCTTGGCTGTTCCCTGCAGTTTGGTGCTATCAAGAGGGAGCCTGCTAGTGTGGATGGTGTGATTGCTGACTTTGAGCATCCCAAGTTGGAGAGACTCAAGGCGGCAGGAATTGCTGTGTTCACTGAGCCAACAATTTTTACTGAGGATCCTAAAACATGGAATAGAGATGTTCCAATAGCCTTCTACAAGCCGAGTCAATTTGAAGGAGGTCCTATCTTGAAGTGGATTCAAGGGAGAGATTTTCCGCTGATTTTACACTTTAGCTATGAGCAAAAGGATCCAACACTGCGTGCAGCAGCTGAGATGGGTTCGCTCCTTTTGGATGGTCTTGGTGAGGGAATCTGCTTAGAGAGCAAGCAGCCACTTGCAAAAAGAAGGCAGCTCGCCTTTTCCATTTTGCAAGGTGCGAGAATGCGTAGTTCGAAGACGGAGTTTATTTCTTGTCCAGGTTGCGGCAGGACGCTTTTCAACTTGCAGGAGGTGGCGGCCAAAATTCGGGAGAAAACAGAGCACTTGATCGGTGTGAAGATCGCAATCATGGGCTGCATTGTGAATGGGCCTGGAGAGATGGCAGATGCTGATTTTGGCTATGTTGGGTCGAGGCCTGGTATGATTGATCTCTATGTGGGCAAGGAGTGCGTGGAGCGCAATATCCCGATGGAGCAGAGCTGTGAGAAGTTGGTTGAATTGATCAAAAAATATGATAGCTGGGTTGAGCCAAACGGAAAGGAGGTAGATGATGGCGCTATTAGAAAAAGAGTTAGAAAGAGCAAAGAGCAAAGCGATATTTGCGGAGTCATGTCGGGTGATTCCAAAGGGTGTTAATTCACCTGTGCGCTCCTTCCCTGGTCTTGACCAGACTCCCCTTGTTGTGGAGTCGGGATATCTGGATACTATCGTGGATGCTGATGGTCATCGCTATATCGACTACTGCTGTTCTTGGGGAGCACTTCTTCATGGCCATGCCAATCCTCTTGTTACGGAGGGTGCTCAGAAAAGATGTGCGATGGGGTCCTCTTTTGGAATTACGACTGAGATAGAGATGCGACTGGCAAAGAAGGTGGTGCAGCTAGTGCCAGCAATTGAGAGGGTGCGCTTTGTTAGCTCTGGAACAGAGGCAACAATGACAGCATTAAGGCTAGCGCGCGGCTTCACAGGCAGAGATAAAATTCTCAAATTTACTGGGAACTACCACGGTCATAGTGATGCGCTTTTAGTGCAAGCGGGTTCAGGAGCGGCTCATCTGCCAGCGTCTGCAGGAGTTCCCGAAGACTTTGTCAAACACACTTTGGTGGCCCCCTTCAACGATGTGGAAAAAACGCGCGCTATTTTGCGAGAAAATAAACTGGCTTGCGTGATTGTGGAGCCGATCGCGGCCAATATGGGAGTTGTGCCAGCCACGCAGGAGTTTTTGGAGATGCTGCGTGAGGAGACGAAGAGCCAGGGAGCGCTTCTAATCTTCGATGAGGTCATCACAGGTTTTCGTGTAGCACTTGGTGGGGCTGAGGAGCTTTATGGTATACGACCCGACCTGGTCTGTCTCGGCAAGATTGTGGGTGGCGGTTTTCCCGCTGCAGCATTTGGAGGGCGCGCCGATATCATGGAGATGATCGCTCCTCTGGGCCCTGTCTATCAGGCGGGAACTCTTTCGGGCAACCCTGTTGCAATGGAGGCAGGCTATCAAACGCTCTGCCTTGCTGAGCGGGACGGTTTTTATGAGGAGTTAGAAGAGCGGGCCAATGTGATCACAAAACCGCTTGCCGATTTCTTGGGAAAAGAGGGGATTGAGGCCTCTATCAATCAAGTGGGTTCCCTTTTTACGCTATTTATGGGAAAAAGGTCAGTGAATTGCTTTGAGGATGCTAAGGGCTGCTCCGGCTTTGAAGAGCTCTTTGGTTTCATGTTTCAAGGTGGCATCTATATTTCGCCATCTCAATTTGAGGCCAACTTTGTGAGTAGCGCCCATTCTCAGGAAAGTTTGGAGAAAACGCGTGACCGATACATCGACTTTTTCCATCAAAGGGCTACTCAGTGAGGCACCAAAAGGTAGCTGCTACCTCACTTATGAGGATGGATGGAAGTACCATAAAAGAGCTCCCAAAGAGAAAGAACTCAATCGTGTTACGCTAGCAAAGCTCTTTGACAGCTTGGGCTGTCCACGCAAGGCGTGGAATCTCGCATCTCCCTATTGGGGGCGCAAAAGTTTGCCCAAGATCATTTCACGCGACGGCTTTTTGCGCGACTACGCCAGAGGGGTACCACTCTCACTCGCATTTGTTCAGAAGATGGAGGGCTGCCAGCCAGAAGAAGAGGGTGTTCATATCCATTGGAATCCCCAGGCGGAGCAGTTCTATGATGTAGTGGGCGCGCCCCCCGGCTTTCTTTCAAAGTTTAGTGTCTCTGTGCGTAAAAGACGAGACAAGGAGCTCACAAGACAAGTTGGCTGTGATCTTGCTCTCATTGCGCAATTTGACTGTCCTCAAAAACGTAAATACCTGACGCTTGCAGTTCTTAGTCATGGTGCTGTCTACCGTGAGCTTGAGGGAATGACACTGCAAATTCCCAGCTTCGAAGAGAAAGGCAAGCTCATTCCCTATGTAGCTACGCAGCATCTCATTGCGGAGGGTGTCAAAACTGTCAGTCTCACTCCTCAAGAGGAGGCACCTGGGATCTACCTATGTCAAGGAACGGAGATGTGGCCCTCACAGCCCGCTATGCTCGGGTCGCTCATTGCCAACCTCGGTATTCATGGGTCAGCGACTGATGCCTATAGACATTCATGGCGCCGCATCCACAAACATCTGCGCGAGCTCAAACAGGGTGATCTGCTTCCCTATGTAGCGGGACACAGCATGGGTGGTGCGATGGCTATGCAAATCGCTCTCTATTCTCACGATCTGATTGAACTCGCCTACGCCTCTAATCCGCCGCTGCCCAATCGGCGCGACTACGCCTTCTACCAAAAGCTGCAAGAGGGGAGGCAGCAGAAGCTCAAAATTGTGGCCAATCTCGACGATTTTGCCTTTTGGCGTATTGGCGCCAAGGTGATCGGCCAGGTGCGTATTCACCTCGGGAAGACTAGATGGCGCTACTACCCTGTGCACAGATGGGAGATGGTACTCTTAATTCCGGCGGCAATCAAACTGTGGCTCAATGTGATGCATGCATTTCCTGCTCATCAACATGTGATTGCTCTAGATCGCTGTTATGTTTCTATGCATCTAACAGAAGAGGAGATCGCCCTCGAAAATGCAGAGAGATTGCACCGCTTTGATTACATGCGCTTTCTGCCTAAACTCTATGACCCAACACGCATCCTGTTGCGTTGGATTAGGAAGCTTTTTGGCTGGCCTCTCCAAGAGCAATATATCAGAAATGAGATCGAAATCATTGCTCTGCATGAGAGGGAGCTTCTGAGTACCCGAAATGAGGAGAATGCCCAGGAGGTCGACTTTGAGCTAGAAGAGCTGGCCCTTCAGAAGCGCGACCTAGAGAAGCAACTCCCTAAATCTTAATGGAATGTTTATTTTCAGATTAATAATAAAAACATATTTTTATGTTATAGTATTGGCATGAATATTAATCCTATCTCCCAATCTAAAGATAGAGCCATCTCCTTTGTGAACAAGAATCCTAAAAAGGTAGTGGCGGTTGCGCTTGTGGCATTAGCCGCTGTGGCCTTAAACTTTATGCCTTGGACGCAGCCTTTTGCGCAGATTGTGAATAGCAAGATAGCGAGTTCTGCAGGAGCTGTAGTTGGTTTTATTGCTGCCCCGATTTTTTTAACAGCTGTAGTATTCAAAGCAACAAAAACTAAGAGCGATCAAGTGGTTATAGAGGCTTACATAAATTTAGGTGAAAATGATCAAGCAAAAGGACCTCCTAGTAGCAAGGAGATAGAGGACGACCCTATTTCGGATATTGATTGGGATCGTTACACTACAGCTTATCCAGTACATCAGCCAAGTCAGCTCCAAGGCAATGGCGGCAGCCTAGAAGAGTAATATTAAGCGCAATTTTTCATTGATATTACACCCCATTTTCATATACAATCTCCCTCGGTATGAGTGAGTTTTTCTCTACAGATCCGAAGCTTTCTGATCAAGAGTACATTGCCAAAGCTCTTAAGAGTATTGGCAATGATCAAGCTGTTGAGGCTTTGCGGTCTATGTATTTAATTAGACATCTTGAAACTCGTGGTGAGGCGGCCTATCAGAGCGGTAAGGTGGGTGGCTTTTATCACGCCTACTCTGGTCAAGAGGCGATACAGATTGCCTGTACACAGGCTTTGGGTGTTGATAATTGGTGGGTTGGCACCTATAGATGTCACGCGCTCGCCCTCCTTTTGGGGGAAAGTCCTGATGCGATTATGGCAGAGCTCTACGGCAAGGTTGATGGCGTTGCAGGAGGGCGTGGTGGTTCTATGCATCTCTATGCCAAAACGTTGCTTGGTGGTTTTGGGATTGTGGGCGGCCATATGCCGATTGCTGCTGGGGCGGCATTTTCAGCCAAATATCTGAAAGAAAACAAGATTGCCGTCTGCTTTCTTGGAGAGGGGGCAGTGGCTCAGGGTGCTTTTCATGAGACGCTTAACTTGGCTTCGTTGTGGGATCTTCCATTGATGACGGTCATTGAGAATAATCGTTGGGGAATGGGCACCAGTGTGGAGCGCGCGATTGCAAAAGAGCCGATAGCAGAGAGCCAGGCGCCTGGTTATGGAATGAAGGGTTATACACTCAATGGCATGTGCTATTTCTCCTGCTATATGGCATTCAAGCAGCTGGCTGAGGATGTGAGGAGAGGGCAGCCTATTTTGATTGAGTGTATCTGTGAGCGTTTCAAGGGGCACTCTATTTCAGATCCGGGGCTCTATAGGAGCAAAGAGGAGTTAGAGAGGGCTAAGAAGAGAGATCCTATTGTGCTATTACGGCAGAGTTTAATTGAGCACAAAGTTTTGACGCAAAAGGATGTGGAAGATATCGATAAGGAAGCAAGGAGGCGTATTTTGGAGGCTATGAAGTTTGCAGACAGCAGTGATGAGCCCCCCCTTGCGTCGCTTGGGGAGGGTGTCTATGCAGATGATTGAGATGCGAGAAGCTCTTCGCCAGGCGATGGATGAGGAGATGGAGCGAGATGAGCGTATAGTCATTATGGGCGAAGAGGTTGCTGAATACAACGGCGCCTATAAGGTAACGAAGGGCATGCTGGACAAATGGGGTCCTGATCGCATTTTGGATACGCCCATTTCGGAGCTTGGTTTTTCAGGTTTAGCAATTGGCGCTGCGATGACTGGTTTGCGTCCTATTGTGGAGTTCATGAGTTTTAATTTCTCATTTGTGGGTGCGGACCAGCTGATTTCTAATGCGGCGAAGATTCACTACATGTCGGCTGGCAGATTCTCGGTGCCAGTGGTCTTTAGGGGTCCAAATGGTGCGGCGGCGCAGGTTTCTTGTCAGCATAGCCACTGTGTGGAGGCGATCTATGCCCACTTCCCTGGACTTGTGGTGGTTGCTCCGAGCAATCCATACGATGCGAAGGGACTGCTGAAGTCAGCGATTCGCAGCAATGATCCTGTGCTTGTATTGGAGAGCGAGCTTGACTATGGCATGAAGGGCGAGGTTCCTGAGGGTGACTTTCTGGTACCCATTGGAAAGGCGAAGGTGGTGCAGCCTGGCAGTCAGCTAACGCTTGTGTCGCATGGGCGCGCCTTTAACATCTGTAGGCAGGTGGTGCAGAATCTAGATCTTTCGATTGAGCTGATTGATTTGAGGACGATTAGACCGCTTGATGTGCCCACTGTGATTCAATCTGTGCGCAAGACGCATCGCTGCGTCATTGTGGAGGAGGGGCACGCCTTTGGTGGTGTGGCGGCGGAGCTGGGCTATCAGCTGACAGAGTTCTGCTTTGATGATTTAGATGCGCCAATTGGGCGGGTTTGCCAAAGAGAGACGCCGATGCCCTATAACCGCTATTTGGAGGCAGAGACGCTGCCTAACGAACAACGAATAACTGAAAAAATTTATGAAGTGATGCGATGAATCTATTGACCATGCCAAAACTTTCCCCGACGATGGAAGAGGGAGTGATAGCCAAGTGGCACAAGAGTGAGGGAGACTTTGTTGCTGCAGGAGAGCTTCTTCTTGAAATCACCACAGACAAAGCGACAGTTGAGCACAACGCTCTGGACGAGGGCTATCTGCGAGAAATCTTGGTCAAGGAGGGTGATAATGCCAAAATGAATGCGCCGATTGCGGTGATGACTGAGACTAAAGATGAGAAGTATGAACTTCCTAAAGAGAAGAAGAGTGAGAAGAAAAAGCCTGTTGCTGCAGCCAAGGTGCAAGAGCAGGAGAGTATCTCTGTTTCAGGGCCCAAGCATGAGCCAGTAGCTCCTCTTGCAGATTATACCTTTGAGGGGCAAAGAGAGGGCAAGCAGCGCGTGGTTGCCTCCCCACTTGCCAAGAAACTAGCGAAAGAGAAGGGGCTTGATTTGACTACAGTGAAGGGAACGGGTCCTGGTGGGCGTATTACGAGTGAAGATCTAGAGAGGGCACAGCCGGAGGGGATCGTTACCTTTGGCCGCAATGAGGTGCCGCGCGAGGTTCCCGGCTCTTTTGAGGAGGTGAAGCTGACGCCGATGCGCAAGGTGATTGGCAAGAGGTTGCAAGAGTCGAAGATGTTCATACCGCACTTCTATGTGACGCAGAAGGTTAATGCGCAACCGATGATTGACCTGCGCGCTCAGCTCAAAGAACATGACCTCAAGATCACATTCAATGATCTGATTATTCGCGCCACAGCGCTAGCTCTACGTAAACATCCCAAGGTGAATGCTGGTTACAACAGCGTTAATGATACGCTCATTCAATTCAAAACAGTCGATATTGCAATTGCTGTTGCAATTGAAGATGGCTTGATCACACCGATTGTACGCCATGCAGACTATAAGAATCTGGGAGAGATTTCTTTAGAGGTGAAACATTTAGCTAAGAAGGCGCAAGCTGGAAAGTTGATGGAGACGGAGTATAAGGGTGGTTCGTTTTGCATCTCCAACTTGGGGATGTATGGCATTACTGAATTTGTTGCTGTGATCAATCCGCCGCAAGCGGCAATTTTGGCGATTGGTGGGATTGAAGAGGAGCCTGTTGTAGAAAATGGCCATGTAGTACCAGGAAAGAGGCTTACTCTGACACTCTCTGCAGATCATCGCGTGGTAGATGGAGCTGATGCAGCGCAGTTCATG
>JAJACG010000022.1 GCA_022601635.1 Chlamydiales bacterium | reverse complement strand
TTGGGGATTTAGTAGTAAGAGGTTGGATCCTGAGACGAATCACATCTATTTTGGTCGTAGATACTATGTGCCAAGCTTAGGTCGTTTTTTAACTCCGGATCCATTGGGTTATGAGGATGGTCCTAATCTTTATGCCTATGTGCACAACAACCCTCTCTCTAACATTGATCTGTATGGATATAACTCAAATCCACTTGGTGCAACACTGTCTATGGTCCAAACAATGCTATACCCAGTCTTCAAAGGAATGGAGTACGCAGGAAAGCACTTGATTCCATTCGGTGGATTAAGAGATGTGGTTGAGGCCATTGGACGATGGGGAAGCGGTGGGTACCTGTTTGAAAATGCTGCCTACAGGAAAAACAGAAATATGATTATGCGTATTCCAGGCAGGCACATAGAGAATATTGAAAGAGTGCACATCAACGGAATTGTAAACTCTGCAGAAGAAGTTTATGATCAAGGAAAGAAAATCTCAAAGGCATATGGCGGCACTGAAGTTGTAATGTTGTATAACGGTTCGAATGGTTTTTTAATGGATCTATTTGAGTGTGGACTGGCTAAGCTGGGGATTCTAGCTCCTGTAGAGAAAATGTGTATTGACTATTTCAGAACACAGAGTGCACAAAATCCAGATTTGCATTTTATTGTTACAGCGCATAGCCAAGGAACCACTCATTTGGCAAATACTGGAAAGCATTTATGTGAATCAATAAGATCCCGAATGCATGTTACAGGCTTTGGTGGAGCGACCCTTTTCTCTAGACATGCTTTTGGCTCAGTACATAACTATGTCAGCGCAATGGATCCTATTCCTAGGACAAATCCTTTTCGGTACTCTTTTGCTCAACGCTCAAAAAGATATAATTTTGTAAAACTTCCTGCATCATCTATAAACCCGCTTAGAGAACATAGCCTAATGAACCCAACATATTTAAGAAAAATCCAAGAACTCGGAGAAAGATTTGCTTATACGTATTTTTAAATCAATAACTTACATGTTTTCTCTGTTGCCTCTCATTTTTCTTTCTATAAGAGAACCGAATTACTGTAAGGTTGTTGACAACCTTCAAAAAAAATGTTCCAACCAACTTGAAATCAAACATGAGATTCGCTTAAGTGGTTCAGGAGGATCTATGATGCATAGTGTTAACCAAATTAGCGCATCTTATGATAAACAAAATTTCTTGTCTCTCAAAGAGGGGCGGAAAATATATGTCTCCATAATCGAATGCTATTTGGAAGAGGTAAATACTGAGATTGAAATTCGACCATATTTACATCATTTTCCATTTCGACTAGAAGACCTAGACATTATACTATCTTCTCAGGCCTCTTCCTCTCTATCAGATTGTCCCGCAATAAACCTTGTGTTTTTAGGAGACGATAGAAAAATCATTTATCAAACTTATAGCTCCGAATCAGAAAGTTTTAGAACCATTCATACCGAGCTTTATGAGGATGCTGTCAGGTTTTTGAGAACCAACAGTTCTGAGAGCTCTGTTATGGGGGCATAACATTCGCAGTGTTTATAATGCGTCACATACGATAGGGGTGGATTTGTATGAGGCGACCTTAAATTTGATGGGGGCGTTGACGAATCCTGTGGGGCATTTGCATCGTACGTGGGATGATTTTTTTAAGAGTGCGTCTGATGGTGCGGTATTTTTACAGATTTGTCCTAGTCAGGGGGCGGTATTAGTGAGGAATGCATTGATGATCAGTAGCGAGAAAGTATCTCCTCCCCACAAAGTAAGTTCCGCGAGTTTTTAGCGGGCGTTGCCCGCTCAAAAAAACTCGCGTTCTGGCGGCAAGCAAAGCTTGCCGCCAATACCAAAATTCTACGTAAATCATAGTGGAAAAATCTGTTCAGAACCATGTTCAATCACTGTCAGTAAGTCCGTTCAAAACTAAACCCCGTTCAAAACCCCACACTTGTCTTCTACTCATAAACAAGTTATCTTCACTCCTAACTCTCTTCGTGTATCAACATTTCCACACCACCCGAAGAAGAAGATATTTAAATAGATTAAGTTAATCTTACTTAACACCCAGGGAAACGTTCATGCTCGCCACCAATCAACTCTTCAAAACAAGCCACCCACTCTTCAAAAGAGAATTCCCCTGGGAAATCCTCGACCAAATCCACACCTTCCTAAAAAATCAAAACTTCAAAATCGAAGGCAATATCCAAAACGGCGCCATCCTAATTAACCCAGAAACAATCTCAATCGGAAAAAATAGCACTGTCGAACCCGGCGCTTACATCAAAGGCCCATGCATCATCGGAGAAAATTGCCAAATCCGACACGGTGCATACATCCGCGGAAACCTTATCACCGAAAACAATGTCGTCATCGGACACGCCACAGAAGTTAAGAACAGTATTTTCCTCAACTGTTCACAAGCTGGCCACTTCGCTTACGTAGGTGACTCCATATTAGGCGAACACGTTAACCTCGGTGCCGGTACAAAATGCGCAAATCTACGCCTCGATCGCCAAAATATCCGCATAGAAGGACAGGATACTAAACGACGCAAAGTCGGCGCCTTCTTCGGAGACCACTCCCAAACCGGATGCAACTGCGTCACAAACCCAGGCACCATCATGCTGCCCCACAGCACCGCCATGCCATGCCAAACAGTCAAAGGAATCGTCCATGAAGCTCATAGATCAGCTCACACGCCATAAACAGCATGTCGACGAGCAAATAGACCAACTACGCCTAGACGGCCCCCAAACGCTCTCAAATGCCTGCCTATACGCCCTAAAAAATGGCGGGAAACGCTTTCGGCCAACAATTGTCTACATGGTGGCCAACGCCCTTGGCTCTGAAAATGTGCAAGATGCAGCACTTGCGATCGAACTCTTCCACACCGCCTCACTCATCGCCGATGACCTACCATCCATGGACAATGACCCCATCAGACGAGGCAAACCCACACTCCACCTAGCATTCAATGAAAAAACCGCCATCCTCGCCACATACGCGCTCATCGCAGAAGGCTATCGCCTCATTGCCAAGAACTGCCCACCCAATCTCCTCCCCACAATGATCCAGCAAGTCTCCAAAAATACAGGCCTCCAAGGCGCCACCGCCGGACAGTTCTGTGAGGATTTGAAAAGCGACATTCTAACCGTACACTACCTCAAAACCGGAGCCCTCTTCGAACTCTCCTTCGTAACAGGATGGCTACTTGGAGGTGGTGATGTAAAGCGGGTTGAAGAGGTGTGTCAAGCCGCAGTCCATTTTGGGCTTGCCTTTCAGATCAAGGATGATATTGATGACTACGATCAAGATGAAGGGATGGACTATAACTATGCGCGTAAGTATGGCATTGATGTGGCAAAAAAGCGTGTTGGACAGGAATTAGAAGAGGTCAAAAAGCGGCTCGTTGAGCTCGACATTTTTGACCTCTATTCATTGGCAGAACTACTCAGCTAGAGCAGCCTCTTCTTCTTTTACAGGCTCCTCAGCTGGCTGCAGCGTCTCCATAATCTTAGAACGAATCTCCGCCGCTAAGTCTGGATTCTTCTTCAGCTCTGTACGGACAGCCTCCTTGCCCTGACCCAACTTGCCACCATTGTAGCTAAACCAAGCGCCCTTCTTCTCAATAATCCCCTTCTCAACACCAATGTCAATCAGAGACCCCTCATAAGAGATCCCCTCATTAAATATGATATCAAATTCAGCAATACGGAAGGGAGGTGCCATCTTGTTCTTGGCAACCTTCACCTTCACCCGATTACCGCAATCCACATTGTCTGGACCCTTCAAGGCACCAATCCGGCGAATATCAAGTCTAACAGAAGAGTAAAATTTGAGCGCACGACCCCCCGTAGTTGTCTCCGGGTTGCCAAACATCACTCCAATCTTCTCCCGAATCTGGTTGATGAAAATAGCACAGGTATTTGAACGCGAAAGCGTCGCCGTCAGCTTCCGAAGAGCCTGCGACATCATGCGCGCCTGAAGCCCCACATGCGTATCTCCCATCTCCCCTTCAAGCTCACTCTTCGGCACAAGCGCCGCCACAGAGTCCACCACAATCAAATCAACCGCATTTGAGCGCGCCAGCATATCAGCAATATTCAGCGCATCCTCGCCACAGTCAGGCTGCGAAATCATCAGCTCATTCACATTGACCCCGATCCGCGCCGCATAGGCAGGATCCAAAGCGTGCTCAGCATCAATATAGGCCGCCAAACCACCCAGCTTCTGCACACTCGCCACTATATGAGTCGCTAAAGTCGATTTTCCCGAAGACTCAGGGCCGTAAATCTCTACCACTCGTCCTCTCGGAACGCCCCCTATCCCAAGAGCTATATCAAGAGAGAGCGCCCCCGTCGGGATCGCTGAAATCTCCCTAGACTGAGAGTGCCTCCCCAGGCTCATAATAGCCCCCTCTCCAAACTGCTTCTCAATATGCGCGATTGCCGCGTCCAACGCCTTCCTTCTGTCCGATTGCTCCATGTCTCACTCCCATTTTATTGGCCATTCTCCTCTTATAGGCGCCATTTGTCAAGGGACAAGGAAAAGGTCCCATTTTCGTAAATTATTTATTTTATTTATAGAATCTTTAATATAATTGTGTTAAAATCCTAGGTATTAACAGGTTTTAGAATATGAATATAAAAGCTTCAGATTTTCCGAATCAGCCAGGAACTCGCGTATTTAAGTGGGTGTCCGGCGACTCCACAAAGAGCCGCTTCCTTGTTACAAGGGGGCGCTTGGCTCTTTGGAGCACCCCGCACGAGCAGAAGAGGGTATTGAGCTCTCTGTCTCAAATATATGAAAACAAGAGGGTTGTCCACATTGCTAAAGGCGAGGAGGAGGGGCACTACCAGGTGCGTTTTCGTGGTGAGAATGGAGAGGAGGTTCAGCAGTGTTCAGCTCAAGGCCTTGGCCGGGGCAACCCCTATCTGATTGGCCGGATTGAAGAGGTTACTCTTAGAACCTTTAGATGCAAGGAGCAGCTGTCGGCCATCGTAGCGGGGCTGTGCTATCTTGGATCGCTACTAGCGTCGCCATTTTACGCTTTATACAGAGCGGTTGCTGGCACAACTCATGGAGAGTTTGTTCAATCGCTTCATGGTGATGGTGCTGGCCATACTGAAGCTAAGACGATTCTGCCACAACTGAAGTTTGTGGCAAAGATGTTCAGGGATGCTGATTCGACAGACTATGGTGCCCCAAATGCTCGTTCTCGCACACAAAGGATGGGCGATGCGTTAGAAAGTGGCTATGAGATGGGCTGTCTCATGCAGAAAGCTAAGTCTGAATCGCAAAGAGAGATTTGTAAGCAGAAGGTGCTCAAGCGGGTCAACCAAGGCTTAGAGAGCGGAGAGCCTGTCATTGTTCCAGTTGGGCGTGGTGAGGGCGACAAGTTTGCGCAGCACTTTTTGCTCTTAAATCGGGAAGAGGGGCGCGGTACTATTGAGGTAAAAGATGTATCTTTTGGCCTTCCGAAGGTGAAGGGGGCGAAGAGTTTTGCTGTCAAAAGCTATCAGATTCGAGATGGTGATGAGCAAAAAGGAGCGCTTGTCACTGCTTTGATGGCACTTGATGCGACAGAACCAAAAGACACGAATATTAGACCAGCTGACATAAAAGTAGACGACCAAATTGAAAGGCTGCTGAATGAGTTAAGGATAGAGGGTAGCGCAGTTACGGTTCAGAAGCATTCTAGCCCTAGTCAAGATCCTGTCAAGCTGCTTTACACAGTAATCGACTCGATTGAGGAGCAGGTCAGAGATGGGGATAACGATAATGTTGAAAATGATCCCTACAATCCACACGCCCTAGCTGGCATGATTGAATCAAAGCGCGCCTTTTACAAAGCATATATTGAGGAGCTCGTTCGCTTCTATGAAGCTGAAAGTGGCTCTCTTTCTGATAAAGAAAAAGCGCACGTGTTGCGCACTCTTGAAACACTTATTGATCGCATTGAGGAGCAGCTTGGTTCCGAAGTTGTGGAGCAGGGCGTTGCGATTGAGTCTGTCAGAGCTTTGAAAAAACAGGTGCAAGATCGTCTTAGCAAGTTTGCTAAGAGCACAGAAGAAGATGCTAAGATTAAGGCCAATCTCAAGAAGCAGGCGCAGCCTTTTGCAACCCGTCTTGATGGGAAAATTGAGAGTGGGGGGGAGGTTGCAAAAGGGCGCACAGTTGAACTTAGCTTCAAGCGCGGTGTTGGAGGCGTGGCCGTTACAGGAGAGCAGTTCCAGAAGGTCGCCAATATTGAGGGCGGCTTTGCTCTGCAGGCTCGGGACCAGGTTGGTGCTCTGAGTGAGGTTTTGGATGAGGTAGAAAAATTCTTGCAGAATAAGGACGCTGATTCTGCCTATGCTCTTGTCTTTCGCTTGCTTCAATCGCTTCCTCCGGCCCATCAACAGAGCGGGGATGCGCATCTTTATTGGATGAGCCTCGAGATGCAGTCCCTAAGAGATTGGATCGGTGCGCTTGATCGGCTTAGCAATCTCTGTTTAGAGTCGGCATCGCGAACAGGGGCCATGCCTCTTCCCCCAAGAGAGGCAACAGAATTTCATTGTAAGCTTCCGATCTTGATGCGTGTGCTTTACAGGAGAATGCTTGATGGTGGTCAAGACAATATAGATTTTGATCAGGGGTACATAGATCATGTCAACGCTCTTCTTGGGGGTTATCAACACGCACCTATTCAAGAACTGGGGCTTGCCCAGCGCACACATAGAAGAGAAGAGATCATAGATAAGGTGCGCAAAGCCTACGATCAGCATAAAACAGATATTAAAAGAGAAAAACAGGAAGCTGTCCGCTTGCAAAAAGAGGCGAAGAAAAAGGCTGATGATGCTCAAAGTGCACATGAGCAGTTCGCTGCAGAAGTGCGGAAGCTTGAATTGTGTGCTGCTAACCAACAGGCAGATCGTCATGGTATTGGCAGTGCTGCCGACGAGATGCGTTGGGTTGCCGCCCTTAATGGGTGGTTTATAGGGGTTCATCGCGATCGGCGGCTACAGAATCAAAACGCGGAAGACATATTGAAGCTATTGGGGGTCTATGACAATAATAATGTCTGGGCTGGTCGAGAGCTTCGGGATGGGGCTACGCGTCTCCTTAGGGCCAAAAGAAATTTGGTTGAGGCTGAGGAGGCTCTAGCCAGCCTGAACAGTGGGCTTGCCAATGCGCGACAGAAGCGCGATGAGGCGAATCAATGTTTGAGGCGTGTTCACTTAAGAGATGGTCCCCACTATGCACAATGGCGGGCTAACGAAAGAGCCAGGCTGAATACTCTGGTTGATCAATGTAACCGCGAAATTGGGCGAATTGAGCAAGAGCTGCAGCGGAATCGGGGGAGGGAGAGAATTGCACAGCGGCGTCAGGAACTTGAAGCGGCGCAAGCCGCCTTTGATGCTATCGCTGTGGGTCCTGGTGATTTTCCGCACTTGAAACCAGAGAAATTAAAAGAGCGTTCGACTGCGCTGAAAAAGGGTGGTCGAAATGCAAACGAAGCCCAGATTAGTGACAAGATTGCTGAGGCGCACAGGCGTTACAGAGTCCTCTTGGCGAGACCAAATAGGGGGGGGGGGGCTTTCGATGATCAGGATTATCGAAATGCAGAAATGACATTGGCTAATTTCCTTGACGAAATCTGGGGCGCGGTTTTAGTTCAAAACAGAGTTGCTGCGCAAAGGCAGGAGCACTTTAGGGCTGAAGAGCAGCGGCAGCAGGAGCGCATTGTAGCTTTAGATGCAGAACTAGAGATTTTGAATCAGCGCCGCAAGCGCCATGAGGCGCTTACTTTGGGAGATGTGATCCCAAATGATGCCTACCAAAGGCGGCTCGATGAGGCACAGCCTCATCGACAAGAGGGCCCACGATATGCACAAAATGGAGAACCGACACAAGATGGTCTTCTCAGTTGGCTTGAGAGAAATGTAACAGGTAGGCCCCAAAATGGTCCGCTGCCACACCGAGAAATTAATGCAGATCGAACACGCGATTGGATTCGCAATACGCTTCTTGCGATGCCTAACTATCTTCTTGGTGAGGTAATCAATGGTGGGCGAGAGATTAATATTGATGCAGGTGCTCTAAATGAAGAGGGGAAAGGGCGAGCGTTTTCAGCGATTGGCGCTTATGCGAGACTACTTGGCTTTGATAAAGAGAAACTTGCTCTTCTTTTGGCAAAAAAGCAGGGCGTGGGTGCAACAATGAGCACCCCTTTTGAAAGAGAGCTTCTGCAGCGTTTCGGAGACTTCACACAAACGACAGGTGAAGATTATGGTTGGGACGCCTCTTTGCGCGGCAGTATGTATGCCTATCGAGGTTTGCAAGATGCTCTTACTGAGCACCTCGAACAGATCAATGTGGTTAGAGACGTAAATGGTGAGAGGAGGCTTAACTTACAGAACCATATAACCTTGGATTGGATGTCAAGAATTCAATTTGATAGGTTGACCTATTTTGAGCGCGGCCTTAGGCGCGCCGACCGGAATGGGCTTGGGTGGGGCTATACATCTCGTCGCCGAGATAACGAAGAGCGCAGCGCTATTGAGGATGTGGAAAAGCAGCATAAAGATGCGCAACTTGGTTATTCAGATGAAAGGGGGGCTGCAGAGGGATATGCGCTTAATGAGTTCACAGTCCTTCGTCGGCAGCTGCTTGCGATGCAGATTCTACACAAGCCAGATGGCGTACTAAAGCAAGCTGGCGGTGTTGGGGCTTGGGTGCGTGGGGCTCTCCGAGGAGATGGTGCTGATACGATTAGAGATAGTTTTTCTGGTGCAAGGGGGCGCGTACGTTTCGAGCTTACAGAGAGACGAGAGTACAAGTTTGGGCCTAACTATGAATGTAAAAGAAATGTCTATGTTGTTGGTGGTGACTATCCCCGGCCTCAAACCGTCGACCATGAGGAGTATTTAGGCACAGAACGCGAAGCTGTCGAGGCAGGGGTGCGCCATTTAGGAGGGGGGCCTCTTCGTCGTACTCACACACTCGATACAGAGCGCGAACTACTTACTGCCGATATAAAGGTTCCAGGTGTTGCAGATGAGGGAAGACGCTTTTTGGCTACCCAGACAGCGATCTATCGAGATCGATATCCAGGACATCCAAGAAGTAAAGAGGAGCACGCATTTTCTGAGCTCTCTGTTCGTGAAGCCTTCCATTTTATTTATCAAAACCCAAGACGGGTGGCACAAAATCAGCAGCTGGCAAACCTGTTTTACAATAGAATCTTCCAGCATGGGTTGATTAGAAAAATGCTTCTCGAAGATCCCGATAGTGAGAATTTCTTTGGCCAGTTAGCTGCAGATTTGCGCGGCGGCATGCGTTTCGACATTGAAATGGCGGAGGGACTTTCTGATGATGGTGAGGGTGGGCCAACGACCTATTTATTCTTGCGTTTCGTTCTAGATCGGGTGCGTTATCAAGCGATTAAAATTCGCGAGGAATTGATAAATGAAGTCCCAAATGATCCAAGGATTGAAAGGCTTCAACGAGTGATCAAAACGCTGCCTCCAGTGGAAAATGTCAGGGTGATAGGAACTTTTAACGATGAGAGCGATTGCAAGAAGAAAGCGGCCCTCTATGTTTTGGCGCACTACTGTGATGGGTTTGAGTTTCAAGAGGCAGGAAGCTTGATAGCTTATCAGGAAGATAATCTATTGGGGGGGATTGAACATTGGCAGCATGTTTTTGAAGCAGCTTACTACTTGAAAAAGTCGACAGAAAGCGGAGTTCATCCTGCGCTTGAAAGACGGTACTTGCGCCTATATGGTGAAAGACTGATTCCCTTCTTGCAGAGGCAGTTAGAGCCCGTAGAGGGAGATGACGAGGCGGTTATTCATCAAAAGAGCGTTCGTCGCTCTGAGTTTTTCCGCAGATGGTGTGGGTTAGCAAATGTTGAGGTGGTCGCTCCCTACCTCTACAAGGGCACAAAGGTTTCAGACGAAGGGAAAAGTGAAAGTTTGAAGATTAATCTGCAGACCTGTGAAGGGATGCCGTTTGATCTCACAGTCTCACATCGCGAACGCTTCACAAGTGAGCTTAGAGAGCTTCTCAATGGTTCGGAGTGCCACCTTTATGAAACTCCCGAATATGTCGAGAAAATCGAAGATAATAGAGATCCTGAGAGAGGCGTCACAGTTGAGGTCTATGAGTGGAAGAGTGAGTATGCACACAATACACGCTTCCAGATGGAGGTCACAAGCAGTGATTGGGCGGATGAAACTTCGGTTCGTATCTATCAAGCCATCAATAAAAAGCGCTACCTCTACATGCCGATGCCTGTTTCAACATCGAGTATGAGCAAGGTGCTGAGCCTCTTTTCTAATAGTGGAAACTACACTCTTGAGAAGATGTTAGACTATAAAGGCGTCTGGGTAGAAGTTGACCGCAAGGGTGTTCCAGATACAACTCGTATCTTCCTAGCACAAGAGAGACAAGACCTCAATCTGAACAAAGAGCCGATTCATCTGATCGTTCAGGGGGATAAGGTTCGCTCAGCGACTGTGGGTCGCGGTTCAGATAAAAGAGTGATCTGCTCAGGATTGAAAGACTCAAAAGTAGATCTGCTACCATTTTGTGATGCCAATGGTCTTCTGTACATGAGCCACAATGGCAAGAGTGTGACTGAAATTAAGTTCCCTTCAGAGCCAGATGAGACGCCTTTGGTATTGACGCTTGGCAAGTCTGGTGCGTGGCACGTGAAGGGTCAAGAGAGATGGGAATGGGAGCAAGAGGGCCACGAAGAGCTTGAGGGCCGCTTCGGTAAGGACTATCGCTCATTTGTACTTCCGCTTTACTGTAAAGCGACTGGTGAAAGAATGTGGTATGTCTTCCCCTACCCGATTGGAAAGGGTGGTAAAATGGGTGATCCACCACGTCTTTTGCGCACCCCCAAAGATCTTCTTGAAGAATCTGGTGTGATGATTGATCAGTTGGTTGGAATGGCGGGTGTAGGAGATCAGCTCCCGCAGGGATTTGGTGTGCAGGATATTACTGCAATGGTAGCGACTGGTGTGCAGGCAGCAGGCGGTATGACTGGTATCCAAGATATGCTTAGAAGAACGAATGCTGTGGGTGATCAGACACAACAGCTGATGAACATTTTGTCAGCGGTTCATTCACCAGCTCCTTTTGTTATGCGCGAGGGGTCGGGGGGGCACTCCTCTTCTCACGCTGGTTTCTTCTACTTGGCAATGAAGGCGGCAGCGAGCAAAGATTATAGACAGGCAGCCTACTACTTAGACAAGATGAAATCTGTAGAGGCTCAAACAGAGACCATTGCTGACTTTGAGCAGATGGAGCAGATGTTGGTCCGTTTTGTTGCGATGATGATTGTGAAGCGCGAGGTTCCAAGAACGGGATCAGAAGCGGCATTTATGCTGCGCTCTTTTGCGACGGTGATGCATGTAACGGATGCGCTCTCATCACGTTTTGGTCGCGATCTCCTCTCTCTCTCGTTTGCTGAACTTCCTCTCGATGCGCTTGGACAGAATGCACCTCAGCTACCGGAGAGTTTGAATCTACGATCAGCCATCAGATTAGTTTCACAGCTTCTCTATGGAAAGTACCAGCGTTCATTACAGGATAGCAAGAACCGAACGAAACTAGAGGGACGCGGCCTTGTTCTATCAAAGATAGAGGAACGCTCATTGTGCCCCAATCCGATCCTTACAGCTGCTGCCTATGGCAAAGATATGATCGAGAGAGTGGTCCAGGGTGTGACGGATCAATTTGGTGGGGGTGGCGACTTACTGGCGCAGATTGTGCGCGATTTCATGGGTGTGCATGTAGCTGATGTTGCAGCTCCAGCTGTTGATGATATTCCGAGCGAAAGCGAGGCGATGCATCTTTTTGGTGAGCTTGTGAAGTTGCGTGATAGTCAGGAGTTTGCCTCTGTTGAAGATCTGCATAAAGCGAGAGGAGCGAGCCCAAAACGGGAGACTGTGCTTTCTAACTTCTGGCTCTACTGGGAGTGGATTTACAAGACAGATGTGAAGAGAGAAGATCTCACCTTCTTGCGAGAGCACATCTCCGACAAAGAGCCGCATGCGAAAGAGGTCAACATTGCGAGACGTCTGCTTCTTCTTCATTTTGAGGAGAAGGGGCCAAGAGCGCGTCGTGTGCAAAATGTGAAAGATGATATAGCTCGGGTCAAAGAGCGCTGGTGCCAACTTCCAGACAATGGACAAAGAGAGCGTGCGATGGCCTACTTTGACCGCGCATTCTTGCAAGATCCAACCCTTTGGCGTCTGGCTCTTAGCAAAGGCTATAGAGGATATGTCTATGGAAGAAATCAGTTTCACGAAAGGATAGCCAACCCATTTGATTGGGCAGCAGCGCGCCACTTTATTCCAAGAAATTTTGACGGACAAAACCCTGAGCGGGGCGATTTGGTGCCTAATGAAGAGCAGTTTGGTGGGGTCACAGCCCCGCGCCAAACAGCTGAACAGAAAATGCGTGATTTTTGGACTGAGGTGGTCATCAGACCGCTTTATCACCTACATAACGGTTTTGAACGAAAATTTTCGCAGCTTTCAACTGCTCCGCAACTGCAGCAAGATGAGCGACATGTTGTTCCAACCTACCGCAAACCTGAAGTGGATAAGCCAGGAAGAAGTGAGCGTGATCGTGCAAGAGAGCGACGAGCAGAGGACGCGGTCTATGCTGCTAGAGCCGCTATTAGACGCTTCCTAGAGCCCTTAGCCGGAGTTATGGGAGAAGGGCTTGGGGTGGCTGCTATCTTAGAGTCAGAGGAGCTCAATGATGTCTTTAGCTGCATGTGCCAGAGCTATATAGATGCTCCAAACCAAGAGATCGCCGATCAGGAGATCGGGTCGCTAATGGCGCTTGTTTTGTCAAGCGATATGGCGCGCATGGTCATGCACCAGCTGACCCGCTTTGTTGAGGTGGTCGAGGATCCGGTCAAAGCTTACCCAGAAATTAATGAATTGTCTGGTCAATTCTTTCAAGCTATTGTGACTCAGATGGTTTTGGGTCAAGATCCCATACAAGCTGTTATACATCACCTGGGTTGGGAACAAGATGACCCCATGAAGCATTTAGCTCTTGGACTCTTCCTGGCTAAAAGGTTTAATCAAGTAGGGCTGATAGAGCAGCTGTTACCTGAGCAGCTTCGTCCATATTCAGAGCTTGTTCTTAGCGGTAATATTGCTGGGGTGTTCCGCAGGTTATCGCCAGCCGGTTATGGCGACTACATGGTCGAGATGGTTGAGGGTATTCGAAACGATGATCAGTACAAGATTGGAACTGAGATGGGCCGTGTCTTAACTCACACACTTCGCTGTGAGGGGTTAGCTGGCCAGCCAGTGAATCCTCCATATGTTGCTGAAGAAGCTTCACGAAGAGAGATCAAAACGGGAGAGTTTGGCTGTAACCCGCGAATTATAAGAGATGAAACTCCTGATTCCATTGATCTAGAAGTGTGCTTTAGGGAAAGAGATACGTGGACAGCTCAGTTAGGTGATAAAGTAGCAAAAGCTCTTGGTTACGTAAATCTTAAAAAGAATGCTCCTGGCGAAGAGAGCTATCTCACATCAATCGAGAATGGAATGGTGACAGCTCGAAATACGATTTTGGAGCGCACAAAATGGAGCTTCAAAAAAGATCGTCTAAGATCGATTGCGAAAGAGGTTGAAACGCGCGCATATAAAACTCATAAAGAGAAAGAGGAGGCTCGCCGCAGAGTTTTAAACTTTGTGAGACTTTATCAAGAGCCGCTGCGCATGACCTACCTATTTGCAGGAAAGAAGCGTGTAGATGAGGATCTCATTATGCGTCAGATTCTTGCATATTACGAACTAGGTCAATTGAACTGTTTTGGACAGCTTCAGATCGAGGAGGAGATCACAGCTGATATCACACGTTATCTCTACGCCTCAACCGAGCTAATGCAGCTCAAAAAGAGTGCCGATGTTCTCTACCGCATGGGTCAGATGGAAAAGGCGTCCAAAAAGGGTGATGATCTTGAGGAGTCGATTGAGTGGTGTGGATTGAGTCAGCAGCTATTTGAATCGCTTAGAGGTGGAACAGATAGAAGGCGCTACATGGCGGAGGATGGCACATTTGAAGATGCTGCTTTGGGTCGCAGCTACTTACTCTTTGATTACAAGACTGGATATGTAACGCGTGGCGCTGCAAGAGAGGTTGTTGAAGAGATCATTGCAGACGAAAGGTCACCCGAGATTCAGAAAAAGCTGCACATCTTGAGGATGGGACTTGGAAAAACAACCTTTATCTCCCCTCTTATTGCCGCTGAACTTGTCAATCGCGGGAAGAAACCTATCTGTATGACGACAGGCGTTTTGGTGCGTCAGCTGATGGACAATCTAGGCCCACGAGCGCACTTCTTTGAGTTTGACCTCAACTACGGCAGGGGCTCTTTCACAACAATGAAGCATCAGCGACGCTTCCACGAACATAGCTGCGGCGTTGATCCAAGTTTGACGAAAGAGGACTTTGAAGCGCATCTACTTGACTGCCCGCGTGGTCGCTTCTTAGAAAATGATCACTCTAGAATCGAGCAGCACCTAGATAGCATCTATGCAACCTTGCAACAGCTGCAAGGGGAGAAGCGCTATGTTGTCACAACACCTGAGCAGATCGCCATGCTGCGCAATCAGCGTGTGATCCTACAAAACGAAATCTCAGAAATGGAGCCATCGGAAGATCGCACAAAGCTCTTCTCAATTCTCAATAAACTTAAGAGAATCGAAGGCTACTTCTATGGAGAGGATATCGTCTTCATTCCCGATGAAGATGTTAACAGGGCGATTGAGATTGAAATCAACGTCGCGCGCGGAAAATCACAGAGACTCAACAAGATTCGATTTGATGTGGCAGAGAAAATTTTCTTGACCATCTTAGATTCAGACGCTTCGACTACAGATCCAGCGTTGCGTGAAAGGAGAGAGCTTGCTGCTAAACTTGCTTCTAATATTTGTGAAGGGAAATTTGGGCAGGATGAACGAGATCTCATGAACAGGGTAAACGGTCTCTATGTGGGTAGTTCTGCGACAAAGTCTCTTGCTGAGGTTGCACAAGAGCGCAAAAGAGTAGAGGAGCTGCTGGAAGCATTCCGTACCTATGATCAGGATCAAAATCGGGAAAATTGGCTTCAGTTACAAGAAGCAGCAAAGGCTGTTAAGCAGGAGGCTGAGGATCGTGCGGGTCTTAAAGGGCTCAGAGAGCTTCTTGTTTCAAACGATTTAAGACCAATTACCAACTTCAAAGAGGCGCTTCGCCCACTAGCTGAAAAACTTGTGCGCGATACTCATTACTGGAAAGATGTGTGGCGCATAGAGGATTGGCCACAAGATGAAGATAGCCAAGATGAGATGATTAACTACCTACTAGGTATTCGTGAGACTTTGCCATGGGGTATGCGTGGATGGGAGGCTTATCGTGATGAGAAAGAGCAGGAGGGGCTCTCGGCGCTAGCCTCATTGCGCACCTATTTGATTCAGACTTTCGAAACGGTTGCTGGAGTCAACCCACACCTATCACGCGGTATTCGTTCTGCAGATGGTGTGACTCCTGTGCCATATGAAGATGGCTTGGAAAAAGATAACATGCTCTATGCGACAGAGACAGAGTACATCATGCATGCGATGCTGCTCTACCTTCGCGGAGATATCGATATTCGTGAGCAGAAGTTTGAGGACTTTTTAGCGGAGATGAAAACTGATGATCGCCGCGTTTCTCCGAACCACACTGTGACTTGGAAAGAGATCTCCAGCTGCATCAGGAAAAAAACGAATCAAGCTAGAGTCGATGGTCAGAAGATGCACCGTCCCTATCCTGTCATCACAGGTTTGGGACCAAGATCTAAGCAAGATTATTTGGATCGCCGCCCAGAAGAGAAGAGGCAGCTTCGCCAATATGCGATGCGCGAACGTCTCTATTTACTTCGCGCTTTCAATAACAGGGGAGAGATTCCGATCTTCCATGAGCAGGTAAGATGTAATACGCAGGAGACTTCTGAGGGCCGAGGTGCAATCCACCTTCTATCAGGAACAGGCTGCCCCTTCACATTGGGCTTGTTACGCGCTGATGGATTTAATCCAAATGATCTAGAAGACCACATTGCAGCGGAGACTATTCTCTCCTTCAAAGATCTAGATGAGGCTGTCACCACATTTGATGGTAACCCTGTAAAATACATAGAATCGCTTCTTAGCGATATGGATTGTAAAGCGGTTTTGAACCAGGATTACACAACAGAGCCAGCGCAGTCAAAAGAGCTTGTTGAAATGCTGCGTCAGACTGAAGCGGGCAAAAAGAGACAGTTTATCTACCGTGACAGTGTAACGCGCGAGAAGATGATTTGGAATCCGGAATCTGCAAACCCAGTCCCATACAGCAAAGATGGTATTAGAAGAGAGAGCTCATTCTTTGTCTACATGCCGCCAGATAGACGAGGTGTTGACTTCGCCGTTCCTAAGGGCGAGAGGTTTTATGCTGTCGCGATGGTTGGTGTTGGTGTCGATGCCGATACGCACGATCAACTTGTTTGGAGAATGCGACAATTTGGTACGGGTCAGCAGGTACGCTTTGCCATCGATCATAAAACAAGCACTCATATTCAGGAATTCTTGGATCGCGGTGATAGCGATGAGGAACTTCTGCTTAAGGATAATGATGAGATCAAAACAGGCCACGTCTTGCGCTATGTGCAGCACTGTACAGTCAAGAGTCGAAGACTCAACCGCATCAAGCGCGCCTGCTCTGAAGCCGAAAAGCCTCTAAGAGTCGCTGTACAAGAGGCTTTACGTGAGAGTAGTAATATTTTTGATCCACAGAGTGATCGCATTTCGCAAATCAGCCTTGCAGCAGCTCTTTTGGGTGACATGAACGTTGCCCCTACAAATCCTCACCCGGAGGCATTCCCGCTACTGGAAGGCTTTGAAGCGGTCCTCTTCAAGCCACATCGCGATATGATGATTCAGACCCATGTAAACAACTGGGAAGAGGAGCTTGGGCAGCAAACAGAGGTGCCAAGAGAAGAGTTTATCCGAGGTTTGATCACTGCTAGTACCACAAAAGTAGAACAGAAAAGAGCAGCATTTGTTGAGGGAGTGAATCGCTATCTTGATGATCATGTAGCAAATGAGAGAGATCGAGCTAGGGTAATCAATGCTATTTTTAATGGGGATAACGAGCGCTTCTCTGTACGTCTTCCGAATCCCGGGCTAGATACGGAAGCATATCTTCACGAGTACAAAGAGGCGCTTGCTTATGCAATCTCCTTAAACGAGATCATTGATAAGTCAAGACTTCTATTGAAGGGCTATAATGAAGCGCGAGCTACACTGCTCGATTGTTGGAATGAGCTGGATAATAGAAGAGAGTATTATAAGGCATTCTTGCCAAATCAGATTCGCCGCTCATCTGGAGAGGGGACCAATGTTGAGCAGAGGCAGCAGCAGCAGCAGCAAATGCAGCAGATGCAGCAGATGCAGCAGCAGGTGAATATGTTACAAGAGCAGCAGCAGCGGCAAAAGGCGCATAGGAATCCTCCAATGGATCGTAATACAGATCCGCTTACAGGGTTCTTAAACGGTATTGGAAATAGCCTTTCAGTCTATCAGGCACCTGGAGGTTGGTTTAATAGAGGCCCCACCCCCTATCCAAATGATCGCATCTCTGATAGGGCGAAACTTCTGCTTGATAGAGCGAGCAGCTTTGGTAATCCTATTGTTCACCTTCTTGTTGTCAAAGATAGACCGGGTCAATTCCGCAGCTGCTTGATTACGGCGGCTGAGTGGGAGCAGAGTTTGAAGCAGGAGATGGTGGAGAATCCTGATGTTGAGGCCTCGATCTATGCGATCACTCCATACGCCTTTAGAACCTACTCTCATACGGTGATGGGTAGCACAGAAAATCCATTGAGTGTAGAAGATGAACTAAATCCAGAGTTCTTACGTTTGCAGATCAGAACAAAGATCTTTTTAGATATTCCAAACTTCACTCCTGTGGAGTGGGATTTCATCAAGGCGCATCTAAATGAGTTTCAAAATGAATATCCTCATAGAGGGGCTGGGCAGTTTAGCAATTACACAGTATCGGAATGCAGGCAGCTGTTTGATAAAATGCAATCTAATACAGAAGATGCGCTTAAGGAAGAAAAAGATGTGCTCTTTAGAGTAAATACAGCGTATGAAAGTGTCCGAGTAGATGAGTTTGTTGATAAGTACTATGTTGAACATGTACAGCATGTTGCAGAGCAACTAGATGCTCTACCCCCTGGTTCTGCTGTCAGACGCATCTTTATGGCGAAACAGGCGCAGCTCTTGCTACAGCGGTTCCTACAGCTTGCCTATGGTCATCCGAATTGGAAGATTTACGAAAATGTAGCTGATTATAGAGCAACTCTGGAAGCAAGGCAGAGTGTGCGACATGCGCTTCTACAACAGATGTATGCTCAACGGAATGCTAATTTTCAGCGTTACAATGTTGAACTTTACAATGCGATGGTTACGAGGCTGGAACTCACTCTAGATGTCCTGAATACACAGGACTGGTGAGGAGAGTCTGAACGGCGTTGTTGAATAAGTCAGGCTTGGGTGCCCTTTTGGTTGATTTTGTCACGATTTGACCGATCTCTTGCTTGCCGTATACATATACTGTCTTCACTAAAGATCGACTACGAAATCCCCAAAAGAGTTCGTCTATCCCCTTGTAAAATGATGGAGATAAAACACATCCCTATATTGGGCCTGGGAAACAGGGCTGAATGGCCCCGAGTCAACTCAGGAGATCCTTAAAATAGAGAGATCTGATCAAGCTGATAGTCATGCTCTTTGGGAACAATCCCCTCCATAAGCTGCTCCTCAAATCCAACACCTATCGTCATAATATCTAATGTTGGCAGCAACCGATCATAGTATCCACCCCCGTAGCCAATGCGATTTCCCCGCCGATCAAAACCAAGACCAGGAATCAACCCCAATTGCGGCACTGCCAGCGGCTCATCCGACTGAGGCTCCAAAATACCAAAAGATCCAACCAGAAGCTTCTTAGTTGGTCGATGTAAAGCCAGTTTATTTCCAACAACTCTAGGAAGAATCAGCAGCCCTTTACGCAAAAGGTATTCGTTGACATAGGTCATATCGACCTCTTCTGGGAGAGAAGAGAAAGAGAGAGTAGGAACGACAAGAAGAGGCTTTAGCCGCTCCAGAATTAAAGGCGCTGCCTGCGCTCTGCGTGAGAGTGCTGACAGACGCCTTTGCTTGAGAGTTTTAGTTGAGTGGGCGGCCGTTGTCATAACAGATCCTATGAGATAGCGAGCCATCGGCGCTAAAGAGCGTTGCCATACCGCTGCCATTTTCTACGCGCGTGACCGGATCAGACTCCCCCTTGCGGAAATACTCGCCCTTGACCAGAAGATCAGCTTCATACTCCTCAAGAAGCATCACCGCACCATCCTCATACCAGGCTGTCAGAAGGCCATATTTCTGGTTTTGACACATCTCCCTTTGGCTCTCCAGCTGCCCATTGGGATACCAGCTCTTCACAGAACCCTGCAGAAGCCCCTGGTTCCAACTCATCAAAAGCTTAGGCATCTCTGTACCCGGAAAGAAGTCGATCTCCTCACCCTGCTTCTGACCCTCTACAACAGTGTAGCTGCGCACAAGTGAACCCTGCTCATCAAAGACTGAGACGGCACCCTCTTGTACACCATTTTTAAAGCTCTCTAATCGGTCAATACCCACCTTATTAAAGATAGCGCGCTTCCCTTCGCCCTTTTCAATCGAAGCGACGCTCCTGCCCGCCTGGTCATAGTAGGAGGCCTCCATCAACCTGCCTGACTCATACTTCTCCAAATAGGCCACATGAGAGAGATCCCAGTAGCGAATGGAACTGCCACTCTTCTTCCCCTCCACAAATTCAGTTGTCTGAAAGAGTGTTCCGTCTGCAAGAAAAATCTTTAAAGTGCCATCTAACACCCCTTTTTTATAGGGGCAGAGCTTCCACGTCTTGCCATTGCTATGATAATAAGTGGCAACACCCTCTAGATCCCCCTTTGAGTAAAGAATCTCAGCCTCCAGACGCCCCTCATCATCATAAGCCAAACTCTTACCCTCAAAGAGCCAACTCTGCTCAGCCTGAGTATTCAGATCAGCGACACCACCTATCACGTAGGCTTCAACCTTCAAATGTCCATTGGGATGCCACTCACGATAGTCACCTCGTGCTCTGCTATTGACAGATTCAAGATATTGCTTGATCTGACCATTTGGGTGGTAGCTGGTGATCTGCGAAGAGATATCGCCACTCTTCGTTCTGCCATAAACACGCAAAACCTTTTGATAGGGCTGCGGCGCCATGAAGTCTGTCTTCTCAAAAGCTGCCAAACGCTCCTTAGAGCTAATGGTTTCACTCATCCCATTGCGATCAATGATATTGATGCTCGTCACCATCGCAGAGGGATCTGTACAAGCTGTGATCACCAAAATTAGAGAAAGAAAAAGAGCCTTTTTCATGAAGCGTGATACTCCCGCTTTAATAGTTTTAAATTTAATTCGTAGACCTCAGCACCAAGCGCTGTTTTGCGCCGCTTAAGCCGCCAATTACTCAAAATAAGATGCGGCCCCTCCTCCCTCTCCTCAAGGGTCAGAAGAAGCTTTTTGATATCGGTATTGTCCACCTCAACAGAATGAAGCAAAGAGAGTTCACTCTCTAAAACCCCCTCCATATCGACGCTGGCATTTTCAACAAAATCGAGTCGATTATCTCCACCTGTAATATAGGCGTAGCGCCGCTGCGCAGCCTCATTCCCAGTAAAAGATCTACTTGAAAATAGATGGTCCAAAGCCTTGCGCTCCTGCTCAAGGAATGCCCCCCTAGAAAGCTCAAGCAATATCTGCTGGCGGCTTGGAGAGTACTTCTTTCTGACCAACTCGTTGATCGCCTGACGGCTCTGCTTAGAGTCGTGTAAAAGCTGTACCTGCTGGATAGAGAGCTCCACTTGCTGCCATTGCCGCCTTTTTTGAACAAAGTGGAAGAGACCAAAAAATAGCGGTAGCAACGCTACAACAGCTCCATAGATTAAAAAACGTCCCCTCATCCGTGGTACCTCGTCTTATCTTTGAGGAAAAAACTGGTTTTGTAGCAGCCATGCACACACTCCCACGTCACATCCATTTTCGGATCAACCAGAGAATTAGAACTCTGTAGCTTCTCATGCAGCTGACGCGCTACAGAGGCATCTTGCACCGTGAACTCAAGATCAACTCGCACCCTGTAGTGCTCCTTTTTCTGTCCAAAAGAAGGACGTTTAACTAGTTGGTAACTAAAGTCTTGAGTCGAAATTTCTCCAGCCTGGCGTGTCAAAAATGAAAGAACCTCTCGCACCTTAGGCACAGCAGGAAGAAGAGGAAAAGTGTCTGGCTTGCTCACAATTTCCTTCTCAATTTTCTGAAGCTCAATATTATATTCAGATGCCAGATTGAGAGAAGAACCAGCGTGATACTCCGCTGATGCAGCCAGTGTTTGGAAGGCGTGAGAAACAGCAAGCTCCTGACGAGACAAAGAAAAATTACAGAAAATAAAGAAGGCGGTTGTGAAGAGCGCTGTTAAGCCCAAAAAGATGGCAAAGGGGCGTTTAAAGCGCTTCAACGGATGTGGGTAGGCAAACTCTTTTTTTCGAAAATTAACTCTCTGCCCAGCGATCGCAATTCCAATAGCAAGGCCATATTTGACCAACCTCTCCGATGAGAGATGGAGCTGCGGAATATTGGGGAAGTGGGGAGTCTCCCCTGTCGCCTTTTTGACAGCATCGATGACCAACTCCTCCTCACTACCCAAAAGGTAGATCGATTCAAAGGATTTGGGATTCATGGCGAGAACCGTCTTGCGTAGCTCTGTTTCAAAATCTTTTGAACACTCAAAGGAGTGAGCCTTCAGCAGTCTTCCCCCCTCCACAAGTGCACAGGCGATATCCTCCTTGCCAACATGGATCAGCAAAAGGCGCTGCGCACTCTCAGGCAAAAGGGTAGAGAAGGCGCAAAGCGCGCTGAAAGCGCAGGTGACACACTCAGGCTCAAATGGAGCAAGACCATCAAGATGTTTCTGGAGATGGTCACGCTTCAATACAGAGAGTGTCATTGCAGAACCCTTCTCATCACTATCGCCAATTTGCGCCTCCACAACAGCTTCTGCAGCTGGAAATGGTAGTAAAGATTCCACTTGAAAATCGAGAGCAGAGCGAATATCCTTCTCCCTCTTCAGCTGCATGTGGAAGGGACGAATCAAAAGATGGCGAGGCAGCGGAGCCGTCGAAACGACGGCCTCCTTGAGAAGCGCTTCTCCCAGAGGGGAGGAGCGGCTAATCTCCTTGAGATGGATGATATGCCAAGAGCGTCGCTGCTGCTTGATAGCTGCAATGCGAAAATGGTCACTATCGCACTCAACGCCGATTAGATCTGGTTGCTTTGGAAAGAGTGTCATGCGGGAAGAATTATATAGAATAAAGCTTGATTTTTCAAGTTGGAAAATAAACAAAACAACCCTATAATTTGCCCAAATGATTCTTTATATCTTAAGCGTTCTCTTTACAGCCTATTCGTTCCTAATTTTGGTGCGTATTTTTGGCTCCTGGTTTCCAGCATTTGCCCAGAGTTCGGCAATGCGTTTTGTGGCGGTTTATACCGATCCCTATCTAAATATTTTTAGACGAATCATCCCACCTTTGGGTATGCTCGATCTCAGCCCCATGTTTGCTTTAATGGGCTTGCAGCTGATTCGCTGGATTCTATTCTCAATCATTATATGAAGTTTTTCGAAAAACCAGTTGTCTATGCGCCACTGGCTGGCTGCTCCGATTATCCCTTTCGCAAGATTTCCGCTCGCTATAACCCAGGCTTGATGTATTGCGAGATGGTGAAGATGCAGCCTCTTTTGATGGGCAATGAGAATACAATGCGTATGTTGGACTATTCCCAAGATATGCGACCTATTGGGGGGCAGATCTGCGGGAGCGATCCAAAGCTGGCGGGTCCATCGGCCAAGATTATTGAGGATTTGGGTTTTGATTGTGTCGATCTCAACTGCGGCTGTCCTGTCGACAAGGTGACCAAAGATGGCAGTGGTTCGGGAATGCTCAAAGATTTGGATCGCATTGGAGATGTTTTGAGCAACATGGTAGCGGCAGTGAAGATTCCGGTGACGGTGAAGATTCGAGCTGGTTGGGATGAAGAGAATATTGTGGCGAGTGAGGTGACGCGCATTGCTGAAGAGGCAGGAGCAGCTGTTATCTGTGTGCATGGCAGAACTCGCAAACAGGCTTATCGCGGACCAGCCAACTGGGATCATATCAAAGCCGCGAAGCAGGCTGCAAACAAAATCAAAGTTGTTGGTAATGGCGATGTCTTTGATGCCGATAGCGCAAGTCGCATGTTGCAAGAAACTGGCTGCGATGCTGTTTTGGTGGCAAGAGGAACGATGGGGCAGCCATGGATCGTAGAAGATATTATGCGCGCTCTTGAGGGCAAAGAGCCGATCGAGCGTAGCAGCGCTTTGCGCAAGCGCACTCTTTTAGATCACTTCCATCTCTCTGCTAACTACAAAAATGAGCGTGGCGCTTTGATCGATATGAGACGTGTCTGCTCCTGGTATTTGAAAAGCGCTCCTGGTGTTCGCGAGATCCGCAGCAAGGCGGCCAAGGGGGCAAATTTAGAAGAGATTCGCACCATCATTGAATCCTTCGACTTTGTAGGGTAGTATCACTGCCATGAAAAATAGTGCGCAAAAAAAGGGGAGTGTCTTTGGCGGCATCCTCCTACTTGCTGGCAGCTGCATCGGCGCTGGGATGCTAGCCCTTCCTATTGTGACAGGTCTCGGTGGCTTTGGCCCCTCCATGGCGCTCTTCTTCTTCGCCTGGCTCTTCATGACTACAACCGGCTTTCTTCTCATGGAGGTCAATCTCACACTGGGTCATAACCTAAGCCTTGTTTCTCTTGCAGAGAAGAGCTTGGGACCAATCGGCAGGATCCTCACTTGGCTACTCTTTCTCTTTCTTTTCTATAGTCTTGGAATTGCCTACATCGCTGCAAGCGGTTCGATCTTGCAGAGCATTACACTTGATTTGACCGGCATCTATCTCGCTGCTTGGGTTTACAGCCTCTTCTTTACCTTGATTTTTGGGGCTGTTTTGATGGTTGGAGTGTTGCAGGTGGACTATTTGAATCGCCTATTGATGGTTGGCTTGGTGGTCTCCTATTTGATTTTAATCTTTTTGGGAGCGCAGCATGTTGACCTTGAACTTTTGGCAAGGAGCCATTGGCGCTACGCCTTTGCAGCTCTTCCAGTTTTGATCATATCGTTTGGTTTTCACAACATGATTCCTAGCCTGGCCATGTATTTGGAGGGCGATGTCAAGCGGCTGCGCATCACCATTCTTTGTGGCAGTCTCATTCCGCTTGTGATCTACTTTTTGTGGCAATATGTGATGCTTGGAATTATTCCAGTTGAGCGGATTGCTCCAGCGCTTGAAGAGGGTGAGACGGCAACCTCTATTTTGCGTCTTGTGGTGGGCAAATCTTGGATCAATATGGTAGGACAGAGCTTTGCGCTTTTTGCGATTGTCACCTCATTTTTGGCGCAGTCGCTCAGTCTTGTCGACTTTTTGGCGGATGGATTGAAGGTGCCCAAAAAGGGGGTTGGCCGCTTTTTGCTCGTCTTTTTGACGCTGGCTCCTCCATTTATGCTCGCCTATCTCTACCCTTCTATCTTTTTGCATGCACTCAATTTAGCAGGTGGAATCTCTGCTGTTATTCTCTTTGGTGTGATGCCCGCATTGATGGTATGGATCTTACGCTATAAGAAAAAGATATCGCTTTCACCACTTCTGCCTGCAGGCAGAGTGCTTTTGACAGTGGTTTTGATTGTCGCTTTTGCAATCTTTGCCTTGGAATTAGCTCAAGAGTTAGGGTGGAGTTTAATTCCGAAAGAGGCGGAGGTTTTATGAGTAGCAAAGAGAATCGATCTATTGGAGCGATTCTGCTTGTTTCAGGCACAACGATTGGCGCGGCGATGCTTGCCCTTCCATTGACAACGGGGCTTTCTGGTTTTTGGCCCTCGGTCTTAGTTATGTCAGCTGTTTGGTGCTTTATGCTGCTGACTGCCTTCTATCTTTTGGAGGTGAATCTACGCATGCGCGGAGAGAGCAATATCATCTCGATGGCTAGCAAGACATTGGGAAAAGGGGGGCAGATCGCATGCTGGATCATCTATCTGCTTCTTCTCTATACCATTATGTCAGCCTACTTGGTTGGCTGTAGTGATATTGTAGGGCAATGTTTGATGCCCTTTTTTGATCTTCCTCTTTGTGGCTGGCCGATCATTCTCTTTTTTATCTTTGCCGGATGTATCTTTTTTGGCACTTCGGTGGTTGATTGGCTCAATCGTCTTTTGATGGTACTGCTCTTTGTCGCCTTCTTCTTACTCCTTGGGATGGGCTTTTCCCATGTGCAACCCAAACTGTTGAGCCACGTCGACTGGTCCTATCTTCTGCCCTCATTCTCTGTGGTTTTGACGACCTTTGGCTTTCATATTATCATTCCCACTTTGACCACCTACTTGGAACACGATAGTCGTCTGCTCAAGCGAGCCATCTTCATCGGCAGTGTTGTGCCTCTACTGCTTTACATTTTGTGGCAGATGTTGGTGATGGGTGTTGTGCCAGTCTCTAAGCTTGTCCAAGCAGCAGAGGTTGGTGAGCAGATCACAGTGCCGCTTCAAGCTGTTTTGGGTAGTCCACTGATTTCGACAGCAGCAAAGCTCTTTGCTCTTGCATCGATCATTACCTCCCTCTTGGGAGTGAGCCTATCTCTGTCGGATTTCTTGGCCGATGGCCTAAAGTTGGAGAAGCGCTCATGGAATAAGCTGTGGATTGTGCTGCTCACCTTCACACCTCCCCTGCTCTTCACTCTCTTCTTCCCAAGGGGCTTTCTCTTTGCGCTCAAATATGCTGGAATCTTTGTGGTGATTCTACTCGCTCTTCTGCCCGCATGGATGGCCTACTATGAGAGATATGGTCCCGAGACTGAACGCTCCTTCATCCCATCAGATTTTAAAGTACCTGGAGGGAAATGGGCGGTTGTGGGTACAATTGTTCTTTCTTTAGTCATACTTGTTGTTGAGATAGTGAAGTGAAAAGAATTTTAACAGGCGATAGGCCTACTGGAAAAATGCATCTGGGCCACTATGTGGGCTCCATCCAAAATCGTGTAAAGCTGCAAGACAGCTATGAATGTATTTTTATCATAGCGGATCTGCATACGTTGACGACGAAGCCTAGGAAGGAGCAGATCATGGAGATGCGCACACATATTCGTGACAGTGTCATGGATATGTTAGCGTGCGGGATTGATCCTGAGAAGACCACCTTCTACCTGCAATCTGCTGTGCAGGAGGTTTATGAGATGAATCTCATCTTTTCGATGATGGTTTCTTTGAATCGATTGACGGGGCTTCCTAGTTTGAAGGAGATGGCTCGTAATGCGCACATTGATGAGGAGAGTATTCCTTTTGGTCTTGTGGGTTATCCGGTGTTACAGACGGCTGATATTTTGATGCCGCGGGCGCATTTGGTGCCGGTGGGTAAGGATAATGAGGCACACATTGAGCTTTCACGCGACATTGCGCGTCGCTTCAATCAATATTATGGGGAGATTTTTCCTCTTCCAGAGGTGTTGTTATCTGAAACACCGACACTTGTAGGTATTGATGGCAAAGGCAAGATGAGCAAGTCTGCCAATAACTGCATCTTTCTTTCTGATGATGCGAAGACAGTGCAGAAGAAGGTGAAGTCGATGTACACCGATCCCAATCGTACGAGCGCTGATGTTCCGGGGACAGTTGAGGGTAATCCGGTCTTTATTTACCACGATATTTTCAATCCCGACAAGGAGCTGGTGGAAGAGATGAAGGGGCGCTACCGAAAAGGGACGATCGGCGATGTTGAGGTGAAGGAGAATCTAGCCACGGCGATCAACAGTTTTTTAGATCCGATTCGGCAGAGGCGCGCTTACTATGAGGGGCAGAAGGGCTTTGTGGAGCGGGTGATTTATGAGGGCACCTGTAAAGTGCGTGAGATGGCCAAGGAGACAGCTAAAGAGATGCGCTCTGCGATGGGCATAGGTGGCAGCTGGAAGAAGATTGAAAAGGTAGCACGCTCGTGATCACATTTTGTCACAATACGCCGCTTTACCACAGAGTAGCTCAGCATCATGAGACGATCAAGAGTGTGGCAATTGGGGCGCTTGTTGGTGTTGTTTGTCTTGCTGTGGTTGCAGGAGTGTCGTATGGAATATCGAAGCGCTTTCCCAATCTAAAGGTGACACAAGGGTCGACTCATCTGATGAATCTTTTTCAAAAGGTGCCGGTTTTACACACAGTTTGGAAGTTAATTTGGCGAACAATAATTGTGGTTGGAGCTCCTGTTTTTGAGGAGACGGTTTTCCGCGGATTTTTGAACAAGAAGATTGAGCAGTGGACAGGTGATAATAGTCGTGTGAAGAAGGTGAGCCGCGTATTGCTCGTGGCGCTGATCTTTGGGGTGGCGCATCTAAGTCCTTATCAAAGCGCTATTAGCAATGCTGTTATTGTAGGCACAACGGCCGCTTTGGGCTTAGTTTTTGGTCTGTTGCGTGAGGCGAGGAAGGATTTGGTATCTCCGATCGCGGCTCATGCAATTTACAACTTAGGCGCGGTGTTATAGGATGTCTTTTCAGCTGGAATCTGAATACCAGCCATCGGGTGATCAGGGAGCTGCGATCAAACAGCTTGTTGCCGGTCTGAATGAGGAGAAAAAGGCGCAGGTTTTGCTTGGTATTACTGGGTCGGGCAAGACCTTTACGATGGCGAACATTGTGCAACAGGTGCAGAGGCCGGCTCTAATTTTGGCGCACAACAAGACGTTGGCGGCTCAGCTGTTCCAGGAGTTCAAAAGCTTCTTTCCACACAATGCTGTGGAGTATTTTGTCTCTTACTACGACTATTATCAGCCAGAGGCATACATTGCTCGTTCGGACACATACATTGAGAAGGACATGTCGATCAATGATGAGATTGATCAGATGCGACTTTCTGCGACGCGTTCACTTTTGGAGCGGCGTGATGTCTTGATTGTCTCGTCGGTCTCTTGCATCTATGGCTTGGGAATGCCGGAGCACTATGCGAAGATGATCCTGCCCTTTGAAGTGGGGATGACGAGGCGGCGTGATGAGATCTTGCTCCATCTGATTGAGATGCACTATAAGCGCAACGACTACGACTTTACACGTGGAACATTTCGGGTTCGCGGCGATGTTTTGGAGATCTATCCTGCCTATGAGGAGGACCTGGCGATCCGCGTTGAGTTTTTTGATGATGAGATTGAGCGGCTTTCGGAGATAGATCCGCTGACGGGGAGGGTAAAGCAGCGCCTTGACAAGATTTCGATCTATCCAGGTTCGCACCATGTGACGCCTGAAGAGGTGCGTTTTGGTGCGCTGCAGACGATTCGAGAGGAGTTGAAGGAGCGCATTGCTTTTTTTGAGCATGAGGGGATGCCATTGGAGGCTGAGAGGATTGGCCAGCGCACGCGCTATGATCTGGAGCTGCTTAAGGAGATGGGCAGCTGTAAGGGGATTGAGAACTATTCGCGCCACTTTTCTAAGAGAAAAGAGGGGCAGCCGCCGGCAACGCTGCTTGATTACTTTCCTGATGACTTCCTGCTTTTTATTGATGAGTCGCATCAGACGATTCCACAGCTGCATGCGATGTATAATGGCGATCGAGCGCGCAAGCAGTCGCTTGTTGACTTTGGTTTTAGATTGCCGAGTGCCTATGACAATCGGCCGCTCAAATTTGAGGAGAGTTACGCCCATTTTAAGCAGGTGATCTATGTATCTGCGACGCCGGGCAAGTGGGAGATCTCTGAGGCAGGTGGTGATGTTGTGGAGCAGATCATTAGGCCAACCGGTCTTTTGGATCCTGAGATTGAGGTACGTCCTGCGACCAACCAGGTCGATGATGTGTTGGATGAGATTCGCAAGGAGGTGGAGAAGGGAAGTCGCGTCTTGGTGACAACGCTGACCAAGAAATTGAGTGAGGATCTGACTAACTATCTGCTCAATCTCAATGTGAAGACGAAGTATTTGCACTCTGATGTGGATACCTTGGAGCGTGTGCAGATTTTGCGTGATCTGCGTCTTGGCAAATTTGATGTGCTTGTGGGGATTAATTTGCTTAGAGAGGGGCTTGATCTTCCGGAGGTTTCGCTGGTGGCAATTCTGGATGCGGATAAGCAGGGCTTTTTGCGTAGCCAGACGGCGCTAGTTCAGACCTGTGGGCGCGCGGCGAGAAATGTGAATGGCCGTGTGATTATGTATGCGGATACGAAGACTGAAGCGATTCGCAATACGATTGAGATTACGAAGAAAAGAAGGGCTATTCAAGAAGAGCACAACCAAAAAGAGGGGATTGTTCCAAAGACAATCGTGCGCGATTTGGGCGTTGAGATGGGAGTGAATGAAGAGAGCCCAGATGGCTATATTACGACGGATGATGTGGAGAAGAAGATTAAGCAATACGAAACGTTGATGAAGCAGGCAGCGAAGGAGTTTCGTTTTGAGGATGCGGCGAAATATCGCGATCTGATGCACAAATACCAAAAATATGAAATGAATTTAGATTAGGAGATTTTTGGCTGATTTGGCCCTCACTTGCGAGATCTCTCGCTCGCCGTGTTACCTGACACGGCCTTCGCTCGAGATTTCACAATTGAGAACAAAATCTCCAAAAGTGAGAATTTAGAATAATGGAACCATCAAAAAGCATCCCTACAATCAATGAGATATGTCCACGGCCCTCAGCAGAAGAGGTCAATCGACTTGTCGCTCAGCTGCATGTTCCAACTGAAGCCAGTATCACTGATTTAGTACAACAGATCTTGAAACAGAACGTAAGTTCCTCTAACGTGAATTTATGGAACGAGAGTGGATCGAGAAGAGTCTAAATGGCGATGAAGAGGCTTTTGCCGAGCTTGTCAAACTCCACCAACCCAAGATATTCCAGCAATGCCTAACGGTTTTACATGATCACTCTCTTGCTGAAGATGTGACTCAAGAGAGCTTTTTGCGTGCTTTCTCACATCTCAAAGAGTTTGAGCAGCGCTCCTCCTTCTACACCTGGCTCTGGCGCATTGCTCACAACGCCTGTGTCGATGCATTGCGCAAAGAGAAGCCGCATCTGGAGTTGCATGAGGAGCAGCAGGCGGTCGCCCAAAAAGAGGATGTCAATGAATTAGTTGATCTTCTACCACCTAAGCAGAGACGGATCTTCAAACTCTATCTAGAGGGGATGAGTCAAAAAGAGATTGCACAAAGGCTCAACCTTCCCTATGGCACAGTGAGATCGCGCCTTCACTACGCCAAGAAAAAAATACACTCTTTACTATAAGTGACTAGGATTCTATGCTTTTTGGCGTGAAAATTATAAAAGCTCCCATTTTATTTATTCCTGAGAATCATGAAGACCCAATCCCGAAGGACTTCATTCGTAAGATGCTGCCCCAGTTGGAGCGGCTTGGTTTTACAGCTATGGCGTATGAATCTCCTCCTATTGAAGATTCGAAGGCTCATACAAAGAAAGGTATTGAGATAGTGGGTTCGATGCTTAGAAGGATGCGGTTAACTTCCCCTGAGGCGCGCCAGCTTCCTATTGAAATCCTTATCGAGCGTTTGATGAGGGAGCACAAAATGGATGAGGTTTGTGCAGGCGCCTTTGCTCATGGTTTTAGACGCTATGATGCGATTATTCAGCTGGATCGTATGTTTGATTCTCTACCCAAAGGGTTTGATCTGGTGTGCATCGATGCTGAGGGATGGGGCGAGGGACTAAACTTTGGAAATACAGATGAGTTGCTTGGAACATTGCAAGCTCTCGATCCCACACGAGATGCTCATATGGCAGATCAGATTCGCCGTATGCGCCAAGTGGCGACAGGGATTATTGTCTTCACCGGTGCGAATCATGTCCACGGGATAGCAGCTAGGTTACATATGCTTGGAGTACCAAAGAGTGAGATGCTTGTTCTTTGGACTCATGAGCTCCATGACTCGACGGACAGGAGTTTTTTCAAGAGAGTATGGGGCTCATTTCCAAAGGATATGGCTGCCCGCGAATTTGTGGTGGATCACGACTTTGGTCCCTGCATTGAGACCTCTACATCGTTGTTGGATCAATATATGGTCGAGCTTCCAGGTAGGAGAATAGAGGAGTCCTTTGCTGCGACCTGCCTCATGGGGGCTACTGGAATTCCCTGTACCATCTTTTTTGAGAGTGAAAACTGTGTGGCTACTGCTGTGCTTCCATTTGAAGAGGATGTGGGCAAGCATCTTGAAGTCGCGTCTGTAAGCTTTTATTTGGGTCGTATAGAGCAGGAGCCTGTTATCATAATTCCAAACACGAACGAGCCTGAGGTTGCATCTAAACTAAAGCGGTTTGAAAAGCTGCAAGTTAAGCGTACTGAAGTAGAGGTAAGCTATAAGATGACGGGGGCCAGGGCGATGTATCTTGATGAGCGCGGCTATGCAACTGCTATCTTTGATAGTAAGCCCCTATTGCCTCACATCAAAGTGGGCAATGAATACCACGTCCTCGGTGCCAACACCCCCTTTGTCTAGCCTAATCAGTGTCTCCCTAATAGCCTAGAGATCTGCTCGATCATGTAAAAGGGAACCGTCAGTACTCCCTTTTCAAAGCTCAATGGATTTTCACAAATTCGTAAGCCGATTCTGCTCTTTTTCTCCTCCATAAAGAGCCGAAGCGATTTTAATGATCCAATGGACCCCGCTTTAACCTCAATGGGAATGACTCTTCCATTCTCAACACTCAAGTAGTCCACCTCAGCGCTGCTACCCTTTTTCTCCCGCACCCAAAAAAAGAGCTGCTGATCTCGATAGGCAAGCAGCTCTTGACCGACAAATTGCTCCGCCAATGCGCCCTTTGTAACAAGAGAGAGATCTTCTTCTAAGAGGCTCTGTAGATCAATATTATAGCTTCTCTTAACCAACCCGATATCCAAGAATAGCAGCTTGAACTTCCTCTCATTGATATGAGCAATCAGCGGTAAACCACTTCCAGAAGTGGCAAAGATAGATGAGATCAACCCTGCATGCGAAAGCTTTAGGATCGCCGCCTTAAGAGTGCGCGCCTGCTTGTCTGGGTCCAACTTGGAATACTTGACCCACTGCGCAATCAAGCCTGGCGCCTTCTCGAAGATCATCTGTAGAGTCTCATGCTGCTTTGTTGAGGCATATTTGCCAAAGTCATTGCGATAGGTCATCAAAATAGAAGATTGAATCTCTTGACAATCAAGAAGATTGCCCGTCTCTAGGTAGCTTCGGACAACAGCAGGCATCCCTCCCAAAGCCACATACTCCTTAACCAAACCCAGCAATTTCAGATGAATAGCCTCATCAACCGCACTATCGAGGGATATTGAAGAGAGATGCTCCCTCAACCTATTGTGACCCGCTGCATCCAGGTACTCACCAAATGAAAGAGGGCGAAGATAGAGGTATTGGATCCGCCCAACAGGCATGCGAAAGGAGCTATCATTGAGAGCAAATTCTAAAAGTGACCCTGCTCCAATAACATGTAGTTGAGGCAGCTGCTCTTTGAAATAGCGAAGAGCCATGATTGCCTGCGGGCACTCTTGGATCTCATCCAAAAAGAGAAGCGCCTTCCCAGGTACAATCTCTCTTCCCAATAGCAGCTCGAGTGAGGCAACAATCTTCTTTGGGTCCAGAGATGTAAAGCCACTTTTATATTCTGGATATTGCTCAAAGTTAATGGTGATCTGGTCGTCGAAGTGCTCTTTTCCAAATTTTTCAATGATATAGCTCTTTCCGACCTGGCGAGCGCCACGGACGATTAGGGCCAAACGATCCCTCTTTTGGCTCCATCTCAGTAGGTCCCTCTCAATATCACGCTTCATACACCCGATTATATGCATTTGATGCATAAAACACAAGGTTCTTTTCTGCATTGAGTGCAGATTTGATGGGGTTGTTCACTACCTCCTTGAGCGCTATGAGGAGGTTTCGGTGAGGAGGCGGAGGTAGGATTCGAAGCGGATTAGTGGAATCTCTCCCTCCTCAACGGCTGCGCGAACAGCGCAATTTGGCTCATGCGTGTGCGTGCAATTGGGAAAGTGACAGTCTAAACCAACCTCTGCAATCTCCGGAAAGTGATTCACCAAATCCTCTCGCTGAATGTCCCACACTCCAAAGCTGCGAATCCCAGGCGTATCGATACAAAAACCGCCACAATCCAATTCAATTAGCTTCGCATTGGATGTCGTATGCGCTCCCTTCTCAGTCTTGCTCACCACCTCACCAACAGCAAGATCCAAGCCAAGCATTGCATTGATCAAACTCGATTTGCCAACTCCCGACTGCCCCGAAAAGACACTCGTCACATTGCGCATCTGCTCTTTCAGTTGATCCAAACCCTCACCCGTCTCAATGCTAGTCACAATCACTGGAATATCCAGCTCTTCGTAGAGGGTAACAATCTTTTCAAGCTCCTCACGATCAACAGCAAGATCAGCCTTGTTGATCACAATTACCGGCTCCATATTGCCCTTGTAAGTGGCAATTAAGTAGCGATCAATCAGCGGAGGCTTCAACGACGGCTTCTTCACAGAGGCAGTGATCAGCACCTGATCAATATTGGCAGCAATCAGCTGCTGCTTACGACGTGTCAGATGCTCCTGGCGCGAAAGCAGTGAGAAACGATCACACACCTGCTCGATCACACCCTCCTCAAAGAGAACAAAATCACCGACAACAAGCAGATTCTTGTCGCGCGTCTTCTTGCGCTTCAAAACACCGCGCAATGTACAGCGCACCTTCTGCCCCTCACAGTTCACTACAACTTCCTCAGGCAGAACCGCCAAGACTCGCCCCCTTTTGAGGTCGCGCTTTGCTAATCTCTTCGCTCTAAACTCATCCATGCGTCAAACTATACATCAAAATACTTCCTGCCGCAGCAACATTCAAAGACTCCATCTTTCCACTCTGCGGAATCGATACACGTCTTCCCTCAACCCTCGGCCCACTCCCCTCATTGCCCAAAACAAGCGCACAACCACTCTGCCTCGTTGGAGCCTCTCCTTTCAAATCAGCCACCAAAATCGGCGCCTCAATCTCACTCAAATCACCAAAGGCAAAGGGAAGATAAAAAAGAGCAGCGCGAGACGCACTCAAAGCCTTTTCATTAAATGGATCACAGCAGCCCTCCAAAAAAAGCACCCCCTGCCAACCAAGTGCCAATGCCGTCCTCAAAAGCATCCCCAAATTACCAGGATCCTGCACACCATCTAAAACTAAAATGAAATCCAATCCCGATAGCGATGAGGGCTTAGGCATCTCAAACTCCGCCACAAGATCGCCCGGCGCACCATGACCCGTCACCTTGCGAAAAACCGCCTCTGAGGCATCATCTATACAACTTTTGCGCTCAAAATCAGCAGACAACTCCTCCACTAACTTTTTGCTTGCAACCAGAATAGAGTTATGCTCTTCTCTATAGCGCCTCTTTTCGCGTAGCTTCACATAGTGCTTGACCAGAGGATTGTCTAAACTTGTGATTTTCATGCACCTATAATACAAGAGGAGTGCTTTTTTGAAAACAGATTTTTTAATTATCGGTAGCGGTATCATCGGCCTCACTCTCGCTTTGGAAATCAAAAAAAGAGATAGAAGTGCCTCTGTAACCATCATCGAAAAAGAGCACAGTCTCGCCCTTCATGGAAGCGGTAGAAATAGCGGTGTTTTGCACGCTGGCTTCTACTACACAGCTGACTCGATGAAAGCCCGCTTTACAAAAGAGGGCAATCGTCTTCTGACAGCGTATTGTGAGAAGAAGGGCTTGCATATCAATCGCTGCGGTAAGCTGGTTGTGGCAAATAGTGAGCAGGAGCAGGAGGGGCTAGATGAGCTTTTCAAGCGTGGCCGGAAGAATGGGGTTGCTATTGAGGAGATTTCCGAAAAGGAGGCGAAGAAGATTGAGCCCTATGTGCGCACACAAGATCGCGCTCTGTTTTCGCCCTCTACCAAATCGATCGATCCTGTTGAGGTGGTCCATTCGCTGGCAAAAGATGCGCAGCATGCAGGCATTGAGATTCTCTTCGACGCTCCCTTTTTGAAGAGGGAGGCAGATGGCATTTTGACAGGCAAGGGCAAGATTGAAGCGGGCTATGTGGTCAATGCAGCTGGCCTCTATGCAGATCGTGTAGCGCATCCTTTCAATGTTGGTCGCAACTACCGCATCTTACCCTTCAAAGGGCTCTATCTCTATTCCAAGCAAGAGATACCGCTTCGCACCAACATCTATCCAGTGCCTAATTTGAAAAATCCCTTCTTGGGGGTCCACTTTACTGTAACAGCAGCGGGAAAGGCGAAGATTGGTCCGACAGCGATTCCCTGCCTTTGGCGTGAGCAGTATGGCGGTCTGGAAAATTTTAGCTGGTCTGAACTTTTGGATATTGCCAAGAGGCAGGCCAAACTTTTGATGAGCTCTAACTTTGATTTCAAACAGCTAGCTGCTGAAGAGATCAAAAAACAGAAAAAAAGCTACCTATCAAAATTAGCAAATCAGATGGTCTGTGGGTTATCGACAGAGTCATTTACAGTTTGGGGAAAACCAGGAATTCGAGCTCAGCTCTTTGATACAAAGAAAAATGCGTTGGAAATGGATTTTGTTGTAGAAAGGGGTGAGCGATCTATCCACATTTTGAATGCGGTCTCTCCCGCATTGACCTGCTCTTTTGCTTTTGCCAAGCATGTGGTCGATCTGATAATACATGAGGGATGATCTCTTTCAGAAAGACGATTGGCTTTCGGCTCATCTTGATGAGTTTCTTGCTGCTCACACTGCCGCTTGTGATCGACGCTGCTGTTGTATTCACAAAGCGCTATCAGACACGTGTTCAGGCATCGATTCGCTATCTGACAGAGTCAGCAGTCTTGCGCGTTTTGCCAACAGCCTCCTATGAGCCCTTTCCTGAAATCTCCTTTGATGTGCTGGTCAAGGAGCTTGGTCTGGAAGAGAACTTTCCTGAAAAACCAGATCCCAAGCTCAATGAGACCTTAGTCAAATTGGCGAAGATCGGAAATCTCGATGATCTAACGATCGCTCGCATTGATGAAGAGGGGCACTATATCATTGTTGCTTCTGCAGAAGAGAGCATTGTAGGCAACGATGTCACCAACTACTTCCACTCACCAACACCTTTTGAAATTGCAGAGGAGTATTCCGATCCAGTTGCCGCCTACCTCTCCTACCGCGATAACTTTGTCCTCTACATGGTGCTCGCTTTGGGAATACGCTCTCCTGAAGGTAAACCGATCGGTGTTGTCACAGCTGTGACAGATGCCACATGGTGGGTAAATCAAGTACTTGCAGAAGAAGATACCTACTACCCTGTGCGCTTTGCTGTGCTTAATCCAGATACTATGGTGACAGCAGCTTCAGATCCAGAGCTTCTTTTTAACTACTTTGAACCGCTCTCACAAAAACAGATTGAAAATTTTAGCTATCGCGAGCTCTACCGTATTAAAGAGGTAATTGCCGAAGAGCCCCTGGAGGTGTTGCAATCAATGCGCCTCAGCAACTACATGCGCTTTGTCTGGCAAGGTCAAGAACAGTTTGGTGTCGTTGAACCGATGCCGTGGTGGAACTACGCTCTTATGGCCTACGCCTCAAAACGGGAAATCTACGCTCTGCCTCTGCGCGATTTTGTCGGAATCTTTGTCAGCTACACAGTCATCTTGCTGCTTGGAGGGATCCTAACCTACTTCATCACCAAAAGATGGATGCAACCCGTCCAAACACTTGGCTCTGTTATGCTCAATGTTCAAGAGGGCGATCTCAACGCTCGCTACAAACCAGATCGGTTCGGATCGCTTGTCAACGACTTAGGAAGAATTTTTAACTCCATGGTCGACAGGCTTCTCGCTTCAAAGGCAAAGGCGGAAGAGGAACGGCTTGCAAAAGAGGTCTTTGAAGAAGAACTAAAACTTGGCACAGTGGCGCAGATGCAGCTACTCAAAGAGCCTAATCAAGATTTTGGGTCAGCTGATGTAGCACAGCTTTACATTCCAGCAAGTCAAGTAGGCGGTGATTTCTACGATATCTTCCGAAAGAAAAATGGCAAGCTTGTTTTAGCCATTGCAGATGCATCGGGCAAAGGTGTGATGGCTTGCTGCTATTCTCTAGCTGCTCGCAACTTATTGCGCACCTTTTCGATGCAGAGTGATGACCTTGGCTATGTGATGCAGAAGAGCAACAATCTCTTCTGCGATGATACAGGTGAAAGCGGCATGTTTGTGACCGTTGAAATGGTGCAGTATGACTATGAAAATTCTCATTTGAGCTACTACTCCTTGGGACATAACCCAGGTATTGTTTGCCACAATGATGGTTCAGTAGAGCGCTTAGATAGTGGTGATATGGCAATGGGTGTTTTGGCTAAAAAGGAGATTCCCAAAGCGAAGGAATTGTCTCTAGGTGAGGGTGACACGATTGTGCTCTATACTGATGGCGTGACAGAGATGCACAATTCATCTTTAGAGCTTTATGGAGAAGACCGTTTGATAGAGTTAATCCAAAAAGAGCGCGGGAAGACTGCAGCTGAATTAGTTGAGGCAATTCGTGGTAGTATTGAATCATTTGCCGATGGCTACCCACAGTTTGATGACGTAACATTAATTGTAATGAGGGTTGGCCGTGAGTAAAACCCGATTTATCATCCGCTTTTTAGCGCTAAACTTTTTTCTCTTGGCTCTTCCCCTCTTGATTGCGACAACAATCTCCTTGGCTCAATTTTATAAGATGACGGTTGAAAGGGGGCGGCAAGATATGGCGCAGGTTGCCCATTTGCGCACTTTGATTTTACGAGAATGGCTTCCACCAAACCTGCCAACCGCCCAAGAAATCCTCTTTTTCAATGATGTAGGAAAGAGGGAGATCAATTTCAACGATCTCTCTAAAAAGCTGAAGGGCTACGTGAAAGAGCACTCTGACTATCTCTTTCTCTTTCTCGATTCCGAAGCTGACAAGGACAATAACCACAAAATCGTGGCTGCATCGGACGCAGAATTTGTGAAATCGAGTATGGGTAATTTCTATCTCAACCCGATCATCAACGAAGATGGGCAAGGGTTGATCATGCGCTACTTGGATATCAATAAGGAGAAGCCAGGATCACACCCCTACCTATTGGGTCTACTCGCCTATGACAATGAAGAGGGAAAACGTGAAGGGTGGATTGTTGAGGCTGTGGACATGAGCTTTCCTTTAGAGGAGGTGCTTTCGACTACCTATTTCTCCTACTTAAGTTTTGCTTTAGTCAACGATGCCAACATCATGTTGGCTGCCTCTGATTCCAAGCTTAGTGGAAACTTTTTTACTCCACTTTCAGAGGTTCAGAGAAGAGCGTGGGCGCGATCTGGAGATCTAGAAGCAGTTCAACTGGCAGAAAAGCAGTTACAAAGCACTCCTTTTGAGAATGGCTTTTTTGAGTTTCAGTGGGATGGACAGACGCAGATGGCTTATCGCGAGCAGATCCCAGCTTCTACGCTCTCAGTGATGGTCTACACCCCGAAGGCGACCTTTATCATGCGTGCACTGGATCAATATACCACACTTTACATCGTCTATGTGGCAATCTTGATCATCGCAACATTGATAGTGATCATCTTGGGAATTTGGATTGGCCGTCCGTTTACGCAGCTGTCGAGTTTGATGGAGGAGGTGAGTGAGGGTAACTTAGATGTCCGTTTTGAGCCGCAAACATTGGGTTATGAGATGAACATTCTTGGCGGCATTTTCAATTCCACCTTGCAGTCGATGAAGCAAAATATTGAACAGGCAGAAAATGAACGTATCAGCCGTGAGAAGTACCAGCGTGAGCTTTCACTCGGTAGACAGGTGCAAAAGAGTCTGCTTCCTGAGCAGCTGCCAGTTGAGCCGCAGATTGAGTTTAAGGGGCTCTATATTCAATCCCAGAAAGTCAGTGGTGACTTCTATCTGGTTGAAAAACATAAAAGGGGCTACCTGGTTGCTCTCTTTGATGTGGGCGGCAGAGGGATTTCCTCCTCATTGTACGCTCTTTCTGTGCGCAGCTTATTGCGTAGCTATGCCACCTTTGTCGATGATGTGGGCGAGCTGATGAATCGCGTCTCTAGCGATTTTGCTCTTGAGGGAGATATTGAGGCCTCTGCTTTTGTTGCCCTGATTGACTTAGATGCAAAGGTATTGGAATACTGCTCCTGCGGCCATCTACCCGCTTTCTTGAAAAAGAGAGGCTCTCTTTTGGAGCTAGATTCTGCCAGCTGGAAGCTGGGGGAAAAGAGTGAAGAGCGCTATGAGAGTCGCAAAACAGAGTTTAAGGAGGGGGATCAGCTGTTCATCTATACAGATGGCTTGACAGAGGCTAGAAATGAGCAAGAGGTTGCGATTGAGGTCTCTGGTGTTAAAAAGCACATTGCCAGCGATCCCTTGGCTAGTATCGACTCTCTCAAAAAGCTTTGGGAAGAGCATAGTAGCAAGAAAATTCCAGAAGATGAGATTCTTATTCTCACATGTCAGATCAAATCATAAATCTACTAGATCGGCAGTTTGCCGAGATTGCGCATGATGGGGAGGAGACACCCCTTCTAGAGCGCTCTTTTTTGAAAAAGAGTGGGCAGCTAGATCGCTCGGGCATCATCGATAGCTTTTCGTGGCGCAATGTCTATTTGGCACGCCATCTTGCCTGCTCAATCATTGATGAAAAGGGGCAGATCGTCAAAAAAAATCTTTTTGCCGCCATTGAGAGATTAGAAGAGAATCCCTACAGTTTGGGGCCTAATCGCCATCTGGATGATGAGCCAAGAGCGCACATGCTCTTTGCTCTGCGCTGTCTCCATGATGACCCCACCTTTTCTAGAATCATCAAGCAGCTGAGTCGCCCCGTGGGTCACCTCGCCTGTGAGCGACTAATTCGTGAGACCTTAGGACTCAATCAGCATACAGTTCTCAAAGATATGCATGCTAAGCGAGCTGCCTTGGCTGCTTGGCTCACTTGGCTGAGACAAAATGTCGGCTCTTGCTTTGCAACTGCTCCCGCCATTTTGATTCAAAAGCTTGAGCCGCTACAATTTCTACAAGATATCAGCTCTCTCTTTGCCAAAGGGCGCCTTGTGCGCATCATTGATGGGGCGGAATTTGCTATGCCACTGAGCCGTAGCTGGGGAGCGGGGCAGCTATTTGCTCCCATCTTAAACCCCACCAAAGAGCAGCTGCTTAACTGCCCAGCGCTTCAAGAGGCGCTAGGTGAGATCTTGCCAGCGAAAATTGACCAACTCAATAGCCATTTCGAAAAACCCTTTTCTATTCTGACAGCTGATGAAATTCTAAAAACCCTCCTACTTGCTGAATTTGAGCTCACTGAAGAAGATGTGACTGCCTACTTAGAGCGAGAGAGTGTTGGTGTGATGGGGCAAATGCTCATCCAAAGTGAGCCTGCCGTGCCGCATCACTTAGCCTCCTCTCGCTACCTCAAACGGCTCGAGGCTGTACGCACAACATTCAAATCGATGAGTGAAAATGCTCTTTTGCGCGCTTGGGAGTATACCCTTGCCTCCTTTGCTGAATCTAAAGCGGATTTTGCCACGTGGAACCTCTACTCTAGCTTGGGTCTCTCACCTGAAGAGCCGATGGGAATTGGTCTCGCCGTCCAGAAAACGATTCAGGAGATGATCAATGAGGCAAATCGTGAAATCGAAGAGTGTCAATCCAAATATGACCATCTTTTTGCAACAGCCAAATATCTCGAAGGAAGGATGAAACGCGCTACAGAGAGAGAAATTGGTTGGCTCACAGCTGACTACCGTATCCGTCGCCAAGAGATCGACCGCATGATGATGGAGCGCGATGAAGCTGCTATGCGTGGACGACAGCTCGCATCCTTTTTTAACTTCTGCCTCAAGTTCTTCTGCGATAAATTCAAAGACTACTTTCAAGAGGTCTATGATGCGCAGATGCATGCTACTGTTGACTCTCCCTATGATGATAGCCCAGCTGGGTTCCGCCTGCTTTACAAACATGGCCGTTCGAATACAGCCCTTTGGACTGAGATTCAAACGGGAGGTGAGTTTTTGCAGGCGCTCTCTTCATTTTTCTCAGCGATTGAGGTAGAGCTGATGCAGGAGGCTGAGGAGCTAAAAAATGAGATTGGGCAGATTATTACGGCGGTGATCTTGCAGATCAAAGAGCCGCAGTTTCTTGAGACGGCAACCAAAAGGTTACAGAAGATATATCGAGATCCCAAGAGGCTACCTTGGGCCTATATTTCAGGGGGGACGATGCATACGCTTGTCTCCTCATACTTTGGGCTGCGCGATAAACCTAAAGAGCAGAAACGCTGGGTGGAGAGTCCCTTAGAGCTGCTCGCTTTCTATGTTGATACGATCAAAGATCTCGCTTTAACGGAGCAGAGGGAGTTTGTGGATAGGCGGGGCAGGAGTTTGCTTGCCTACTCTCCGACGCACGCCTTTACGATTTGTCCCTCTTTATTCATTGAGGCTTGGGATACAGATATCTATACATATTCCTGGCTGCGTGATGAGCTGGTGGTGCCATGCCAAGCCTTTTTGGATGAACAGCGGCTGGAAAAGCGTGAGATTGAATATCTACTACAAAGGCTGATTCCAAGCTTTCCAGAGGGTTATCGCGCGGTAGCAAGGAAGGTTTTGGCTCAAATTGAGGGGCCTTGCTATCCATTTGATCTGCGCGATCAGCTTTTGCGGCAACTTTCGAATCAAAGATGGATGAATCAGCAAGGAGGCCAATTTATCAGCGATGAACTGGATGCTTTGATGGTCAAACATCTCCCATTTTTCTCTGAAAATCAGTTGTATGAAAGGTTACAGGCGCTATTTGAGGAGATGGAGGAGTTGGATTTTGAGCAGACAGCGAAGCTGATCGAGATGGCTAAGGATTTAGATCCGGGCAGGTATTTTTTATATTCTTCAGCAGATTTGCTCAATGTAGCAAAGGGGTTGCTTCTATCGTTGTTGCAGACGCAACAGAGCTCGATTCCTTATCATCAAGGGATTGTGCACACATTGGCGAAACTGGGTTATTCTTATCCATTGCCTTTGATTGTGGGGGATAGCAATTGGGTGAAGAAGCGCTTTGCTTTCTTGGTAAATCCTGGTTCTAGGGAGTTAGAGCTGTTTTGTGTGGATAGCAGCGGTGGAGATGGACGGCCGCTCTCTATTTGGAAATCCTATTTAAATGGGAGCCAGAAAAAGGAGTGGGGCCTTTTCACATCACCTTCGCAGTATGGACAATAAAGGAATCCCTTCCACACGAAAACCCGTAGTATTGGTGGAGATTCCCATTACAAGGCTTTCCAGATGGCCACCATCTACGCCTTTTAAAGAGGAGTGCTGAAAATAACGCGGATTGGGTAGCGAAAAAGGGAACTTAACTTCCTCCAAAAACCTACAATTGGCTCCGGTGTCTTATGCAAGATATGCAGCGGCGCTACTGGCGTCTCAATCTCAGCCAAACACTGCTGTAAATGCGCCTTCCACTCCAAAAGTGTTCTCGCCGGCAACTCATCCAGTGGGCTCATCAAACAGATACTATGCCCCGAACGCAGCTCCTGCTTGATAATACGAAACGTCTCTGGACCAATCTCCGTCACATGCTTCGTTTGCATCGGAATGAGCCACAAGAAATAGTAGAAAAAACGATGCCTCTTCTTCCTTCTTTGCACAGGAATAATGTAGCGCACAAGCCGTGGCAGCGTCGCCATCAAGATCATCGTATCCATCCACGACTCCCTCTGCCCAATCAACACAACAGGATCAGAGAGTTTGAGCCGCTTCTTCCCAATCACTGTAATCTCACAAAAAATCCGCGCCACAATCGAAGTGATAAACCGGAAAACTTGATCTGCAAAGAGCACCATCAAGGCACACGCAACTATAAGCGTCAAAATACCTAGAACCAAAAAGCCAAATGCCGCCGAAAGCTCCAAGTAGGTGCCCAAAAAGGCGAGTAGTATCGATGCTAAGATCACACCAATGAAATTCAAAAAGTTGGCAGTTGCTACATTCTGACCCCGATCCTTCTCTGGACTCGCAACCTGAATAAAGACCTCGAGCGGTACCACATAAAATCCGCCAAAAAAACCGATTAAGATAAGACACGCTACCACTACATAAAAGCTAGTTGCATAGGAATACATCGTCACAAAACAGATGCCAGCAAGCAGCGCCGCAAAGGGCACAAAACCAAGCTCCACCTCAGAACCAGAAAGCTTACCTGCAAAAAAGCTGCCCAACCCAATCCCAAAGGCCGTCATTAAAAAGAGATAACCACCTTGCACCTCTGTCATCCCAAGAGATTGAAGACAGAGCGGAATAATATTGAGCTGCGTGTAAGCAGCCAAAAATAGAAAATAGGAAGCAAAACAAATCGTATTCAGCAAGTAACGCCTCTTATGAGCCTTGACCAGCGCTCGCCCAATATCGCGAAAGAGATGGACCGAAACCTTCTTTTGACGCGCTTTCGGCGCCGTCTTTTCAATCCATAAACTGGAAATCAAACCCAAAACCGCTGTCACCACACAAAAAGAGACCGCAATTAGAAAATTTTTGTCAGAGACATCAGTCAGAAATGAGGCGAAAAATGTGCCCAAAATAATCGCCAAGTAGGAGGTCGCCACAACAATTCCATTGCTCTGCGAGAGCTTTTCCTTCGGTACAAGCTCCAAAATAATGCCATATTTGGCCGGAGAAAAGAGCGTGCTCTGAAAAGCCAAAAGAAATAATACCGCGTAAACCCCCCATATTGAATGAAAATAGAAGGCAACAACACCCAACAAGGTTGTCACAATCTCAAGTAAGCGGGTAAAGTAGATCACAGTTCTCTTACTATAACGATCTGCCAGTGAACCAGCAAATGAGGCAAACAGAATAAAAGGGATCACAAAAACCCCACCAGCAATCGCCAAAATGAGATTGCTATGCTCTGTGCCAAGTAGGTAGATTAAGAAGAAAGCTGCAAGTAATTTGTAAAGGTTGTCATTGAATGCAGTCAAAAACTGCGTGACGTTCAAAGCGGAAAAAGAAGAGAGCAATTTGCCACGGGACATGCAAAGAGTTAAACAGGGAAAAGTCTTTTTTAGCAATCATCTCGAGGTGCTCCTCGAACTGTTGATTGAAGAACTCCTTTTGCAAGATCCCTTCGACCCCATCAAAATTGTCATCCCAAGCAGAGAGATGGGACGCTGGATCAAACGGGAAATTGCCAACAGACTTGGTGTGGCTGCCAATATCAAAACCCTCTTCCTAAATGAAATACTACAATCCCCTCTTCCCTCAAAATTAGAACTGACAAAAGCGATCTACCCCAAGATAGCCAATCTCGACTATGTCAAGAAGGATGAGAAGAGACAGATGCCGCTCGCCCAAACAGTAGCCTCCTTTTTTTTGCGCTATGCCCAGTATGGCGTCACATTTGAAGAGGATTGGCAAAAAGAACTCTGGAATAGTCTCAACCTCCAACCAGATCTCAGAGTCGATGGCAGCTTCCACCTCTTCGCCTTCAGCCATATCCCAGAAAAACTCTTCGAACAACTCAAAAATTGCACCCTCTACCACCTAAGCCCATGCTCAGAGTTCTGGAGCGACCTCACAAAATATGATCACACACTACTCGGAAGCTGTGGAAAAGTAGGGCGTAAATTCGCCGCAATGGTCGAAGAATCAAATATCACAACTGAGCCATACTACCTCCCACCAAAAAGTCCTTCCGCTTTACATCATCTGCAGAGAGGGATGTTGCAGCTGAGCAGTGAAAAGATTGAGGGAGATGAGTCGCTGGCGATTCATCTGGTTTCGACACGTAAGAGAGAGATTGAGGTGCTTCACCATCAGCTATTGCAGATGGATGTAGAGCCAAAAGATGTCCTGGTAATGGCTCCAGATATCGAGCTCTACAAGCCCTATATCGAGGCAATTTTTGAAAAGTATCAGATCGCTGATATGCCCGCTTCGACAAATTTGCAGGTGAGCGGCTTGCTACTCATAGTAGCACTGGAGAGTAGACGCTATTGTGCCTCTGCATTTTTGGAGCTTTTCCGCCACCCTCTTTTTTATCGAAGGTGGGATGAGAAGCAGCTGGAGCAGATAGAAAAGTGGATCACAAAAACGGGGATCCGATTCGGAATTGATGGCTCTTATCGAGAAAAACTTTTTGGCCGTTATGAAGAGGCAGCAACTCTTGAGAGCGGCTTTGATCAGCTATTAGAAGAACTCATCATGAGCGAAGGTGTGGCATTTACAGAAGCTGAACTGCTTGGCGAGTGGATTGAGACGACGCGCCAGCTTTACAGCCGTATGCCTTCAGGGAAGAAGAGTTTGAGCTGCTGGGTTGATGAGATCCGTCAGCTATGTAGTGACTTTTTTGTTGAAAGTGAGCAGATGCAGTGGCTTTTTCGAAAGATTGAGCTTTTGCGAGCAGATCTGACTCTTCCATTTGACAGTTTTATGCTGCTGCTTCAAGAGGAATTGAAGGGAGAGGGGATCACAATCAATCCCAACCAGTTGCAGGTCTATCGCTTCTCATCGATGCTGCCGATGCGCAGTATTCCAGCAAAGGTGATCTGGCTGCTTGGAATGGATCAAGACGCCTTCCCCCGTTTGGATCACTGGCTCTCTTTCGATCTCTCACGCCATAGCCACACCTATAGCCCTAGTCGTATAGATTTTGATCGCTATCTCTTTTTGGAATCTCTTCTATCTGCAAGAGAACGCTTTATTGTTAGCTTGATTGGTCGAGACCCTCTCGACAACCAGGAAAAACCCCCCTCATCTTGTGTGAGTGATCTGTTGGAGCATGTAGATCTTGAACCGATCTACCATCCAGCCAAGAGCTATGATGAACCTCTGAGTGAGTTAGATTATGAGATGGCAATGGCTTTGAAAAAAGATCCCATTGTGCGTGAACCCTTCTCAATTGTCATTGCCCCGACAAAGCTCCCAGCTGCAACAGTTGATATAGCAGAGCTTTTGAGACTTGCAAGATCACCACTCAAGCACTATTTTGCCAACCATCTGGGACTGCGCTTTTTTGAAAAACCGGAGGTGAAAGATGAGGAGGAGTTCACACTCTCTCCCCTCACTTTTGCGCGCATTCAAAGCGAGGCGCTCAATAGCTCTGTTGAGGCAGCGATTAGTCGAGCCAAAAGGGTTGGAGGCTATCCTCAAGGGATCTTTGCAGAAGTAGCCAACAGCAAATGTTCTGCGATTGAGGAGCACTCTTTATATGCGATTGAATGGCATGAGCACATCACAAAAGCGGTTCAAATAGATGAAACGCTTTGGCACCTTCCAGCCCCAAAAGTGGGTTCAGTCACCATTGTCGGACGTGTTGAAGGGGTTAAAGATGGTGTTCTCTTTCTGCCCAAGAAAAAGAGTAGTCGCACGCTTTTTTCCAATTGGCCATTGCTACATCTTTTCAATGAGGTGCATTTTCTCGATGACACAGTTTCGATAAAAGGCTCTTTAGAGCGCTATCTGCGCTACTTTTTTGAAACAAAAGAGGCGCGCTCTCCACTCTTTCCAACTTGGGTCAAACCAATTTTGGATCGCGATTTAGATCGCTTGCAAAAAGAGATAGAGGCACCCACTTTTGATCAAGCATGGCTCTTGTGTAGCTGTAGAGCCGATTTTTCCCTTCCTCAGATTGTAGATACATGGCAGCCGCACGCCTCAGAAATTTTCCAGGAGGTGCTCGATGAAGGGCTTTGATGTATTAGATCCCAATTTAGATCTGCACCAAAATCACTTTTTAGAGGCCTCTGCTGGCACCGGCAAAACATTTGCAATTGAGAACATTGTATCGCGCTTGATTGAGTCAGGAATGGATCTAGAACGCATCTTGATTGTAACGTTTACACGCGCTGCCACAAGTGATCTAAAGATGCGCATCAGACGCAACATTGCAACGAAGGGATTGCAAGAAGCGCTCTTTAAGTTTGATCAAGCAAAGATTTTTACCATCCATAGCTTTTGTTACCACGCTCTTCGAGAGCACGCTCTAGAAGCGGATTTAAGCCTTGAAATAGAAGAGGAGCCCGCAACAGATATAGAACGCGAGTTGATCAAAGACTATCTGCGTTCGCTCAGTACCTTTTCGCCTTTTCAACTCGAAAAGCTATTGAGAAAGGGAATAGACCATCTAGTTGATCAGATTTTGCGCATCGCAGCAGACCGTATTCCTGTTCATACAGGTCGGTCCTATGATGAGATCATTCAGGAGTTAAGGTCGCTCTCATGTGATCATGAACAGCTTTTTCAACATGCACACTACTATGGAAAGATGTGCAACAAGCAAAAAGAATTGAAACAAGATCGCATCGATGCACTCAATGACTTTGTTCGCTTTATGCAGGGTGAGGATGTTAATATAGTAGACAACCCTATTTTGCTCATGAATGAACAAAATAGGCTTAAGCGGGCGCCAGAGGCATATTTTCCCTTTCTAGAAAGAGCCATTCCTTTAGTTGAAGAGCTCTCTGATGAACTAGGAATTTTGGCACACCTTTGCCAAGGCGCTTCCAAAAAGTTAGAAGAGAGTGATCAGATGCAGTTTGAGGATCTTCTGATCAAGATGGATCAAAAGGTTGATGAACCTCTTTTTGCAAGCAAGATTGCCAAGCAGTATGACTGCGTTTTGATCGATGAGTTTCAAGATACCAATCCCTTACAGTGGCGCATATTTAAAAAACTCTTCTTAAATAAGTTGCTCTACCTTGTTGGAGATCCAAAGCAGGCGATCTATCGCTTCAGACATGCTGATATTTATACCTACATGGAGGCGCGTCGCTGCTTTGAAAAGTGTGAAGTATTGAACACAAACTATCGCAGTACAAAGAGTGTTGTCACAAAGTTGAATGAACTTTTTGCCAATTTTCAGTTTGAACTTCCAAAGACAGGTGAAACAATTGCCTATCAAAGCGTGGAATATGACGCCTCAAAAGAGGATGAGGGGGGTGTTTTTCACCTTAAAGCGCAAAAAGAGGAGCAGCTTTTTGCAGCGATTTGCAATCGGGTCAAAGAGCCATTTTCTAGTAATGCTGTTTTAGTCAAGGATCGCTATCAAGCGGAGCGCTTCTTGAATTTCGCCAAAGAGCAGGGCTATCCAGCTGTGAGTCAAAGAGCGCGCTCTTTGCTTGAATCTCCCGCATTTTCAGCCTTAAAGCAGCTTCTAACTGCTACTTTGCACCCCTATGATCGGCAAGCTCGTATGACAACGCTTGGAGGCCCTCTCTTCTTTCTCTCTTTTGATCAACTTGATCAGCACAACCCCTTTTTGGCCTACAACGCAATTTTAAATGAGAAGGGACTTTTTAGCTTTTTCACCGAGTGGACTAAGGAGTGGGGAGCTAATCTTGTTGCTGCTGATGAGCAGCTCTATCAAGATCTGCTCCAGCTGGTGGAGTTTTTAGCTGAAATGCAGATCGCACCCATCGAACTTGTTCCCTATATGGAGCGGATGAAAGATGAGCTGCCCGCACGGCAAAATAGTGATGCTGATGCAATCGTTGTGCTGACAACGCATGTGAGTAAAGGACTTGAGTTTGATACAGTTTTCCCAATAGGCTTGATCAAAAGCTCCCCGAGAAGAAGAGAGCTTGCTTGTATCGATGGAGCCTACAGGGCAACAACGGCTCATCACAGCGAGCTAGATGCTGAAGAAATGCGTCAACTCTATGTCGCCTTTACGCGCGCAAAAAAGCAGCTTTACATTATGTCGCTTGCAGATGGCAAGGGTGTGATCAATCGCTTTTTAGAGGGGGTTGATTTTCCGGGTGAGCTAGTTGAAGAGGATGTACGCAGGCTGCTGCCTAAAAGAGGGCAAGAGATTTCAAAGCCTTTAGTGATTCAGCGAAAAGATCCTATGCTACAGATCGACTCATTTTCTTCGCTTTTTGAGCATGTTCCAAGTGGTGTGAAGAGTGAAGAGGGCAAGCTTCCAGGTGGTGCAGAAGTTGGTGTTCATCTGCATACGATCTTTGAGAGGTTGGATTTCGCTAATTTTGAACAGGAGTTACCGCCACTGATTCAAAATTCTCCACTTGCAGAGCATTATGATGAGGTCTATGAAATGGTACATAGAGCCCTTACAGAGGAGCTTCCGGGCGTAGGGCCGCTTTACAAAGTGGAGCGGATGATCAAGGAGATGGAGTTTCTCTATAAAACAGAACGTGGTTACATGAAGGGCTTTATCGATCTCTTTTTTGAGGTAAATGGCAAATGGTACATCGCTGACTGGAAATCCAACTTGATTGATGATTTAGAGGTATTGATGGAGCGCAATCACTATGATGAGCAGGCAAAGATTTACAAAGAGGCTGCTGTTCGCTATCTGGAACATGTTGAGGGGGAGTTTGCTGGCTGTTTCTATATTTTCTTACGAAAGGGTGGGGGAGTTGTTGTGCGAAATGAGAGTGAGTTGTAGTCTTTTTCGCGAAAAAGGAACAATACTATGTCAGCACCAGTTAAATTCAATTTAGGCTTTCTAACTGTTCCACCTAGTTATATGCAGGAAAAAGTAGGCTATGTCCCCCAACTTTTTGCATGCGGACAGTGTGGCAAATCTTTTAAAAAAGCTTCTAATCTGAGGGCACATGCAAAAAGTGCTCACATGACAGACAGCAAGAAAGCTGTCTCTAAGATTGATATAACAGCTGCGTTGAAGGTTGTGAAAAAGGTTCTCCCGCCACCTTCCACCACTGCTTCCGTTAGATTGGCTTCGCCTCTCCCAAGAACTACAGAAGAGGCAGCCTCTACACAGAGCAGAGAAAAGAGGGTTTCCTCCAAAGGTATTAGGAAGGGCAAAAATGCTATAAAACCGTATAGTTGTGGCCACTGCAGTCAAGCTGTAGCGAATATAGCGGGTGTACATACACATTTGCAAAATCAGCACGGTTGGATTGTAGCGGAAAAGGATCTCTTTGTTTTCCCCTCGGGTGGACAGATGATTTTTATGTTAAATATGGGGCAGGTACGTTCAGTCTATCGCTTGGAGGACAAGGAATGATCTCTATCTACAACTGTTCTCAATGCTCTGCAGGTTTTGATAAGATCTCTGAAGCAAGAGAGCATGTAATAACGCACTCAAATGCTCAAGTGATAGAGACATCAGTGCGTTGTGCTGTATTTGCACAGAAAACTTTGGGTGCCTATAAGTGCGGATACTGTCGTTCAAGGCAGATGGATGCAGAGCGTATGGCACAACATATGACTTCAAAGCATCGAATGTTTTCGGTTACCTCCGATGATCTCGTATTTGAAGTAGAAGGAGGGTCATTACTCTGCAGTGTCAAGGGGGTTAGATGTCTGCAATTTCAATGATAGTAGCAAAAAAGTATGGAGGTGGTAAATTTCTAGAGGCGCTTGTCACCTCTGCCATTGAAGGCCATCTCTGTTTGCAGGTAGATCAAGAGGTTTTCCCCTCCTTTGGTGAGGCTGATGAGCAGATCAAAAAAGAGGCGCGCTCTATCGATCCCATCGTGGTGCAAAAGGGGAGTCGCTACTACTTGAGACGCAACTATGAAATTGAGCAGCGTTTTTTCAAACAGCTTGAAAGGTTAAGCAATAGGCAGCTGTCTAGGATTGATTTTGAGGACTCGCAGTTAGATTCAGAGCAGGAAGCTGCCGTTCAGATGGCGCTCTCTCACCCCCTCTCTATCATCTCTGGGGGGCCGGGAACAGGCAAGAGTTTCACAGCAGCAAAGCTTATTGAAGCAAGCTCCGGATCCATTGCTGTTGCAGCACCTACTGGAAAAGCGACAGCAAACCTAGGCCATCTGAAAAACTGCACATTGAAAACTTTGCACTCTCTTTTGTCTAAAAAAAGGCAGCTGCCCTATGACCTAGTTGTCGTGGATGAAGGCTCTATGATCGATGCACAAACGATGACAAGACTCTTTGAGCAGCTGCATGATCAAGCAAGATTGGTCATTCTAGGTGATCGCGATCAGCTACCACCTGTTGATACAGGCCATTTCTTTGCCGATCTAACTGAAATGGCACCAACTAGCTACCTCACTAAATGTCATCGAGCTGAGCTACAGTCAATAGTTGACCTTTCAACCTCTGTAAAGCGGGGAGAGATGATTCCTTTTGAACCGCTACAGCTGCCCGATCTTCCGCAGGATGTGACACTGCTGACTCCCCTTCGCAAAGGCCCTTTTGGTGTTTTGAGGCTCAATGAATATTATAAAAGGTCAGGTCCTCAACCTATTATGATTACGGAGAATCTGCTTGGATTTTCGAATGGCCAGACTGGAGTGTTATATCCTGATGGCAGTAGCTCATTTGGGGTGAGCAGGGCTCAACTTCCAAGATATGAACCAGCTTATGTACTTTCTGTCCATAAGAGCCAGGGGAGTGAGTATGATCGAGTATGGCTCTTAGTTCCACCTGGAAGCGAGCGCTTTGGACGGGAGATGCTCTATACGGCGATTACGCGCGCCAAAAAAGAGATCCGTATTTTTGCAGATAAAGAGGCGCTTATGCAGACACTCGCAGCTCCCTCTTCCCGTCTCAGTCTGCTTTCATAGAGCAAAAGGATGATTTAGGTCTCAATTCTGTGACTACGGAGCGAAATCGGGATCGACTCTAAAACCTTTAGCTTGGAAGATGTGCGTAACGATGATTGCTGTCGCTGCAACAGCAGAAACAACCCCACCAACGATACCTAGAGCAGGAGCCACATTGCTGCCCATGCCAAGCCCACACTCAAATGGGTGCATCACAACGTAACTTACAGATTGAACCAAATCGACAGCTGCACTCTTCATATTTTCCGCTTTCGCCTGTGCAAAGCGGTGAATAGCTCCAACAAGGCCAAGCGTGATAAGCGCTGTAAAGGCAACTGTTGTTGCGTTAGAAATACGAGGAGCGTGCTTCTTGCCAAGATCAACAACCTTAAGGTTGTGCAGAGTGTTGACAAATCCCAAAACACGTCCAGCCATCAAAGAGAGAATAGTAGCAACCGTAAGAGGGCTATGCATCTTCGGCTTTCCCTTCTCATCCTTCTCTAGTCTACCAGTGCTCGGATCCCTTGTAAACAACCACTTAAAGGTAACAATTGTTTCAAATGCTTGGAAAGAGCGCAAAGCACCAACCATCATACGCGCCGAGTTCGTTTTGCCAGTTACCTCTTCAGATCCCTTCGGCGCCTCTTTACCAGCTGCGCGAAAAGAGCTGCTCACCACTGTACCCACACTCGCAATGATGCAGAGCATGTAGTCTATACACTCAGAAATTGTACCCCCAACATCAAACATACGAGATGTCTCTGATTGGTAGTACTTCTTCTGGTCTAAATGTGTAGCGAGCAGTGTTGCCATCTCTTTATACCTGAACCTTTTTGACAGCTCGCTGCTTCATGCGATCTGCTTTGTTTTGCTTGTAGATACCACGCTTAACGCACTTGTCAACAACGCTGTATAAGTCGCTTAGGTTGGTCTCAATGCCCTCTTTCTCGCCGCTCTTAAGAGCTGCGTCAAAGTTGTTCAAAGTGGTTCGCACTTTGGATTTAAAAGATTTATTGATCATACGGCGCTTCTCATTGCGAATGTCACGCTTCAATGCTGTCGGACGCTTAGTCTTCTTTTTCTCTTCTGCCATGGGGTCTCCATTTTTATATGCTAAACAGTATAGAGAAAATGGTGAAAAAAGTAAACCACTTTGGTAGTATGACTCCATGCATAAAAATCGAACCTTTGTTGCCCTAATTATTCTTGTCTCACTACTCACCATCTGGTTCGGGAGCCGCGCCTTCTTTAATCTTCGCCACTATTACAGCCTGACCAACAGAGTTGAGCTGCAAATTAAAAATTTTGAAATCACAGGAAATGGCACAGATAGCTACCGCCTGATCGTATACTATGACTCACCACTGGGTGAGGGCAAAGGCACTCTTGGACCCATCTATCGCAACCCCTGGGCAGCGGAAAAGGCGAAGGAACGATTTGAAAATAGGGAGCTTGAGGCTTGGTTTAATCCCAAAAAGCGCACACTCTATTTAAGTAAAAATTTTCCATTAAAGCCACTTCTATCCGCTCTTGCTCTTCTGGCAATCACACTCTATTTCATTTTCTTGGGAGTTTTTGTAGCCAATAGAAGATAAATCCTAAAACTGTTATATAAAAGAAATGGCAGAGTTAGGTTTGCAAAAGATGCGTGGCAGTTTGCGCTTTTCGCGACGCCTCACCATGTTTGGGATCTGCTTTAGCATAGCCGCCAGCTCTTTTATCACTTATCCTCTCTATGCTCTGATCCCTGCTATTTTTTCTCTCTTCTTGCTATTGAAGTTGCAAAAAAGGATGCGCCTCTCTGTGGAGCGTCTTGTAAAGCGCAAGATAGAGGAGCTAGAAAACTCCCCTCTTGTGGAGCAGCTACAGCTGCAGATGGAGGAGAAGTGTGAGCAGATGCGCACAGCCTACCTAGAATTTGAAGATTTGCGTCGCGAATATCAGCGGCTAGAGGATGAATATCGGCAGTATAAGCATGAAAAAGAGCAGTTTGCCGATAATAAAGAGAGTGTTCTTTCAGAGTATCAAATCACCATTGCTGAGCAAAGAGCGATTATTGAGAAAAAGCAGCTTTACGTGATCCAGTTAGAAAAAAAAGTGCGGGATCAGATGTATGAGATCCGCTCACTATTAAAATTGGAAGAGCCGATATCATCAGCGATTCCCCCTCTTGATATGTTGAATAAAGAGCAGGTGCACGACTATTACTTGGGCAATCAGATGCCTGCTTTTGATTTAGATCTGGAGTTATCTCGATTTGTCGATCGTGCTGAGCAGTTTACAGGGGCTAACCATTTGGGTTCTCGTTTTTTAAAGGGGTCGAGTTATACGATAGATTTACGTCGTTTATTTGATCAGTTAAAGGAGGAGCGGGGAGGGGTTGTCTTTTACTACTCGGTTGAGGAGAAAAAAATTCTTTTCGCCAGCAATGGGGCAAAAAACTTGTTGGGATATAGTCCAGAGAAGTTTATCACCAACTTTGGTACTATTGTGAAGGCGGGCCAGCGCATTTTTTATGAGGCGTTGGAGTCGATAGAGACAACGAAGCGGTTGCCGCTGCTCTTGATTTCAAGGGCGGGTGAGGAGCGTAAGGTTGAGTGTGAGATGAAGCTGATTCAAAAGGGGCCGTTTGCTGGTAATGTGATGGGGATGATTATTGAATAATCAGTTCCAAAAGGATGTGCCAAAGAGATTTCCAAATGGACCGAGGGGTGCAAATCTCACCAAGCAGCGCTCTATGCGCAAGATCTCCGGCAAAAGAGAGGGTTCTGCCTTTGGCAAGGGGGGGCAGATTCTTAGGAAGCGAGATTTCTTGAGTCAGGTCGATGGTCAGCCGCCTCTTTTCGAGGCGATCATAGAAGAGCTGTCCGTTGGTAAAGTAGTGGGGAAAGTTGAAGCTGTGGCGGGCAAAACGTCTATCGAGAAAGATCCACAAGACGCGCAATCCCAAGGAAGCGTAGTCACGATTGCGTGCCTGTATCTCTTCGAGACTGAGGAAGGAGCACTGCACTTCGACAATCAAATTTTTAGAGGGGACGAAGAGGTCGGCAATCCTATTGATGGTTTCGAAGCGCCTTTCCAGCTCTCCCCCGAGAAGAAGGCGCAATTTTTTTTGCAAGCGGATGTGGGTTTGCGACTTTCCACTGTGGCGACAAGAGGAGTGGCTTAGGTGAAAAAAGTGCAACCGCCGCAGTTGACCACCACGGAGACGGACAACACCTTGGCATTCGGGGCAGTGGTAATTGACCCCCTTTTTTGCCTCAGAAGTAGAAAGTGGTTTTTCACCATTTGCATAAAAGAGCACAACGCACTATAGTAAACACCCAGCAAATTTCATGAAGAAAAAAGTGACACAGGAAAGCGAAGACGAGTTCCAGGGCAAGATGGATGAGCTCGTCCAACACGCCAAGGAACAGGGCTACATCACCTACGAGGAGATCAACGAGAAGCTCCCGATGACCTTTGATTCTCCGGAGATGATCGACCAAGTGTTGATCTATCTATCGGGAATGGATATCAATGTACTCAACCAGGCCGAGGTTGAGCGTCAAAAAGAGAAGAAGAAGGAAGCGAAAGAGCTTGAGGGCTTGGCTAGGAAGGCTGAGGGCACTCCGGACGATCCGGTTCGCATGTATCTCAAGGAGATGGGTGCGGTTCCTCTTTTGACACGAGAGGAAGAGGTTGAGATTTCCAAGCGTATTGAGAAGGCGCAGTGGCAGGTTGAGCGGATCATCATGCGTTTCCGGTATTCTGCGCGTGAGGCGATTTCGATTATTGCTAGTGTAATTGCTGGTAAGGATCGCTTTGACAAGGTGATAGCTGAGAAGGAGATTGAGGATAAGGCGGCATACTTGGAGCTACTTCCGAGATTGGCTCAGCTTTTGAAGAGAGAGGATGATGAGCTTGAGGGCTTTTTGGTCGCTCTTCGCGCGCCGAAGTTGAAGAAAGATGAGAAGGCGCGTCTTCATGATGAGATTGAAAAAAGTCGTATTCGCACACAGGCCTATTTGCGCAGATTTAGAGCGCGTCACAACATTACTGAGGATTTTGCGGAGGTTGTTTTCCGCGCCTATGATCGCTTCTTGGAGCTTGAGAAGGAGATCAATGAGTTGGCGGGCAGAGCGGAGCGCAACAAGTTTGCGGCGGCCAAATTGGTGGCTGCGAAGCGCAAGCTGAAGAAGAGAGAGATTGCAGCTGGACGGACGCTTGAGGAGTTCAAGAAAGATGTTCGTATGTTGCAGCGCTGGATGGACAAGAGCCAAGAGGCGAAGCGTGAGATGGTGGAGTCCAACTTGCGTCTTGTCATCTCCATTGCAAAGAAGTATACCAACCGCGGCTTGAGCTTCTTGGATCTGATTCAAGAGGGCAATATGGGCTTGATGAAGGCGGTTGAGAAGTTTGAGTACCGCCGTGGATACAAGTTTTCGACCTATGCGACCTGGTGGATTCGTCAAGCTGTGACGCGTGCCATTGCAGACCAGGCGCGGACGATTCGTATTCCTGTCCATATGATTGAGACGATCAACAAGGTTCTTCGCGGTGCGAAGAAGTTGATGATGGAGACGGGTCGTGAACCAACTCCAGAGGAGTTAGCTACAGAGCTTGGTTTGACACCGGAGCGTGTGCGTGAGATCTACAAGATTGCGCAGCATCCTATTTCGCTTCAGGCGGAAGTGGGAGAGGGTGGCGAGAGTCAGTTTGGCGACTTTTTGGAGGATACGGCTGTTGAGTCTCCGGCGGAGGCAACGGGCTATACCATCTTGAAAGACAAGATGAACGAGGTATTGACGACTCTGACTGAGCGTGAACGCATTGTTTTGATACAGCGATTTGGTCTGCTTGATGGCAAACCGAAGACCTTAGAAGAGGTGGGTGTGGCGTTCAATGTAACGCGTGAACGTATCCGCCAAATTGAGGCGAAGGCGTTACGTAAGATGCGCCATCCAATTCGCAGCAAGCAGCTCAAAGCTTTCCTCGATCTTCTCGAAAATGAGTGAGCTTGATCAAGTAGCAGAGCATCTGCCCAACTTTGAAGTAAGAGAGGGGCAGGAGGCAATGCTCAATAGCTGCAAGGAGGCGTATGAAACAGATACGACTCTTCTTGTTGAAGCTGGAACAGGCATTGGCAAGAGCTTGGCCTACCTGATTGCTGCACTTACCTGGGATGGTGAGCCAACGGTGATTGCCACCCACACAATTGCTCTTCAAGAGCAGCTTCTCAATAAAGACATTCCTCTTCTATTAAAAGCTCTGGATATCAAGGTCGATGTTGCCCTATTGAAGGGGATGTCCAACTACCTCTGTTTGCGCAAACTACATGACTTGGAGGAGCGGCCCAACGCATTGATGGCGTGGGCAAACAAGACGAAAGAGGGATCGCGCAGTGAATACCGCTTTAATTTAGATGTGGCTGCAGATTCTGAAAGTTGCACTAATCAGCGCTGTCCCCACTTCAAAGAGTGCTTCTTTTTCAAAGCAAGGAAGAGGGCGCAAGATGCTAAAATAGTGATTGCCAACCACCATCTGCTCTTTGCCGATCTAAACATTAGGCAGCAGACGGATAACTATGACCAGCCCTGTATTTTGCCGCCTTTTAACCGTTTGATCATTGATGAGGCACACCATACGGAAGAGGTAGCGACTGAGTATTTTGCTAAAAAGAGCAATAGCGCCGCGATTTTACGGCTACTGATTCGAGCGATGGCGCGGATCCATCGGTTGGAGCTTCCCAATGAGCTCACCTTGATGGGGGAAAAGCGCGATCTTGCTGAGATGACAGAGGAGCTCTTCATGCGGTTGGAGAGGCTGGCTGGCAAGGAGGAGAGAAGGCGTATCCGTGATCTAAAGGATCTGGAGAAGTGGCAGCCGCTTTGCGAAGAACTGACCAAAAGAGCGCGCGCATTTTTAGCCTCACTGATGGCCATTGAGAGCAAAGAGAAGGAGAGTGTGATTGCTGATCTGCAGGGAATCTGTCTGCAGCTGGAGCGAGAATTTGCTGTCATTCATAGCTTTATGCTGACAGATCTTGACCCGCAATTTGTGCGCTGGATTGAGAAGCAGCAAGTTGTGGAGGCGAGGCTTGAGGTGGCGCCTCTTCTTAAAGAGGCTCTTTTTGACAAACTCTCTACTGTCATCTTATGCAGTGCGACACTCTCTGCTGCTGGCAATTTTGGCTTTGTGAAAAATCGTCTCGGTATTGAAGAGGCGAAAGAGTCACTGCATGAGAGTCCCTTTGACTTTGAAAAGCAAGCTCTTCTCGCTTCACCTATCGACCTACCTGATCCTCGTGAGGCAACCTATACAGAAAGGGTGTCACAACTGATTCACGATACGCTCTTGATTTCTGAGGGGGGTGCCTTTGTGCTTTTCACCTCATATCAAATGCTACGCGAGTGTAAAGCTGCTTATGATCTACCCTACCCACTCTTTTGTCAGGGTGATGAACCGCGCACGGTTTTGCTTGATCAATTTAGAAAGAGTGAGGGAGCGGTTTTGTTTGGGACGGACAGTTTTTGGGAGGGAGTTGATGTTGTGGGGGACCAGCTGAGGCAGGTGGTTTTGGTCAAACTGCCTTTTCGTGTGCCGACAGACCCTCTTTTTCAGGCGAGGGCGGAACTTGTGGAGAAGCGCGGTGATTCAGCTTTTTTCCATCTGGCGTTGCCACAAGCGATGTTGAAGTTTAAGCAGGGCTTTGGTCGTTTGATTAGACATCGTGAGGATCGCGGTGTTGTGGTCTGTCTCGATCCCCGGCTGACAAAGAAGGGATATGGGAAGGCCTTTTTGAAGAGCCTTCCTGCGGTTGAGCTCTTTGCTGGAGATAGCAAAGCGCTACTGGATCGTCTTGAGATGTTTTATAGCTCTTGCTCGGCCACTTGAGCCACCTTGAGGTCTTTGTCGATGGAGGTGGTGACCACGGCATCGGACCAGACATTCAGTGCAGTCTCTAGCATGTCGATTAGAGCGTAGAATGGGAGGATCACACCCATCATGTAAAGCGGCACATTCATACCGACTAAAAAGGCGCTAGTGAGGAAGAAGCAGCCCATGGGGACGCCTGCATTTCCAATAGCGGCGAGTGTGGCGAAGAAGATCCACATGATGAGCTGCATCGGTGTGAAGGTCATGCCGTAGAGTTGTGAGACAAAGAGTACGGTTGTCAAGATGAAGGCTGCACAGGCGTTCATATTGACGACGGAGCAGAGGGGCAGTGTGAAGCCAGAGACCTTCTTGGAGACGCCGACGCGTTCTTCTATGGTCTGCATGGTGATGGGCAGAGCGGCGCCTGATGACTTTGAGAAGAAGGCGACAGATAGGGCGGGGCCCATTGCCTTGAATGTTTTGATTGGGGAGATGCCTTTTGCCTTCAAAAGGAGGGGCAAAACGATGATTCCTTGGATGAGGTTGGCGCCAACGACACAGACAAGGTAGAGTAGTAGGTTTTGGAAGTGCCCATTATGCTGATGTAGATCTTTTACCAATAGGGCAATGAATGCCCATACAGCGAGTGGCATAAACTTAATGATGAAGCTGGTCAGCTTAAGGAGAGCGGAAAAGAGGGAGGAGAAGAGAGTGTGTAAAAATTTCTTTTTATCCTCTGGTAGGAAGAGAATTGAGGTACTGAGTCCAATTGCCATAAAGACGATGCCGATGACATTACCCTCTGTGAAGGCGGTGATGGCGTTGGATGGGATGATATTAAGGACAAAGGAGAGGTAGGAGTGCTGCGCCATGTCTGGCAAGGAAAAATTTGGATCGATCAGTTGCGCAGAGGCGGTTGGTTTGATGAGGACAAAGAGTAACAGGGCGGTTGAGGCAGCGATTATGGTGGTACTGAGGGTGTAGAGTAAGACGCGAGTGCCCATATTGCGGATTTCGGAGAAGCTTTTCATGCCGCTGATGGTGGAAGTGACGGCGAGGAAGATGAGGGGTAGGCTGATGAGTTTTAGGACTCTTAAAAAAAGTTCTGATACAACAGTGGCACCTTGGTCGAGAAGGGGCATGTGCAGCCATCCGGTGAGGATGCCGAGAATGATTGAAGAAAAAAGTAGTATAGGTCCTAGAAAACGTCTCATATGACTAATTATACACTACTTTCTATTTAATTTGGAGCGTAACGGAGTCGAACCGTTGACCTCAACAATGCCATTGTTGCGCTCTACCAACTGAGCTAACGCCCCAAGGGGAGAAAAATGTAACAGCAAAGCGCTTTTTCTGCTAGAATTGTTAGCTATTATGGAATTTTTTGAATCTTTAGAGACACTTCCGCCCGATTCTCTCTTTGGGGTGCAACGCGCTTTTGAGATAGAACGCAGCGAGCATAAGGTGAACCTTTCGATTGGCACCTACAAGACAGAGGAGTTAAAGCCCTATATCTTACCCAGTGTCAAGCAAGCAGAGAGGGAACTATTTGAAAAAGAGCATAGCAAGGACTATCTGCCAATATTGGGACTTGCTGACTACATCAAGTCGACAGCACAGCTAGTTTTTGCTTCGAACCTAGATGACCTTATTGGGGCTCAGACAGTTGGTGGTACAGGAGCGCTGCGATTAGCAGCGGAGCTTCTTGTGCGTGCTGGCCATACAAAGCTCTATATTGGCAATCCAACTTGGGGTAACCACCACCATATTTTTTCTTCTGGTGGGATGGAGATAGAGAGCTTCGATCACTTTGCTGGGCCTATGCCCTTTGAATCGATGAGCCCAAATAGCGTTGTCTTACTGCAGCCCTGCTGCCATAATCCAACGGGTTGTGACTATACAAAAGAGCAGTGGGAGGCAATAGCAGAAATAGTAAAGCGGAAAAATCTGCTCCCTCTATTTGATATGGCTTATCAGGGATTTGGTTTGGGTGTTGAAGAGGACGCCTATGCTGTGCGTTACTTTGCTGAAAGTTCCCATCCCTTTATGTTGGCTATTTCTCATTCTAAGATTTTTGGTCTCTATCGTGAACGAACAGGGGCCTTATTTGTGAGACATAGTGGTGTCAAGCGGCTGGAGTCACAGCTGCGCAGGCTTGTACGCGGAATCTATTCTAATCCACCTTCGCATGGTGCATCGATAGTAGCACATATCTTATCTCATCCAGATCTGAAAGATCAGTGGCTAATAGAGCTGGCAGCTATGAGGCAGCGTATTGTGTGGATGAGGGCTCAGCTTGCGGCTCAGCTCCCCGGTTTTGAATTCTTACTTGATCAGCGCGGGATGTTTTCTTATACGAGGCTGAGTCGAGAGCAGGTTTTGCGTCTTCGCAGTGAGTATGGAATTTATATGACTGAAGATGGGCGGATAAATGTAGCTGGTTTAAATTCCAAAAATGTTGGGTATGTCTCAAAAGCGATTTTGAGTTTAAAGTAAGTGTTCATACTTCTTGAGAAATGAGTCGCAAACCGTTGATGGAACATTTTCAAATGGGTGAAGTGGGTGGTATAGCTTACGGAACTTCTCTTGTCGAACTTTGCTTTCCTTGCAATTTGGCGGATCTAGCATCTCTTTTACTGCATCAAAAATCTCATCTTCAGTGTTATCAATTACTTCTATGTCAAATGCTTTGTAGATTACTGGGTTATGGATTTCTAAAACAGTACAGCTTCTCATAGCCTCACTAAACGGGAGGTATTCCCCTGTACTGGCGCGCTTCATTTTCTTGAAAATTGCACGATCTCCAGGAAGAAGCGGGAGATATCCAAATGGGATAGAATTGATTAAAATCTTGGGGACATTGAAAAGGTCACAGGTTAATATAATTCCGGAATTACAACCGATAAAGAATGAGCAGCTTGATAGTAAGAATAGATCGTTGAATGGGGAGCTATGGCCTAGATGAGGGTAATCGAGAATCATTGGATTTTTTTCCCAACTCTTTGGAAGGGGGCGAGTATTTGGATCTCCGGTACGGATACAGAAATAGCCTTGTTCAGTCAAGTAGTCCAAAGATTTTTTGAAATCAAGAATATTTCCATTTCGCAATGGATTGTAACTTAGGTTTTTATAACCAGGCTCTCGAGTATAGAAGCAGATATATTTTGCATTTGGAGGGAGTCCCAGATTGCATAGGAGTTTCTTGCCCTGTTGTTGCTGATTCGAACTGAGCTTAAATGTCAGTGCCGTTTCACCAAATCTCTCTCGGAACTTTTTAGTAAGAATCCCATAATGAATGTCAACGAAATAGCCTGGGAGAGGAAGTGTTTGGTAGATCTTCCCATCTTTTTGAAGAAAGGGGTGGTGCAATATAGGGGTAAGAAGGAGGCAAAGCATAGGGTTTCTGATAGTAAAGAAGTCTCTCTTCCATAGATCAAACAAAGGCTTGTTTGCAATGATTGGATTTCCGGAATGGATATGTTTAAATAGTGTAAGTATAGAAACGTACGGCATTAGGATGGTAAGCACTCTATTGTTTTCTAGAGCTTGATGTTTTAAATACATATAAGGTTCAAAAGAGAGATGACCAATGCTTCCATTATCTATAACCAATACTCGGATCCGAAGTAGCCGTAACAGCAGAGCAATGGGAGAGAAAATACAGTCAGAAAACAGTTTGAGGCGTCGATCCAAGGTTTTTAGAGACTCACTATCCTGTAAAAATGAACGTATTTTCAATCGAGTGCCCTTATTTTAAAACGCTCTTATAAAGATAAGGTTTTTTTTGTCAACACACGTACGGATATATGTAGCTGGTTTAAATTCCAAAAATGTAGGATATGTCACAAAAGCGATTTTGAGTATTCATGCGTAGGAAGTCCTACAAAAAATATCTAGTTTTAGCAGCTACACTCTTTGCTCTAGTCAGCCTACCCACTCTGATGGTGGAAAAGCTAAGGTGCAAAGTTGTGGCTCTAGCCTTTCCCTTTTTGCGTTCAGCAGCTACCAAACAGGCTGCCGAGACTAAAAAACTAGAGGCACAGAACTACCTCTTGAAGATGGAGCTAGCTCAGCTCAAAGTTGAAAGTCGTGCCCATTCCTCTTTCCCAGATGTAGTGATTGCACATGTAATCTATCGCAATCCACATAGCTGGGGCAGTGTATTTTGGGTTGATGCAGGGGAAGACAAAATCGCAGTTAATAGTCCGGTTCTTGTTGGGGATGCATTGATTGGTCTAGTGGATCATGTAGGTAAGAAGCAGTCACGCGTACGTCTTATCACAGATGTAGGTTTGAAACCCTCTGTACGTGCTGTACGGGGCGCTTTGCAAAATGCGCAGCTGTGTGAACATGTAGTGGCCGTCTTGCGTCACCTACAAGGAAGAGTAGACCTTCCCCTAGAAGAATTGAAGCAGCTAGAATTAATTGCTGAGCTTGAAAGTTTGCAGAGAAATTTAGACCTAGAGAGAGAGAGTTGGTTTCTGGCTAAGGGCATTTTAGAAGGCGGTGGATCCCCTCTTTGGCGTAGTCGTAGTCATGTTCTTCGTGGAATCGGCTTCAACTATGACTTTGCTGATGATGAGGGACTAGCGAGACCCCTACAATCAGAGCCTCCCATTTTGCAAGCACACGATCTTTTGGTCACAACAGGTTTGGATGGCTTTTTTCCTGCTGGACTTAGAGTAGCGGAAGTGTCGCAAGTGTTACCCCTCAAAGAGGGCGCCTATGCTTATGAAATTGAGGCGACCCCTGTTGTAAAAAATTTAGATTCAGTCCAGACTGTGCATATAGTTCCTAGGATCTACCAAGAGCCATTTGAGGGAGGGACCATTAATTGAACGGAGCAATTTTTCCAGTTGCGTGGCTATTTTCAAAGCTTTGGTCAACTAAGTTGCAAGATGCTTATCTTCGTAAAGTGGTGCAACAAAAGATGTTTTCACCGCTACGAAATGAGACTCTAGATCTGCATAAGAAACTGCTTGCTGCAACTTTTGTCAAACCGGGGCAGACCATTATTGATGCTGGAGCACACCTCGGTAAATACTCTAAATACTACGCCTCACTTGTGGGCAACAAGGGCAGAATTTTTGCCTTTGAAGCGCATCCAGTCATCTACAAGGAAACGTCAAAGATACTCGATTCTTTGCCACAAATAGAGTTAATTCATGCTGCGCTTTCCAATCAGTCAGATCAAATAGTTTCATTGTTGGTAAACCCCGATGAAGATTTTGCAGAGTGCGCAACTGTTGAGCAGTCAATGGCCAATGCACATAGCGATTTCTTTACCAATCAGACTCAGGTAGAAGTTAAAACCAAATGTGTTGACGATCTGGGTTTAGAAGAATGTTCTCTTTTTAAGATCGATGTTGAAGGGCATGAACACGCGGTTATTGAAGGTGCTACAAAGTGTTTGAAACAGTGTAAACCACTTGTGATTATGGAATACCGCTCTATGGATGGAGAAGAGGTCTCAACAGTTCGCCAGCTTCAGAAGTTGGATTATGTCGTCTACGATGGCAGAAGTTTGCAGCAGGTACAGCCAGGCTATCAGAGCGAGCTAACAGATCTCTTTGGAATTCCATTCTCAGAAGTTGAGAAATTTGAAAGTGGCTACGCTAGCTCTTTACGCCGTAGTATGGATCCCTTTTGGCATTTTGTCTCACGCACGGCGTATGCCTTGGGAAGGACATAGTGATGAAGGTAGTATCCCCCAAAGAGATGGCGCGTATTGAGCAGCTTGCTTATGCAAGCGGCTGCAAAGAAGAGAGTTTTATGGATGCTGCGGGTGCTGCTGTCGCCTCTGCAATCGAGCAACTTCCTGGAAAGCCAAAACTAACTTTTCTCATCGGCTGTGGTAACAATGGCGGTGATGGCTATGTTGCTGCAAAAATCTTGGACAAGGCTGGCTATGATGTCACTCTTCATGTTGCAGAGCCAAAAAGCGCTCTTTGTAAAAAGAAGAGATGGGGTAAAACTCATCCACTAGAAGAGGCTACTTTTGATGAGGGAATCATCATTGACGCCCTCTTTGGAACAGGCTTCCATGGAACCCCCAACGGTCCCTATAAAAGTGTGATCGATAAGGCTACGAGATCTGAGCTTCCTATTTTTGCCATTGATATCGCATCACCTGGAATAGTTGCTACGGAAACACTCTGCCTCGGTCTTCCCAAAACTGTTATTTTTGAAAGGTGGGAAGAGGCTGGCATTTTAAGTGTCCATGACTTTGGTCTACCGCAAGAATTCATTGATCAAGCAGAGGAGGAGGCTACCTTAATTGAAAAAGTTGCTTTGCCTCCACTGAAACGGACACAGCACAAATATGAGGCGGGCTACGTTGTCGCTGTAGCTGGCTCACCTGGGATGCCAGGTGCTGCTATTTTAAGCGCCTTTGCAGCCTTGCGCGCAGGTGCTGGCATTGTACGCCTCTTTCATCCAAAGGGAATGGAAGCTGAACTGGTCTCTGCTCCACCTGAAATTATCCGTTGCGGCTTTACAGATTCGGCCCCAATTTTTGAAGCGCTGAAAAAAGCTTCTGCGCTATTCATTGGTCCAGGCTTTGGCCTTGAAAGAGTTGAGCTACTGAAAGAGCTGTTAGCTGCAACTGTGCCTATGGTGATCGATGCGGAAGCTCTCACACTGATTGCCAAGCATCAACTCTCTATTCAGCCAAAAAGCATTTTGACGCCGCATACGGGAGAGATGAAGCGACTTCTATCCGAGGGGCAAAGTGTGCAGCAGTTTGCTGATGAGCATGATGTCTATGTGGTATTGAAAGGCGCTCCCACTCAAATTTTTGTCCCTAATCAGAAGCGTTTTATCATGGCAAGGGGCGATCCCGGTATGGCAACAGCTGGATCTGGTGATGTATTAACCGGGGTGATTGCTGCATTGCTTGCACACATGCATGAGCCTCTTTTGGCAGCTCAGATGGGTGTATATCTACATGCTGTTGCGGGAGAAATTGCTGCTGAACTCAATAGTTCTTACTGCGTTGTCGCTTCTGACATCACAGAAGCACTTCCAGATGCATACCTTTTGTGCCACTGAATGAATTGGGCAAGCCCCTCTTTCAGTGAGGTTTTCGGTTGGTAGCCTAACTTTTTCTTGGCATCTGAAATATCTGCCCAAGTGCGAATCATCTCACCTGGTGCCTCATCGATCAGTCGAATATCAGCTCCTTTTCCCAGCTCCTGTTCTAAAATAGAGACAAAATAGGCGAGTTCCTCACATCTGTGATTGCCCAGGTTGAAGACGCTGTTTTGGTCGTAGTCAAGAGCAGCGATTGTTCCAGTTACAACGTCATCGATGTAGGTGAAATCGCGCCACATCTGACCGCGGTTAAAGAGAGTGATAGGCTCTCCCTTCAAAATCGCTTCAGTAAAAGAGAAGTAGGCCATATCGGGTCTGCCCCAAGGACCGTAAACAGTGAAATAGCGAAGCCCAACTGTTGTCAAACCGAAGAGATGGTGGTAGCTATAAGCCATGAGCTCATTAGCTTTTTTTGTTGCAGCGTAGAGGTTGGCTGGTTGGTCGGTTCGATCCTCAGTCGAAAAGGGTGTCTTTTCGTTACAGCCGTAAACCGATGAAGATGAAGCGTATACTAGTTTGATTTCAGGTCTGCTTTTCAAAACCTCCAAGAGATTTAAAAATCCCTCAAGGTTGCTCTTCAAATAGGAGTTTGGATTTTTCTTGGCATAGCGAACACCTGCCTGCGCGGCTAAGTTGAGAACATGTGTGCAATCTGAAACTAGCTCTTCAAGTAGCCCCTTGTCACATAGATCGCCCTCAATCACCGAAATTCCATTCTGCTCTAAGCGCTGCGCACGCGCTCTTTTCAGATCAACTGAGTAGTAGTCGTTGAAATTATCGAGACCAACCACTTCATGACCAGCCTCCTTCAAGGCGAGCGCTGTATGCGATCCAATAAACCCAGCAGCTCCTGTGACTAAAACACGCTTCATGAATGGGCAAGCACTCCTTCAAAATAGTTGATCGTCTTTTCAAGCCCCTCTTTCAAAGCAACAGCGGGTTCCCAATCAAGCACCCTCCTGGCCTTTGAAATGTCAGGCTTGCGCCTTCTTGGATCATCACTTGGCAGCGGCTCATAGAGAATTTCTGACTTTGAATCAGTCATCTCAATAATCATCTGCGCCAACTCCAAGATAGTAAATTCAGCAGGATTGCCTAAGTTAACCGGTCCCAGCTCATCACTTGCCATCAAGCTCATCAAACCTGCGACTAAATCGGAAACAAAGCAGAAAGAGCGCGTCTGCTGCCCTTGGCCATAAACGGTAATAGGCTGATTTTGCAGTGCTTGCAGGATAAAGTTAGAGACCACCCGCCCATCATTGGGATGCATATGTGGACCATAGGTGTTGAAAATGCGTGCTAAACGGGTTTGAACACCATAGCGCTGAAAATCGACAACCAAAGTTTCAGCACAGCGCTTCCCCTCATCATAGCAGCTGCGTATGCCAATCGGGTTTACATTGCCCCAATAGCTCTCATCTTGAGGGTGGATTTCGGGATCACCATAGATTTCGCTTGTAGAGGCTTGCAAAAGGCGTGCGTCACACTTTTGAGCCGCCTCTAAAAGGTGAAGTGTGCCAAGCACTGCTGTCTTTGTGGTCTGAATGGGGCTACTTTGGTAGTGAACAGGAGAGGCGGGACAGGCGAGGTTATAAAATTCGTCGGCCTTGATATCCAGTGGATTGCAGACATCGTGTTCAATGATTTCTACATCTAAATCATTGAGATTGTTGCGAGATCCCGTGAAGTAATTATCAACGCAGATGACTTTGTGGCCCTGATTGATCAGGGCTTGGCAGAGGTGGGAGCCGACAAATCCCGCTCCGCCAGTAACGACGACTCGCTTGTTTGACATGGCATGAGTTTAATGGGCTGGATTATTAAAAAGCAATTGGCTATCGTCGCATTGCTATGCAGATATTGGTCATTGGAACAGGATATGTTGGGCTCGTTACGGGAGCCTGTTTTGCAGAGATGGGGCATGATGCCACCTGTCTTGATATTGATAAGAAGAAGGTAGAGATGCTCAAAGGAGGAACGATTCCCATTTTTGAACCTGGCATCGAAGAGATCGTGAAGCGCAATCAAAAAGAGGGACGCCTTCGTTTTACTACTAGCTATAAAGATGCTGTTCCATCAGCACTCTTTTGCTTTTTGGCAGTACCGACCCCAGAGGGTGAGGATGGCTCTTGCGATCTCACCTATGTGAAACAAGCAGCAGCTCAGTTAGCGGAGCAGATGGATGGCTACAAAGTAGTCATCAATAAGTCCACGGTACCGGTTGGCAGTACGAAAGAGGTGGCTGAGGCGATCAGCAGTAAGCTTGTTGAGCTTGGCAAGGAGATTGAGTTTGATGTTGTCTCCAATCCTGAGTTTTTGAAAGAGGGCGATGCTGTCAATGATTTCATGAAGCCGGATCGCATTGTGATTGGTGCTAGCAATCCACGCGTGATTGCGCTGATGCGTGAGCTCTACTCCCCTTTCAATGTCAACCATGATCGTATCTTGGTGATGGAGCCTGAGTCGAGTGAAATGACAAAGTATGCTGCAAACGCGATGCTTGCTTCTAGGATCTCCTTCATGAATGAGTTGGCAGGTCTCTGTGAGCTTGTTGGAGCCGATATTAATCAGGTACGCAAAGGTATTGGTTCTGACTCTCGAATTGGCTTTCCTTTTCTCTATGCAGGTGCTGGGTATGGGGGATCATGCTTTCCTAAGGATGTAAAAGCTCTAGGAGCTCTGGCAACAAAGCATGGCTATCCTACAGAGATTATTGATGCGACACGAAGTGTCAACGAGAGACAAAAGCAGCATCTTTCAGAGAAGATTACCAGCCATCTTGATGTGAATGGGAAAAAGGTGGCGATCTGGGGACTCAGTTTTAAGCCTGGTACAGATGATATGCGTGAAGCGCCCTCTCTTGTTTTAATCCGCACGTTACTCGAGAAGGGAGCACGCCTAGCGCTTTTTGATCCAATTGCGATGAATAAGGCGAAGCAGCTTCTACCAAAATCACCGCAAATTGAGTGGGCCAACAATGAGTATGAGGCTGCGAAAGATGCCGATATTGTTGTTCTTGTGACAGATTGGAAGCAATTCCGTTTTGTTGATCTGAAGCGCCTAAAAAAAGGCATGAAGGGAACGCTCTTTTTTGATGGTCGCAATCAATATAATCCTGAAGAGATGACAAAGCAGGGCTTTGACTACATCTCAATCGGAAGAAAGGCAGCCTATGCTGAGCAAAGAGTTCTCTCTTCAGTCTGAGAAAATTCAAATAGGGGATCGTCAAATTCCACTCTATTCAAAAGAGGGCTTTGAGCTTTTGAGCGAACTTTGGCTCAAAGTTGGTTGGAACCAGAGGCATCACTATAGTTTCAAGTGGATGGGACTTCCCATTTTGCAACTACCAGATGATCTTGTACACTTGCAGGAGTTAATCTTTGAGGTTAAGCCCGATGTGATCATTGAAACGGGTGTGGCCCTTGGTGGTTCGATGCTCTTTTATGGATCGCTTGTCAAAGCATTGGGTCATGGGCGTGTGATTGGAATAGATGTTGATCTCCGAGCCTGTAATCGAAAAAAAATTGAAGAAAGTGATCTTTCTGCCTATATTGCGTTGATCGATGGCGACTCATCGGATCCAGCAACGATTGAGAAACTCAATCTAAATGGTGAGAGGGTAATGGTAGTATTGGACTCCAATCATTCTAAGCAGCATGTGGCAAAAGAGCTCGAGCTTTTCGCACCACTTGTGTCTAAAGACTCTTATTTGATTGTTTGTGATGGGGTTAAGTCTCTAGTGGTAGATGTTCCTCGTGGAAAGGAGCATTGGCGGGAGGACAATCCTTGTGGGGCAATCGAACCATTTTTGAGGGAGCATGGGGAGTTTGAGCTTTGTGAAGAGCATCCAGTGACTCATTTACAGGGGGGCATTTTGAAGCGCGTATGAGAGTGAGCACCTCTAGTGTGTTAAATGTAGGAAAGGCATTTAATTTCATGACACTTTGCCTATTTGCCTACTTTGTTACTTTGCATGCAGACCGTTTATCTTTTGTCATTGGGTATCGAGTCCGAATAAATAATATTATTTCTTTTATATTTCTGCTAATCATGCTGTTCTATTTAGGCAAGGCCTCTGCAAAGATGGATAGGCTGCTATTGTTATTCTTACTTGGGATGTTAGGAATGACAGTTGTGTCATGCATCTGCTCACCCTATCGTACGCGTTGTTTCTGGTATTTGCTTCAGATGGGATACACATTGCTATGTTATTTCTGGTTACCATATCAATTTTTTTCTGTTTTCGGTAAAGAGAGAGTCTTTAGAATCTATTCTTACTCCTTCGTAGTGGTTGGCATATTTGCTTTTTGTCAGGGGTTTTGGCTTGCTCAGAAACCGGAAGTATTAAGCTATTTGCCTTTATTTGACAGGCCATATGCTGGGACATTCGAACCATCATACTACGCATTGTATTTCACACCCTTTATGGTGCTTCAAAATGTGCTCTATTTTGCAAACCCTGTAAAAAACTGGCCACTGCGGTTGTTTATTATTGCAGTGAATTTCCTGTTTTGTATTTCTCTAACGACATCGATATTATTTGCCTATATAGCCTTTATCGCTACGATCTTGCTTTTTTCAAGATATCGCTCTCAAGGGCTCAAGTTCGCATGCTATTTAGGTCTTCTTTTGATTCCGGTATCTATTTTTTATCCTGGGAAGCTTGGAGATAATTGGATTAAGCTATCTAAAGGAAGAAAACACCACTCTGCATGGGATCGATGGCATGGAATTGATCAAAATATAGCCCTCTTTAAGCAGCGGCCTTTAGTAGGATATGGGTATGGAGGGATTCAACCGGCAAAAATTGAGCAGGGATTAGTCTTGCCTCGTTTCAAAAACAATCTTAGGGAACTTACCTACAAAGATGCAGAGTCTACAAATGTAGGAACTGAGGTTTTAGCTAGCTTTGGAATTTTGGGCGGTCTGTCGTTTGCAATTTTCTTTATCGCGATCTCTGCTCTTTATTTAAAACGCCAAAGAAAGGTCTTGAACCGGTTAAAATATGCGGACCCGATTGTCTATTCAGAGTATCAGAATAGGTATAGATATAGAGGATCTATTCTCTATAAATCCAAGTCAAAAACGCAACAGCCGAGGCAACAACTGATGATTTTGTGGGAAGGAGAAGCTCTTTTTATATCATTGATAGTGATGCTGGTTACATGGCAAATCAATCAATCGCTTGTCAGGAATTATTGTTGGACGCATATTGCGATTGTGTGCGCATATCTAAAAACCACTCTACCGCCTGTTCCAAGCCAAACCTCAGAGGAGTCTGCTGAACCTCTGGATGCAATTGCTTAAGTAAATCCACCTTCAGCACTTTGGACTTTGCCCCAACATGCTTCGTTAGATCAAACTCAATCTTTTCAAAGGGATAGTCCACATAATTGCAAATAGCTTTTGCGAACTCACGGATGGTGTGCTCTTGACCAGAGCCAACATTCACAATCTGATTAGAAACACTATTTGAGAGATGAACCAAGGCATCAATAAAATCATCGATATAGATCAGTTCTCTTTTTTGATGGCCATCGCCCCATAAAACAACGCACTCGCCTTCATATTTCCCTGCAATGATTTTGCGAATCAAATCGAAGATAAAGTGTAGCTGTCTCGCATCTGTATGGTAGTTGGGACCATAGAGCGTAGAGGGTACAATATAGAGGTATTGAAGTCCAAACTGCTTATGCAGCGCCTTTAATCCTACAAGTAACATCCTTTTTGTCATCGCGTAGGTATATAGGCTATCTATAGGTGTTCCATCTAGATAGGTCTCCTCTGTCAAAATTGCATCGCAGGCATAGCTGCAACTTGTGCCCATTGCAATCAGTTTCGCCTGCGGCTGATGCTTTTGCCACCAAGAAAGAACATTTGTATTGATCTTCTGGTTGACGATCCATTGTTCACCAGGATGATATAGGCAGAAGTCACCCGCTTGTGTCCAGGCGGCTAGATGGTAAATGCGATCAAACTTCTGCTCAAACTGCTCCAAGCTATCAGCAAGAGTTAAGTCACAGTTTTTAGAATTTACCTCTGTGATTTCATGCGCTTTTAGTGCAGAGCAAAGATGGCGCCCCATAAAGCCTGTAGCGCCTGTAATCAATATCTTCATAGGTCGATTGGAAAGTAAAATTCAGTCTCTTTTAGATGTTGGTTATTCTTCAAAATCTCTTTCTTAAAATTCCATGCAAGTACGTAGTAGACATCTGGTGCAGGCATTTCATCTTCCAGCCAAATAGGGATGTGCATTCCAGGGCTGTAAAGACCTTTACGGAATGCATTCTTTTCGACCAAACAGTCCAAATGATCTGTTCCTATGCCAAAATAGTTGAGGAGTGTGTTGCCTTTGCAAGGAGCCCCCATTCCGTAAATGCGTTTCCCCCTTTTTCCTTCTAAAAAGGCGAGATTTTCTTCCTTCATTTTTTTAGCTCTATTTGCTAGATCGACATAGGAGTCATAGCTGTTGCAGTTAGCATCGCTCTCTTCTTGTAAAAGCTGCTGATAGCGTTTAGTTTTTGGATGAGCATCTGGGTGAGAGATCATTGCAATCATCGATCCCCCATGAATGTCACTCATAAAAGCATCAAAGATCTCAAGATCATGCCTTTTGAGCAGAGTATTGAGTGTTTCTAAGGTATAGTAGAGCAGGTGTTCATGGTATATCTGGTCAAAGGCGCAGTTTTCCATAATCGACTTCATATATAAAAACTGACAAACAAAGACACCGCCACTTTTCAACAGCGCCTTGATCGCTTCACATACAGAGTGTAGCTCCTCTAAGTGAAAGAAGACTCCAGCTGCATTGATCACATCAAAGTGACAGTTGAGCTCTTTAGCCAATGCGAGATTAAAGAAGCCGTTGACTGTTTCAATGCCATTTTGATTGGCGATGTCAGCTACACGCTTTGATGACTCAACGCCGACTGTTTTATAGCCAAGATCTTTGTAGTGGCTCAGCTGCGTGCCATCATTGGATCCAATATCAAGAGCAGACTTCGCTTGTTGATCTTTGAAAAAGAGAGTGTCAATTGTTCCTGCAATTTCTTTGAAATGGCTAGATAGTGTGCGAGTTGTGCCTGACAGGTAGGTAGTGTCAGCAAACATCACTTCTTTTTTTACTGTGTAATTTAGTTGGGCAGTAGCGCAACTGTGACAGTAATGCACTTCCAAGGGATAGAAAGGCTCTTTGCCAACCTCTTCTTTTTGTAGAAAGTGGTTTCCCCACGGTTGCTTGCCTAGATCAATTGCAAGCGATAAATCCTCTTGATCACAAACACGACACTTCATGCAACCAGGCTAAATGAAATGACGCAAATTGTCCACCTTGATATCGTCTTGGTCATGCTAACCATTTCTCGAACGCCTGTTCGTATTAGCTTTTTTGGTGGGGGAACTGATTACCCCGGTTACTATGAAGAGTATCAAGGAGCAGTTCTCGGAACAACAATCGATTACTACACATACATTAGTGTTAAGACATTTAAGAGTCAGTTTTTTGATCACAAAATTCGCATCGCATACTCAAAGACAGAGCTCGTCAGCCTTATCGATGAGATTCAACACCCCAGTATCCGTGAAACACTACGACATCACAATCATACTGAGAATCTTGATATTCACATCTTTTCTGACCTTCCAGCTCGCACAGGACTTGGCTCATCCTCTTCTTTCACTGTCGGTTTTGTAAATGCGCTTTACAATATGCGGGGAGAGAGTCGTACGAAAGAACAGCTAGGCAAGGAGGCGTGCTATATTGAACAGCAGCTAATAGGAGAGAATGTGGGTTCTCAGGATCAGCTGCACGCAGCGTATGGTGGCATTAACCTGATGCAGTTTGGTAAAGAGCAGATGGATGTTAAGGCTGTAGACTGTGATTCGGCTCTTTTAGAGCATCACCTGATGCTCTTTTACACAGGGCAGACCCGTTTTGCTTCGGAGATAGTGAGAGAGCAGATTGATAAAACCAAATGCAATGCTGCCTTCTTAAGTGAGATGTATAGAATGGTCTTTGAAGGACAAAAGGCGCTGGAATCTTCTAATATAGAGCTTTTTGGGAAGCTGATGGATCAGAGTTGGCAGTTGAAGAAGCAGCTTTCCTCTAAGGTAACCAATGAGAAGATCGATGCTGCCTACAATTTGGCCTTACAAGCGGGAGCAATTGGTGGGAAGTTGTGTGGCGCAGGGAATGGCGGTTTCTTACTCTTTGTTGTGCCCCCTCAAAAGCAGGAGAGTGTTCGCAACGCGCTAAAGCTGCAAGAGGTGGAGGTACGCCTCGAAAATGAAGGCAGCAAGATTGTCTATCAAAAGGATTAGCAGTGGAAGCAATCATTTTAGCTGGTGGTAAGGGCACAAGGTTAAGGGAGGTTGTTTCAGATCGCCCTAAACCGATGGCTGAGATTGCGGGTTCACCATTTTTAGATATTATTTTGGAGCAGCTTAAAGGTGTTGCCTCTTCTGTAGTACTAGCAGTTGGCTATATGGGAGAGCAGATAGTTGAGCATTATCAGGATCGCTGCTTAATTTCATCGGAATCTAAGCCACTAGGAACAGGTGGTGCTGTATTAAATGCCCTGCCACTCATTCAAGGGAAGGAGTTTTTGGTTTTAAATGGTGACTCCTACTTTGAGATCTCACTGCATCAGTTTTTGGAAGTAGATGCCGATTTAGTGATGGCCACTCGTTTTGTAGAGAATACTTCGCGTTATGGGTCGATCAAGATGGATGGAGATAGAATTACAGCGTTTGAGGAGAAGAGCGCTTCTAAGGGATCAGGATGGATCAATGGTGGGATTTACAAGATGAGAAAATCACTATTTGAAGGTATTCAGGGTGCCTTTTCTTTAGAAACTGAATTCTTCCCAAAAGTACTTGCCTGTGGTAAAAGGGGTGTATTATATAAATCGAATGGGAAATTTATAGATATAGGGACTCCAGCTTCATTCAAGAAAGCTGGCACAATGTTTGAGAGGGAAATATGCTGACTTGTAAGATTCCAGGTTTATTAGAAAAGGGGTATGGAGTAGTAGAAGTACCACAAAACATCCGTGAACTGTGTTATAGCTATATTGAGAAAGAGATTCACAAAAGAGCAGCAGATTCTCAGCTAAGTTTAACAGAGTGTGTGAACAGATTCAGTGATGATGAATTTGTCGAAATCTTTGACAAGTCACAACGCTTTTTCCCCAATGATATTTGTCAGATCATAGTTGAGTGGGTAAACAAAGACTTAGTTTCCAGGTTAGGAGGGAAAAAAGCTTTTGCTCATAAGCCTTGGAATCACAAATATAATGGTGAGGATTATAAAGATTTATATTCAGAGTTTGATGTTTGCTGGCGCTGCGTAAGACCAAACAAGCCAGATGTTGGAGCTGCTCATGCAGATTGGCAATTTTGGGACATTGCACATAGGGAGTTAGGCGATAATGTTGTTGATGTTGAGTATGATGAGAGATGGAAATTATGGATTCCGCTATATGGTTGTAACAAAAGCAATGGCTTACAAATAGTTCCTAGTAGTCACAAGAAATCTGTTCCCTTTTTAACGAAGCGCTCTAAAGAAGGGGTCTTAAAGCCTGATATTGAACAGAGTTGGCTTAAAGAACATGAAAAAGACTTCATTTGTCCAATCGAATGTTTTGATTCTCAGGCATTGCTTTTTGACGATTTGACAGTTCATCAAGGTCCTCCAAATGAATCAGATGAGCTTCGGATATCTGCAGAAATAACTATATTGCTAGTCAAGTAAGGAGAGAAATAGTGAAGAAGATTTTAGTAACCGGAGCTGCAGGTTACATCGGCTCTGTACTAACACCGATGTTGCTGGATAGAGAATACCAGGTAGTTGCACTAGACAATTTGATGTACAGGCAGATCTCTCTTATCGATTGTTTTGGAAAAGAGGGCTTTCGTTTTGTCAAAGGAGACTGTTTCAATGAAGCATTGATGCAAGAGTTATTAGGTGAGGTGGATGCTATATTGCCCTTAGCAGCTGTTGTGGGAGCTCCAGCATGCAAGCAGAATCCCAAATATGCTCACATGGTCAACGTTGAAGCTATTCGTCTTATTTTGAGGTATATAAAACCTGAACAACAGATCGTATTCCCCAATACAAATAGTGGATATGGTATTGGTCAAGAGGGCATTTTTTGCGATGAGAAGACACCTCTTCGCCCTGTATCTGACTATGGGAAGTGGAAGGTACAGATTGAAGAGGAGCTATTGCAAACCAAGCAAGCAGTCTCTTTGCGCTTGGCTACGGTTTTCGGTGTATCACCAAGAATGCGCACAGATCTTTTAGTTAATGACTTTACCTATCGAGCTTGTCATGATCGTACAATTGTGGTTTTTGAGGAAAATTTCAAGCGTAACTACATCCATGTGAGAGATGTAGCCAATGCTTTTATTTTTGCTCTGGAGCATTTTGAGCAGATGAAGGGAGAGGCCTTTAATGTTGGGTTGTCTGAGGCAAATCTTTCTAAGAAGGAGCTTTGTGATACGATTCGCAAATATATCCCCAATCTCTACTATCATGCAGCGCCGATAGGCAAGGATCCAGATCAAAGAGACTACATTGTAAGCAATGAGAAGTTAGAAGGCCTTGGTTGGATGCCGACCAAAAGTCTTGAAAGTGGAATACAAGAGTTGATTGATGCATTTTCAATCATCAAAAATAACCAGTTTGCGAATGTCTGACACGTTACTGACATTTTGTACATCAAACTATAACCATATTCGCTTCCTCAAGCCAAGGCTTGAGAAACTGCTGCCTATTCTTCCAGATAATATCGAATACATCGTAGTTGATGATTGCTCTACAGATAACTCTATAGAGGAGCTGGAGAAGTTTGAGTCTTATCCCAACTTTCGTCTTATCAAAAATGATGCAAATGTTGGAGTGATTCGCAACAATCAGAAGATGATAGAAGAGTCAAAAGGGGAGTATCTCTATTTCTTTTCTGCGGATGATCTCTTGATTTTCAAGCATTTTTTTCGGGCAATTGAGATCTTAGAAAAAGAGAGGCCTGTTCTGCTGGTAACAGATATGGCGCACTTTGATGATGGTCAGGAGGAGCCTTTAGCAATCCGTATTTTCAAAGGTCTTCCATGCCAAGAACCGATAGCTTTCACCAGTAATCAGGTAGCCACCCTCTTTCAAAGATGTTTTTTTTATGTCCCAAGCTACGGTTCTTTTTTACAGAAAAGAGCAGTTTTTGATTGCGGAGGCTATATTGAGAAGCTCGGAATATACAGTGACTACTTTCTAAATATATCCGTAGCCTTGATGCACGGTGTATACTATCTTCCAAATATGCATCTTGCTATTGCGCGAGACAACCCACACTCTTTCTCTCTTTTAAATCAAACACGAGGGTGTCCAGATCTTGGAAAACAGTTTCGCCATGAGCTTAATAGTTTAGGAGTAGTAGTTTATTCTAGGTGGGTTATATCGGGTATGTTAAATGTGATCTTTCCTCGTAATAGGAAGATATTAAATAGTATATTGATTCGCGTTCATGAGCTATCTTGGATAGGACTTAGAATGATTTTATTGCGACTCCAAAAGCGTAAGATTGTTCATGATACAATCACGGAGGAGGAAGCACACTCTGTGTGTCAGAAACTATAAAAGAGCTTCATATTTTTCTAAGAATGCATTCCCGATTCGGGAGGCTTTTTCATACGAAAAGAGCATACAGTGATCGAGCTTTTCAAACTGCAATTGGAGTTGCTTATTTAGGGTCTGAGGCCTACATTCAATTTCATTCAAGAGTTCTATCATGGCATCACGAATCTCATCTTGTGAATTGTCCTGTAGCTCTATATTGAACATTTCATATTCGCGATTGTTCTGAGAATTTGATAAGAGGCTAGAAATAGATTGATGAAAGGATAGAAGTTTTTGATTTCTACGATCACGTTGAAGTTTGTAGATAACTCGGTCTCTTGAATCCAAAGTTTTCAAACCAAATGGGACAACATTGACTAATACACTTGGTTTTTGAAAGAGAAATGGTACGTGGTTAATCCCACTATTACTACCTAAGAAAAACGAGCAGTTAGCAAGAAGAAAAATATCCATAAAATCTGAAGTAAATTCTGTATGAGGGTAGTCGATAATGTATTGTTTCTCCTGTAGGCTCTTTGGAAGAGGGAGACACTTCTTTCCGATACGAATACACCAATACCCTTGAGAAATAGCTTCTTCGAGAGCAAGAGTCAGTGATTCGATATTACTATCACGCAGAGTATCGAGCGCTTCGGGGTAGTAAAGATTATCTCTTTGGAAGAAACAGAGAAATTTATCACTTGTGGTCAATCCCATACTTCTTAATATTTTCCAACCAAGATTCAAGTCTTTTGGAGGGATTTTAAGAATAGGGTCAATAGCCGATTTGTTTTCCTTGTACAACTGAGCTAAAGAGGCGTGTTCTTGATACAGTGCGGACATTTTGGGACGAAAAAATTTGTGCGTGTTGATTTGAAGGATTGGGTGATAAAGTATTGGTGAACAAAGACAGGCTAGCCAATAAGAATCGATAACAGTAAATTGTTGACGCCATAGTTTAGCTAGGTAGAGGTTCGCAATCCCAACTGAATTAGAGTTTCTTTTTTTAGAAAAGAATGTAACAAAAGGTACAAGAATGACCTTCCAGTTCTTGCCTTGTTGCTGCATTTGTAAAGCGATAGTATATGGATCGATGGCAAGATGGCCAATCGCAAAGTAATTAGTATGTAATACTCGTATTCTAAGAAGATAGAGTATAAGCGCAATTGGGGCAGTTGCCCAGTAAAATAGAGAGAGTAGCTTACCTTTCATTGATGCGTTCAACACATATTATTTCGTGCACTTTTTAGTCAATTACTGTGTTTGGAGGGCGTTGTTGAATAAGGCTGGCTGATTTACTGCGAGTGACCCACATATCGAGGCTGATCAGTAAGTTTCATTGTTTTTGAAGAAAAATACTTAAGGTAGGTATCACAAGGTTGTGCTCTTGAGAAATTGATCTCGAGATTACATGGATTTAGCTTTTCTCGGAAGCTCCTTTGCCTGGAAGTTAGACACTCCCACTCATCTTCTTTGATAAGAGTAAGAAATTCTTTGGTTGCTTCCAATAGTTGTTCGGAGCTAAGTTCATGATGCTCAAATCTTTCCTGGTTATTCCACTGATCCAGGTCGAAATATGCAGGCGATACCAGAAATTCTTCCCATGACAAGAATGCTTCTTTTTGTCGATCAAAAACAGCTTTAGGAAAAAAACGTGATTTGTGACTTGGCAGATTTGTTATTCCTTCAAGCTTGTTCAGAGTTAATACTGGACGATTGGCAAACAGAGCAAAATATTCAGGCCCGGAGCTAGTCATAATAGCAAAAGTGGAGGATGAAAATAGGAGTAGATCATTTTTAGGAGAGGCCAAATCAGACTCATAGTAGTCAATAAGTCCAGGTCTTGAAGCAAACTTTGCCTGTTCTCTTCTCCCATGCTGGACAATTGTGAAACCTTGGCGGATTAAATGATCAATAACAGGATCGTATCGTTTTGGCTGTGAAATGCGCCTTAATGTTGGATAGGGGTAATTTCCAGCATAGGGGAGATTAATCACTACATATGGTTTCTTAATCCCTAGAGCTTTGCAAAGGTCATCTGTCTGTTTTGGTGCAATGGGGCAGGACTTTCTCCAATCTCCTTGAAACCAGACGGTTGCATAGTCTTTATTGCTTTCTAGGTGACAGTCAGTGAACTGACTATAGGATATATATTTATTTCTAAACTGATGGGGCAAGCTAGTTATACCCATGTTTGGATCTGAGTACTTAGAATAGTTGCTTGGGGGGAAAGATGGATAGTTTTTTCTTCGGAGATGGAAGAGGTATTTTGCATTTGGGAATTCAAAGAGCAGTTTTGCATAGACATTTGCATAGCAAAGAAAGTGCACATTCCGATTTCCAAAGATCCTTAGTAACTTTCTTGAGGGTACCATCACAACTGTGTTTGGAATGATATAGTCCACCAAGCCATTGAGAAAATCGGATAGGCTGGATAAGACAACCAAAGCAGTCGGACCACGATTTTCTTCCCACTTCTGAACATAGTTGAGCAGAGTCAGCATAGTCCCGCGATCGGAGCGTGCCATGAAAAAGAGCTGTGTACCTTCAGGAAGTTCATCTATCTGCTTTGTTAGTTTTCGGAATAGATAGGGCTCATAAAAGAGATTAAATAAACGAAAACAGGGGCATTGAAATCGCTTTATGAAGCATTTAATCAACTTAAACAATAAGAACTCCTAAGGAATAAACCAGTAGTAGTCACCCGTGTAACCAGCTCTAGCAAAAAGCTCTTTCCATTCAACTACAGACAAAATCGTCTTCGCTGTCAAGTTCCAAGCGTACATAAGCTCTTTCTCGTCCTCATTGCGATAGGCATCCACAGTAATAAAACTGCCCTTCTTCGATATACGTTCAATCTCGCGCAGCGCTTGAATCAGATCTTCTTGCTCCAAGTTATGGATCGTATTGATCGAAATCACCACATCAAAGGAGTTATCCTCAAAGGGAAGCTCACGCGCATCGGCAACAGAGACATCACTTTTAACCTCGTTCATCGCATTTTCAATCGCATAGGAGGATACATCAACACCGCGCACCTTGATTCCAGGGATCTTCTCGCAAAAGTCATGCAGCATAAAGCCCTTCGCACAGCCCACATCCAAAATAGATGACTCTGAAGTCAAACCGTAATGCTTCTGAAATGTAGGTACAACTGGCTGCCAAAAGCGGGAGTTATAAGAAAAGCCACCATATCCCGTCTTGCGCTCGCCATCGAAAAACTCTTTACCAAACTGGCGCGCAATTGCACGATCCTCTTCTGTCTTTGTCGCACCACGCTCTTTGACATTTCTCTTCGCTTTAGGATAGTTCTCAAGTAGGTCAATTTCCATCATTATTCCTTATGTATATATTCAAGTGGCTGCTCTGTAATTGTTTCAAAATGCTCGTTAATCCAGTCAATCGTCTGAGCAATTCCCTCATCAAGTGTGATCTGAGGCTCCCAACCAAACTCTTTGCGCGCCTTGGTCGAGTCAATCGTATACGCCTTATCCTGCCCCAATCTCTCTTCCGCAATTTCTACTGCTTCATCAAAAGAGAGACCCAGCTCCTTAGCAATCGTCTCCACAACAGTACGAACAGCAACACCCTCTGTTGGTGATAAGTGGTAGATCTCACCAGTTGTACCCCGCTCCATCGCCATCAACTCTCCACGAGAGACATCGCGAATGTGAATATAGGACTTTACTGCCACACCACCACCATGCAGAGGAATTCTCTTGCCCTGCTTCATGTAGATAATAGAGCGCGGAATGATCTTGAATAGCTGCTGGTAGGGCCCATAGACATTGGTTGCACGGATCATCACCATCGGAAAGTCAAAGTTCTTCACAAAGGTAAAGAGCGAAAGATCTCCAGCCGCCTTTGATGCCGCATAAGGCGTTGTTGGGTTGACAGGCGTCTCCTCTTTGATAAAACCCTCGCAAGTGCCATAAACCTCAGGTGAGGAGATGTGGACATAGCGCTCCAAAAACTTTTTCTCTTTGAGCATGTTGGCAAGCTTTGTGATTCCAACCGCATTTGTCTCAAACCAGTGGTGCGGGTAGCGCCAAGAGGGAGCCACCTCACTTTGCGCCGCAAAGTTGACCACATAGTTAGGCCTAAACTCCTCCATCAAGCTGTCAAGCTTATCCATATCGTGGTTCAGATCGATCTGCACAAAGCGGAAATTATCATGCAATCTCTTCTTGTAGGGCAAAAAGAGACCCGCTTTCTCAGGAGAGCGACTCACACCCACAACATCATACTTACCCTCTTCCAAAAGAAGATCGACAAAGTCGCTGCCAGAGAAGGAATTACTACCAATAACGAGTACTTTTTTCATCAAAATGGTCCTGTAAATGATTGATCAGGCACATCCATCGGTGTGCCCATTCTAGTTTCAAGTAGTGATTGAAGCAGCCGCTTTGAATCTGCCTGCTTGCCCAACATCTCAAGCGCTGCAATCGCCACATCTTTGTCTGTCGGGTAGTAATGGTTAGAAAGCGCCCAACTCGTTGGACTATGTCTATCAGGATAGGCCACTCTTCTAGGTGCCATCTTCAAATTTGAAAATGCCTCTTCTGTCACCATAGCAATAACTTCTGCCCCAAATCCGCATGTCTTCCAATCAGGATCAGCAACAAGCAGTCTACCAGTCTTGCGAACCGAATTCAAAATAGTCTCTTTGTCCAGCGGCTTGACAGAGCGAAGATCAATTAACTCTACAGAGCCATCAATCATCTTAAGAGCGCGAAATGCCTCGAGCGTCATGTGTGAGGATGCGACAATGGTGAGATCGCTTCCCTCTTGCACTACCTTCGCCTTGCCAATCGGCACGCGGTACATTTTGTCTGGGACATCGCCATGAATATTGTGCAGCCAGCGATGCTCCATGAAGACGACCGGCTCATTATCCTCAACAGCGGAAACAAGAAGGCCTTTCGCATCATAAGGTGTTGAGGGCATCACAACTTTGAGGCCTGGAATATGCGCAAAAATTGAATGGAGTGATTGGCAATGTTGAGGGCCTTGGCCCCAACCACGACCCATAACAAGGCGGAAGACAATCGGCACCTGCATCTTGTTGCCAAACATATAGTGCCATTTTGAGGCGTTATTGATCAGCTGATCCATTGCAAGGAGAAAGAAATCGACACGTTGATGAGTCATTACAGGACGCATGCCCACAATGGCTGAGCCCACTCCAATCCCTGTGATCGCATTTTCTGAGATCGGCATATCTTGCACGCGATCTGGCCCATATTTCTCGACAAGCCCTACAGTTGTACCAAAGATGCCCTTTGGGTCAGGCACGCCAAGACCCATCAGATAGACCGATTCATCTGCAGCGAGCAGTTGATCTTGAGCCTCTAAGATTGCTTGAGCAAAGGTGATATCACGCATAGATCTGCTCCTCTTGCTCTGGGGTAGGGAAGGGGCTTTTATCTGCAAAAGCAAATGCCTCCTCAATCTCTTTTTCAAATTCGTCGCTCATCTCAATCCCTTGCAGTGGCTCCTTCTCTAGCCAGTGCGAGGATTCCTCTTTTGGCTGGTAGGGATCGAGATTGGGACCACAATGCTCACGGAAACGGTAGGTCGAAAGTTCCAGAAAGACTGGGCCATTGCCCTCGCGGATGTAGTGCGTTGCCTCTTCTGACAACTTGGAAACCTCATTCACATTATTGCCATCACCCTCAAAAGCAAGCATACCGTGTGCTTTTGCCAAGGAGGGGCGATGTCTGGAGGCTGGCTGTCTCACCTCCAAGCCAGAGTAGACAGAGTAGAGGTTGTTTTCACAGACAAAGAGAATGGGGAGCTTCTTTAGCATGGCAAAGTTGAGGCACTCTGCAAAGACACCCTCTTCAGTTGAACCCTCACCAAGAAAAATGGTTGTGATGCGCTTCTCACCTTTGAGTTGAGATCCAAATGCAGCACCCACGCCAACAGGAATACTGCCACCCACAATAGGAGTTGAGCCCAAGAAGCCGCAATCTAGGTCAACAAGATGCATTGAGCCACCTCTGCCTTTACAGCAGCCGTCCACCTTGCCATAGATTTCGGCTATCATCTGTTTGAGGCAGCCACCCTTGGCCAAGTAGTGAGCATGCGCTCTATGCCCACTCACTGCAAAGTCATCATCTGTTAGATGCTCGCAGACACCAACAGCAATCGCCTCTTGGCCAATGCTTAGGTGGACAGGGCAGCGCATCTTCTGCTCGCTATAGCGATCAGCAATGCATTCCTCAATGCGCCGAATGCGCATCATTTTAGCTACTCTTACTTCATGAGTCTGGTGATGAACTTGCATAATTCCACTTTGTTGATTGCTTCTCTGTTGCCCACAATCTGTACATCAATTGCAGCAGCAACAGAGCCAATAAAACCTGCTAACCAAGCGCTTTGCCCCTTTGCCAATGACATAGCTGATAAAGAGAGAAAGCTGTCACCAGCACCCACTCTGTCAATTGCACGCATAGTCAAAGCTGGAATCTCAATCGATTCCTTAGCCGTTTTAAACAGTAGACCATCACTCCCTCTGGTCACTGCCATTGACTCACATTGTAATAGTGAACCAATGTCTTTGACTACCTCTTCAAGGCGACTATCTTTATCATGCGCTGCCAAGCGAAGCTCCGGTTCATTCAAAGAGATGTAGTCTGCCCTTTGGTAGTTGGTGATCACATTGTAACCGCGATTACCACTATTTGTCTGCGTATTAACAGCCAAAAAATTAGGCATCGTACAGATCGCTGAAATAATCTCGGGGTTGGTGAATCCATTACCAAAATCACATGCAATGACTAGATCATATTCACCATCTTTCAGGAAGTCCATAACCTCATGAGTCTGCTCAACTTCTAGAAGTGAACTTGTGCTACTGTAGGTCTCAAAAAGTTTGGAAATCGATTTACCATCTTTTTGTACATAGCGCTTTTTCAAAAGTGTGGGCAGCTTAGTTTCGATGAAATGCGGCTTGACATTGCTCAAGAGCTCTTTTTCCATCTTTTTTCGATGAGGACAATCTTTTCCAATGGCAGTGAGCAGGTCGACAGAGCCAGCAAAACCAGCCAAGTGGTTGGCAATGACCAATGAGCCTCCCAAAAAGAGCTCTTTGTCTTGCAAGGAGGCCGTGATTTGCTGCCCTTTACCAGACTGTCCAAGAGGAGAGACATATTGATACTCATCTAAAATGGCATCTCCCACAACCAGAACCTTCAAACCATTGAGCTCATCGACTGCATTGATCACATCGTCAAGTGAAAAGTGTTTTTTAAATGGGTCCATGAAAGGCGCAATGCGATTTGCATCTTGATCGAAGAAGCGGTTGATCAGGTTGGAAGAGCTAAAAACAATGTCTTCAGTGTAATAGATCGATCCGCCGATAGATTCGACAGCCTCTACCTCTTTCGAAATCTTTCCAGTTACATCATCACCATGATTTTGGTATTCAATTCCCTTTACATAGAGATCGGGCTGCACTTTTTTTATGATTGAAATGGCATCGGGAGCGTCATTTAGTACGACGAAATCTACGCAAGCAAGAGCGGCAAGCTGCTCAGAACGTAGCTGCTCACTAAAAGCTGGTCTGCCTGGGCCCTTATTGACAAAGCGATCAGGAGTCAGAGAAACAACAAGTGTATCACCCTGTTTTCTTGCATCGATAAAGTGACGAATATGCCCAGGGTGGAGAAGATCAAATACACCATGGCAGTGCACGACACGGTTACCACATTTTTTCTCAGCAGCTACGACACTGCCAATTTCATCAACTCTTCTGATCTTTTTTTGCATGAGCTTAGTGAATCAATAATTGTATGTAATAGAAAAAAATGAGCAGTCTCAACAAGACCGTAGTCTTCTGCATCAACAAAGAAGTTGAGCTTACCCATAGAGCGAAGAGGATTGTCTTCCAAAAATCCACTCAACGTAATGATGCGCGCTCCCTTTTCTTTGGCAACGCGGCAAGCATTCAAGATATTTTCAGATTGACCAGAGCTGGAAATTGCAACCAGAAGATCTTCACCCTTCATTCTAACTTTGAGAGGGCTGGCAAAGACATTCTCATAGCCATGATCATTGCTAAAGCAGGTCACACTGTTCGAGTCAGTCAATGTTGTAGCGGGAAGCTGTAATGTCTTAGTTAGATCTGTTGCAAAATGAGAAGCGATACCCGCACTTCCACCATTGCCCACGACAAATATGTTACCGCATTTGACATGATCTTGCGCTGCAAAAAGCGCCTCCTCTGGAGAGATCTCTCCACTGCTGTCCGTGTAACTGCATTTTTTGACACAGTCTAGTAATTCATCCATTCTTTCTACGAACATGCTGGCTCCGCTAAACATTCAAACCACTTGGCTGTTGCTTTTTTAATGGTTTCAGGATCCCACAAAGGAGCATCCTTGAAATCATCGAGAGAGTCTAGCAACTTTTGGACTCCCTCTTCAAAAGAGACTTGCGCCTTCCAATTAATCATACTCTCAATCTTTGAGACATCGGCAAAGGTGCAGTCTGGTTCCCCAGGTCTTTTGGGAATATGCACAACATCACCCTGGAGCAGCTCCACCAATCGATTCACACTGTAGTGGTCAGAGCTTCCAACATTAAATATTTCACCGCAAACAGAGCTCTCGGCTGCTGTCAAAAAGGCGCGTGCTACATCCGATACGAATGTAAAATCGCGCGTCTGCGTCCCATCACCAACTACTGTATAGGGGGCATCATGAAGCTTTTGAGCCAAAAAGACGCCAAAGACAGCACCATATGTGCCCGAAGTTCTAGATCTTGGTCCAAATACATTGAAAAGACGCAAGCTTAGAGCTGGCAGGTTATAAAGCTGCGCCCAATGCATCACCAGCTCCTCTCCCAAATATTTGGTCAAAGCGTATGGGTATTGAGGAGAGATAGGCTCTGTTTCAGGTGTTGGGTAGTTTTTGGGAATACCGTAGCAAGAGGAAGATGCGGCATAGACAAAACGTTTCGCCTTTACCTCTCTAGCACACTCAAGCACATTGAAGGTGCCATCCACATTGACCTCAAAGTAGTCTTTTGGATTCTCAATCGATGGCACAATGTCAGCAAGTCCAGCTAGATGAAAGACCCAGTCAACTCCGAAGAAGCACTCTTTGAGAGCCTCTTTATCTCTTATATCGACGGGACAAAATTTGAATAGCGGGTCGTGAGCAATCGCATCTAAATTTTTCAAGCGCCCTGAATTTAAGTTGTCTACAACAACAACCTCATGGCCGCTACGCAAAAGCAGCTCAGCTAGATGGCTTCCAATAAAGCCTGCTCCACCAGTTACTAATGTCTTCATTTCAGTTCTATCGCCTTCATGGTTTTGATGTTGAAGTACTTTTTATCTTCCAAAGAGTCTGGAAGTTTCCCAGCTTCAAATGCTTCGAGCAAACTTTTAACGGCATCTTGAATGTTACGCTTTGGTGTAAAGCCAAGCTCCTTGGCAATCTTTTCAGAAGAGACGTGGTAGGAGCGGTTGTCATTTGTCGGTTCAACGTTTAGTTCGCAGTTGCCTACCTCGTTCTTCACAATTTCACCCAGTTCTAAGACAGTATGATTGTGATAACCTACATTGTAGGTTTTGCCTTGAACTTGCTCTTTGCTGCAGTTGAGCACATGCAAGTAGGCATCGACCATGTCATCCACATGGATGTTCGGGCGCATCTGTGATCCACCCATCACCTTGATCTTACCCTTGTGGTAGGCGAGGTTGGTTAAAATGTTGACAACAACATCGAGTCTCTGGCGCGGTGCATAACCGCAAACAGTTGCGGGGCGCAGTACTGTACAGATAAAGTCATCATTCATGTGTGAAAAGAGAATTCTCTCACACTCAGCCTTGAATTTTGAGTAATCGGTAAGCGGCTCAAGCTCCATGTCTTCAGTTACATTTGGTGCATCTTTTACACCATAAACAGATGAGGATGAGGCGTAAATGAAACGTTTAATGCCAGTCTCCTTTGCCGCTTGAACAAAGGGGTCAAATGAGTCGAGGTTGATTGACTTGCCAAGGTCGGGGTTAAGCTCAAAACTTGGGTCATTGGAGATACAGGCAAGGTGAATGACTGAATCGCAACCCTCTAATGAAGAGCGAACAAGCTCGATATCGCGTATATCACCCTTTACTTCACGCAGGTTAGGGTGTTTTTCAAAGAGATCGTCCCCATACATGTAGAGATCGAGTACTGTGACCTTGTGGCCTTTATTTAAAAGGGCGGGAATGAGTTTGGAACCTACATAGCCTGCTCCACCTGCGACTAAAACGTGCATGTTTCTCTCCTTTGATCACTTGTTGAAGGTTGAACTATAGTTTTGCATCACTTTTGCTGCAAGATGAAAGAGCTTGGTTGCGCCTTAGCTTATAAAGGTCGCTATTTGCCAGAAGATCTTCACGCAACTCTGTTGATCCCCATGCATCATGTACCAAGCTAAAATTGCGGCCATTAACAACAGCTGACTCTTCATTAAGGAGATACTGAATAACTCGCTCATTGAATCTTCCGTCAATCTTCACGCCGCTGCATCATTCTCACCTTCACTAACCCGCAAGGGGTTAGACGTTCGGCTCCGAACTTCCCCTCAATAGAAATCTTGCCGAAATCTCTAGCAAGGTACTTATTCAGTATCTCCTTAACAAGGGGCACTGAGTCAAAAAAGGCATTGCAAATATTGGTGCACACCACGCTTTGCAAAAAAGTCGATTACAACATCTGAAAGTTTCACGACAAAGCCCTTGCTGTTCGAAACAAGTTAGCCTACAATACCAGCTGTGAAGAAGCGAGCACTTTCTGTCATCATCCCCAACTACAATCACGCCCCCTTTTTGGGTGAAACAATCGATTCTGTCTTGAATCAAGACTTTGATGACTTTGAAGTGTTGGTTGGAGATGACGCTTCTACAGATGAAAGTCGCGCCGTAATAGAGAGCTTTGGAGATAGAATTCGCCCCTTCTATTTCAAAAAAAACAGGGGCTACTTTGCTACAGTTACCGACCTTTTTAAAGAAGTGCAGGGAGAGTTTGTTCAGATCTTTAGCTCCGATGATCTCTATCTACCCGGCTATTTGTCAGGTTGCATGAAGCTTATGCAAGAAGAGAAGCTGAAGTTAGTTTGCAGTGATATTAGCTACTTTTCCGAAAAGGGCTCGCGTGAGACCAATCTCTACCCTTCCGAAAAGCCAATAGCGTTCCATAAGGAACAAATTGTCTCTACCTTTAGAAAAAGCGGTTTTTGGGTACCCGGGGTCGCTTGTATCACAGAGGTTGAGACTTTGAAGAAGTATGGTCTTCCCAATCCAAAGTTAGAAAATATCTCTGATTGGTTCTTGTTTCAAAAAATTGCCCTTCTGGAGGGCATCGGCTACCTACCTCAAGTAGGTATTGCCATGAGAGAGTGTGAAGACTCTTATACGAGTAAGGTAAAGAAGGATCGTAAGAGGCGAAATCGAACCTATTTAGCACTACTTGATCAAGTAGCTCAGGATAGTTTGTTGCGTCAGAAGTTTCGAGATTCAGGGCAGCTCTCCTTTGTCTTTGACAATCTCTTTTGGAAGCTAATCTGGCAGCCCAAGTGGTGGGATTTTTTCAAAGCATCCAAAAGTTCGACAAAGAGGCGTATTTGGCGCTCAATAACAAAGAGAGTGCGCTTTTCATGACTCCCCCCAAATCGATTGTGGTTGGTTCTACAGGCTTTATTGGTAGTCATCTTTTCAATGAGTTGAAGAAACACTATCCGGATCTAATTGGAACCAGTCGAAATGAGCAGCCTTTTCTTGACCTAAGAAGGCCAACTATTAATTTTTCGACTAAAGGCTACAGATGGGCTATCATTGCTGTGGGCTATTCTACGCCACAGCGCTGTATTCAGGAGCCAGATCTTTGTTGGCAGGTAGATATTGATGGTACTATGGAACTTTGTAGAGAGTTTATTGTTCGTGGGATTACACCCGTTGTGCTTTCAACGACACAAGTTTTTGATGGCGAGCAAGAGGTTTACTACCCACACTCACCAACCTCTCCTACAAACATGTATGGGGAGATTCATGCTAAAAGGGAAGAGATTTTGATGCGAGAGATGGCAGATGACTGCCTAATTATCAGGCTCTGTCGCATCTATGGACCACACCAAAATGTGATGCACGAGATTGTCCAAAAGTTGCTAAATAGAGGTGAGGTAGAAGCTGCTGTTGATCAAGAGTTGCAGCTTGCCAGTATAGAGGAGTTGTCAAACTGTCTCTTTGATTTGCAGGCCCAGGATGCTCGTGGGATTTTTCAGATTTGCCCTAAAGAGCCCGCAAATCGATATGAGATGGCCTGTTACATAGCTGAAGGTTTAGGAATGGAGCGCAGCTGTGTGAAAGCGATTAGTATGTCAGACATCGATAATATACCTAGACCCAAATCAGCCTATTTGGCATCGTTTTGTGAAATAAAAGAGTGGAAAGAGGGAGTAGATGAGCTTATCAAATGCTACAGAAGCGCAGATGTGGGAAGAGGTTAAAGCAAACTTTCCAGCCAAGCGCATAAAATGGGGAACTGTGTGGTCATGGAATTTTCGCAATGATCCAAAACGCTTACCCTTTGTGCTCGCGCGTTACAAGTTTGCCTCAAAAATGGCGAAGAATGCGAAGAGCGTGATTGAGCTTGGTTGTGGAGAAGGAATTGGGGCACCTATTTTAGCTGAAGGACGCAAATATTTTGGTGTCGACTATGATAAGCCGCAAATTGAGTCAGCAAAAAAGATTTTCGATGAGGAGCGTTTTGGCTTTGAGTCAGCTGATTTCTTTGACAAGACATTTGGTGAGCATGATTTGGTTGTCAGTCTCGATGTGATCGAGCATATCTACAAAGAGTATGAAGAGACCTATGTGAAAGCGCTTGCTGATCATGTAAATGATGGTGGTATAGTGGTTTGTGGGACACCCAATGAGACAACGACTCCCTACGCTTCAAAACTTAGTCGTGAAGCACATGTCAATATGTACTCGCAAGAGAGATTGAGAACACTCTTTGAGAAGTATTTCCAAAATGTCTTCTCTTTTGGAATGAATGATGAGGTTGTCCACACAGGCTTTGCTAAAATGGCGCAATATCTATTTGTCGTTGCGTGCAACAAGAGGTAGTGATGCAAGAGTATATCGATAAGGGCTGGGTTGTTTTAGATTTCCCAGATATTTCAGAACTTGAAAGGGTGAAAGAGGAGCTTGAAGGGAGGCTCTCTTCGTTGGTTGGGAAAAAATGTTCACTTGAAGAGTATCGCGAAGAGGATGATAGCAGGCATTCTAAAATTCAGATTGAGATGACCCAATTTTTCAGAGAACAGGAGTATGATTTTATCACGCCGCTGTTGCCCGCCTTTCGAGAAATTATGGGTCTAGATATTGTCAAGCAGGCAAACCCCTTTTTAAGAATTGCAAGACCAGGGAAGAGTCAGGACAATATTGGCTATCACCGGGATAGTCACTATGGTGGAACGCCCTATGAACACTCCTTTTTTGTACCTTTTGTAGAGCTAGGGCCCAAAAATACGATGAGTATGATTGATGGTTCGCATCTCGAGTCTGAAGAGGCTTATCCCACCACCAAAATCCAAAGTAAAGAGGTGACTAAAGGGTCAAAGAAGCATCAGCTCGGCTTTCTCTATGCGCCGCAGAAGATGGAAGATAGTGTTGCTGATCGGGTCAAGCCAGTACCGTTAAAATTTGGGCAAGCGTTGGTTTTCTGCCTACCTGTTGTTCATGGCTGTATCATGAATGGAGATTCTATCACAAGGTGGAGCAGTGATCAGCGTTTGATGCCCACTTATGCCCCAGTTGAAATGGGTGAGAGACAAGTTAAATACACTGTTGTGAGTGAGTCACCTACAGCAGTTTGTGCAAGAAGATATGAGGAGGCCAATGGCAAACGATGTGAAGTCGAGCTGGGATTGTGTTTACAACAAAATTGAAGAACCAGATCCCATACATTTAGGACGGTATGTCTCTTTTTGGCATCATTACTCTCCCAGAAGGATGATGCACAGCATGAGCTATTACAAGTTTGCAGCCAAAATGATTGGTAGCGGCAAGCGTATCATGGATGTTGGCTGTAATGAGGGTTTTGGCACCTTTCTTTTGGCAAAAGAGTGCGGCTATGTGCAGGGGATTGATTTTGATGAAGAGGCGGTAGAAGTTGCAAAAAAGAACTTCGCAAGCGAGCAAGCAGAATTTGTACATACTGACTTTTTTGAGTATGAGCCTAAAGAGAAATATAATGCGATCACCAGTTTTGATGTGATTGAACATATCATACCGGAGCATGCAACGCAGTTTCTTGGAAAAATAGCTTCATCACTGAAGGAAAACGGCATTGCTGTGATTGGAACGCCTTCGAAGCCAAGTCAGCAGTACACATCTGATGTAGCAAAGCTGGGTCATATCAATATCTATGATCATGAGAGGCTAGAAGAGGAGCTCTATAAGCACTTTTCTCATGTCTTCTTATTTGCTGCCAACGATGAGATGGTCCATACCGGCTTTATGCCTTTTGCCCACTACTATATAGCTGTTGCGTGTGGTCCCAAATGTTAGGTGCCGTACTCAAACAGACAAAGCAGCCACTTGAGCTCATGCAGCTTCAGACGGCTATCTTGAAAGAGGGCCAGGTGTTGGTACAGATCGCTTACAGCGGGCTCTGCCATACTCAGCTCAATGAAATTTTTGGACGCAAGGGTGAGGATAAGTTTTTGCCTCATACGCTTGGGCATGAGGGCTCCGGAATCGTACTTGAGGTTGGGCCTTCAGTGAGCAAGGTTAAAAAGGGTGATCATGTGGTGCTCACCTGGCTCAAAGGCGCTGGCCATGACGTTCCCTCAACGCAGTACAGTTCTGAAGATGGGGCAATCAATTCTGGTGCGATCAGCACCTTTATGGAGTGCGCCGTTGTCTCTGAAAATCGCCTTGTTCCCATTCCAAAAGAGATGCCACTTAAAGAGGCAGCTCTTCTTGGCTGCGCACTGCCGACAGGCGCTGGGGTTGTGAAAAATGAGATGCAGTTAGAAGAGGGTTCCTCCTTTGCTCTCTTTGGTTGCGGTGGAGTTGGGCTCAGCGGTCTTCTTTGTGCTGTTTCACGTGGAGCAAATCCAGTCATTGCGGTAGATATCTGTGAGAAGAAGCTGCAGCGCGCCAAAGAGCTTGGAGCAACACATCTTGTGGATGCCAGGAAAGATCCAGCTAGCCAGATTCATGAGATTTGTGGTGGTGTTGACTACGCTTTTGAGTCGGCTGGGCGCAAAGAGGCGATGGAGGCGGCCTACCGCTCTCTACGATCGCCTGGTCTCTGTGTTTTGGCTGGAAATCTTCCCAAAGGACAGACGATTTCTATCGATCCCTTTGATCTGATCTGTGGCAAGCAGATTAGAGGTACATGGGGTGGAAAGAGCCAAGTTGATGAGGATGTTGCCTACTACGCCGACCTCTTTTTGAAGGGGGAGTTGAAACTCACCGAATTGATCACCCATGAGGTTCCGCTTCGTGAGATCAATACTCTTGTTGATCAGCTAGAGCGTGGAGAGGTGGGACGCGGTATCATTGCTTGCGCGGCATCGTAGACTCTATCGACCGAAATCGTTTTGATACACTCCATCGATTCACACCCTGTAAAGCAGGGTGAGCAATCTGGATTTTGGCGCACAACTGTTACCTTTTCACCATAGGGCTTCCACAACTTTTCATGGTGAATAGCGGGGTGAATCGCAACAACAGGCGTATCGACCGCTGCAGCTATATGTCCAGCACTTGTATCAACAGTAAGCAGCAGTGCGCCTTCGGCAATCGTTGTCACAAATTCACTCCAAGAGAGCTGATCACAGAGATTGGTTCCATTTGCTGGTATGATTGATTCTATAAACGCCTTTTCGCGCTTTCCACGTCCTGTAAAGAGCAGCTGACTCTTGGGAAAGCGCTGAAGTAGCTCTTTCCACTTGGCAGCAGGCCACTCTTTTCGAGCATTTCGACTGCAAGGATGAACAACAATGTACTCTTTCTTTTCTATGGCACTAGTGACTATCTGCGGCTTAGTTGGTACTGCGTCAATACCGAGCGGTTTGAGTAGCCGTGCATAGATTTGGGGTGCAGGAACATCCTCTGTCTGCCAAGAGTAGCTGTGTGTGAGAAGGGGACCAAAGCCAGCACTTGTAAAGCCAATGCGTGTTGGAATCTTCGCCTGCCAAAGAAGGGGACTGCTATTGGGATAGTGAAAGTTGCAGTCAACAGCAATGCTATACCCTTTGATCTCTTCAATCACCTTTTTGCAATCTCGGCTGTTGCCTCCAAGCTTCCAGTGATCAAAGATGTGCAAATGATCGACCTGCCCCTCGACGATTGGGCGGGCGCAGCTATTGATCAACATCCCTAGTTTCATATTAGGAAAAGCCTCTTTGATAGGCTTCAGCAATGAAGTTGTCAAAATCACATCCCCGATATGGGCGATATTACAAAGAAGTAGAGAGTCATAAGAGATCTCACTCTTCTTACGCGGCAGCAGTTTCAAAAGTGTGTCGATTAGGTAGAGAGCGAGGTAGGCCTTTTTATTGTAGATGGGATATTTCACACGCCCAGTCTAACGAGCACCTCTTGCGCTGTCAAATCCTCATTGATAGCAAGTCGCTCCGCTTGCTCCAAAAGCTTGCCCATCTGCGGTCCAGGCTTAATACCGCGCTCTTTTAAGAGGGTAGAACTAACTACTGGCTCCCTCCTCTCAATGTGCTCCTTCAACTTCGCAATCCGCTCTTGATGTTCAGAAATATCAACACCCTTCGCCTCCTCAATCGATAGAAATAGCGGCAAAAATTCACTGCGATAGAAATGGGTCCAATCAAACAGATCTGTGCACTTTGTATCAAAGTAGTCCAAGAGCTTTTGGTCGCGGCGGCTCGCCTTCATTTTTTCGACAAGTCCATCTGTATCAACCAAAAGCTCTCGAAGATAGAGAATAGTAGGTGTTTCTTTTGGAAAGTTGTCAAATGGCTTTACTCGCTCTTCGATCGATTGATTTTTGAGTGCTGGGAAAATAGTTTGGAGTAGTCCAAATTCATAGAGCATCAAATAGGCCTTGCCCTTATGAACCATCTTGCCAAACTCCTGCCAGATTCTTTCAATTGAAACGGCAGGGAAGAGTGTTGAAGCCTGCTCTTTGATTGCTGTTGCTGTCTTCTTCTCAATCTTAAAATCAAAGCGCGCTGCAAAGCGAATAGCGCGCACCATGCGCAAACGATCCTCCTCAAAGCGCAGCTTGGGATTTCCAATCGCGCGAATAATTCCACTTTTTAAATCCTCCCGCCCCTCAACAAAGTCATGCACCTGATCTGTCAGTGGATCGTAGAACATGCCATTGATGGTAAAATCGCGCCTCTTAGCATCCTCTTCAGGAGAGCAGTAGGAGATAGAGGTGGGATGACGGCCATCTTCATAGTCACCATCACTGCGAAAGGTGGCGACCTCAAAAGGATCACTCCCATCCATCACAATGACGACGCCAAATGAAATACCAACAGGAATCGTTTTGGGAAAAAGCTCTTGCACCTGCTGCACGGTTGCATTTGTGGCAATATCCACCTCATGAGGCTCTAACCCCAAGAGTTTGTCGCGCACATAGCCACCTGCGTAGTAGGCAATAAAGCCTGCGTCATTCAGCGTCTGAACAATTTTAAGCGATTTTTTTGTCATCATCGGTGCGTACAATCACAGGTTCTTTATTCTTTGTGATTGTCTCCTCCTCGATGTAAATCTCACGCACAGACGGATCTGATGGCACCTCAAACATCAAATCACGCAGCAGATTTTCAAAAATCATGCGCAGTGCTCTAGCTCCAGTGCCCGCCTCTTTCGCCTTGCGTGCCACAGCCAAGAGCGCCTCATCAGAAAAGTGTAGGTCAACACCCTCTTCAGCAAAAAGCGCCTTGTACTGCTTCATCACAGCATTTTTTGGCTCCGTCAAAATGTGCGCCAAATCATCCAATGTGAGCTCGTTGGAATTGACGATGCAGTTGAAACGGCCAATAAACTCTGGAATCATACCAAAGCCAACTAGATCCTCCGGCTCAACCTGCTTGAGAAGCGCATTCTTATCATGACGATCGATCGGCTTGCCTGTCTTTGTGTCTGAAAATCCAATCGTGCTCTTCCCCAAACGCTTCGCAATCATCTTGTCAAGATGAACAAAGGCGCCACCAATGATGAAAAGAATGTTCTCCGTATTCACCTTGATGTACTCCTGATGCGGATGCTTCCTGCCACCTTTGGGCGGTACGCTTGTTACCGTCCCCTCAACAATCTTGAGAAGCGATTGCTGCACCCCCTCACCAGAAACATCGCGCGTGATCGAAACATTTTGCGTCGTGCGACCAATCTTATCGATCTCATCGATGTAAATAATGCCACGCTCAGCAAGCTCTACATCATAGTCCGCCGACTGAAGTAGACGAAGAACAATGTTTTCCACATCCTCTCCAACATAGCCAGCCTCTGTCAGCGTTGTCGCATCACAGATCGAAAATGGCACATCCAAAATATCAGCCAATGTTTTGGCCATCAAAGTTTTACCAGATCCAGTCGGCCCCAGTAGCATCACGTTTGATTTGCTGTAGGCGACCTCTTTATTTTCCATCATAGCGCGCACACGCTTATAGTGGTTATAAACAGCCACCGCAATCGTGCGCTTCGCCTCATCTTGTCCAACAACATACTCATCAAGCCGCTGCTTAACCTCTTCCGGCTTCAACACTGTGAGATCATGCTTCTGCTTTTCCGGTTTTTTCTCAACAATGCTCATGCAAAGACGGATGCAATTGTCGCAAATATAAACATTTGGGCCGGAAATTAACTTCTCTACATCATCTTCTGCACGTCCACAAAATGAGCAGGTTGCTGGCTCTTTGGCTGTCATCAAAATACCTTGGTTGTCACCATTTCATCGATCAAACCATACTCAATCGCCTGCTCTGGGCTCATGAAGTAGTCGCGATCTGAATCTTCTAAAATCTTATCTTCGTCTTGACCTGTACACTCTGAAAGAATGCGTGTCAGATGACTTTTTAGTCTTACAATCTCATCCGCTTGCAACTTAATATCAGCTGATGTTCCCATAATGCCGCCAGATGGCTGGTGAATCATGATACGGCCATGCGGAAGTGAACGTCTCTTACCCTTTGTTCCAGCTGCCAAAAGAAGAGCTCCCATAGATGCTGCCTGACCAATACAGTAGGTCGAAACATCGCAGCCAAGGAAACGAATTGTATCAAAAATGGCAAGGCCTGCTGTGATGTAGCCGCCAGGAGAGTTAATGAAGATCTGAATGTCCTTCTTTGGATCCTCTGTCATCAAGTAGAGAAGCTGTGCAATCACCACATTGGCGAGTTGATCAGTAATTTCTTGGCCAATCAGGACAATTCTGTCCTTCAATAGCCTCGAATAAATGTCCATGGCGCGCTCTCCACGGCCCGTATCTTCAACAACATAGGGAACTAATGACATCGGCAAATCCTCAGGTAATTTTAGGGTCAGGATATTGTGTCATGCTTTATTAATCAAGCCTGCAAGACCTGCTCTAACGCATAGTCTTTTGTCTTGCGCTGAAGCAGTGTTGTTGAAAGCCTCTCAATCAGCGCGCGCGATTTGTCTTTATCCATATCATCAGCGCGGTAGGCTGGGTTTGTCGCCACTTGGTGCGCTAACTCCTGGTTCAACTCTTGATTTGTCAGAGAAATCTTGCCCTGCTTCTCAATCTGCTTGTTGATGAAGTAGAGACGCAGCGAATCTTCAACACCATCTGCGACCTCTTTCTCAACCTCAGCCTCTTTCTGCTTGATCTCCTCATCACTCAAATCCTGCATCTTCAGTAGACGCAATTTGTCAGCGATGCGATGACGCCTCTCACCTTCAACGATCGAAGTGGGAAGATCAAATTGGAACTGCTGAACCAAAGCGTCGTCTAGCGCCTCAATCTGCTTGCCCTTCTGCTCCTGCTCAGCCTCCTGTTCCAGATTCTCCTTGATGCGCGCAAGAAGATCATCCTTAGACTTTGTGCCAACCTTTTTCGCTAGCTCATCATCCACCTCGGGCATCACAATCTTCCAAATGGAGTGAATCTCTATGCGTACAAGCGTCTCTTTAAAATCCTTTTCATCCTTCTCATTGACACTTTTGCCCTCAACCTTGTCGCCAACTTTTTTGCCCACAACAAGTTTGCGCATCCAATCGCCCATCAACTCCTTCTCAACAGGGAAGCGACGCTCTTTGACAATGTTCATCTCAGGCTCGCGATCAATAGCATCAATCGTGAGGTCTACATAGTCACCCTCTTTAACAGCACGATCTTCAATCGGCTCAAAATCAGCATTAGACTTGCAAATCTGCTCCACCACCTCATCAATTCTCTCTTGCTTCACTTCTGCCTTCTCAATTGCAGGAAGAGAAATTTGAGAAAAATCAATCTCAGGCACATTTGGGTAGTGCTCATAAGAGAAGGTGACAACAGCCCCCTCTTCCAAAGAGCAGCTCTCAAGCTTCGGCTGCTTCAAACTCTCTTTTGTCAAAGGATATTTTTTGGTGAGCTGAAAACCTGCATCCAACGCCTCATGCAGAACAATCTCTTTCCACTCACTATCAACATAGGAGCCATATTTGCTGATGACAGTTTGGTCAGGCGCCTTCCCCTTGCGAAAGCCAGGGATAGAAATCTGCTTGTTTACCTTCTTCACACCCTGCTTATGGCACTTCTTGGTGCGGTCTGGTTTCACTGTTACCTTGAGTGCCAGCTGACAACCCGCTTCCTGCGTGGCTTCAACGGCAAATGCGTCATCTTCAAATTTTTCCATAATTTCTGTTGGTTGGATTTTAAAGCGGGTGATGAGGTTCGAACTCACGACCCTCACGTTGGCAACGTGATGCTCTACCGCTGAGCTACACCCGCATGTAATAGGGGAATGAGAATAGCGTATGGGGCTAATTTCCGCAAGCAAAGTTTTTCTTGCGAAGAGGGGAATAAATCTGTACAACTACGTTCATGCTCAATTTTCGCAAACTGCGGCAAGACTTTTCTTCTAACATTCTCAAAGAAGGCAAGGAGCTTTTTGATAAAGAGAGTGTTTTGGGGGCTAAGATCCTCCACATGGACTCTGACACCATCAAGGTGAGCGCGCGCGTGCGCGGAGCTTTTGATAATGTCTATGAGAGTGAGGTTGAAATCGATCGCACTGAATCGTGTGCTGTCGATTCCAACTGTGACTGCACCTACACCTACGACTGCCAGCATATCGCTGCCTTCCTCTTCTTTTTAGAGCAAAATCTCAATGAAATCGTCGTCAACTATTCTGAAGATGCTGATGACGTTGATCAGGAGTTGCAAGAGACCTTTGAACAGGCGCAAGAGATTGAGCAGCAAAGGCGTGGAAGCGCTTACCAAAAGGAAGTTTTGGGGGATTACCAAAAAGCGGCAACGCGTCTTGGGGGCTCTCCCTTCTTTTTGCCTCAGCAAAAGCTGGAGCCAACGAAAGCTGAGTTGGCGCTGCTTTTTTCAGAGGAAAAATTTCAGCTCGCTTTACGACTTCCTTCTCGCTCAAAACCTCTCTTTATTCCAGATATCAAAGCCTTTCTGACCGCCTTTCACTATAAGGAGCCTATTCAGCTGAGCGGTAAACAGCACTTCTTCACTCGTGAATCCTTTGATGAAGCGGGCTTGGCAGTTTTGGCCATTTTGATTGATCATATTCAAGCGCCGCAGGGCCGCACATTCTGTCTTGCGCGTGAAAGTGTGGCGCAGCTTTTTAGTCGCATTTACGACATTGCAAGCTCTACTATGCGAAAAGTTGACAAAGAAGCGCTGCCTCTGCCCTCTCTTTTTTATAGCAATCTAGAGGAACCGATCTGCTTCTCCTCATCGCCTGCGCAGATTAGCTGTACTCTAGAGTATTTAGAGGCGCCTGCGCCAACTATTTTGCTCAAGCCCTTTTTACTGGTTGATGAGGAGCGTGTCAAACCAGAGGATGTAGAACTCTTTCCCTCTACCAAGCCTGGTCTCCTGCACAACAACACCTACTTCCGCTTTCCCAAAATGATTACGCGCGCCCATCTAAGAGAGCTGATGCGGCTGCACGATCTTGCTATTCCAGAGCCACTATTTGGTACCTTTGTTGAGAATGCTCTTCCAGTTTTGCGTTCTTATGCTGAAGTGACCAATCCTTTGATGATTAATCGTTTTGTCACTCTTCCATATGCGAATGAATTGAAGGGACGCTGTGAGATTCACTACCTCAACGGTGAATTAGAGGCGAAACTCTTCTTTTCTTATGGCGATGTTGAGGTTCCAGCTGCGCAAGAGGAATTGGAATATGATCAGATCGCCTCCTTTGTTCAAGAGGAGGGCATTTTAGCTCGCAATCTCGTTCAGGAGCGCAAGCTGGTTGAGGCGCTGTTTGAAGATTTTCTCTTTGATGAGAAGGAGGGTTTTTTCGCTGTTAAGAGTGAGAAGAAGATTGTTGAGTTTATGACAGAGGTAATTCCACGCTTCCAAGATACGATCACCTTTGACTGCCCACAAAATCTCAAAGAGCAATTTATCTATGATGAGTCTACTTTTGAACTTAAGCTTTCAACCTGTGATCAGGTGGGTTGCTACGCTGTTGATCTCAAAGTAAAGGGCCATCTAAAGGGTGTGAGGCTCGATCTTCTTTGGGATTGCGTTGCATCGAAGCGCTCTTATGTGGAGATCGATCAAGGCAAGGGGCGTATGCCGCGCATTTTGGTACTAGATTTAGAGCGCATCACACCGATTGTGCAGCTATTCGATGAGCTAGGCCTCTCTTCGCTTAATGATCATGTTGAATACCGTCCTCTTTGGAGTTTGACTACGTTGCAGGGCAAAGATCTGCCGGTCAAATTTACAATGAGCAAAGAGCTCAAAGAGATTCAGAAGCAGATCTTGGGTGAAAAAGAGATCAAGTATGATCCGGTTCCCAAAGCGATTAACGCCACTTTGCGCCACTATCAAGATGAGGGTGTCCACTGGCTGCAGCGTCTGAGGCAGATGCATCTGGGCGGGATTTTGGCAGATGATATGGGTCTTGGAAAGACGCTGCAGGCGATCATTGCTATTGTGCAGAACCAAAATAAAACACCCTCTTTGATTGTCTGCCCGACATCACTGCTCTACAACTGGCAAGAGGAATTTCACAAGTTTCATCCTAAATCGAAAGTTCTAATCATCGACTCAGTGCCCGCTGTTCGTCGGAAGCTATTGAAAACGATCGATCAATATGATATCATCATCACCTCCTATAACTTACTACAAAAAGATGTTGAGATATACAAGACGATCCCATTTGACTACGTGGTGCTTGATGAGGCGCAGAACATCAAAAACCGCGGCACACGCAATGCAAAATCGGTGAAGATGATTCAAGCAAAACAGAAACTGATCTTGACCGGTACACCGATCGAGAATTCGCTTGATGAGCTTTGGAGCCTCTTTGACTTCTTGATGCCGGGTCTTCTTTCAAGCTATGATCGCTTTGTTGAGAGATTCATTCGTGGGGTGAATCAAAAAGATCGCCTTGAGGTGCTGCGCAGAAAGGTTTCGCCCTTCATTTTGCGACGTATGAAAGAGGATGTTTTGGATGATCTTCCTCCTGTAACGGAGGTGCTCTATCACTGCCATTTGACGCCGACGCAAGAGGAGCTTTACAAATCATACGCAGCTTCGGCTAAAGAGGAGCTCTCTCGCCTTGTGAAAAAGGAGGGCTTTGATAAGATTCAAATTCATGTTTTGGCTACATTGACTCGATTGAAGCAGATCTGCTGCCATCCAGCGATTTTCGCCAAGGAGAGGCCAGAGCCGGGTGATTCGGCCAAATATGATATGCTGCTGGAGCTTGTGCTCTCCTTGATTGATGGTGGTCACAAAAGTGTGATCTTCAGTCAATATACAAAGATGCTTGCCATTTTGCGTGAGGAGCTTGAGAGTAGGGGGATTCCATTTGCCTACTTAGATGGCTCATCGAAGGATCGTCTGGGCATTGTCAAGCGGTTTAACAACGATCCAGATATTCCGCTCTTTTTGGTTTCATTGAAGGCTGGAGGATCTGGATTGAATTTGACAGGTGCGGACACGGTGATTCACTATGATATGTGGTGGAATCCAGCAGTTGAGAATCAGGCGACGGACCGAGTCCATCGGCTTGGGCAGAAGAAGTCGGTCTCTTCATATAAAATGGTGACACTGAATACGATTGAAGAGAAGATTTTGAATCTGCAGAAGAGGAAGAAGGGGTTAGTGAAGAAGGTGATCGACACCGATGAGGAGACGATTTCGAAGCTGACCTGGGAAGAGGTATTGGAACTACTACAAACTTAGATAGTATTATGCTTAAGAATTTTGCAAACAATCCAACGGTGAAGGCGGCACTCGACGCTGTACAATCTCGCGCATTTCGCCGGATGGACAAGGTTTTTAACTTCTTTTCCAATGATATTGGAATTGATTTGGGGACAGCCAACACGTTGGTTTATGTGAGGGGTAAGGGTATTGTGCTTAGTGAGCCGTCGGTTGTGGCGGTTGACTCACAGACTAACGAGGTGCTTTCGGTCGGTCATAAGGCGAAGGCGATGCTCGGTAAGACGCCGAGGAAGATTCATGCAGTGCGCCCGATGAAAGATGGTGTGATTGCAGACTTTGAAATTGCGGAGGGGATGCTGAAGGCGTTGATCAAGAAGGTGACGCCTTCGCGCAGCCTCTTCCGTCCAAAGATTTTGATTGCGGTGCCTTCTGGTATTACTGGTGTGGAGAAAAGAGCGGTAGAGGACTCCGCTTTACACGCTGGTGGTCAGGAGGTGATTTTGATTGAGGAGCCGATGGCGGCGGCGATTGGTGTTGATTTGCCTGTACATGAGCCAGCTGCTAGTATGATCATTGATATTGGTGGTGGTACGACGGAGATTGCGATCATATCGCTTGGTGGTATTGTGGAGTCGCGTTCGCTTCGGATTGCGGGAGATGAGTTTGATGAGTGTATCATCAACTATATGAGGCGTACCTATAATTTGATGATTGGTCCGCGTACGGCGGAAGAGATAAAGATCACAATAGGTTCAGCCTATCCTCTTGGTGACAAGGAGCTCGAGATGGAGGTTAGGGGTCGTGATCAGGTGGCAGGTCTACCGATTACGAAGCGGATTAACTCTGTGGAGATTCGCGAATGTTTGGCGGAGCCGATTCAGCAGATTGTGGAGTGTGTGCGCTTGACATTGGAGAAGTGTCCTCCGGAACTTTCTGCCGATTTGGTAGAACGGGGCATGGTTCTCGCTGGTGGGGGAGCGCTGATCAAGGGATTGGATAAGGCGTTGACAAAAGATACGGGGCTTCCAGTAATTATTGCCCCGCACCCACTGCTTGCTGTTTGTCTTGGGACTGGCAAAGCGCTGGAGCACCTTGATAAATTCAAGAAACGCAAAGCGATGATATGACAATCAAAGAGTGGGTAGATGAGGTGGCTAGGCTGACGGAGCCTGACCAGATTCATTATTGCGATGGCAGTGAAACGGAGTTTCACGCTATGGCCGAGCTGCTTGTTCAAAGCGGCACATTTACTAAACTAAACAAGAAATTGAGACCAGATAGCTATCTGGCCTGTTCTGATCCGCGCGATGTGGCGCGTGTTGAGGGACGTACTTTCATCTGCTCTGAAAAAGAGGAGGATGCTGGCCCAACAAACAATTGGGAAGAGCCGCAAAAGATGCGCAGCAAACTGCAAGGCCTGTTCAAAGGCTCTATGCGTGGCCGTACACTCTATGTGATTCCCTTCAGTATGGGTCCACTTGGATCGAACATATCACATATCGGCGTTGAGCTGACAGATTCGCCCTACGTTGTCTGTAACATGCACATCATGACGCGTGTTGGCAAAGAGGTGATGGAGCAGATTGAACAGGGCGCCTCTTTTGTTCGCTGTTTGCACTCTGTGGGTGTACCGCTTACTGAGGGCAAAAAAGATGTTCCTTGGCCCTGCAACCCAGATGATACACATGTAGTACATTTTCCCTCTGACCATTCGATCTGGTCGTTTGGTAGCGGCTATGGCGGCAATGCTTTACTTGGCAAGAAGTGCTTTGCGCTTCGTATAGCCTCAATCATGGGCAAAGAGCAGGGCTGGCTTGCGGAGCATATGCTGATTGTGGGCATTACCAATCCTGAGGGTAAAAAGCGCTACTTTGCAGCGGCCTTTCCCTCTGCTTGTGGCAAGACCAATTTGGCAATGATGGAGCCTAAACTCCCTGGCTGGAAGGTGGAGTGCGTTGGTGATGACATTGCATGGATGAAGGTAGGAAAAGATGGCAGATTGTGGGCAATCAATCCTGAAGCGGGCTTCTTTGGTGTAGCTCCTGGAACCTCAAAGGATTCCAATCCGCACGCTCTTGAAACATGTAGATCTCACTCTATTTTCACCAATGTGGCTTTGACTAAGGAGGGAGATGTCTGGTGGGAGGGAATGGGGGAGCCACCGAAAAAAGCGACCAGCTGGCTTGGTGAGGAGTGGACACCTAATAGTGATAAGAAGGCAGCGCATCCAAACAGCCGCTTTACAACACCAGCAGCGCAATGTCCTGTGATGGATCCGGCATGGGAGGATCCCAAGGGTGTTCCTATTTCGGCGATTATATTTGGTGGTCGGCGTGGTAAGACGGTACCGCTTGTTGTGGAGTCCTTTGATTGGGCGCATGGTACATTTATGGGAGCTGCGGTTTCTTCTGAGATGACAGCTGCTGCTGCTGGGACTGTGGGCAAACTGCGCCACGATCCTTTTGCGATGCTGCCTTTTTGTGGCTATAATATGGCGGACTACTTTGGTCACTGGCTGGAGATGGAGCGGGAAAATTTTCCCAAAATCTACTCGGTCAATTGGTTTCGCAAAAAAGATGGAGAGTTTTTGTGGCCTGGCTTTGGCGAGAATATCCGTATTTTGAAGTGGATTTTTGAGCGTCTTGAGGGTTCAGATGCTGCTGAAAAAACAGCGATTGGAAATGTGCCGGCAAGTGGCGCATTGGATCTATCGAATCTTACAGTTGACGAGGAAGCGCTTTTTGCGATACATCCTGAGGAATGGCTAGATGAGGCGGCTCAGATGAGGGATTATTTGTCGCAGTTTGGTGATCGACTGCCTAAGGGAATAGAGAAGCAGTTAGAGAGTCTGGAGATGAGGCTACATGGAGCCAAAATTTAATGTCTTGACCTTGGGTGTGACTGGGGGGCCGCGTGAGAGCGATATCTCTGGTTACATGTTCTACCCGATTGACAATCCCGATGAATCTTTCATTGTTGATGCGGGGACGCTGATCAACGGAATCATTGTGGCAGATGAGCGGGGCAATTTGAAGGATTTTGAATGTCCTGACGGCGCCTTGACTGATGTGGGCGAGGTTTTTTTGAAGAAGATCAAAGGCTACTTCATCTCGCATGCCCATTTAGACCATATCTCAGCGCTTGTGATCAACTCTCAGGTGGATGGCGCGCATAAATTCATTGCTGGTACGGACAAAACGATTGAGGATTTGAAGGCACATATCTTCAATAATGTGATCTGGCCCAATTATGCAAATGAGGGCGCTGAGCCGATGATTAGGCAGTATGACTATGTGCATCTGCCGCTGCATCAGATGGTGGATCTTCCCAATCTCTCTTTTAAGGTTGAGTGTCATAAATTGGCGCATCCGCATGAATATGCCTCGACAGCTTTTCTCTTCGAGTATAAGGAGGAGTATTTGCTCTATTTTGGGGATACTTCACCAGATGCTTTGGAATCTGAAAAGCACTTGATTCATGTATGGAAGCGTATAGCACCGCTAATTCGTGAGGGGAAGTTTCATGGGATGTTATTGGAGTGTTCGGTGCCTGATGCTGATTCGGCACAGGTGGTTTATGGCCATCTCAACCCGCAGCTTTTGATGCAGGAGATGCATGTACTGCAGGAAGAGGTGGGTGGTTCACTTGCGGAGTTGAAGGTGATTGTGACGCATCGCAAAGAGTCGCTGCTCAGGCAGAGTGCGGTTGCTCAGATAGCGGATCAGATCCGCGCGGCGAATACCTTAGACATTCAATTCATCTTCCCGATGCAAGGGGATCGGATTCCCCTCTAAGAGTAGATCTTTGTACTTTCGCAAGTATGAGATGCCGATACGTCCTTGATAGTTGTATTGCAGATGCAGCTTATGGTCGAGAGCTTTAAAAGCATTTTGTAGTTGCAAATCCTCCGCACTCTCTTCTACATTGTCTAGCATTTCTACCATAAAATCGCGAATCTCTTCAGGAGAGTTATTAATCCATTCAATGCCCATGCTCGTTGCATACATATCATTATTTCTCTGTACTTGAGCGCTATGCATGCAGTAGCGGAAATCACAAAGCTGCCCAGTTTTTACATTTTTTAGAAGCTTAAAGATGGAGCGATCAATTGGGCGAAAATTTCTCCAGCCAAATGGACTCACATTGACTAGAGCGCTTGGAGTATCAAACATAACAGGGAGAAAGTTGAGGCCGCTATTGGCACCAATAAAGAGGGAGCATTCCGAGATCAAGAAGACATCCATGAAATCGCTTCTAAACTTGGTATGAGGATAGTCAATAATCTTTGAGTAATTTTTTAAGTTCTCAGGCAAGGGATCACACTTTGCAGAGAGTCTGATGCACCAATAGCCTCGTTTGATCGCTTCAGCGAGCCCCATTTCAAGTGTTGCAATACTGCCTGTGCGAATTTTTTGCGGTTCCAAAGTGTAATAGGCGTTGTCACGTTGAAAGAAACAGATAAATTTTTCGCCCTTCTCAACCCCTAGTTTTTTCAAAATCGAGTAACCTTTTTCAAGATCTTTAGGGGGAATTTCTAGGACTGACTTTTTAGAGATACCTTTCATGTATTTATTGTAGAGCTCAGATGCAGATCCATATCGAGGTAGGCCCGCAGGGTGATGTGGTGTCAAATAGTGATCAAGAAATTTGACTAGCTTGGGGTGATAAAGTAATGGAGCTAAAATGCACACTAAATAGTAGTTGTCAATGACAGCAAAGTGCTGTCTCCATAGCGAGAGTACATAGCTATTTGCAATACCAGATCGATTCGTATTTTCTGTAGCAAAGATGTAGGGTGGTGGTGGAATTAAGATAGTGTGTTTCTTTTGGCTATGAACTTTTTGTTCCATCAGTAGAACAAATGGTTCAAAGATAAGGTGACCAATCGCTTGGTAGGGCATTGAGAGTGTCTCAATCCTGCATAAGCGCAAGCAGTAGGCAAGGGGTGTGAGTAGAAATTGAAGGGCTTTGTAGAGATTATGTAGCATAATTAGTTCTGATTTCTTTTGGTAGTTGGTATTTCTGGTAGTTCCACATACGGGTGTAAGAGTTGTTGAGCTCTATGAACTTCTTATGAGGGTTTACTTCTGTGATTTTACCTTTTGCAAGAATATCGATTGTATCGGTACATAGAATAGAGGTGGGTTTATGAGCAACGATTAAGGTCGTAGTCTCTTCCTGAAGCTTTTCAGCGAAATCTCTTATATACCACTCAGAAGGAGGATTGGGATGGCTGATCACTTCATCAAGTATTAGGAGATCGGGGATACTACTAAGTGCTTGTGTAGGAGAGATTCTCTGTTTCTCACCCCCAGACAGCATGTGGCTCCGCGCACCCACTGAAGTTTCATATCTATCTGAGAGATATTGAACATAGTTGTTCACTCGGACTGCTTTTTGAAATTGATCTTCGGTTACAAGAGCGCAGCTTCTGCAATAGTTATGAGCAAAGGTTTTTAGTTGCTTTGGTATAGCACAATATAATCGTGTGGCTCGAGACATTGATTTTTTCAGGTAAGAGTTTCGAAAGTGTGTATAGTAGAACATAGATTTTTTTTGTCTAGGGCGTTGTTGAATAAGTCAGACTTGAGAAGCCTTTTGGCTGATTTTGCACGATTAGACCTTTTTCTTGCTTGCCCAATGCATATATACTGCCACTGCTCGAGATCGATCAACTTACAACAAAATCCCCAAAAGAGTTTGTCCCTCCTCCTACAGGAGTTTTATCGAAGACGTGTTCTCTGAAGTGAGTCCTGATTTACACATATTCCTCGTATAGATGGCTTTGAAATCAGCAAGCAGAGTAAAAGAAAGTAGATACACTAAGGGATTAAGTGAAAGTACAATGGCCTATCTGAAGATGCGTCTATGCAAAGCTATCAACTTCTTGAGGTGCATATTTTTGATGCCTCCACATTCTTGCGTAGGAGCCGTTTAGATCGAGTAACTCTTGATGAGTTCCACTCTCCTTCAGCTTCCCATCTGCGAGGACATAAATCTTATCTGCATGCATAATAGTAGGTAAGCGGTGAGCAACGATAACCATTGTCATCTTGCCCTGTAGCTTTTCAATAGAATCCCGAATATGCCACTCAGAGAGAGTGTCTAGATGGCTAGTAGCTTCATCTAAGACCAGCAGTGTAGGCTTGCGAATAAGCGCTCTTGCCAAAGCAATGCGCTGCTTTTCTCCTCCAGAGAGACGATGGCCACGTTCACCAACCACGGTCTGGTAGCTATCAGGTAACTCTTTAGCAAAGTGAGATACCTTAGCACTCTGACAAGCTTGTTCAAACTGCTCATCAGTTGCATCTGGCTTAGTCATCATGATGTTTTGCTTAATTGTTCCAAGAAAAATTTGAGGCTCTTGTGAGACTACACCCATCTGTTCTCGTAAAGCGAAGAAGTCTGCTTCTATTAATTCTTGACCATCCACTTGAATAGAACCGATTGTTGGTTGGTAGAGGCCTGATAGGAGATCTAATATTGTTGATTTACCGGCACCAGATTCACCTACGATAGCGATCGATTTTCCAGTAGGAATCTCTAAAGAAACTTTGTTGAGAACTTGTTGCTGACACTTTGGGTATTGAAATGTAATATTTTTGAGAGAAACATTTGATTCTGGTGTCAGTAAACAGTCAGGTACTCCCTCATAAATAGGAGTACTTTTTTCAGCAAGCAGGTTAAAACCAAGATCAAGTATAGCGTTGTTAGAAGAGGCAGTAGAAATTATTGAAACAGAATCTGTGGCCTTAGATGATAGCCTATAAACAAGACCGATAAAGGTAATGACTATAGGGAGGTTTTGAGCCAGGTTATCACGAAATAGAAAAAGTGAACATATTAAACTGCATCCTACTAAAATGGTTGCTGAACTTTCAGAAATGATTTGTTGAATGCAATGTAGTACAGATTGCTTTGCTGCAAGCTTGTAGATTTTCCTTGAAATACTGGCGAGTTGATTCGCCGTAGAGTTATGAAGATTATAAGTATGTATCAATCTCAATGCAGATACTTTTTCTACCAGTTCAGAGGTTTGTAGATGTGTTTGTTGCATTCCTTCAAATGTTGCTTGAACAATCTTTTTTCCAACTAATCTCTGGATTGCGAAGATAAATAGGTAAGCAGCAAATATAGAGAAAAATAAGGTAGCGGAAGTAGATAAAAGTAAATAAATTATTCCCGCGATAAGAGAAATATTTACAAGTAGAACACTATAATTCTGTACAATTTGAGTAAGTGTTGACGGAGTGGATGCTACAATACTTGTAAGTACACCTGTTCGATATTCGATGATCTTGGAAAAGGGGAGTGAAAGTATTTTCCTATTTAGTTGATTCAGTAAGTGAAGCAATATTTTTTCGGTGAATAGATTTTGCTGTTTGTTGGCTATAAACAAAATCCCACTACGACTAAATTGAAGAACCAGAGCAAACATAATATATGCTGGTAAGCCCAAATTAAATTTTTGTAGGAGCAGGGGCTCGATAAGTTGAGTAGAACCCGCTGCCTTTGTGATTCCTAGTAGGAACAAGTAGTAAGATGCTCCTTCCATCAACCCCAAAAGGATATTGAGAACCATAACTATAGAAAAACAGATGCCATTCTCCCGTCTGTTTCCAATAGAAAACAAGCGCACCACGTCATGAAAAAAGTGAGCTATCGAATTTTTGCTTTTTGCCTCTGTCAACTATCGCTCCCAATGATATTCAACTCTTGGAATAGCAATAAGAGCAAATTTAAACTAGTTTTTTTGTAGACATTCCATCATTTGATCTTTCCGCTCCGACCAGCTGTAGCTTGGCATCTCACAGAGACTATAGTCATTAACCAAACGATCAATCGTACTGCGTAACTCGCCCGGCTTGTAAAAATAGACACCCTTCGAAAATTCATCTCGAACTACTGCAGCATCAGGCGCTATAAATGGCCTGCCCCACGCCGAATACTCATGCAATTTCGTATGCGCTACATATGGCATTCGACCAGACAACTCAAACGGCGCCACAAATGCATGACTATCACTCACGATCTCCTCCAACTCACTCGGCGCCACATAACCATAAAACTTCGCTGCCGGATTGAGCCCCCGCAACCTCTCAATCTCCTGCGGACGACCCCCCACAATGCGAAGCTCCACTCCCCTCGCACACTTGAGAAGCTCCTCAACACCCTGGGCCTTGTAAAGCTGTCCTACATAGGTCAATACAAAGGGCTCACTCTTTTCAATAGGAGGCAACTTTTTGCGATTCACTGCAAGCGGCACCACATCAACCGCTGTCTTCGTTTTAATGCAGTTTTTAAGCTGCTTTGTCGTTACCAAGATTTGATCGGCTCGGTCAAAGACCTCCTGCTCCATAGATGAAACCTTCCCATCATAGGCTGTCAGCTGATGCACCTCATAAACGTAGTGGCAATCCGCTTTTTTCCGCCTCAGATGATAAGCCGCCTGTTTCAGCACACTTAAAATCACTGTTCCCCGCAACTCTTTTTGACAAAAGTGGAAGAAGGGCCGATTCCAACTCAAATTAAGGGGATTGTTTTTACGTACAATCGGCAATCGCTTGATTTTGAACGGCTCCGTGTTGTAATGAGCAAAGAGCTCCTTGTCAGAAGCACTCCCTTTGCCGCATAACAGGGTCACGTCAAACTCTTTTGATAATGCAGCAGCCTCTTGAAACAAAAAGACATCGTGCGCTCGGCCCGTTGGTAGGACCTCATTATATGGGATGGTAATAGACTTTTTCATCAAACTAAGGTAACTAATATATATATGAGAGAACTATTGCGTCAATTCTACTCTATTTGGCACGGCATCAAACCTTTGCAGAAGGTCACCCTCTTAGCAGTGGTCATTACGCTCGGTACAATCCTCGGTTTTGTCCTCATCAAGTCTGGCGGGCAGTACCGCCGCATCGCCTCTTCCGATGAGAAGCAGGTCAAACGCTATTTGGAAAGTGCAGGCGTTCCCTACAAGGAAAAGGGAGGCGCCCTTCTTGTCTCTGGAAGTCAAGCAGATTCATTAAGAGATGAGCTCGCCTTTTTGAAGGAAGAGAAGGGCTTTGAGCTCTTTGACTCTAACACTTGGATCAAAGGAGAGAAGGAGTTGCAAGTGTTGGAGATGCGCGCTTTGAAAGGGCAGCTTGAGCGTGATCTCACCCACTTTGAAAGCATCAAAAGTGCGCGTGTCATTTTGGATCTCGCTCCAGCACGCAAGTTTGGCGGTCAGCAGTATCAGACTAAAGCCTCTGTGATTTTGACTCTCATGCCTGGTGCTCGGTTAGGCTCCTCTCAGCTGCGCGCTATCACCTCCCACCTAGCAGGTGCTGTGCGCGGTCTTGAATCCTCAATGGTCGCTATCTCTGACACCTCAGGACGACTCTATCAAGCGATCGATGGTGACAAAAATGAGCTGATCGAAGAGCAGCAGCGTCTCGACCAGGTGATCAATCTGCTAGAAAAGATGGTGGGTAGCGAGCACTTTTTGATCGAGGGTAATGAGATTTTTGTCGACCATATGGTGCCCGATCTACCGCAAATTGAAAAGGCGGTTACCATCTTTGGTGACGTGCGCCTCCACCCCGTTCCATTCAAATTGGCCACCACTAAAAGTGCCAAATCATTTGGAATGCTCAATCTCATTTTCTTCTTGGGTATGGCAGCTATTGCTATTGCTGTCGCCTTCCCCTTTGTGCGCAAGCGCAAAGAACGAAAGCTAATGAAGATGGCAACAGAGGTGGACATGGGCGTTTTAGCCTCAAGTTTGCGCGATGAAGAGCCAGAAGTAGTCGCCTGGATGCTCTCCTACATGGAGCCTCAAAAAGCGGAAGAGATGGTCGCTTCTTTCCCCCCCGAATATCAAGAGGAGCTACTACTGCATCTGGCAGAACTTGAAAAGGATGAGCTATGATTGTCAAACAGCCACAGATTGAAAAGGAGTTTTTTCTCACCCAGAAAAGAGAGCTTATTGAGTCGCAAAGAGAGGAAGGTTTTGAAACCCTCTTTGCTCAAGAGTATCAAAAAGCAAAAGAGAGTGGGAAAAAAGAGGGCGAAAGAATTGGCTATGAGCGCGCTCAAAATGAGATGGGCTCCTTGATGCTGTTGGTCAAAAGATTGAGCGAAAATCTCATGGAACAGAAAAAGCGGTTTGTAAAGCAGATGCAGCCAGAGATAAGCGAGCTTGTTCTGATCATTGCTGAAAAGGTGATCAGGCAGAGCCTCAAAGATCCTGAGGTGATGTCAGCAGCAGTTTTGCAGCTGCTAGATCTCGCAATCAACGCCTTTTCTGGCGAAACTTTGAAGATCTTTGTTTCGCCACAAGATTGTGAACTGCTGCAAATCGATGGTGTCACCTTTTTGGCAGACCAAGCCTTAGCCCCAGGTGATTGCCGCATAGAGGCAAGAAGCGGGATCATCAATGGTCAGGTGAAACGGCTTCTCGAAGATATGGCATGCTAGAAACTGTCTCAAAATGGAATGGACCCAAGATCAGCGGCCGAGTCATCCAAGTGATCGGGCTGCTCATCGAATCAATCGGACCCGCCACCTCCATCGGTGAGATCTGCCACATCATCAGCAAAAAAGGGGAAAAGCTCCCCTGCCAAGTGGTCGGTTTCAAAGAGTCGCGCGTTTTGCTCATGCCCCTTGGTCCTGTACGCTCCATCGCTCCTGGAAGTGAAGTCTTCCCCACCAACCAAGAACACAAAGTCCCCGTCTCCTTTGATCTGCAAGGACGCGTTCTTGACGCCCTCTCTAATCCAATCGATGGAAAACCGCCCATCTTACCGCAATCTCACTACTCAGTCTCCGCACCACCACCAGCTCCCTTCGAAAGAGAACCCATTGCAAAACCGCTTTACACGAAGATCAAAGCGATAGATTCTCTGTTGACGATTGGTCGTGGTCAGCGGATTGGGATTTTGAGTGCACCTGGTGTGGGCAAGTCCTCTTTGATGGGGATGATTGCGAGGCGTTCTGAGGCGGACATTAATGTGATCGCCTTGATCGGTGAGCGCGGTCGTGAGGTGCGCGATTTTGTTGACAATCATCTTGGTCCAGAGGGCTTACGAAAGTCTGTAGTGGTTGTGGCTACATCTGATCAGCCGGCGCTTTTGCGGCGCAAAGGGGCCAATGTGGCGATGGCGATTGCCGAGTACTTTCGTGACCAGGGCAAGCATGTACTTTTGATGATGGACTCGGTCTCTCGCTATGCCTATGCGCTACGAGAGATTGGTTTGGCAATTGGTGAACCGCCAACAAATCGCGGCTATACGCCCTCTGTTTTTGCCGATCTACCCAAGTTGTTGGAGCGAGCAGGCAATAATGAAAAGGGATCGATCACTGGGATTTACACCATTTTGAATGAGGACGAGGAGTGGGGAGATCCCATTCCTGAGCAGATGCGCAGTCTGCTTGATGGTCACATTCATCTGAGTCGCAAATTGGCAGAGGCTTCTCATTTCCCTCCAATTGATGTGCTCAAAAGTCTCTCTAGATTGATGCCGAAGCTGGTTTTACCTGAGCAGATGACTAGGGCGAATCGCTTGCGTGAGCTTTTGCACGCCTACCGTGAGGCTGAGGAGCTGATTCAAATTGGTGCCTATGTGTCAGGCAGTGATCCACTAGTTGATGAGGCGATTCAAAAGCGCGCTAGGATTTTACAATTTTTGAGTGAGCCTGGCGAAACGTCAGCTTTGGAGGATGTCATTTGAGGCTATTGCAGGTGCGTCAAAGGCGGGTGAAGCAGCTGCAAAAAGAGCTTGGGCAACTGGTAGAAAAAAAGCGCTGGTTTGCTGAGCGTGTTGATTCGATTGCAACAGAGAGTTTGAAGCTTGAGGAGGAGAGCAGAAGGGCTCGCCATCTTGGTCTTGTTGCGCGCATCAAAGCGATCGAGGAGTTTTTAGAGGGCTTGAGCGAGGCGCAAAAGGCGATGCGCCTGAAAGAGGCTGAGATGGCCAAAGAGGTGGCACTATTTCGCAAAAAATTGGAAGAGGCTGCCAAGGCGTGCAAAGTGGTCGAAAAAATCGATGAGCATCACTACAATCACCGCATGAAAAAGAGGAGAAAGAGCGGTGAATTCTGAAATAGCTCCATGGACTCTCTGTCAAACCTCTGGCGATGCCAAAAGGGGTAAGGAGGCGATAGCGCAGGGGCGTGTGGCAGCTGTCGTACTGGCGGCAGGGCAGGGTAGTCGCTTTGATCCAGCCAAACTAAAAGGGGAGGTGCCAGTCACAGCCTCAGGAAAAAGCCTCTTCTGTCTGATGGCAGAGCGCATAGCTGCTGCATCAAAACTCTACAAGCGTCCTCTCAAAGTGGCCTTCATGACCTCTCCTCAAAATGATGCTCAGGTGCGCAACTACTTTGCCCAAAATGGCAATTTTGGTTTGCAACAGGAGCAGCTTGATTTTTTCCAACAAAGTGAACAGCAGCTGCTCGATGAAAAGATGGAGCCATTTCATAGCGGTCCAAATCAATGGGCGAAGGGACCTGATGGCAATGGCGCACTTTTCGCTTCGATGAAGTCGCTTTACAAGAAGTGGAGTGAGGTTGAGTTGGTTCAGATTTTGCCTGTGGACAATGCGCTTGGCTGGCCATTTGAGCCGAGTTGGGTGGGTGCCTCTTTAGGATCTGACGCGACGGTTTTGGTAGCTAGAAGAAGATCTGCAGAGGAGAAGCTTGGCACGCTTGTTGAGATGGATGGCCATTTGCGGGTTGTGGAGTATAGTGAGCTACCTGCTGAATTGGCTTCGAAAAAAGAGGGTGGAGAGTATCTTTTTGGCTATTTGAATTTAGGGCTGCTCTTTTTTGCAAAGAGTTTTATGGAGAAGGTGGCAGAGATTGAGTTGCCCTATCATGTGGCGAAGAAGAGGTCGAGGAGGCTTGTGGATGGTGAGGTGGTTTACCCCAAGGAGCCATTTGCGACGAAGTATGAAAAATTTATCTTTGATGTCTTTGACTATTCAAAAAATGTTGGGGCGCTCTTGGTGGAGCGGGGCTCAGCGTTTGCTCCCTTGAAAAATTTGACAGGAGAGTCTAGTATAGATGGCATCAAATCGGCTCTTTTAGCCTATGACCGCGCTCTGTTTGAGAGGGTGAGTGGGAAGCGAGTGGAAGAGGGGCGGCAATTTGAGCTTTCGGCGGAATTTTCCTATGCGGGGGAAGAGTTTTTGAAGAGCTGGAGGCAGAAAGATTTACCACACGAGGGATTGATCGGGTGAAGATTGGATATTTAGGGGCAGGTATTTGGGGTTATACTTTGGCGAGTTTGCTTGCGTCAAAGGAGGGCTACGAGGTTGTTGCATGGAGCATTGAGGAAGAGACGGTGCGTCATTTGGAGGAGAAGCGCGAGCATCCAAGGGCGCCTGGTTTTCCTGTGCCGAAGGGGCTTACATTTACGACTAATATTGATGATGTATTGCATGGTGTGGATTTAGTTGTGGAGGGTGTGACTTCTGCTGGGATTCGCCCTGTTTTTGAGACGATCAAGAAGCATCATATTCCGGATTGTCCGATTGTTTTGACATCGAAGGGGATTGAGCAGAATAGCGGGCTTCTTTTGACAGATGTGGTTGTGGAGATTTTGGGTCAGGAGCATCGCAAGAAGATTGGCTGTTTGAGTGGTCCATCGATAGCGATGGAGGTCTTGCAGGGCCATCCGACGTCGGTGACCTGTAGCGGTTATGATGAGGCGGTGATGGCGAAGGTGCATGAGGCTTTTTCGACGCCCTTTTTTAGGGTCTATCCCAATGGTGATATTGATGGGATAGAGCTTGGTGGAGCGATGAAGAACATCATAGCGATTGCGTGTGGGATCTCTGATGGTTTGGGTTATGGTGACAATGCAAAGGCGGCGCTGATGACGCGCGGGTTGCATGAGATTCGCAAATTGGCGGCGATGGTGGGCTGTCAGAGTGAGACGCTGAATGGGTTGGCTGGGATGGGGGATCTCTGTGTGACCTGTTTATCTAAGTACAGTCGGAACTATCGTTTTGGCAATCTGATTGCGCAGGGGCGGAAGTCTGAAGAGGCGAAGAGTGAGATTGGGATGGTGGTTGAGGGGACTTATACCTGTCTTTCGGCGATGCAGTTGGCGAAGAAGCATGGTGTGGATTTGCCGATTACGACGGCTGTCTACAAGGTGGTGTATGAGGATGTGGCGCCTCAAAAAGCTGTGATGATGCTTTTAGAGCGCGCCACGAAACATGAACATCTTTAAAGGCCGTTATAGATCGGATTGTCTTGAGTACCATTGTTTGGGTCATTTTGCGTACAAGTGCCATCTGAGTGCTTGAACCAAATCTCTTTCTTGATGCCTTTAAAGCCAACAGTTGCGGCAATAGCGCTTATGCCTCCAGCAGACCCTAGAAGTTCAAGATTGCTTAGAGGCAAAAAGAGGCGTGCAACTACTAATAGTGCTACCCCTGTCACAAGGACAGCCACCGCCCGCCTAGCGCCCGCTTTATAGTGGTCCTTTATCACCCTCCTTACTGAGGTACTCCTCTCCTCATAAGAGGTTAGACCGTATAGTCTATTCTGCCCCTCATAGGTGCTTGTATATAGGGTATTTGTCATAGAAGACCCTCCTCTTGAATCTTAGCACACTCCTTCTTCTCTGCTCTATTACAAAGAGCTAGGGTTCCAGCGCTCTTTGCGGCAATGCTGCCTCCAACTACAGTTACAAATCCACCCACAACTGCTGTGAATGTCCACCAGTTGGGCTTAAGCTGCGGCAAGTGTGAAAGTTTTGTCATGCCACCTAATCCAGCAACAGCTGCAAGGGCGCCGATAACAAGCAGAGCGAGTCCAATCTTCTTCATAAAGCGATTGAGTTTTCGCGTTTTTTCCCTCTGAGTACCCTTTAACAGCGACGCATCAAAATCGTGAGCATCTAGAGTGATCACATTCACACCTCCAACTAGATTAGATGGAGTAGCTTTTTTTGCTGTAGGCTTTGGAGCAGATTGCCGTATTGCACTATTTGTAGCTACCGGTTGCTGTGCAGCAGGCTTCTTCTTCTTCTTATTGCCCTCTGCTTTGCGTGTAGCTTTATGCGTTTGAGAGGCCAAAATAGCTTTTGCTATAGCTGGACTCGCTTTTGCTCTCCTAGCAGCCAAGCTTGATGGGTCATGCCCAACTCCTTGAGCACTCTTTGAAACTTGTCTTGAATGTGTGATTTGTGAACTCATCTATTCCTCCTTGAATAAAAAATTATGGAATAATTATAACATAATAATATTTTTAAAATATCAAGATGAGAATAGATTTCTGTTAAAGTCGATTAAGAATAGATCAAGCATCTACCTACTGTGAATCTGGCTCGGCAAGCTGGTGGACAACTGTTGGCTCGGGTCGTGATTGAGCCCAGAATAGAAGAGAAAAGAAAGAGGTAGCAATGAGTCCTAAAGCTCCAGCAGCGATGAACTCTCCTTGATGTTGCTGTACGAAGTGGCTCGCCTTGCCCCAAAGGCCGTGCCAACCGAGCATTCCAAGGCCGCCAATAGCAAGCAGAGCCACAGCGGCGACAAGTCCCGCCTTCGCACGGTAGTCCGATGGCCCTTGCTTCTCTCTCCACGTATGGAATTCAAAATCAGCCTGTTCTTGAGAAGTAAAAGGTTCATAACCTAGCCTGTTGCCCTTTCGCTGAGCAACCGCATTGGTGATTGCCTGCTTCTTCGTCTGTGCATCCCCTTTAATCTCTTTACTCTTTTTGGTTACCAGGTGGTGAGTGAGACGTACGACACCATAGGCAGCAAGCGGCATCGCAATCAGCTGAGGATTATTTAGCATATACTTCAATCTCGAGGGCGCTTCCATTTTCAAAACAAAAGTCGTAAGCGCAAAAAGAGCAGCAAGAGCCAGCATTGTTGCTATCTCCCTGTTCTCTCCTCTCTTAATCGCCAAGGCGCAGATTGCTACAACAGAGACCATCACTGCTGAGGTAGCAATAAGAGCTGGATGTGTCTTGGCATAGCTCACACTATGCTGCCACGCCGAGGGCGCTCCAAAGCGCAAAGCTAAGATAGATGCGGCAAGCGATACCAGTGCGCTTACCACGATAATGGGCTTTTTATAGCTTTGAGTGAAATCTCTTTGTACTGCTTCTGCCATATTATAACTCCTAGATATATCAAGAATTATAGCAAATCAGTTTAAATATAAAATAAAGACTTTATGTAGATTGTATGTCATCTAGAGCGCCCGGTGTTCTTAAGAGGAGGGGCTCACTTGAGAAATTACAGCGAGGTAGCTTAGAAATCCCCTTCAGTAGGAGGTAGGTGCCAAGGGCTGCAGTAGCACCGATTACAGGGAGCTGAACCTTCAGAGGGCCATCTACATACAGAGCAGCAAAGCGCTTGGCTACATGCGCCACTTGCGCCCTGAAGAGGACTGCAACAGCTACAGCAGCTGCCAAAGTGGCAAAACCCATGATGGCAGTCACCTGGACCGCCGTGGACCGATTTTGAAGACAGTTGATTCCCATACACTTATTCTAGCGCATGAACATAAAGATAGCATTAAGATTCAAAAAAAGAGGATATATCTAGACTTCGTGGATTGGTAGCAGCTCTTTTTCTCTAGCAGCTTTGAATATCCAGTAGAAGATGACACTTGCAGCGCCTCCAATTGTACTGATACGAAGAAGCATATTGTGGCAGTAGGCATTAGGCAGGGTCTTACTAGTAAAGTTGAAAATTGCTTGTCGAGTGACATGCAGGCCAAATGCCAGACCAAAGAGTGCTAACAGTGGTGGTACGATACAAAGAGTAGGCCAGAGCGGCTTCTGGACTTTGTCCTTATCATCAAATCTAGCCACTGATTCATTCACGCGCTGAGCAACAGTAACAGTCTGTGAGCTCATTATTGACCCTTCTTTGTAAGGATACGTCTTTCAATAAAGAGTAGAAGAGCGGCTCCTGAGATTCCACCTACCACGGCTGATCCGATGCGAAGCCCTTTTCCGAGGCCTCCTTTTGATGTGAAGCCCTCATTGACTTTGTGAGCTGCGAACTTAAAACCCGATCCAACTTTGTGCCATCCATTTTGCATGGTTCCACGAGTAGCTGGAATAAATGTCGCTGCTACGAGTGCAGCGGCGATGAAAAGAGGAAGTACAATAGCGGCAACTTTGCCAGGATTTTTCCTGAGACTACCTTTGATACAGCGGCAATTAATCTCCATTTTTGGCTCCCTTGAATTTGTTATGTAGCTCTATTATAACACAATATATTAAAAATAAAATTAAGAATTATAAAATAAGGGCGCCGCAGCGCCCTTATTTTAGAACGTGAGGTCGTCATCAGCTGAAATGGGACT
>JAJACG010000021.1 GCA_022601635.1 Chlamydiales bacterium | reverse complement strand
GGCTCCGAACTTCCCCTCGATAGAAATCTTGCCAAAATCTCTAGCAAGGCACTTATTCAGCATCTACTAAATGAGCCACTGAACAACTCCCTCATTGAATCTTCTGCCAATCTTCGCGCCGCTGCATCATTCTTACCTTCACTAACCCGCAAGGGGTTAGCGTCAGGCTCTGAACTTCCCAACGTTGCTAATCTTGGCAGAATCTCCAATAACCGAGTTATTCAGTATCTACTAAATGAGCTTTTCTAATTCAGATAGGTGGTGGTCAAAGGTGCGAACAGTTGCCTCTACTGGTTGTGAACAGGACATGTCCACACCAGCCATTTTCAAAAGATCAATTGGAAAGAGGCTGCCGCCCCCTTGTAAGAAGCTCAAATAGTTGCGACGCGCCGACTCATCACCCGAAAGCACCTTCTCACAAAGAGCTAGTGCTGCCGAAATACCCGTCGCATACTGGTAGACATAAAAATTGTAGTAGAAGTGCGGAATGCGCGCCCACTCAATCGCAATCGCCTCATCAATCACAACAGATGGCCCAAAGTAGTCCACATTCAGCTGATGATAATACTCTTTGAGAAGCGATGGCGTCAAAGGTGTTCCCTCCTCCACCCAGCGATGAATCTGAAGCTCAAACTCCGCAAACATCGTCTGCCTAAAGAAGGTCGCCCGTAGATCCTCTAGTTTCTCATTGATCAAGTAGAAACGCTTACGCTTTTCAGTCGTCCTCTCAAGCATCAGATGCATCAGAAGCTCTTCGTTGAAAGTCGAAGCCACCTCCGCCACAAAGATCGGGTAGTGAGAATCATGATAGGGCTGATTTTTGTGCGACAAATAGCTGTGCATACTGTGCCCAGCCTCATGCGCCAGCGTGAATACATCACGCAAGATACCGCGGTAATTCATCAAAATGAAGGGGAAACTATCAAAGCAACCAGTTGAATAAGCTCCTGATCGCTTATTCTCATTCTCATAGCGATCCACCCAGCGCTCCTGCTTCAGCCCCCTCTCAAGCGCAGTTTGATACTCCTCGCCAAGCGGCGCTACCGACTCAATCACCAGATTTTGAGCCGTCTCATAATCCATCTGAATATCCACATCAGCAGCAAGCGGTACATAGGTGTCATAAAGATGCAACTCATCCACACCCATCACCCTCTTACGTACATCCATATACCGATGCAAAACAGGCAAATTGGCACGCACAGAAGAGATTAAAGTCTCGTAGACCGCTGTTGGAATGTTCTTGGCAAAAAGCGCAGCATCTAAAGCCGATGGGAAGTTGCGTGCACGCGCAGAAAAAATATGCCCCTCAACTTGACCAGCAAGTAGATCGCTCAATGTATTTTCCATCGATCCAAACTTGCTATACATCTGCTCAAAAGCATTTTTACGCAGTGTGCGATCTGTCGAACGCAGATAAAGAGCGTAAAGGCCGTGCGTTAACTCCTTTTTCTCACCCTTCTCATCTTTCACCGCATCAAACTTCATATCAGCATTGTTCAAAGAGGAAAAGGCATTAGAAGGCGCACGCAGTGACTGCGCACTCAGCGCTAGTAGATGCTCACCCTTTTGATCCAAAGTGTGCGGCTGCATGCGCACAACCTTCTCTAAATAAAATCTGTAGGGCTTTAGCTCCTCTGACTGAAGATAACTCTCAATCGTCTCTTTAGGAAGTGCTAAAAGCTCTGGGTCAAACCAAGCAGATTCCTGCTGAAACTGCGCATATTTAGCCATGATCTTCTGATAATCACTCTTAAAATTATCAGCTGTCGTCTCCTCATCATGACGCATATGCGCATAGGTATGCAGCTTCTCAAGCTCTCTCGACGCAGCAAATAGCGCTTCCAAAGCCTCCTGTAAAACAGAGGAACCCTCTCCCAAACGGCCACGAAATTGCAGCAACTTCTCCCACGAAAAGGTGCCAAACTGCTCGCCCCACTTTGCAGGGGAGGCGAAAAGCGCCTCCGCATTCCATTTGTCTGATTGTTCAATCTGTGAACGCTTCTTGATCTCGGTTGTTGCTGTCATCTAGTAGTGAATGTGAAATTTGTTTTTCGCCAGTTCTATTAAGCCGTCAACCGCCTCCTGCGCATCCTCGCCAACAGCCTCAATCTTTATACGCGATCCGCGCGTTGCAGCCAAGGTTAAGATTCCAAGTAGCGACTTCGCATTGACGATCAGATCTTGGCAGGTGAGATTGATTTTAGACTTGTACTTCGAAGCGCATTTCACCAACTCAGTTGAGGGACGTGTGTGGAGCCCTTTGTCATTTGCAACAATGAAATAGCCCTTCACACGGCAATTCTCATTTTTTATCAAATCTTTCGTTGTCATAGCGGTACCTCCATCAGGAGACCATAAACTAATGAAATGAAAATTTTATGTAAACGACTATTCTTCGTAGGCAATCGCCTCTTCCAAAACGCGCGTTGTGCAGAAGATTGGCACCTTATATTGCATCGCCAAGGTCAAGCAGTCTGATGGACGCGCATCAATTTCCACAATATGCAGTGAATCTCCCATTTTCTGCTCCAAAAAGAGTCGAGCAAAGTAGGTGGTGTCTTCCAAGTCATTGATCACAACTTGTTTCAGTTTGATATCAAAGCCTTTGAACATGCGATTGATCAGCTCATGCGTGTAGGGGCGCTCCTGCTTGGTCGCAGTCAAATAGTTTTGCATCACCTTACCACTTTGCGGCGTCGTATAGATGGCAAAACGCTTCTCATCAGTACCCAAAATGACGCAGGTATAGCTGCTATTTTGCGTCACCTTCTCTAACTTAATTGCTACCAACTCATCTGTCTCTAACATTAGCGAAACTCCACTCTACCATCTGCATAGCCAACCAGCACGCGTACTGGAAAATCTAGGAAAAAGCCGCTTTCCACAACACCGGGAATGGCCAAAATCTTTGCGTGATCTACTTCAGGATTTTTGAAACAGGCGGGGGTATGAACATCGAAAATCACATTACCGTTGTCAGAGACAAAGTTCTCGCGCAGCTTACCCTCATAGCCCATCTGGTTTAGCTTATGGAGAGTTGACTTCAACCCAAAAGGCAGAATTTCGATAGGCAGGCCAAAGGTGCCGAGGCAGTCCACAAGCTTGCTCTCATCCACCATGATCAGCAGCTGCCGGCTTGCAGAGGCAACAATTTTTTCGCGCACATGTGCGCCGCCGCCCCCTTTGATCATTCGATTCTGAGGATCCACCTCATCAGCGCCATCAATAGTCAGATCGACTGTATCGACTGAGTTGATATCGAGAACTTCAATACCGCCCGCTTTTGCCTGATTTTGCGACTCAATCGAGCTGCAAACGCAGCGGATGTTGAGCCCCTCTTGGCAGCGCTTGATCAGGCTGTTAATAAAGTGAGTCGCTGTTGTGCCAGTTCCAAGTCCAACAAGCTGTCCATTCTCCACCAAAGAGGCAGCCTTTTCGCCTAGCGCTTTTTTGATTTCATCTTGCTTGTCGGGACTCAATTTCATAAACTACTCAAATAACATAGAGGACGAAGAATGAAAAGAAAAGAATTTGCTGACCATCTCGCTCAATATCTACAGGCTGATGAATTTGCCGACTACTGCACCAACGGTCTCCAAGTCGAAGGAAAAGAAGAGATTGAAACAGTAGCAACTGCTGTTTCAGCAAACTTGCTCACCATTGAAAAAGCGATCGAAGCTGATATCGATGCACTTGTTGTGCATCATGGCATCTTTTGGAAGGGCGATCCCTATCCAGTGATCGGCGCCAAAAAGAGAAAGTTGCAGCTCCTTTTCGAAGCTGGAATCAATCTCTTTGGATTTCATCTACCGCTCGATGCTCACCCCGATGTAGGCAACAACTGGACAGCAGCGCGGCAGCTGGGGTGGAAGAAGATTGAATCTGCTCTGGAAATTGGTGTGAAAGGAGAGCTTGCCCCGACGCCCATTGAAAAAGTGGTCGAGCAGCTAGAAAGCTTCTATGGTCATAAAGCAAATGCGGCTCTATTTGGCCCCAAAGAGGTGAGAAGTGCCACTCTTGTTTCAGGCGGAGCGTGGAGACGCCTGCTTGATGTCGAAACCGATCTCTTTATTACTGGAAACTGCGATGAGCCCGCCTTTGGATGGGCGCAGGAGCTGGGTAAGCATTTTATTTCGATGGGCCATAGCGCCACAGAAGAGGTGGGGCCTCAAGCACTATCTGACTATATCAAGAAGAAGATGAAGCTCAGCTCGCAATTTATCGAAGTAAAAAACCCTTTTTAGGCGCTGCCAGGGCTCCTCTCAGGCTTGCCAAGTGTGACACGACCCTTCAAAACAGCGGCGTTGGCATCTGGATTCTGTTTGATTGCTGTGTCAATGTTGTGGCTCAGTGTAGCAACAGTCTTTAGAACTTCTTGTACGTGAGGATCGGAAGGATTGACCTTGATCTCCCTGTCTGTCACAGGCTCATGAGGGCGACGCCCCTGGTTTTGGCGCAATCTCTTCTTGGCATCCTCTTCAGGATGTTCGCCAAGCTTGGCTTTCTGCTCATTTTCACGCGCCTCTAACTTAGCTATCATATCGTCATAATTTTCAGGATTGCGCTTGATATCGCTAGAGTCTATTGAGTCGACCATGGTGAAAGCTCCTTTACATCTGTTATCTCTTGGGGCTATTATACTCAAACCACCATTTCACGAAAGGAATATTCAGGGCAATGCAAAATATTATTACCGTGTTAAGAGAGCGCGGATTTATCGAACAGATGACCAGTGATGATTTAGATGAAATTTGTTCCAAGCCTCTGACACTCTATATTGGATTTGATCCTACCGCTCCAAGTCTCCATCTTGGCAATATGGTTGGAATCATGGCGGCAGCTTTCTTCAAAAGAGCGGGCCACAAAGTGATCGCTGTTGTGGGTGGTGCTACAGGAATGATTGGTGATCCCGGTGGTAAAAGTGTGGAGCGTCCGCTTCTAGATCATGAGACGATTGAAAAAAATGTTGAGGGGATTCGCCGCTCTTTGGAGCCTATTTTGGGTGATACTCAGATTGTCAACAATCTCGATTGGCTCAAAGAGTTCTCATTCATCGAATTTCTGCGCGATGTGGGCAAACATTTTCGTCTCTCTACGATGCTCTCGAAGGAGATGGTCAAAACGCGTCTCGCTTCAGAAGAGGGGCTCAGCTTCACAGAATTTAGCTATCAGCTGCTTCAGGGCTACGATTTTTACCATCTGAACCGCCAAATGGGTGTGACGCTTCAAATTGGCGGCAGTGATCAGTGGGGCAACATTGTGGCTGGAACTGAGTTTGTGCGCAAAAGAACTGGCAAAGGGGTCTATGGACTCACTTTCCCACTTCTGACTAGAAGCGATGGGCGCAAATTTGGAAAGAGTGAGGGGGGAGCTATCTGGCTCAATTCTGATCAGCTTTCGCCCTATCACTTCTACCAATACCTCTACAACATGCCCGATGCGGATATGAGCAAGATGTTCAAGATTTTCACCTTTTTACCGCTTGAGGAGATCGCTGAGTTGGAAAGGCAGAGCGAACCCAATGTGATGCAAAAGAGATTGGCTGAGGAGGTGACGCTTCTTGTGCATGGTGAGGAGGGGTTAGAAGAGGCGCAGCGTCTGACAAATGCTGCAAGGCCGGGGGCTAAGACGGAGCTTAGCTCAGATGTATTACAAGAGTTGCCGCAACATGCGCTACCATCTGGCGACGTTGTGGGGCAAAAATTAGTTGATCTACTTGCAAAGGCTAAACTTTGTGGCTCAAAAGGCGAAGCTAGACGGTTGATTCAAGGCGGCGGAGTCTACTTGAACAACGAAAAAGTGGAGTGCGATCAGCTGGTTTTTGAAGAAAAACATCTCGTAGAGGGAAAATTTTTGCTTTTAGGAGTAGGAAAAAAGAAGAAGATGGTGATATCTATAGAAGACAGCTAACTTTTTTAAAAATTCACTTGAAGCGAATTCGAAGACTGCTATGATACAGCTACGAATCAACTGCTGAAGATTTTACAAAACCTGAGGAGGCACCTAAATGGCTACAATGACCAAGAAGAAGTTGATCACATCGATCTCTCAGAAAAATGGCATCCACCCAAACCACGTACGTACTGTTATCCAGAATTTTCTAGATCAAATGACAGATGCATTGGCAAACGGTGATCGTCTAGAATTCAGAGATTTTGGTGTACTACAAGTTGTCGAAAGAAAGCCGAAGATTGGACGTAACCCTAAAAACGCTTCGATTCCAATCCACATTCCAGCAAGACGTGCGGTGAAATTCACACCTGGTAAGAAAATGCGCCGTCTGATCGAAAACTCAAAGTAAGAGTTTTGATCTGAAAATTCGAAACCTCCAACCTTGCGTTGGAGGTTTTTTTTTGGTACCCTGTTGCCATGGTTCCAATTGAAGATAATGAGCTGTTACAGGCCGAACAAAAGCTGCAGAATCGTGCGACAAGTTTGCAGATCAATCAGCTAGAATCGGGCGCTGCGGCTCTCTTTCAAAGGGGCTATTTTCCCTGGGGAGCAATTCCCTATCCCTATGAACATGCAAAGCTTGGCTCCTTGCTCTTTCGTCTTGGTGAGAGTGAGATTGCTAAGAAGATGGCATACTGGCAGCGCCAGACGTTGGATCATTACAAGCGTCCGATCTTTTCTCTCTTCAATCAAGAGCGCAGCTGCACTTTTGAGCAGTTAGAGGGTGAGGTTCTCAAGTTTTTGACGCAGGCGCCTTGTGAAACGTTGGATACTTTTGTTGATCATGAGCTTGGTATGGTGCGTATGATTGATGATGAGAGCACCTTTTTAGCGACAGCTTGTGGCTGTAAGAGTGGCATGGGAGCCAATTTGTACCGCGACGTGGGGATTGTCAATTACGGTCCTGGATTACTTCCGGTGGGGGATTGTTCTGGCTTTGGTTTAGCGGGTAGGCCGCGCAACTTTAGCTATGAAGAGGGCATAATTCGTTATCAGACACGTATAGCGGCGCCACATAATCGTAAGACTGGATTTCCTGTTGAAGATAGTGGCTATAGTGGGATGTGGATTGAGGTGGAGCAGTCGCTTGAGAAGACGCGCTGCAGCTTTGATGGTTTTCGTCCTCTTTCGCAGCTGAGTTTTTCTTTTTTTGTGAAGGCGCCCTTTGTAATGGTGGCTGGTTCGCATAAGTTGATACCCAAATCGCTCGATCGCTACATGGGGCCGCCCTCTGCTGTGCTGTTAGATGGGGGGTTGGAATTGGAAGTGCTAGGTGGCGCCTCGAATATGGAGGTGATCCCGCTTGCGGGTGATGAGAGTTTTTGGGGCACCGATTTTCTCGTCTCTTTCTCTTTGGATGACTCGATTGAATTTTCTACCTGCATTCGCGACTCATGATTATCTCCCTCACCAGATCTTCCGCCAATCTTTCTATCGAGGCATCGCTCTCGCCTCGGCTAACGCTCAGAAAATCCCTGCTTGACCCCTAATTACAAATAGGACATAATCCTTCCCGATTATGGCAGCAGCTGCTCAACAAACCAATGATTTACGATCAATTTTTACCTACCAGCTGGACACTCCGGTAGGCCATCTAGCCGTTTGCCCCGTCGAGAAGGGAGTGGATGCGGTGGCGATTGAATCACTGCAGCGCTATTCAGTGGCCTTTGGTGGCGGATCCCTTATGCGGCCAGATGGTAAGCACTCTAAAATCTTTACAGCTGTGGTGACTACGCTGCAGCTACTGCCTGGAGATCGTATTTTTCTTTCAACGCTTAATAAGACAAATGTGATTGTAAACCAGTATTATACCGCTAAAGAGAATCTTTTCCCTGCTGTTATCGAGACTGAGCCAGGTACGCATATTGTCTGGTCCACTCTTTTGATGGATGGCACTATTCTGGGTGTGACCAGTGATGGCGCCTATAACACTTGGGATATAAGTGGATCGCGCCTCGTATACACTAAACTCGACCATGGTCTCAGCGCCTTCACCTCACTGCTAACAAATGACAGCTCTTTTCTTTGCACCTCCGCCGGCGGCAAGCTAACACATATTACTTTTGATGGATCGGTACTATGGAGCACGCAGGTGGAGGGAGGTGTTTCTACGGCAACACTGATCAATAATAGCACTGTCGCCATTGGCAATAGAGCGGGTACTGTCTCATTCTGGAGTCTTGAAACTCAGGAGTTGTGTGGTTGCATGCAGTTTACGCAAAAGGTCACGGCGCTTGCTATGTATCAGGATATGCTTGTTATTGGTGACGCCTCAAACTTTATCTCCTTTGCCAATATAGAGAGTCAGGAGCTGATTTTTGTAATTGATACTACTCGATCTATTCAAGGATTGTCTATATTTGAAGGGGGGCTAGTTGTGAGTGGGTCTTATCAGCTCCTTCTCTTATCTCAAAAGTGGGAGGGGAAAGCTGCAATTGTTCCTTCCTGCGAATCGGTGCAAGCCTACCAAGCTGTAGTGCAGCAAGAAGAAGAGGCTGGTACAGAGGGTGTAGATGAACAGCAGGGCGGCCCAGCAGAGGGTGTAGAACGGATGGATGTAGACGCTGATCCGGCAGAAGCGCTTGTAGATGGTGTGGGCGAGCAGCACGACTTAGGAGATGATCCAGTAGGTCCTCTCCATGGGTTCGACACTAATCCAGTTCTACCCGGCTAGACTAGTCGGTCCAGTTGACATTCTTAAAGGGATAGCGCATCGCCACAAGCACGATGTCAACCACCCACCAAATACCAAAACCGCCAGCAGTCAAAAGCTTCAAAATACCTAAGCCAATATGACCCATCATAAAGCGATCTACACCAAGATTGCCAAAAATGATCGACATCACAAGCGTCAGTAACCAATTTAAATTGCGAGGATTCTCCATAATCCTCATTATAACAGCTATTCTACTTTAGGAGCAAAATATGAGCGATTCGAATTTGCAAAAAATGGCGCAAGTGCTTGTTAATTACTCGCTTGAGATTAAAAAAGGCGACGTAGTCTGGCAGATGGGCGAAATGGGCGGTCTCCCTCTGCAGCGTGCCATGTATGAGGAGATTATTAAACTGGGCGCCTTTTCTCACGTTACTCTCCAGCCAGCAGGCTTTGATGAGCTATTATTTCGCTATGCCTCAGACAAATATTTGGCAACCACATGCCCCTTTCAGTTGAAGCTAAGCGAGATATGTAATAAGCGTGTGCGCGTAGAGGGGCCAACTAACACGCGAGCACTTTCAGCTGTTGATCCGAAGAAGGCAGCGTTGAGATCTCAGGCGCGCCTCCCGCTATTGAAGAGAACGATGGAGCGAGCAGCTGCTGGTGAGCTGGATTGGCTTGTGACGCTCTGTCCGACGGAGGCGCTGGCGCAAGAGGGAGATATGGGGCTTTTGGACTATGAGGAGTTTGTCTTTAAGGCGGCCCATCTGGATGAAGATGATCCTGTTGCATTTTGGAAATCTCAGGAGAAGCGGCAGCAGAAGCTTGTGGACTATTTGGATCAAAAGAAGAAGCTTCACTTCAAAACGGCTGCTGGAACTGATCTGCATGTTGAGATTGAGGGCAAGAAGTGGATCAACTCCTGCGGCAAGCGTAATTTCCCAGATGGTGAGGTCTTTAGTGGGCCGGGCCTTGTTGAAGGGATTGTGCGCTATACCTTTCCAGCGATTTACAATGGTACCATTGTTGAGGATGTAGAGCTGATCTTTGAGAAGGGGAAGGTGGTGTCAGCAAAGGCGTCAAAAAATGAGGCCTTTTTGCATGCGATGATCAACCAAGATGAGGGAGCTTCCTACTTAGGTGAGATTGCGATTGGAACGAACTATAACATTCCAAAATTCACCCAAAACATACTCTTTGATGAGAAGATAGGCGGTACCTTCCACGCAGCGCTAGGAGCTGCCTATCCAGAGACTAATTGCACCAACCAGTCAGCGCTGCATTGGGATATGATCTGCGATCTGAGAGAGGGTGGTACAATCGAGGCTGATGGGGAGTTAATTTCCAAAGATGGCAAGTTTACTCTACAAGGTTTGGAGCTATAGCGCGATCTTTTTGCCTCTGTAGGCTGCGGCGTCTCACTTCGATAGCAACCTGGAGTATGAAGAGCGCGCCTCCACCAGCTGCTACCGCGATCAGCTTGGTCTTGCCTACAAACTGCTTCGCTGTGCGCATCCATGGCATCATCTTTACAGTAGGCAGAAGGATCAAGCAGGCTGCAAGAGCTGCGGCTACCAGAGTAAGTGCTGAGATGGCAACAAGCGATATTGTGACAGATGCTTGTCGCTGATAGGGCATATGATCCTGCATCACTTTTCGATTGCCCCACTTTCTCTTTTCGAGAGGGAGTGTTTTGAATGCATCTACATCAGAGATTTTCTGGACTTGATCTTGAGTGACCTGCTCTTTTTGAGCTGGCTGTAGCATTCCAACTCTGTCGGGATGCACATACTCGACCCTGTTATTTGGGACAGCCTGGATAGCTGCCTGCTCAGTGATCGCACCAACCTGGCCATTATCAAGATGGGCACGTTGAGCCTCGGTTAGCAGATGAATCAAGTTAGGATTTGCATGCTGCACCATATTGTTTGGGATAGCCTGCAATGCAGCTTGCTCGGTGATCTCCTTGATCTGCTCAACTGTGATATTACCACGCTTGTTCTCATCAAGAAGGTGCATGTAGTTTGCGTTGATGTGCGGCAGCTGCTCATCGCTCAGTTTGCGTAATGAATCCTGCTCGGTGATCTCTTTGATCAGATCAGCATGTAAGTTACCGCATTCAAACTGCGGTATCAGAGCAACAACGGCAGGGTTTCTGTAGTGTTTCAGAAGATTTGGAGCAAAAGCTACAAGCTTACTCATCTGCTGGGGTGTCAAAGCTTGAACAGCTTCTGGGGTTGTTTGAATATCTCTAGGAAGAAGAGCACGGTGATTCCTATCTATTAGCTCTATGCATTGCTCTGGTGTGATCTTGGTACCATTAGCCTGTCGATATTTGATTAGTTCTTCCCCTGTCAGCTTTGCGATCAAATCGGGATGGAGCAACTCGACCATCTCCTTACCGTTTTGCATCGAGTTGATTAGAGATTCATCGGTAGAAGCTTGTAGCTTCTCTTTTAGCGCGTCTTTGCGACTCTTATTCCTAGTATATCTGTAGTAGCCAAGTATCTTACAAGGGCTCAGTTTTGTTTCGATGGAGGGAGCCTTCTCAACAATGTCTGGAATAGCTTGAGCAGCGATCTGAGATACATGCTCGTCAGGGAGTGAGTTTAGGGTTTCTACTGTCAGAAGTTTCCACTTGAATGTGTTCAAATTCTTGATAGCATCGAGATCTGTAACAAGATGAACTTTGCTATCAGGGATATTGCTTAGCTGATCTCTAGTTCGCGCATTGATAAAGAGCGCATCGGGGGCAGTTTCTTGTTCTTCAGTTGAGAGGTAAAGCAGTAGATCAGGATCTGTACAGGAGCTTATATCGACCGCTCGAAGCTCTTGTAGCTTAATGATGGTAGCAGCAGGCACCCCTGCTAGATCTCGAAGCTCTATAGTGCGGTGTAGTCGGTCAGGCAAAGCTACGCCCTCTCTTACAAGCTCAAGATATTGATCTCTTGAGATGTAGTTCAGTTTGCTTTCTAGAGATTGGCATCGTTTAGCCGTTAGTTTACAGACTAAGTTTGGATGTAGCAGCCCTTCTAATTCCTCATCCTCAAATAGTTCTACTAGAGCTTCATCTTCACAGCTAGCTATCTGGCTTTTTAGCACCTCATCAGTTGGGTGCGCGCGATAAAGCACCAGCTTCATTGGGATGCTCAATTGATGCAGGTGTTCTGGACATACATGTTCGACCCACTCGATATTGTTGATAAATTGCACCTGGTCACCAGATAGCTGGCCGACCCATTCGGGGATACCCTCCACACCTTGAATCTGTTCTCTGTTCAGTCTTTCAATAAGATCATCTCTATTTAGATGGAAAGCTTGAGTGGAAGTAATGTACTGAATTAGATGCGGCTCAAGATAGTTGATTCTCTCTTTTGGAATAGCTGGAATGCGCCCCTTTTTTATATATTGAATATGGTCTGGATTGACATGAGCCAACCAAGCAGGTTTGTCCATCTTGCGCACCTGCATCATATCTAGAGCGGCAATCCACTCATCTTCGGGTTGCTCTTCGATGGAATTGATCACCCTCTCGGAGATCTTTTTGATCAGTTCGGGGTCTTTGATGCCAAGCGCCTGAGCGGGAGTTAGTTGTAAGAATTGGGTGTCTGGATCAAGCAGGTGGCAGAGAGTGGGATGAACAGCGTCAACTAGGTCGCATGGGAGGAAGCACAAAAGCTCCGGTTTGATATGTTCCACCCATGCCTCACTGCCAGGTGGCAAATATCTGATCTGTGCAGCAGAGAGGTTTGAAATGAATGCCTTTGGAGGCGTTTCAGTAAACTCTTCAAGTCTTCTTGCTGGGATCTGTTCAATCAATTCCTTTTTACTCAGATTTCGCAGCTGAACCTTTGTTAGATGCTCCACTTGAGATGGAAGGCATTCATTCACAAAATCTGGAGCGATCGCCTGAATCTGCTCTCTCTTTTTAAGCTCTCGAACGAACTTCCTTTTGATGAATGGAATCTGCGCAGGAGTCAGATGGGGGAGTAGCCTGATGTTGTTGATCCTGCGTACATGCGCTCCATCAAGCTCTTTGACCTGCTCAGGATCAATATTAGCGAGCAGCTCCTTCTCCGCTCTTGCAACAGAGACAAAGGTGTGGCTTGCAGTTGAAGCAGATCCAAGAAGGCCGCTTTTGACCAGCGCCTGCTTCTCACCAGCGTGGAAACTGCAGCGCATTGTCAAGAAGTCGGCTCCAATGACAGGATGCTGCTCCAAGAAGGACTCCGCATCAGAAAGTAGGCGCATCTTTTCAAGTGGAGTGATTCGACCCGCAAAGATGTTTATTTTAATAACAAGATCGCGCAGCTGCTCGTTTGACTCAATAGGAAGCTCTATTGGATTGGGTGCGAACTGTTTCATATCTGGAGAGAGGAGCCAGATATTTTGCTGCTCTCCTCTTTTATAGGCCCCTTTAAGCTGCTGCGCAATTGCCGCTGCCTCCTTTTTTGAAAGGAAGTAGGCGCTGTATCGACCAAGCTGCTCGACAATAAGTACCTGATCGGGAGTTCGGTAGTAGGGATGAAAGCAGGGAAGAACTATACGGGAGCTTTGATGGTAGTTGGCTGTAACATTAAGCCCTCGAAACAGTGGGGCAAAACGCTGATAACGGTCACCTATGTCATGAGGAGTTTTGGAAATAGCCTCACCAAGATCCTGACTTCCAGAGTATTCAGCAATATTTATAAGAGCGTTTCGTTTCTTATACCACTCACTCTCATTTCTTTCAGATAGATAGTCAGGTTTCGTCATTGCATTTAGATCTTGCTCCAGAAGCTGGTCTAGCTCCAGCTCTGTCTGCTGTTCCACATCCTGCTCGACCAATCTCTCTTGCAGCTGCTCACCCCTGAACATCAGCTCAGGTGCATCCACCTTGTCGCGAATCAAGCTCTGTTTTGTCGGGAAACTCTCTCTATTTGCTTCAGCTCTACGAAGAATCACATCTAATTTCTCTTTAATATCATCAAGATCCCGACGTAAGAAGGGCCGTCCAGATAGTCTGACAGCATTTTCAAACTTCCCTATCATCGATTCAACCAAAATTCCTAGGTATTCCAGTGTATCCACATCCTCTTCATTGCCGAAGAATTGATTGAAGAGCTGGTCGCTATTCTCTGGGAAGAGGAAGGGGCGATAGACTCTAAGAGCCTCCTCTAGATTGTCCCAATTCTCCGACTCTAGGTGATCGCGCATCTTCTGGAGGAAGACCTCATCAAACATCTGCTTGTAGGCGCGAAGCTGCGAGTCCGCCTTTTCACGCGCCTCATTGGCAATGGCCATCATCAGGAGCTGCTTGATCAGCTCGCTTGGAGTGTTTCCACAAGTGGCCTCCATCTTCGCGAGCAATGAGGGAGAAAAGACAAAGTGCGTGCGCTGCTGGTTGAGGAAGTCACGCTCACGCATAATTGTTTGTAATAGTGTACGCAGCGTCATCGTCTCATCAAAGGTGACATAGGCGTTGGCAAGAAGAGACATCGGGATGTCGGTTCCCGTTGTCTGTCTCTCTGGAAGGAAGATGACATACTCTTCAGGAGAGTTGAGTCCCGCCTTTTCAATCTCACCCCTGTCTGTACTATCAAGCGCTACCACTTTGTATTCATCTGATCCCTCAATACGGATCAGTGCTGTAAACTGGTTAGCCTGCTGCCCACCCTCTGGCTTGTCAAAAAAGAGTACAGCTCTTTGGCGAAGAGATTCGCCATCATGCTCTTTACTATTGAGGAACTTCAAGATCGCCTCTGCAACCTGACGGTTGGTCAAACCTCCCTTACTGAAGATAGCAGCGGAATCAAAGATGCCATCAGCAAACTTGCCACTTGTTTCGTCATAAAACTTTGCAAGCTCTTCTTCAATGTTTGAGGCATCTAGCGGCAGAACCTCAGTCTTCTCAGATCGATCGATGATGGAGCGAATAATCGCGCCCTGAGTTCCCTCATCAAGGTGTAGATTGTCAGCCATCTCAGGCTTATAGCCGCCGCTATTCCAAGGCGTTCCGGTCATTCCTGAAACCTGACCAAAGAGATTGGTCAAACTCTGCTGCGTACTTGTTAGGCGCGCTGCATGGTAGGCGGCATAGAGGTTGGCCGTCTCTGTCTCAAATGCGATGCGATTTTCTCGCGATGAATTGATTTGATCAGTGGCTCTTTTGAGCGCTCCTTCATTTCTAATGTTAAGCAGTTGGACTCCGGTCATGTCAAAGAAAGAGATCGCTTCAGCTGTTTCATGAAACTGCTCATCAGAATCCTGCATCTGCTGGTAGGCCATCGCTTCAAACATCTGAGCCACATACTCAACCTGACACTCTTCAACTCCCACTTGAGCAGCCAGCATGAAGTGTTTGATCAGCGCCTCATAGTGGTAGGCAAACTCAGTCAAAGCTGGCGTATCTGCTGCCAGGTAGGGAATCGCCATACCTGGCTTAGCCTCTGGCTGCCCTAGATTTCTCCAGCGACCAAAGTTTCGCCCTCCAGTCTGCCTAAAAGCGGCAGGAATGATCTGTTTGCATAGATGCTTTGCCATTGAGATCAGCTCAGCTGCCATCTGATCAGCGGGATCCTCGGCTTCATGCATCTGATTAACCTTCAGCCAAAAAGCGCTTGTTTCATCAACAGGCTCTCCTGAAACAAACTTGATAAAATCAGCCTCAAGCTCTGGCAGCTTCTTCAACCTCAGAAGCTGTGATTGGAACAGCTCTTTGGCAAGCAGCGGGATGATCTTCTTCCAATCCTCTTCTGTCAGCTGCGTCTGCCTCTTCTCTGCAAGACCCACATAGTCTCGAAGAGTTTGGCCCTCAATCATGATTCTATTGGAGACCAGATGCTCAAGCAGTGTGCGGCCCAAAGCGACCTTTTCGGGAGCAATATGCTGTACCGCTCCAACCGGTAGTGTCACCTCTTTATCACTGCGCAGAAGTAGATCGATCTCATCACCCAAAGCGGCGGCTTGCTTGAACTTCTTCAAAATGGAGTTGAGTGTCTGAATGCGTATTTGTAGCGCCTCTTTCATCTCCTCATCTGCCTGTAGGCTGAGTGTTTGTAGGGCTAAAAAGCGCTCCAAATCTAAGAGCTGGACCATCTGAGGCTTCATAACGAGCAGAGAGCCGCTCTCATGGATCTCAGCAAGCTTCATATCGATCTGTGCTAAACGTTCTTGCGTCAGATCTTGTCGTAGGAAGGAGATGGTACACACCTCCTGACCAAAACAGCTTTTTTGCGACTTCTTCAGAGCGTGGGCCACCGTATCATATTGTGAACCATCTACAAGCAAAACAGGGAGTTTGCCACTATCTGCCGTTCTCTTTGCCCATAGCGGTGCGATGACTGCGGTCTTTCCAGCTCCCATAATCATGTTCAAGACGCATGGCTCTCCAAGAGGCGCCAGTTTATTGATATTGGCACGCTGATCACTTCGGGGATGCTTGCCAGTGACTCTGTTAAAGATCAGGTAGTTAGTTCTCTCTTCCTCATCAAATGAAGATAGGTCGATGCTAAGAATGGCGTGCAGCTTGGCGCATAGAACTTTACGTAGCTCTCTTCCATTGTCAGTCTGAGGACAGTTTTCAATCTCCCCCACCTTTTTTAGAGCTTCATGAGTGCGCGAGAGGTTGATTTGCTCCACCTCCCAGTTTGCCATCAATTGAGAGAGGTGCTCGCTATCTTCAGGGGTGAGCGCTGAATTTGCCTCAGTAAATGCACTACCTTTTCGAAGCATATAGAGTTTTTCCAGATCCCAAATTGTGAGTTTGCGAATGCGATTCTGTGCCAGATCGAGCTCTCTATGCAGACGCTGCTCTCTATTTTCAGGTAGCTTGTTAGCCAGTGTAAGAATATCCTTTTCGAGCTTTGAGCAACTCCTTTTAAGAGTGTCTCGAAGAGTAGTTGTCCTCCTCTTTAAGTCTGTTAGATCGGGAGCTGAAATCGCATAGGTTTTTCTCTTTCTTAGCAGATCAGCGCCAGCATCATAGTCTTTTTGTACAGCTGTAAGCTCTCTTGCGATGGAAGCGCTGTATTCATCAGGAGATTTTACGTTGGTTGGAGTTACAGGTAGAGCTTCCACCTCTATCTCTAAAGGTGTTGCAGCTTCTAGCTTACCGGCTAGAGTGGCAAAGGTAGGTGCATTTTGATCTGCGACTTGGGCAGCTGCAATTTTTCGCTCCTCGACATGGCGGCCTCGCTCCTCTGCTGGAGCTTCAATTGCAGCTTGCATCCGATTTCGAAGAATCACCACTTTCTCACATCTTAGAGTCTTCCCATACTGTAGCCATTCCTGAAACCAGCCGCTCACTTCTTGTTGGAGGGTAGAATCCTCATTTCCAGCTGGGTAGGCGGCTTCGGGAGCCCCTTCCAAACTCTCTTGTAGAGCAAAAAAGAGGAGAAAGTTGATCGCCTCTGTATTAGGAAATAGATGGTTGCTTGTTTTGCGAAAATGGCGCATTGCTAGCTCTTTTTGCAATGCGCTGATCAACTCTGCTTTCTTTTCTTGTTGGTTCTCTATGATAACCTTCCACGCCCTGAAGAAAAATTCGGAAGAGTTTTGCTCTACCTCTGTAAATTTGAGCTCGTCTGTTTGCAGCTCTTCAATACACCGCACGCTCCAGAGGTATATTCCTAATTTATTCCATGCGTCTATTTTCTCAAGAGTTGGGGTAACCAGATATCCTTTGCTCTCAGAGATAGATGGCTCAAGAGCTTCCTTTTCGATCTCCGCATTTCGACCTGCCAAAGCACCATCCATACCTGCCAAAAGTGCCCTCTCCTCATTTCTGGTCAACCGGAAGTGGGAGGGAACAGCGCTAAGCTGGTTGAGGTAGTCCTCGTAGACACTAATTATTTGTGGTGGAGAGTTTGTCATTCTGCTTTGAAGTGTAGCCACCTTCAATCTAAAGGCGTGAACGATCGCATTGCGCTGCTTGTGTCCCTCGCCGTAGCCGAGAATCCAGTTGCAGATCTCTTCAAGTAGCTTTGAGTGGTTGTCAATCTCAGAAACTTCTGTTAGCAGTTGGAATGCTTCCTCATATTTGCGTTCATGGAGTCTGAGGTAGGCCAAAAAGAGAGTGCCTTCTACACTTTGTGCATGTAGGTTGCCTTGAGGATCGAGGTTGTATTCTAAGATCGTGCGCAGATTTGGAGGGCCATTCCAATTGCGCATCATCTCTTCAATTTGGAGGTTTCCCTTGCCATCGAAGGCAGAGGTACATCTGGCGTCAAGCGGGGCTGCTGGAACTAGTAGCTTCCTCTTGCCGCTCTCTTTGTGGGTCATAGTGAGATATTGAATTGTGCAAAGAAGATCCCTATCTACATTGCGATCAATCAAGTAGCGCTGATCACTTCCCCAAGAAAAGGAGGCGCCACTCTTATGAAACCGGAGCTCTTTGCCTGCCCTATTGCGGCAATTTGGGAGATTGATGTGGCGCAACTCACCACTTCTTCTATCATAGCACTCTTCATGAAACTTCGTCGTTTCAAGAACTGAGAAGAGAGATCCTCTCTGTCCTTCTGTCACATACATGTCGGCTCTAAGGGCAATCGGCTCTTGCTCTGACAGTGTAGCAATCGGCTCATTCCATCGCTCTTTTGTCGATATCATGAGTTTTTTGTCCTCATCTTCCAGTGAGAGCCAATGGTGTCTATTTTGAATTAATGTTCCAGGTAGCGCTCTTTCAGATCGATTGATGCCCTCTACCGTGACGTGTTCATACCACTTTCCATCGATCATGTGGTGAACGGTAATTGAAGAATATTCACCAATCAAAAGGCGCATGCGCCCCTGTTTAGGGTGATCAAAAATGTAGGTGGTCTCACCTTGCTTGAAGAAGAAAAAGCGCTCTTCACCAAAGAGCACCTGATAGTGAGAATTACGGAAATCGATATCTGGCCTGCAGCGTGAGAGCAGTGTGCCCTTTTCAAAAATATGGCCGTTGAAGAGTTGAATATTGAGATCTCCACATCTAAGCGAAAGGGTGCCGCGCTCTTTTGTCCAGACAGAGTCGCTGCCAACTGTAAGCCCCAGCTTTGTGAATGCAGCTGTTGCTGCCGCGCTCCAGTCGTAGGTCTCGTCTAACTCCCACTTAAGTAGAAGAGGATAGAGACGACTATGTACGAGTCGCTCTAAGAAGATTTGGCGCTGCTCAGGCAGCTGTTGGATCGATTGTGTCGCTATCCATGAGATCGCAATCTCATCTATAGAGTGCTCTTCTCGCTCACACTCATGCAGCATCAGCTCCAAATGGAGCTTGTGCAGATGGATCAATCCATATGCGCTCTCTTCAAGTGTTGGGCACTCTGCTAACTTCTGAATCTGCCTCTTACAAGTTTCAATCAGCTCCCAGTGACCTTCATTGTGTTCATCTGGCAGATGGTAGCCGATCTCAGTTGCTACTCTGATGAAAAAGAGAGCCGTCTCTACCTGTGGTCTCTCTTGCGGTTGCAAGTCGATGCAGCTGCGCAGACCCTCTCGTACAAAGCTGGATAGATATTCCAGAAGAAGGGGGTTTTCAGTTAGAAGTCGCTTTAAATCCAAAACCGCGTACTCTTGATCTTCTGCATAAGCTGATTTGAACAGCTGCTGCCAAAATAGGCTCTGCATCTCTCTCTTGTTAAAGAGGAAGCTATGTGAGGTCACGAGGCTCAAAAGGTTTAGTGGTTGAAGAGAGCGTTCGACTCCACTCAGCGCTACTTGCCTATAGATCGATGAATGTGAATCAGTCACGATATGCGCACTTCGGGCAGCCGAGAGCGAATCGAACTCACTAGCTTCTTCCAGCTGACGATGTAGAGCTTGATTCCTCTTCACCTCATATATAGGTGTTCCATATATTCCTTCACTCTCAGGCCATAGGCCTTTGCAGAGTCTATTTGAGGTGTATGTAGTCTTAGGATTGACGGCTATTTTAGTGGAGTCATTGAGATTGTTGGTTATTTGTTTTGGGTACTGCAAAGGCCTCTCTCTTGCTTCAGTAGCCTCTTCATCTTCATCCACTTCAGCACGGAAATCTAGAGGTGTGATATCGTGAAATCCTCTAAGCAGTTGAGAGCAGGTCTGGAAGTGATAGAGCCAATGATCAGCCTCGATCGTATGCAGCTTACCTCCGGCAAGAGCTGCCTCGGCGCGCGCTTGTTCTGTTGCATCAGAATACTCATGTTTTAACAAGTCACTAAGCCTTTCTGCTAGCGGCTTATTTCTGTCTAAAAACTTCTTATAGAATTTCAGCTCATTACAAGAGTCATCATTGGATGGGGTTTGGATAGTGCATTCTGTAAAATCTAAAGCGGCCTTGTGGGTATTGTGATTTAGAGTGGCTCTATCTCTTTGCACAATTTGATAGAGCTCTTCTAGGCGCTCTTTCAACGAGAGGTCTAAAAGTTCAAACGCCTCTGAACGCTCAAAGTCCTTCCAAATCTCAAGGCTAGGAACATAGTCTTCAAATGCGAGTGGATCGATGAGTTGCGCCAGTTGGTATGAGCAGAGATAGAGTGTATAGGCTGTTACAATCTCTTTGGGTGAGGTAACCAACTCATGAGCAGTTGAGTTTTCCTGATAAAAGAGGAACAGCTCAGAGAGCGTTTTTAAGCAGCTCTTACGCTGTTGGGGAGAAAGCCTGTTGAAGTAATGCGAGTCAATTGGGATCTTCCGAACAAAGTCGGCAATCATCTGCAGCGCAACCTCCCGACCCTGATGATCTAAGATCATCTCTTTTGCTCTTGCGTGCAGCTGCTGTAGCTGTCCAGCAAATGCGAGCACATCTCCAGGCTCTTCTCGATAGAGGGCTGGTGTCGCTTCTGCTGGGGGGCGAGCTGCAATCTCACTTGTCACTGGAATTGTAAATAGACGGGGTGCTTCGCACTCCTCCTTTTCAATTTGGACTGAATCCTGTTGCCAGTACGACGGTTGGATTTGCTCACGTTGCCCTCTTTCGAGGTGAGGCTCTTGAAACTTTTTCTTTAAATTGGCAATGAGCTCTGACGCTCTTTGCGCCTCATCGATTGTGAGAAGCCCGCTTTTCCACTTTTTGTGCACCTCTTTGGCAAAGACCTCGATTGCTGGACGTATCAGCTTAGGTGGAATAGCAGCAAGCGCCGGATTACCGCTTTCTGCAGCAGCAAGTACGTTCCATCGCATTTGGCAGTGAAGAGTTTTGTAAGCCTTCGCTCCAAGTTTGAGGCGCAGGTAGGCCATCATACTCTTCCAAGCGCAGGTACCATCTCGTTGAGGCGTGATGAAGTGAGCCATGTCCTCTGGAAGTGCTGCCTTGTAGGTCCATAGTGGGGCTAATATGCTGTTGTAGTAGACATCAGCATCAAAATCCTTTGGCTGCGCGTTGAGCTGCACATCAAATAGGGACTCAAGCCAAGTATTGCTACCTGCGCGAAAAAGAGCGGTGGCAGGAATATCTTTGAAGTAGAGATAAGGAGAGTTGCGCTTCTTTTTTCCATCTCTTTTGGAGTCGTGGTAGTGCAAGCCAGCGCCTGTATTGATATGGGTAAAGTCAAAACCTCTCTCAGTTTTCTTCAAAAGACCCAGCATCATATGGCCACCCTTATCTGTTATCCATGCCATCGGTACGAAGAGCTCCTCACCAACTCTCATAGCTTCGATTTTCGCTCTATACCTGGCAGCCAGTGGTGCCGGATCCACACGCTTGGGAGCGCCCCAGTTATCAAACCGATCCTCCTCTTCCTCTCTTGGTATCTGAGCTAGGAGCTCAACAGCTGCTTGCAGAATATCTTCTGAGAGTTGAGAGGTATCGAGGTCTGTAGAATTTAGAGATTGTAGAAGAGCTGCTGTCTGCAGAACAGATTCAGGAAATGTCATCCCCTCAAGACCCGAATTTCGGATGCGACCATCCAAAAAGAGGTGGGCAAAGCCCTTTTCTGACATCACAAAGCCCGGAGGTAGCTCTGATGGCCTAAAGCTGGCTCTTGACGCCCTCTGCCTAGCAGCAGGCGTAGCTCCCATTGGAGCTACTGAAGGTCGTCGAGAATCTGGGGTAGGTGCGGCCATCTCTTCCTCTCAATTGTTTTCTATCATTCTAGCAGACAAAAGCTTAGATAGTATAAAGAAGAGATGAATTTTGTTTAAGGCGAAAGGTAGCGCTTAGCTATTTTCTTATTGAGCAGGAGGAAGCAGGTGAGGCCAATACCCCACTGGAAGAGGATGGTTCCCAGAGAGAAGATGGCAAAGGGGTCCCACCAGCTGGCCACCTGGAGGCTCTTGTAGATGTACCAGCCAATCAGGATGATCCCCTGGATGGGGATGAGGGCTCCTAGGACGAAATTGTAGCCGCGGCCCATTTTGAAGTCTCCAGGGACGCTATTGATCACCTCCTTGCGGAAGCGATTGACGCCGTAGCGGATTACTCCGAAAGCGAGGAAGAGGCCGTTGAGGATAAGGCCGAGGCTCCAGACGCTATCTTGATTGTTGAAATAGGCCATGGAGATGGCAGAGGGGGTCCCTAGGAAGAGGGCAAGAAGGCCTGTTATCCAGATAGAATTATTTTTTTTAAGACCTAATTCCTGAAAGGATTGGGCGGTCAGCTGTAGCATTGAGATCATGGAACTGAGTGCTGCAAAGGCAAAAGCTAGGAAGAAGATGGCGGCAAAAAGAGAGTGGGTAGCGGCGTTGCCAGGCAGCGCATTGAAGAGTTTGGGGAGGTAGATGAAGGTGATGCCGGTGTTGGTGCTGCCCTCACCCGAGATCATCTGCTCAATCCCTGAGGAGCTCTCCAGAGCAAAAACGGTAGAAAAGATGATGACGCCCATGACGAGCGAGATGAAATTGTTGGCAAAGGCTGTGAGACAGCTGTTGACGGTGATGCTCTCCTTTTTGCGTGCATAGCCAGCATAGACGAGCAATAGTCCCCAGCCAGCACCTGTATCCCAAGCGTTTTGAGTCAATGCTTCTAGCCACACTTTGTAGTTGAAAAGGTCGGCAAGGTGGGGTGTGAAGAACCAGGAAATACCTTTCCAGGCACCAGGCAGAGTGATGGCGCGCACAAAGATGACCGCGAGCATCAAGAGTAATGCTGGGATCAAGACTTTGTTGGTCTTCTCAATGCCGTGGGAGATGCCGCGGTAGATAACGTAGCAACCAAATAAGATGGCGCTCAAGTGGAACCAGATGGGTTGCAGGCTACCGGAGTAGCTGTTCCACAAGGCTGTGTGGTCGGTTGTAGCAGCGAGCTGTCCGGTTACGCTATAGAAGAAGTAGCGAAAACCCCAGCCAACTACAACTGAATAGTAAAAGAGGATGGCTGTTGTGACAAGTCCGATGAAGGCGCCCATCCAAGCATATCTTGGTCCTGCTGAGCTGACCATGGTGCCAATGGGTGCGCGACGAAATTTGTTTCCAAGAGCGAGCTCTGCCATGATTAGGGGAATGGACCAGAAAAAGAGAAAGATAGCCCAGGGAATTAGGAAGCTGCCTCCGCCATTTTGTGCGGCAATACGGGAAAAGCGCCAGACATTGCCGGCGCCAATTGCAACACCCATTAATGAAAGAACGTAGCCTAAACGGGAAGTAAAATGATCTCTTTTTGGTGACATAAAATAGGGGGGGGCTTTTTGTGCTAATAGCGCTGGAGATCTTTCAATGGAGAGAATAAAATCTCTACAGATCGACCAGGTTAAATTTTTAACTTTTAAGCAATGTAGTCTAGCCTATCCCGCAATAGATTGCAAATCGCCCTAAATATTGACTTTTGGGTGCAAAGAATGTATAACCGCTTGCGATGAAAAAAGAAGATATTGTCATAGCTCCCTCCATTTTTGCTGGCGATTTTGGTCGTCTTAGTGAGGAGGCGAAGCGCTGTGAGGAGGCTGGGGCGGATTGCATCCATGTCGACATCATGGATGGCCATTTTGTGCCCAATTTAACTCTAGGTCCAAGAGCTCTTGCTGCGATCAACCGTTCTACGGAGATCTTTTTGGATGTGCATATTATGATCTACACTCCCTTTGAGTTTGTGGAGCGTTTGGTGGAGAGTGGTGCTGATCGGATCACCTTCCATTTTGAGGCGACTGAGGAGGTTGAGGAGACGTTGAAGTATATCCGCAAGTCGGGTGTGCAGGCGGGTCTCGCATTCTGTCCTGAGACCTCTCCTGAGTTTGCTTTGCGTTATTTGGATTTGTGTGACTTGCTTTTGATGATGACGGTTCCACCTGGATTTGGTGGTCAGAGTTTTCATGATGAGGTATTGGATAAGGTGCGTTTTTTGCGAGCGGAGCTGGACAAGAGAGGAAAGAGGAATTTTCCGATTCAGGTAGATGGTGGCGTGGATGAGAAGACGGCGAAGGCGTGTCTAGATGCTGGTGCCAATGTTCTGGTTTCAGGCACCTATCTATTTCAGTTGGAGCAGATGAGTGAAGGAATAGAGCGATTGAGAGGTTTTGGTGAGTAAGATGGTAGCGACGAGTCAGCTCTCTCCGGGGATGATTCTGACTGTAGATAAGAAGCTGTTTCGGGTGGAGTCATGTGTGAAGGTGACGGCGCCGAAGGGGCCTCCCTTTATGAAGGTGAAGTTACGCAACTTAGCGACTGAGAAGGTTGTGGAGCGTAACTTTAAGATGGATCAAGAGGTTGAAGAGGTGACGCTTGATGAGCGTCGTTTGGAGTATCTCTATTTGGAAGGTAAAGATTACTGTTTCTTGGATGTAGGCAATTTGGATCAAGTTGCAGTTGCTCCTGATGTGGTGGGTGATAAGGCCAACTACTTGAAGGAGGGTGTTGAACTTGAGGCAACTTTCTATGGTGAGCGAGTCTTTTCTGTGGAGCTGCCGCAATTTTTGGAGTTGATGGTGGCTAAATCCGAGGGTGGAGGTCAGTCGAAACAGGCGGTATTGGAGACAGGGGCGTCTGTTGAGGTGCCACCATTTATTGAGGCGGGTGATGTGATCAAAGTGGACACGCGCACAAATGAGTACATACAGAGGGTATAGATGGATATTAAGGAAATTGATGACCTGATTGGCAAGATGGAGAAGAGGGGGTTGACGAGGCTGGCGATTAAGAAGGGCGGTTTTGAGCTAGAGCTTGAGCGCGGAGGTTGCGCAGCTCCTGTGATGGCAGCACCAGTGGCAGCTCCTGTAGCAGCAGAGCCAGCGGCGGCGGCGGCTCCTAAGAAGAGTGGTAAAGAGGTAACTTCTCCGATTGTGGGCACATTTTATGCGGCGCCCTCTCCGGATGATGCGCCCTATGCGAAGGTGGGCGATATGGTGGAGCCTGAGAGTGTGGTCTGCATTGTTGAGGCGATGAAGGTGATGAATGAGGTTAAGGCGGGAGTTCGCGGCAAGATTGTGGAGATCTTGGTGAAAAATGGCGACCCTGTGGAATTTGGAACAGCAATCTTTCGGGTAGAATGAAAAAAGTATTGATCGCAAACAGAGGTGAGATTGCGGTACGGATCATCCGTGCTTGCCATGATATGGGTCTTCAGACGGTGGCTGTCTATTCTGAGGCGGACCGTGAGGCGTTGCATGTGCTTTTTGCAGATGAGGCGGTCTGCATTGGAAAAGCGCAGGCGGCTCAAAGCTATTTAAAAGTACCGAACCTGCTCTCTGCCTGTGAGATTACAGGAGCGGATGCTGTGCATCCTGGTTATGGCTTTTTGTCGGAGAACCCCAAGTTTGCTTCTATTGTTGAGAGTTGTGGTTTGACCTTCATTGGGCCTAGTGCTAAGTCGATTGCTCAGCTGGGAGATAAGGCTGAGGCGAAGGCGATTGCGCGTGCGGCTAAATGTCCGGTTATTCCTGGATCGAAGGGGATTGTGAAGGATCTTGATGACGCTTTGCGCGTTGTGAAGAAGATTGGTTTTCCTGTATTCATCAAGGCTGTAGCTGGTGGTGGTGGAAAGGGGATTCGCATTGCGCATAACGAGGGGGAGTTCAAGAGGCTTTTTTCTGCGGCGCGTGCTGAGGCTGAGGTGAGCTTTAACAATCCTGATGTTTACTTGGAGAAGATGATTGTCAATCCGCGTCATATTGAGGTGCAGGTTTTGGGTGACCAGCATGGCAATTACATCCATCTTGGAGAGCGTGACTGTACGATTCAGAGGCGTCGTCAGAAGTTGATTGAGGAAGCGCCGAGTCCAATTTTGACTGCGGATATGCGCAAGAGAGTTGGTCAGGCGGCAGTGAATATTGCGCGTAAGGCGAAGTATTTTTCTGCGGGTACTGTTGAGTTTTTGCTTGATAAGGATATGAATTTCTATTTTATGGAGATGAATACCCGCATTCAGGTAGAGCATACGATTACGGAGGAGTTGACAGGTGTTGATCTTCTTTGTGAGCAGCTGCGCATTGCTCAGGGTGAGAAGCTCAGCTTGAAGCAGAAGGATGTTCATTTTGAGGGGCATGTGATTCAATGTAGGATTAATGCAGAGAATCCAGACACCAATTTTTCGCCCTCTCCGGGTACTTTGGAGTACTATTTACCTCCGGGTGGTCCTCATGTGAGGATTGATAGTTCTTGTTATGCCAACTATAAGATTCCTCCATACTATGATTCGATGATTGCAAAGTTGATTGTGCGGGGTAAGGATCGTGAAGAGGCGATTACGCGGATGATGCGAGCGTTGAAGGAGTTTCATATTGGTGGTGTGAAGAGTACGATTCCATTTCATAAGTTTATGTTGCAAAACAGCGCATTCAAGAAGAATGACTACAACATCAACTATGTGGATGATCTGATTGAGTCAAATTGCAAGGTTACCGTTTGATTTCAAAGTAAGAGCTCTTTACAATCTCTTGCATGACACAGCCTATTTCATTTATTCCGCAGCAAGATTCCGCAATCGACCTCACCTATTCTGGCCAGCCACAAGGTCAGGTTGGACAGGTGGTCCGCCCTATTTTTCGGCAGCTGCCTCCTCGAGCTTGTGCTATGCCATCCCAAGGCGGCCAGTGGAGGGCAGTAAACCCTCCAGCGGGACCGCCGATTTATCCAGGACCACACGGGCAAGTTCACGGGCCTGGTGCGCATCCACCTAGGTATGCGGGCTCAACATTTGCTCCTCCTTCTAGCTACTCAGGGCCGATTGCTCAGCAGGGATATTCCACACAGGCTATGCCTCATGGTAGAGGCGCACCTCAGATGGGAATTCCAAGAGCAGCCCAACATAGACCACCAGCTGGCCTTCAGCCACCGATGGCAGTGCCGTATGGATCACAACCTAGATTCCAGGGACCGATGGCAGTGCCGTATGGGTCACAACCTAGATTCCAGGGACCGATGGCAGTGCCTAGATTTCAGACGCCTGCTGGTCAAATTGGTCCTTCGAGAATGTCAACGCCTGCTGGTCAATCCGGCCCAAGTAGAGTTATGACATCTCATCACCCTGTTTCTTGCTCGATGCCTTATGATCAAATTGCCCCTGAGAGACTACCAATACCACGACGCCCAGGGCTGGCCAGACAACCTCAGCGAAACTTAGGGCAGCAAACTAGAAGAGTTCAAACAGCAGTGGGTCAGTCGGTTTTGGGACCTCCACCAGGATTGGGGTATCCAGCTGGACAGCCTTCTCGATTGCCTAGTGCTTCTGCCATGCCAAGGCAGCAGGGGCGCCGCATTGCTTTGCTTGTTAAGCCAATGTCAGAACCGCGTCGCCAAGATCACCCTATCGAGGCTAATTATAAGCTAACTTGCTGTATTGGTGTACATCCAATCTCGCTAATTCCGTCTCTCTCATACACTCCTTGCGCACTACCAAATAGTGATTGCTTCCACGAGCTAGATGTTCCTAGGGATAGCGAATCTGTTACAGTTGCGTTTTTGAAACGGAGAAAATACTGCATCCCCCAAGAGAAGGCTCAGGTTATCTATAGCATTCTACATCGTTGCAATGTGCAAACATTACTTTTCTTGCACGATACGGCAACTCGGTATCGAAATAGGCAGGAAGGCGGCAGTGCGTTGAAGCCTAGTGTCATTGGTTTAACAACCAATTCAGGTGAGATAATTGATGCAGAAACAGCTGCCTTGATCTTGCAATGTGTAAAGGTAGATAAAGCGAGTCAGAAGCTTGCCATTGAGGGTTCGGTAAGGAGACCCTGAACAACTCGCTCACCAGATCTTCCGACAATCTTTCTATCGAGGTATCGTTCTCGCCTCGACTAACCCGCAAGGGGTTAGGTATTCGGCTCCGAACTTTCCCTCGATAGAAATCTTGCTGAAATCTCTAGCAAGGTACTTATTCCGTATCTCCTTAAGGAGCCGCTGAACAACTCGCTCACCAGATCTTCCGACAATCTTTCTATCGAGGTATCGTTCTCGC